>PMHO01000019.1:0-99875 GCA_003156715.1 Candidatus Tityobacter terrigena
GGCCCGAGCGGGTGGGCCGGATGGGTCCGTTTCGGCGGCCGGGGTCGATCGACTGCTGTGGCAACGCGGCGGCGGTCCCGGCTACAAGTCATCGCCCCGCCACCGCTCGCGCTGCACCGCCTACTGAGCGCGCCTACTCGTCCTCGGCCGCCTCGATCCGCACGCGGGCGATCGCCTCTGCCGCCGCTTCTCCGACGAGGCGCTCGGGACGGATGGTCCCGCTCGCGAGGAGGTCGATCGCGGGAAAGCGCCCCGTACTCGCGAGCATGGCGTCGAGCGCGATCACCGTCGTCTCGCNNGAGCGAGCCGCCGTCGACGATGTTGCGGGCGGCGGCGAGGGCCTTGCGCGCGGCGAGCGGTGGCAGACCGTCGAGCGTGTCGATCAGCAGCACCACGTCGCCGCCGCGGGCGGCGAGGCGCCGGGCTGTCTCGACCACCGGCTCGACGACGTGCGCCTGAACGTCGGCCGAGACCGCAAAACTGACCGCCGCGACGGGCTGGAGTGGTTCCTGCCAGTCCGCGAGCTCCTCGGGCCGGACGCCCGCGAGGACGACCGAGAGCTGCAGTTCGGAATGCTCCGCCAGGGAGCGCGCGAGCCGCCGAAGCGCCTCCGTCTTGCCGGCACGCGTCGCGCCCACGATCGTGATGCGCGACCCTTTGCCGAACGGCGTCAGCCACTCGATCGCCTTGACCGTCGGATCCTCGGATCCGAGCCGGATGCGCTCTTCGGGAAAGGCGGCAGGCAAGTCGTCGAAGCGGCTTCTCTCGGCGACCTCGCCCGCAGGGTGACCGTTGATCGTGTCGACCCGCACGAGCGAGGGAAACCGCTCGGAGCGCCGGGGCGCCCGAGGTGGACCCGAGATCACGTCGCCGGACAGCAGCTCGCAGCGCTTGACCTGGGCCGCCGAGATGTACACGTCGTCGTCCGAGGGGTCGGGCGGCTGCACGCGCAGGAAGCCGGAACCGTTGGGCAGCAGCTCGACGACGCCCTCGACGGTGGCGGCTTCGGACGGCGGCTGCGCCGGCTCCACCTCGGTCCGCTCCTGCTCCTCCGCGACCGGCGCCTTCTCGGCGTCGCCGTCCTCGGCGACGACCTCGGCATCNNGCGACGCCCGCGACGGCGCCGCGAGGCCGGTTGCTCCTCCGTGTCTTCCGTGGGCGAGGCCTCCTCCGCGGTGTGGGCGTCCGGGGACTCCTTGGCCTCCGACTCGTCCGGGTCGTCCCGGGCCTGTGTGGCCCCGATTGCCTCCGGAGCTTCTGTGGCCTCCGTGGATTCCGTGGTCTCTGAGGCTTCTGTGGCCCCGCCGCCGGCCTGATGAGCGAGGATCGAATCGATCAGATCAGCTCGGCGCAGCCGGCGATAGCCGTCGACCGAAAGCTCCGATGCGATCGCGTGAAGGTCGGCGAGCGGGCTCTCTTCCAGCGCACTACGGTCGAGCACGGACACGTGTGAAACCTCCTCCTAATCGGTGGGCTCCGACCGCGTTGAGCCAGCGGCCGGCGATGGGTGCGACATACTAGCGAGGGCGGCCGACGGGCTTCGAGGCCGCACCCGCGCCCCCGCCCCTGTCAGCCTTGCTCCCGGCGCAGATCATCGGCCAGCCGCAGCCCGGAATCGAGCTCGAGACTCCCGTCCAGCACGGCGCGGACCGCAAGGAAGTCGGCCGCCTGCGCGACGTCGTGCACGCGGACGATGTGCGCCCCGGCATCGACGCCGTAGGCGAGCGCGGCGAGTGTTCCCGCGAGGCGCTGCCGGGGTGCCCGCCGCGTGATCGCTCCGACGAAGTCCTTGCGCGAGACGGCGAGCAGGACGGGGCGCCCGAGCTCGTGGAGCCGACCGAGCGAGCGCAGCGCCTCGACGGTCTGGGCGGGTGTCTTGGCGAAATCCGGGCCGGGGTCGACGATCAGCTGCTCGAAGGCGACTCCGCGAGCTCGCGCGAGCTCGATGCGCTCGTGCAGGAAGGTGAGCACGTCGTCGACGATGTGGCCGTCGTACGCCGTGTCCAACAGCCTCTGCTTCGGCGGCGCGCGAGTGTGCATGAGCACGAGCGAGGCACCGGTTTGGGCGCACACGTTCGCGAGGTCCGGGTCGCGCAGTCCGCTGACGTCGTTCACGATCGATGCGCCGGCCGCGATCGCCGCCCGCGCCACGCTGGGCTTGTAGGTGTCCACCGAAACGACCACGCGGAGCTCGGCCGTGACTCGCTCGATCAGCGGCACGACCCGCTCGATCTCCTCCTCGGGATCGATGGGCGGGCGGTTGGTGACGCCGGACTCGCCGCCGATGTCGATGATGTCCGCCCCCGCGGCGAGCATCGAGCGCGCCAGCTCGACGCGTTGATCGAGCGTCCACGTAACGCCACCGTCGGAGAACGAGTCGGGCGTCGCGTTGACGATTCCCATCAGCAGGGGCCGATCGCCGAGCTCGAGCCGACGGCCCGCCGCGTCGAGGGTTCGTGCCGGTGCGCTCATTTCTCGGCCCTGGCGATCGTGGTCGTGACGATCCGGAGTCGACGAGCGAGGACGGTGCGATTCCCGGCGCGATCGGTGACCGTCAGCGTGAGCAGATAGCGGCCAGCGCGCTCGTAGCGATGGGTCTCCGTTTGGCGCCTGATCCGGTTGCTCGTCCCGTCGCCCCAGTTCACGACCACTTTCGCAACCCCGGACGCGTCGGCGGGCGGGAGCGGGATGGGAGCGTCGGTGTAGCGCACGCGGAGGTGCAGCAGGGCGTGTTCGCGCTCGGGGCCCGCGAGCGTCAGCTGCGCCACAGGGCGGATGCTGTCCACGAAGAACCTGGCCGCCGTCGCCGACGAGGCGAGACCATGCACATTGATCGCCGTCACCGCGAAGGTGTGGGGTCCCTGCGACAGCGCCGCCGGAGCCGTGAGCGAGGTTCCGGTGGTCGTTCCCGCGGGGACCCCGTCGATCGACACCTGGTACTCCACGGGTCCCCACAGCTCGCGGGGGGCAGACCAGCTCAGCACCGGTCTCGTCGTCGTCCGGTAGCGCGGCGTGCTCGACGCACCGAACGAACCCGGCGGGTAGACGAGCTGGGTCACCTCGATCATCGTCCTCGAGCCGCTTCCCTGCACATAGGCGATCGCGACGTCACCGCCATGATCGCCCGCGGCAAACAGTCCCTGCGCGGCGTTGGTGGGACCGAGCGACGGGTTCGACGCGATCATCTCGGGGCCGAAGCTCGAGTTCGTGTAGAAGCGGGCGCGGATCTCGGGCGCGCCCAGCGGGCCTGGATCGTGCTGCCATGCGATCAGCCCGGAGTAGTCCCCGGCGATCGCTGGTGCCGGGTAGGCCGGGCTGGCGTTGGGGAGGCTGTCGATCTGCTGAGCTGCGCCGGGGACGCCGTTCTGGCCCAACACCGTCGCCCACACCTGGTTCGATCCCTGGACATCGGAGGTGACAAAGCCGTCGCCGTATTGCATCATCGCGATCTCGGGCGATGCCGCTCCCGCGGTGGCGAAAGACTGCCCGTCCGCCTGGTCGACGCCCTCGAAGGTCGAGCCGACGAGTCTGCTGACGAGCACGTGCGAGATCGTCTCCGATCCGTTGGTGAACTCCTCGCGGAAGGCCACGTCGGTATACGAGGAATCGTCGCCCGCCGCGACGACAGGCGAGTCCGAGGTGACCTCGGTGAAGCCCGACATCGAGGGCACGTCGGCCTGCTCGACCTCGTAGCTCGTCATGTCGTACCAGACGCGCCGCGCATCGATGTGGCCGTTCTCTCCCCACACGACGATCGCCTCCCCGTCGCCGGCGGCGGCCACCCGCGGCGCACCCGCTCCGGTGCCGGCGTCATCGGCCGGGGTGACGTTCAGGGAACCGCTCTCGAGCTGCCACTGGCCGGCGTCGTAGTAGAGGTCGCGAACGTCGTAGCCGCTTCCGTCGGCAGCGGTGAACGCGAGGTATCCCTCGGAGTGGATAGAAAGCTCAATCGCCGGGTTGATCGCGCCGTCGTACAGATCCGCCGGCGCGGACAGCGGTGCCGAGGAGCTCGCCCGAGAGACGACGTAGAGCTGGCCCCCGTTGATGAACGCGATCAGGAGCAGACCTCCATCCCCAGCCGCGATCACCGGCTGCGAGGAGGGGCCGCCGAGCGCGGCGTCGACCTCGACGGGGGCGCCGAACACTCCCCCGCTGAGCTCGCTGACGAAGACGTGGTTGATCCCGTCCACTGACCCCAGGTAAACGAGTCCACCCGTCCCGTCCCTCGAAACGGAAAGCCCGGAAAGACCCTGGATCGCTGCGCTGGGGCCGTCGATCGTGACTGGCGGCGTCACCACCGGCGTCGCCGCCCGTGCTGACCCGCCGAGAGCGAGGAGCAGGAGGATGATGATCGGCGAGAGCAGGAGCACCCGTTCGCGCGCGCGGTTGCGGCCGGAGAGCGGATCTGCCCACGGGATCACCAGCGCAGGGTACGCAAGCGCGCCGCCACCGGCGCCGACCCCGGACGGGCGTCCCGCGACTCCGCCGCTGGGCGGTGTCGAGCAGGGCCGTACGTCGATGTCGCCCGCCGTGTCGGCTTGATGATCAACTCCGGCGTCTGCTGCACCGCGATCAGGGAGTGGCTATAGCGCTTGGATTTCGGTGGTGATCTGGCTGACGGATGCTTTGGCGTCGCCAAAGAGGAGTGAGGTTTTGGGGTCGTAGAAGAGGGGGTTGTCGATGCCGGCGAAGCCGGGCTTCATCGAGCGCTTGAGGACGACGACGTTGTGCGCCTTGTCGACGTCGAGAATAGGCATACCGTAGATTGGGCTCGAGGGGACGTTTCGCGCCGCGGGGTTGGTGACGTCGTTGGCCCCGATCACGAGTGCTACGTCGGCGCGCGGAAACTCCGGATTGATGTCGTCCATATCGTAGAGCGCGGTGTATGGGACGTTTGCTTCGGCGAGGAGGACGTTCATGTGCCCGGGCATGCGTCCGGCGACGGGGTGAATCGCGTATTTGACCTCGACGCCTTTCTTCTCGAGTTGGTCGGCAAGTTCGCGCACGCTGTGCTGCGCTTGCGCGACCGCCATGCCGTAGCCCGGAACGATGATGACTTCTTTGGCATAGCCGACCATCGTCGCGACGTCATCGACGGTCGCTTCGCGGATGACGCCCGAGCCCGTCGCAGCCGCTGCATCCCCGGCGCTCGTTTTGACGGCGCCGAACGCTCCGAAGAGCACGTTGGTGATGGAGCGATTCATCGCTTTGCTCATCAGCAGCGTCAGCAGCGTACCGGACGCGCCCACGAGCGCTCCGGCGATGATCAGCACGTTGTTGCCCAGGACGAAGCCCGTCAGGGCCGCGGCCAAACCGGTAAAGGAGTTGAGCAGCGAGATCACCACCGGCATGTCGGCGCCGCCGATGGGCAGCACGAACAGAAAGCCGAGCAGCGCCGCGCCGCCGAGCGCGATGAAGTAGGCCGGAACGGAGTCGGCGTTGGCGATCACGCAACCCGCCGAGACGACGATGGCCAGCGCCACCAAGCCGTTGACGATCTGCTGGCCGGCGTAGGTGATCGGGCGCCCCGTCATCAGCTCTTGCAACTTCAGAAAGGCGATGATCGAGCCGCAGAAGCTGATGGCCCCGATGATGCTCGAGAGTACGATGGTCACCGTTTGATCGGGGGTCAGGATCGACGTCGACGGGTCGAGTTTGAGGAATTCGGCGGTCGAGACGAGCGCGGCCGCCCCGCCGCCGGCACCATTGAAAAGCGCGACCATCTGCGGCATGGCGGTCATCTTCACGGCGCGAGCCGAGTAAATGCCGACGATGGCGCCCGCGCCGAGCCCGAAAACCAGCGGCAACCACTGCGCAAAGTCGAGCTCGAATGCGGTCGCGATCAGCGCGATCGCCATTCCGACCATCGATATCAAATTTCCGGCGCGGGCCGTCTTGGGCGAGCTCAAGTAACGCAGACCCAAGATGAAGCAGACGCCGGTGACGAGGTAGGCGACGTCGATAGCAAGCGCGTTCGGCACTATGGGCTGGACCGCACTCACTTCTTTACGCCGCCCGAAGCGCCGGGCGCGGCGCGCGGCTTGAACATCGCAAGCATCCGCTGCGTCACCACGTAACCGCCGAAGACGTTGAGTGACGCGAGAAAAACGACGACGACCGAGAGGACCGCGCCGAGCTTGGGTTCGGCCACGACCGCCACCAGCAGCGCACCGACCAAGACGATGCCGTGAATGGCATTGGTGGCCGACATCAACGGGGTGTGGAGCGTCGTCGGCACCTTCGAGATCACTTCGAAGCCGACGAAAACAGCCAGCACGAAAACGGTCAACTCGTTCAGCAGGTGGGCGCTCACGCTTTGCTTCCCGCCACGGCGTCGAGGGTCGGCTGGTGCACGATCTCACCCTCCTTGACGAGCGTCGTGCCCTTGATGATCTCGTCGCCGAAATCCAGGTTCATCGCGCCGTCTTTGATCAGCAGTTGCAGAAAAGCGAAAATGTTGCGCGAGTAAAGCTGGCTCGCGTGATACGGCATGGTCGAAGGCAGGTTCGTGGTGCCGACGATGGTCACGTCGTATTTTATCGCGACCGCTCCCGGCTCCGTCAGCGCGCAGTTGCCGCCGCTTTCGGCGCCTAAGTCGACCACGATCGACCCCGGCTTCATCGCTTTGACCGCGTCCTCGGTGACGAGCAGCGGGGCACGCTTGCCGGGAACGTTCGCGGTCGTGATCACGACGTCGATTCCCCCGCCGATGTGTTGAGCGAGCAGCTGTTGAAGCTTTTGCTCCTGTTCCGCCGTCAACGCTCGGGCATACCCTCCCGCACCTTCGGCATCGACTCCGAGGTCGAGATCCAAGAAGCTAGCGCCGAGGCTTTGCACCTGTTCCTTGACGACGGCGCGCGTGTCGTAGCCGGAGGCCACTGCGCCCAGGCGCCGAGCGGTGGCGATCGCTTGCAGGCCGGCTACGCCGACGCCGATGATGAGGACGCGCGCGGGCGGAATCGTCCCGGCCGCGGTCGTCAGCATCGGGAAGAAGCGCGGCAAACGGTCGGCAGCGATCAGCACCGCTTTGTAGCCGGAAATGTTCGCCTGCGACGAGAGCGCGTCCATCGACTGCGCCCGCGTGATGCGCGGGATGGCGTCCATCGAGAGCGCGGTCAGGCGGCGCGCGGCGTAGCGTTCCACCGAAGCCGGGTCGCCGAGCGGTGCCAGGAACGCCAGCAACGCTTGGCCGGGGTGCATCAGATCGAGCTCGGCGTCGAGCGGCCGCTGCACCTTCGCGACGAGGCCGGCTTGCTGGTAGACCCCGGCCGCATCGTCCGCGAGGGAAGCGCCGGCTTCCTGATAGGCGGCATCGAGGAACGCCGCCGCGTGGCCCGCGCCGCGCTGCACGAGCACGTCGTTCCCGGCTTTTTTCAAGCGCGCAACCGTCTCGGGCACGAGCGCAACGCGTCGTTCGCCCGGCGCAACCTCGGTCGGAACGCCGATCAGCATACGTTTTTCCTCGTCCTCCGCTCGAGCACCGCGCGCTGCGACTGCGTCTGCGCAAGGGTGTGGGCGATTACCGCCTCAGGCCTCCGGAGTCCCGCCGGGCCATTGCTCGAAGGTCGGCGCTGCCATCGTGCCCGAACGGTTGGGACGCCGGCTTCATGCCGGATGGATCGCGCACTTTGGAGGTTCTGTGGGCGCCAAATTCGCCGTCGCGCGTCAAACCGCGTTCGTCGCCGCCATCCTGCTCACCGTCGTGTTGGGCAACCTCGCACCGCAGCCGATCGTCGCCCAGACGTCTGCGCCGCATATGCAGATTGCGCTGACCGACCTCGGCCGAGCCGCCTACCAGCTCAGCATCGCGGGTCGCGACGGCGCCGGACATCGCCCGCGGGCGCTGGCACTGACCAATCAGGCCATCCTTGAAGTCCGAGCCGCAATCGCGGCCGGGGTGCGCTGAACCGCCGAATCGGCGCGTGAGCTCGACGCTCGATCTCGTCGCGACCCTGGCCGCAGTCGGACAGTTTTTCGTCGTCGCGGCGACTGCGCTTGCGGCCATCGTTCAACTCCGGCATCTGCGCGCCAGCAACGAGCTTACCGCGCTGCTGAGCGTCGACCGCGATTTCCACGAAGAGTCGCTGCAACGCGCCCTGCGCTACGTTCAGTTCGAGCTCGGAGCGCGCATGCAGGACGCGGCGTACCGCCGCGAGCTCAGCAAAATTGGGTTCGTCGACGCGCGCGCCCATCCGGAAATGGAAGCACTGAACTGGTTCAACCGCATCGGTGCCCTCGTGAAAAACGGGCTGGTCGACGAACGCACGTTCCTCGATCTCTTCAGCCGCCTGACGGTCCACTACTGGCAGCTACTCGAGCCGTCGATCGCGCTGTTGCGGCGCGAGCGAGGCGCGATGCAGTACGAAAATTTCGAGTACATTGCGCGCCGTGCCCGGGATTGGATCGGCAACCATCCGGGCGGCACCTATCCGCGGCGCACGCCGCGCCTCGCCGTCGAAGATCCCTGGCTCGACACCGATGGTTAAGGTGTGTAGCGCCGCTTACCGAGGCTGCGCCGTCAGGCAGGCGGCGTAAGCGCGACGGCGTTGCGCAGCACGCCGATCTGCTGAATCTCGACCTCGATGCGGTCCCCGTCCTGGAGGAACTCCGGCGGCGTCCGCGCCATGCCGACGCCGTCAGGCGTACCGGTCGCAATGACATCCCCGGGCTCGAGGGTCATGCCGCGCGAAAGGTGAGCGATGATCGAGGCTACCGAGAAAATCATCTGCTGCGTGTTGGACGACTGTTTGGTGACGCCGTTGATCGTCAGGGCGATGTCGAGCGCCTGCGGATCGGGGATATCGGCGGCCTCGACGATCCACGGTCCAATCGGGCAAGTTTCGTCGAGGCTCTTTCCTTTGAACCACTGTTGATGGGCGCGTTGCAGATCGCGCGCGGTGACGTCGCACAGGCAGGTGTAGCCGAACACGACGTCCAGCGCCCGCTCTTGCTCAACGTCCTTACAGCGCTCGCCGATGACCACGGCGAGTTCGGCCTCCCAATCGTATTCGCAGGAAACCGCACCTGAGAGATGCAGCGTTTGCCCGGGGTCCGCGATCGCGCTCGGAGCCTTCGTGAAGAAGGCCGGCACCTTGGGAAGATCGAGCGGGCGGTTTTGCGCGCGCGCGATTTCCTCGGCATGTCCCAGATAGTTACGCCCGACGCAAAAGACGTTCTTGGCCGGCCGGACGGGAGCGCTCAGGCGGACGCTCTCCAGTGCCAGTCCGGGGCCGATTTCGACGGCGGCACGGCGTTCGCGCGAGAGGCCGATGAAGCCGGTCAAGCTCGCGGGACCAACGAGCGGATGCACCGCGTCCTTTTCGATGACGCCCGGTACGGCCGCCCCGCCGCTCGAAAACGTGACGTATCGCATGATGAGGTGCGCGCTTCGATGCGGCGAACCGCTGGCCATGCGGCTCGCGATCATCGGGGGCTCGGGCGGAGTGGGGCGGTGGCTGCTTGCGGTCGCGCGCGAAAACGGCGAGCACGTCAAGACGCTGGTGCGCGACCGTCGCCGGCTGCCGGCCGATCTCGGTGCGATCGGCGTCGTCGAAGGTGACATCAACGATCGGCGCGCGGTGCAAGCCGTCGTCGCCGGCAGCGATGTCGTGCTCTCCGCGATCGGTGCCGATGGCCTGGGCGCGACGACCGTGTACTCGCGCAGCGCCGCGCACATCGTCGACGCGATGCAGGTCGCCGGGGTCTCGCGCTTGATCGTCGTCTCGTCGGCCGGCCTCGAAGACGATCCCAATATGAACCGGCTCTTCCGCCGAGTGCTCGCACCGCTCGTCTTGCGCAACGTCTTCGCCGACATGCGCAGCATGGAGCGCTTGGTCATCGAAAGCGGCCTCGTGTGGACGATCGTGCGGCCGGCCAAATTGAACGACGGCGCGCGCACCGGCCTCTATCGGGCGAACGAGCGGCTCTTGCCCGAACGTGGCTCGCGCATTTCGCGCGCCGATGTGGCCGACTTCATGTACCGTGCAATCGCCGACGAGCGGACGATTCGCAAGATCGCGGCGCTCGCGTACTGAGCGGCGGGCCTGGCGCAGCTCTGTGAGAGAGGCCGCGATTGTGGGAATGAGGGAACCTGAGTAACCATGCATCGTGAGGCTGAAAGATGACCGTAAAGAGAATTCACGCGCGGCGATTTGGCCCGGCAGCCGCGTGGGGGTTGGCCCTGGCCCTCGGCGCGAGCGCGGCCGGCGCTCAGACGCTTCCGGCGGGCGTGTCGATTCACGCCAAGCTGATTTCACCCGACATCAACACGAAGAACGCTCAAGTCGGCGATCCCTTCACGATGATCGTCCTGCCGCCATTTCCCGATGGAGACACGGCCTTTGCCTCGGCTCGCATTCGGGGCCACGTTGCTGCCGTGCGTAGCGCCGGCCAGGGTCGCAAAGCCCAGCTGCGGCTGGCTTTCGACCGCATTATCTTTGCGAGCGGCCGGAGCGAGCCGGTCAGTGGATCCGTGCTGAACCTTCAGACGCAGCAGGCAAACACGACCGCGCGCAAGGCGCTCGGCGCCGGCGCGGGCATGGCGGTCGGTAGCCAGACCATCGGCCGGATTCTCGGCGGTGTTGCCGGCGGCGTCGTCGGCTTGCTGGGCGGAGCCGTCGGCGGCTTCTTGTACGCCAGCAACAATAAAGCGAATTTCGACGTTGCGACGGGTGCCGTCGCAACGATTCAGACCTCGACGCCGATCGAGATTCCGCGCCCGCAGGCCCGTTAAGCCGGCGCGACCGGACGCGGCAAGGCGGCCCGGCACGGGCGCGAGGCGCGCTCGCGCCCGGCTTACGTCGGCCGGCGTGTCAAATGCCAGAGGTCGCAGTAGCGGCAATGGTAGGTAAAGAGCTTGCCGGCCATGTCGTTCATGGCGGCATGTGCGCGCGCTTCTTCCTCGCTGCGATAGCCGTCCTTGCGCGTGCAGCTGCGCTCGAGATCGCGGTCGATCGCCTCGTCGATCGAGTCGCGGCTGCGCAGCCACCACTTGAGTGGATCGAACTCACCACCGTCCCCAGGCTGTCTCGATCGCGGCTTTGACATCGTCGTGTGCCGGCTTTACTGCGCGATGGTTCGCCCACCTACCGGCGGCACGAACGCGGCGCGAGCGAGCGCGGCGGGATCGTCTCGGAGTAAAGCGAAACAGCGCGGCCCGTACGCCGTGAACGCCTTTTTCCGCTGGTTCCCTCGCGCGATCGCCTCGTTTGCCTCGCTCGCCTGCGCGTTCGCCATGCTCGCGCCGCTTACGCTGCGGGCTGCGCCGCGCGCGATATGGACGCAGTTTCGCTTGAATCCGCAGAACAACGCGGTCATCGCGGGCGATCTGTCGACGTCGTGGTCGTTCGAGACGGGCTTTGCGATCTCAGCCAGCCCCGCGATCGACGGCACGAGGCTCTTTGTCGGCAACAACAACGGACGGTTCGTAGCGCTCGACGTGCGCGACGGGCGGCTCGTCTGGAGCCGCCAAATGGCGAGCTCGATGAAGTCCCAGCCGCTGCTGTGGGACGGTCTCGTCATCGCCGGCGAAGGAAACGAGATCGGCTTCGTCCACCACGGGGTCGTGCATCTGGGTGCAGGTGAGAACGCCCTCGTCGCGTTCGACCGCGCCACCGGCCAAATTCGCTGGCGCACCTTTCTCCAGGGCAGTGGCATGTCCGCGCCTGCGATCGTCGACGGCTTGCTCGTTCACGCCGACAGCGACGGTGACGCCGTCGGCATCGATCCCGCAAGCGGACACGTTCGCTACGCTCGCAAGATCGGTACGATCGCGTCGATGTCGGTCGCACGCCCGCTCTCCGGCGGCGCGTTCGCGATCGGAGGCCAAACCGCGACGCAGCTCGCCGCTATCCGTGCAGCCGATGGAGCGGTGCTGTGGCGATACGCCTTTCCACGTGCGTCCGGCCTCGGCGACTGCGCGCCGGCTTCGGACGGCGTGCGCATCTACTGCGACTATCTGCTGCCGATCGCGCCGCACCCCTACGTTAAAGCGGGCGAGCGAAACGAACAGCACGCGTTCGCGCTGCAAGCATCGAGCGGTGCGCTCGCCTGGGACGTTCACCTCGAAGACGGGATCGTTCCGATGCGCAATCAAACGGCAATTCCGCTCGTCGACCGGGGGCTCGTCTTCATGGGGAGCCCATTTGCGCCGTACATTCACGCGCTCGACGTCAGGACGGGTGCGCTGCGCTGGCGCGCGCGCGTGCGTGGAGCGGTCAAGGGGGGTATCGTGGCCGTCGGCGGGACGCTGTACTTCGGCGACTTGCGGGGCTATTTGTGGGCGCTCGACGAGCGCGACGGCCGCGTCGTCGGCGTTAAATTCGAAGGGACTCCATTCAACGTCGGGTCGCCGGTCGTCGTCGGAGGGACGCTGATTGTCGGGAGCGGAACGGGCCGCATCCTCGCGGTTCCGCTGGCGGCCATTCGCGCCGGGCACGATGCGCCGCGCACGCGGCCTTCAGCGTAAGGCGAACAGCCGGTACACGCTCGTCGGATCCTGGCGGGAGAGCTGGTACGCCTGCAGGCTCGTGCCTTCGGCGACGAGCACCTCCGGTTCGCCCGCGACGATGCCTTTGACCATCATATCGGCGGCGCGCGCAACCTCGATCCCGGTTGCCTGCAGTTCGTCCATTACGCCGTAACTCGACCCGTCGCCGGTCAGCGCGTTGATCGACACGTCGGTCCGGATCGCGCCCGCGACGATCGCGGTCACGCTGACGCCGTCTTTAGCGACCTCCGCGCGCAAAGAATCGAAGAAGCCGTGCAAGGCATGTTTGGCGGCAGCGTATCCGGAGCGCAGCGGCGTGCCGAACTTGCCTGCCACGCTCGACATCACCACGATCTGCCCGCTGCCGCGCTCGAGCATCGAAGGCAGAACCGCTTGCGTCAACGCGATCGGTGCGAAGAAGTCGACCTCCATGAGAAGCCGGTACGTCTGCAGCGACGTGTCGCGCACGAGCGAACGCTGCGAGATGCCTGCGTTGTTAACGAGCACGTCGACTGGCCCCAGCTCCGCTTCGACCTGCGCGAGCCATTCCGGGATCGAGGCGAAGTCGACGACGTCGCTTGCAATCATGGTTGAACGCGTTCCCGGAGGGAGCGCCGCCGTGACCCGCTCGAGCTCTTGCCGGCGCCGTGCCGAGAGCGCTAGCAGCGCTCCCTCGCGGGCTATGCGATAGGCGAGCGCCTCACCGATACCGCCCGACGCGCCGGTGATCCAGACGACTTTGTTTGCCAACTCCATGCCGCGCCGTTCAACGCCCGCGTCGGCGTAACCCGGCGAGCCTCGTGGGCTATTAGTGTGGGCCGGTGATCGATTGAAGGTCCGGCAGCGGCTTGGGCGAGCCCAGCGGCCGCGCCGTGCGCGCAGCTTCCGAGCGTGCGAGGTGGATCATCTGATCGACCGCCCCAGGCGCGTTTGGGTTGACGCCTCCCGGATGCAGCAGCTCTACGCCGCGCCGCACCGACCGGTCGGCTGGGTTGTAATCGTACGTCAAGCGGTAAACGCCCGCAATCGCACGTCCATCCGGGGTTCGAATGAAGGCTTGAAGCGCGTTGCCGTACGTGATCGCGTTGAAATTCGGATCGTGCGCCGTGCGGCCCGAGCGCACGCGCGTTACCTGTCCCTTCCGGTTGACCTCGACGACGAATTCACAGTGTTGGCGCGTGCGCGGGGCGCGTGCGAGGAGGGCGGCTTCGAGACTGCGCGGCGCCGGTGCGGCGAACGCGCCAAATGTGGTTGCCCCGAGTAGCGCAGCAAGCATTACCGAACCGCATGCCGGCCGCATGCAGGCCGTTAGTTTTTTGAGAGCGCGGCGAAGGTGGCGCGGCACGACGCGCACGCGACGATCACTTGGTAGGTCGCTGACAGAGCGCGAACCCGCTTGGCGCGTTCCCTCGCGCCCTCGCTGCCGCAGTACCGGCAGGGGTTCGTAGTCGACTTGCGAGAGCGGCGATCCACCATTGCGCGCTTACGCACGCGCGCGGGGGATGCCTGCGTAGACCGCCGAAGGCGAGCGTCCGTGAAGCGGATCGTGTACGGCGTCATCCTGGCCGGCGTTACCCTCCTCTCCGCCTGCAAGCAGCCGAATTCGGACGCCCAGCAGGGGATCGTCACCGCAGGTCAAGACGTGGTCATCAAATCGGTCCGGCTTTTTTCGGCGACCGAAAACAACCCGGAAGCCGGCCAGATTTACATCGTGGATTTTACCTTCACCAATCACCTGGGAATCGACTTCGTCCCGCTGTTCAACCACTTCATCCTCGAGGACGAAAACAAGACGCGCCACTCCGGCATGGAATCGGGCAGCGCCGTGCTCGTCGGCTTGAGCAATTCGGAAGCCGTGCTCAAGGAAGGCGACACGCGCGAATATACCCTCGGCTTCCGCGTTCCCATCAGTACGACCGGGACGCTGTTCTACGATCCGACATAGACCGCTTGCCGCTTTGCTGCTGGCCGTGGCCGCACTGTGGGCTGATCCGGCCGGCGCGGCGCGCCCACTGCTCGACAAGGGACAGTGGGACGCGTACTTCGCGCTGTTCGCGCGCGACGCGTACGTGCCGTGGAAGCCCACCGTCGTGCGCCTCGACACGTACTCGGGCGCGCCCGTCGATTTTGCGGCGTACGCGGTTGACCCAGCCGAGGTGATCATCGCCGGTCAGAATCGCCGCCCGCGCGCACTCGACACGAAAGGCCTCAAACCGGTCGTGCACTGGCGTTTCTCGCCGCCTGCCGGCTATTCGTTCGAATCGAACGACGTCACCGTTCCGCTTGGGGCGCGAGAGGGGTTCTTCGTCGTCGAAGCGCGGCGCGGCGACGCCGTCCAACAGGTCTGGCTCAACCGCACCCATATTGGGCTCGTCACGAAGGAAAGCCCGGAAAGCCTCGTACTATGGGCCGTCGATCTGCGCAGCGGGCATGGTCTCGCCGGAATTACCGTCTCGTTCTTGAGCGGTTTGACGCTGCAATCGACAAAAACCGACGCGCACGGTCTCATCGTTTGGAGCGGCGGCCCCCGCCCAAGCTTTGCGCTAGCCGAGGACGGCGCGGGCCGCGCCTTCGTTTCGATTCTGCCGCAGGCTCCGCTTCCACCCGCCATCGTCGGCATACGCCTCGAGTCCGCCTCGGTGAGGGCCGGTTCGGCGGTTCGATTGGCCGGCTTCGCGCGGCGCCGTGCGGGCGGAACCTATCGGCGCGCGAGCGGCGAGGTTCACCTCTCGCTTGCGGGAAGAGGGCACATGCTCGCGAGCGTTACGGCGCGCCTTGACGCGGCGGGTGCATTCACGGCCGAGCTGCCGGTTCCAGCGCTCGCGGATGCGGGCGAATACGCGGTTCTGGCCAGTGCCGCGGGTGCGGTCGGCGGGACGTCGGTGCACGTCGACGCCGCCGGCGATCTGACGCTAGGCGTGCGCTCGACCTGTCCCTGCGATCCGAACCGAGAGGTGCCCATCGAACTCTTCGCGCGGCGCGGGGGCGAAGGAGTCGCACAGGTGCCGATCCGCGTGCAGGTCGTGCGCACGCCGCACATCGTGCCGCCGGGCGCGGCTGACGACGCACCGCGTTGGGGCACCACGATCGTGTACGAGCGAACCGTCGTCACCGACGAGCAGGGCGGCGCACGCATCGCGATCGCGCAGCCGACCGACGGCCTCGACTCGACCTACAGTCTGCGTGCCACCGCGAAGGGCGCGACCGCAACCTCGCGCATTACCGTTGCGAACGCGCGCATCGCACTCGCCGTCGAATCCGATGCGCCCAGCGCCGACGTGGGCCAACCCATCGCCTTCGACGTGCGCGGGTTCGACCCGGCCGACGGGTCGCCGGCGGCGGGTCTTGTGGTAACGCTGCGCGCGACGCACGGTGCGACCGCGCAGGAACAGTCCGTCATTCTCGACGAGCGTGGGC
This sequence comes from Candidatus Tityobacter terrigena, assembly GCA_003156715.1. Taxonomy (GTDB): domain Bacteria; phylum Vulcanimicrobiota; class Vulcanimicrobiia; order Vulcanimicrobiales; family Vulcanimicrobiaceae; genus Tityobacter; species Tityobacter terrigena. The sequence goes on from PMHO01000019.1 coordinate 15,905, forward strand.
GCGCCCACGCCGTCTTCAAAACGCCCAGCCTCGGATCGAATCTCATCGTCGCGGAGGCGCAAGTCGACGGGCGTCGCGCGCTCGACGCGACCGCCGTGCTCGTCGAACCGAGCGCGCTGTCGGGCGCCGTCGAGGCGGGCGGTGAGGTCGTCAAAATCGCAACCGATAAAGCGCGCTACCGGCCGGGCGACCGCGTCCTCGTGCGCGCGACGGCTCCCGGCTCGTCGGGCGACGCGCTCGTGACCCTTGAAGGCGCCAAGACGTATCAGGTGCGCGTCGTCTCCGGCGTTCACGGCCAAGCTGCCGCGACCCTGGATCTCGGCGAAGTGCTCGGCGACGTACGCGTCGGGGCCGCCGTCGTGCGCGACGGCTCGGTAGCGCTCGCTACGGCGCCGGTCGAAGTGGACGGACCGGGCCACGCGCGCGCCACCGAGTTGACGCTCGACAAGGCAAGCTACGAAGACGGCGAGACGCTGCATGCCGAGATTCACGATGGGGGAATCGCAGGCGAAGCGACCTTTGCGATTCGCATCGCAGACGGCCGCGAAAGCGCGCCCGCATTTTTCGATGACGCACCGCAAGTGCTCTCGATCGGCGGCACGAGTTCGCAGAACCCGGCCGCCGAGCGCCCGACGTGGCATGCGTACGTAACGCCGGCACACTCGAAAGCAAACGACATCTTCGCTGCCGAGCGGCCGCGCAAAGCACCCACCGAGCCCCCGTCGATCGGCGTCGCAGCGCCGCGCACGCTCTACTGGCAAGTGGTGCGCCATGCCGGTGAAGCGATCGACGTGCCGGTCCCTAAAGAGCGCGGTCACTTCGTGCTTTCGATCCTGAAGATCTCCGACGAGGGCGACGTCGGCGCCGCCTCGGCCAGCTTCAACGTCGAGTAGCGTGCTGCTTTTCCTGCGAACGCTCCGCACGAGTACGAACGTTGATGCGCGCTGACCGCAACGACGCTGCGGCCGTCGTCGACGCGGCGCCGCCGGGGACGGCGCGTTTGATGCTGCTCGACAGCTATGGTCTCATCTACGCGGCCTTCTTCGCGATGAAGGACCGCCCGTTGACGACGTCGCGCGGCGTGCGCATCGAGGCGGCGTACGTATTCACCACGACGTTGACTAAATTGATCGCCGATGAAAAGCCGACCCACGTCGTCGCCTGCTTCGATAAAGGTTTGCCGCTCGCGCGCATCGCGCGCTATGAGGACTACAAGGCGCAGCGTGAGACGATGCCCGACGACCTGCGCTCGCAGTTTGCGCTCGTGCGCCGCATCCTCGACGTCTATCGCATTCCGCAGATCGAGGTCGAGGGCGAAGAGGCCGACGACGTGATCGCAACGCTCGCGCGCCAAGCCGAGGAAGCCGGCCAAAGCACCATCGTCGTGACCGGTGACAACGATCTGTTGCAGATCGTCGACGAGCGAACCACCGTACTCGTCCGCCTACGAGCCGGCGGAATGATGCGCTACGATCCGGCCGCGGTGCGCGCCCGTTTCGATCTCGACCCCGCGCAACTTCCCGACTATCGCGGCCTCAAAGGCGATCCATCCGACAATCTGCCGGGCATTCCCGGCGTCGGAGAAAAGACCGCGACCAAACTGCTCAAGGCCGCCGGATCGCTCGACGCGCTGCTCGCGAATCCGGCTCTGGCCGGTTCTCCCAAACTCGTAGCGCTGATCCGCGAACACGGCGAGACGGCTCGGATGTGTCGCGACGTTTCGGTGATCTCGCGCCGGCTCCACGTGACGGTCCCGTGGGAGCAGGCGCGTTTCGTTGCACCCTCGCCCGCCGAACTCTACCCGCTCTATCGCGACCTCGAGTTCAAGTCGCTGCTCGCGCGGCTGCCGCTGCCGGCCGACGATGCGCTCTTTCCGGCCCTGGACGAAGCGGAGCTGCTGCAGGGCGCGTATCGCCGCTTCGTGCCGTCGGTCGATCCGCCGGAGTTCGATCGGCTCGCGGACGAGCTCACCGCACTTGCGAGCGCCGAACGCATTGCGCTGGCGCTGCGGGGCGACGACGAGCTCGGCCTTTCCGCGAGCAGCGGAACGGGACTAGCCTTCCGTCTGGCGGCGCTCGAGCATCGCGGCGTTCGCTCCGCGCTCGAACGAGTGCTGGACGGCGGTCGGGCGCTGGTCGCACACGACGCCAAGGCGCTAGCCGCGCGGCTGCGCGCGAACGGACTGTCGCTTGGAGCGGTCGCCGACGACACGATGATCGCAAGCCACCTTCTCAATCCGAGCCGCGCGTACGGCACGCTCGAAGACGCCTCCAGCGAATTCTTAGGAAAGCACTTGCCGCCGGACGCGAGCGCTTGGGCCGATGCCACGCTGCAGCTCGCTCCAGCCTTGAACGACCGGCTCGGCCATCGCGGCCAGCGCCGGCTGTATGCCGAACTCGAATTACCCCTCGTCGCGATCTTGGCGAACATGGAAGCTCGCGGAATCGCGATCGATCCGTCGGCGCTCCGAGCGCTTTCGGCCGAGGTCGACCACGCCGTCCAGCGTTTGCAGGAAGAGATCTTTGCGCTCGCCGGAGGTGAGAGCTTCAACATCGGCTCGCCGCAGCAGCTCGGCACGCAGCTGTTCGAGCGCCTTGCCTTGCCGAACGCCGGACGCACGAAGACCGGTTGGGCCACCGGCATCGAAGTGCTGCAGCCGCTCGCGCGCGAGCACGAGATCGTGGCCAAAGTCTTGGAGTGGCGCGAAGTCACCAAACTCAAAAGCACCTACATCGACGTGATTCCCAAGCTCGTCGGCGCGGACGGGCGCCTGCGCACCGTCTTCCATCAGACGTCGACCGCGACCGGGCGGCTTTCGTCGACCAACCCGAACCTTCAGAACGTGCCGGTGCGAGGCGAGCTCGGAAGGCGCATCCGACGCGCTTTCGTCGCGCCGGATGCTTCGCGGCTATTGCTGGCCGCCGACTACAGCCAAATCGAGTTGCGCATCATGGCCCACCTCTCGGGGGACGAAGCGATGCGCGAAGCGTTCCGCCGAGGCGACGACATTCACGACGTGACCGCGCGCGGCATCTTCGGCGTTCCCGATGTCGACCATCCGACCGCCAATCAGCGGCGCATCGCGAAGTCGGTCAACTTCGGCTTGCTGTACGGCATGTCCGACTTCGGTTTGGCGCAGCGCCTCGAAATCGAGCGCGGCGAAGCCCGGGCGATGACGCAAGCCTATTTCGCGCGCTTCCCGTCAGTGCGGAACTGGATCGAGCGCAACCTCGAGTTCGGTCGCGAGAACGGTTACGTCGAGACCATCCTCGGACGCCGACGGTACTTTTCCGACCTGCGCTCGCGCAACTACCCGCTGCGCTCGGCCGCCGAACGCGAGGCGACCAATGCGCCGATGCAAGGCAGCGCCGCCGATCTGATGAAGCTCGCCATGGTGCGGGTCGACCGCGCTTTGCGGGAGGCCGGCTTGGACGCGGAGATGCTGCTGCAGATTCACGACGAACTCATTTTCGAACTGGATGCGGCGCAGCGCGCGACGGTCGCGGACGTCGTTCGGCGGGAGATGGAGAACGCGCTCGAGCTTTCCGTCCCGCTCCAGGTCAGCTTGAAAACCGGCCGAACCTGGTACGACGTGGAGCTGCTGGATGGGTGAGTCGCTGCTCGCATGGGGTCGAGTGCTGGCTTGTCTCCTCGCGATTGTTGGGGTGAGCGCACCGCCGGCTGCGCCTGCCGCGCAAAAAGCCGCGCTTGCCTGCGCGAACCCCGCTCTCCCCGCCGCCATTCTGGACGGGCCGGCTGCAAGAGGAGGCGGCGCCGCGCTTGCACTGATCGACGTGCGCGCACCGAGGGCGGTGCTGCGCCTTGCGGTCGCGGCCAACGACTCGAGCCGCGATCTCGGACTGATGTGCGTGACCAAGCTGCGTCCCCGTGCCGGGATGATCTTCGTCTTTGCGCAGGCGAGTGACTGGAGCTTCTGGATGAAAAACACCCTGATCGCGCTCGATCAAATTTGGGTCGAGCCCAGCGGCAAAGTCGATACCGTTGCGGCCAACGTACCGAAGTCCGCGCTCGATACGCCGGACGATCGGGTCGCCCGCCGGCGCGGACACGGCGTCTACGTGATCGAGCTGCCGGCGGGTGAAGCGGCTGCCGATGGAATCGTGGCTGGTGCCTCGCTCGTCATCCCATCGCTGCGCGCGTCGCAGTAGTGTTCGCGCGGCTCGCGCTGAAGCCGCTGCAGGGTCTGGGCGCAGTCGCCTTCGCAGCACTCCTCGGGGTGCCCGGGCCGGCCGGCGGCGGCGATGCGCAGCCAAGCCCGCAGTCGATTCTCGCTCGAGCAAAAGCCGTCTTTCGCGCCCGTCCGCGCCCGCCGTTCGTGGTCTACACGCTAGAGCGCTTCGAGCACCTCAACGAACTGGGAACCGTCGAGCACCGCTACGACCTTCGCATTTGGTACCGCGCCTCGGACGGCGCTGCGCTCGTGCGCGAAGCCATTGACGGTAAAGCGTTCGGGCCGCTGCGTTTCGAGCATCCGCGCATCGACGTCGACGTCGATCCGGGACCGCCCACCTTCGATGCCTTCGGGGCGGCGACCGCGGGCGCGTACCGTCCTGCGAACGACCGCGACTCGGGTTTGCGCACCGTAGCGCGCGTCAGCGTTTCGGGAAATGCGGATTACGACGCGCAGTTCGACGGCGTGGAGGATGGCTGGTACCGGCTGCGGCTTGCGCCGCTGGGCGATCCCGCCGCGCACCGCCTGCGCGAGATTTCGGTCGACATGCAGGGCTACGCATTGCGTCGCGCGCTCACCGACGGGCGGGCCGACATCCGTTTTGGCGAGGTCGCGGGGGTCCCGGTCGTCACGACGATCTTCGGTCTGACCGGGATCGATCCGCGCTTTGGGCGCATCGACGTCAAACGTTGGAGCGAGTACCGCTTCGAGGCGGTAGCGTTCCCGGCGGCGCTGCCCGACTGGTACTTCGACCCCGCTCAATACGGCGCGCACGCCCGGGACGCTCCTAGCTAGGTGCAGGCCCATTGCCGAATCAGCGCCGGGGAGCGTGCCCGGGGGCGAGAAGGGCGCAACTTTCGGGACGGGCACCGTGTCATGCGGAGCTGACGTGCCTGAGCTGCCCGAAGTTGAAACGATTGCCAGGGGACTGGCAGCGACAATCTCGGGAAAGACGATCGCGGGTGCGGCGATTCGACTACCCAAGGTGGTCTCGCCCGAACCCCCACTCTTCCAGCAGCAGATTGCCGGCGAGCACATCGCCGGCGTCGGCAGGCGCGGCAAGTTCGTGGTCGTCCGCCTGGGGTCGGGCCGGCAACTCGTGGTTCATCTCCGGATGACCGGGCGGCTGATCGTCCAGCCCGCGGGGACCACGGACCCGGAACCCTACACCAACGTTCTGCTGACCTTTGCCGACCGCAGCCGGCTTTGCTTTGCGGATGCGCGGCAGTTCGGCAGGATGCGACTTGCCGGGCCTGAAGAACCGTGGGCTGCTGAGGTCGGCCTCGAACCCCTGTCGGAAGATTTCTCCTTCGACCGGTTTTCGGGGCTGCTGGACGGGCGGACCACCCCCATCAAGGTGTTCCTTCTCGACCAGCGCCGCGTTGCGGGGCTCGGCAACATCTACGCCTGCGAGGCGCTCTGGGAGGCACGCATCCGTCCGGGTCGGCCGACGGGGGCGCTCTCGAAGCAAGCACGGCGCCGTCTCCACTCCTCGATTCAGTCGGTGCTCAGGCGCGCGATCGAGATGCGGGGCAGCAGCGTCGACGACTATGTCGATGCCGAGGGCCTGCGGGGCGGCTTTCAAAATCAGCTCAGCGTTTACGGTCGGGAAGGCGAAGCTTGTCTCGCTTGTGGACGCAGCATCGTAAGAACGGTCCTCGCCCAGCGCGGCACCTGGTGGTGCCGCCGATGTCAGCGACGATAAACAAAACTTCGCCTCGCGTGAGAGGAACTGCGCAAAGCGCGGGGGTGTGACCGGACGATTCGATCCGGCACATCGAGTAAAGGGGAAACGTATTACTACCATCGACATCGCACCGCCGCCGGAAATCGCCCCCGACCAAAGACCCGTTACGGTTCCGAGGCCGGAAGAAGAACTCGAAGACCAGCTCGTTCTCGAGCAACGCCTATACGAAGAGAGCCTCAAGGTCCTCGACGAGGGCCAAGTCCTCACCGGAGTCATCGTCGCGAAGTACCAGGACGAACTACTCGTCGACATCGGCGGTAAATCGGAAGGCATTTTGAACTTCCGCGAGCTCTCGCTCGCGATCGATCCCAAGGAGCTGCGCGTCGGCGACAAGCTCGAGGTGATGATTCACCGGATCGACGATCAAGACGGAACGCTCTTTCTCTCGGAGCGGCGCGCCCGGGCCCTCAAAACCTGGGAAAAGGTCATCCAGGCCCACGAGCAGGACGAAGTGATCGAAGCGACGGTCACGCAAGTCGTCAAGGGCGGCGTACTGGTCGATCTTGGCATGCGCGGCTTCGTTCCCGCGTCGCAGATCCGGCGCCAGCCCGTCGGTAACCTCGACGAACTGGTGGGCAAGCACTTGCGGCTCAAGGTGATCGACCTCGATCACAAGCGTCATCGGGTCGTGCTCTCTCAGCGTCTGGTGCTCGAGGAAGAGCTCAACCAGAAGAAGTCGGAATTGCTCGGAACGCTGGCCGTCGGGCAGATTCGCGAGGGCGTCGTCGTGCGGCTGGCCGAGTTCGGAGCGTTCGTCGACCTGGGCGGCATCGACGGACTGATTCACAACAGCGAGCTGTCATACGCGCGGATCAAGCATCCAAGCGAGGTCGTCAAAATCGGCGACGTCGTGCAGGTCGAGGTGATGAAATTCGACCCGGATGCGAAGAAGGTTTCGCTTTCGCTTAAGCACGCGTTGCCGGATCCGTGGGTCGAATACGCCGAGAAGCTCGTGGAAGGACAGCACTTGGTCGCCGGCGTCGTCAAAGTGACGCCGAACTATCTGCTGGTCGAAATCATTCCAGGCGTGCTCGCGATGGTTCCCAAAGGCGAGTTCGAGCCGACCGCTCAGTACAGCCCGGGCCAAGAGGTCGACGTCACGATCCTCACGGTCAATCATGCCACGCGCCGCATCACGGGCTCGATTCAGCACGTCGCGGATATTCCGCCCGAAGAGCTGGCCGAGTTTGCCGTAGACGGCGAGCCGGTCCCGATCGCCGACGCGCTCGAAGCCGTTCCGGACTAGCGCCGCTCGGCCCGACCGATTCCAGCCGCCGGAGCGGTGCGGTTCGTCCCGTGGGCTCCGCCGGCCATGCGCTTGAGGGTTGGCTTGACCGGCGGCATCGGCTCGGGCAAGAGCGAAGTCGCTAAGGAGCTCGCCCGGCTCGGCGCCTTCATTATCGACGCCGACGCGCTTTCACGAGAAGCGACGGCGGCGGGGAGTCCGGGTCTCGCGCGCGTTGCCGCGCGCTGGCCTAGCGCGTTGCATGCCGACGGCACGCTCGACCGAGCAGCGCTTGCGGCGCTCGTGTTCGGTGACGACGGCGCGCGCACAGAGCTCAATGCGATCGTCCATCCGCTGGTGCGCGCGGCCGGCGCGGAGCGTGAAGCCGCCGCTCGACCGGATCAAATCGTCGTTCACGACGTGCCGTTGCTCTTTGAGGGCGGCTTCTATCGTGAGTGCGACGTCAACGTGCTCGTGATCGCTCCGCTTCCGCTGCGGCTCGAGCGCCTCCAAAGACGCAGCGACCTTTCGCTCGACCAAGCGCGGCGGCGCATCGCAGCGCAGATCGACCCGCAGCGTGCGCGCCTGCTGGCGGACTACGTCATCGAGAACGATGCCGGGCTCGACGTTTTGCGTGCGACCACCGCTCGCATCTACGACGCGTTGCTAGCCTTGCCGGCCCGTACGCACGCGCACGAACGCGGCTGATTCGATTCCTACCGGCCGTGGCGCAGGACGCGTCCCGGGCGAGCCCCAGTCGCGAAACCGTCGCGCACGACCGCCGTGCCGTTGACCCAGACGCCGGCGATCCCCTCGGGGTACGAAAACGGGCGCTCGTAGGTAGCGGTGTCGACGATGCGCGCGGCGTCGAAGAGAACCAGATCGGCATAGGCACCTTCGGCGATTCGCCCGCGATCGCGCAGGCCGAAGAGCTCGGCCGGCAACGCGGTCATGCGGCGAATGGCTTCGCCGACGTCGAGCGTTCGGCGCTGGCGGACGAAGCGTCCGAAAACACGGGGGAAGCACCCGAAGGTGCGCGGGTGCGGCGAGCCCTTGGCGGTGATGCCGCTGATAGCACGCGCCGATGCGTCGCTGCCGACGCACGCAAAGCCTGCGCTCAGGACCGTCGCGACGTCCTCCTCGCTCATCGAGAAAAAGATCGCCTCGACTTCGAGCTGTTCTTGCAGCAAGAGTTCGATCGCGGCGCGCGCCGGATGCATGCGCCAGCGACGGGCGATCTCGTCGATCCGCAGGCCGCACAACTCGGCGTTGCGCTCGCTCTGGACCTCGCTGACGAGGATGTCGTGCCAGCTGCCGCCGCGCTCGAGCTCGAGCCGCACAGCGAGGAGCGCCGCGTCCGCCGGATTTTGCAAGCGCGTAAGCGTTGCGGCGCGGCCGCCGAGCGCGACGTCGTCCGGCAAAATCGTATCGAGCCCGGTCCAGCTTGCGACATACGGATAAACGTCGGCAGCGACGGCGAGTCCGTCGCGCCGCGCGCGCTCGATGGCCTCAAGCGAGCGATGCACTTTTCCCCAATTCCGTTTACCGGCCGCCTTGTGATGCGAAAGCTGTACCGCGACCTCGGCTGCGCGGCCGACGCCCAGAGCTTCGTCAACGGCCTCCAGCAAACGATCGCCTTCGCTGCGCAGATGCGAGACGTAGCGCCCAGCGCCGGCGCGCCGGGCCGCCTGTGCGCAAGCCGTGAGCTCGGCCGAATCCGCGTAGCGCGAAGGAGTGTAGATCAAGCCGCTCGAGACCCCAAGCGCGCCCTGTTCGACCGAGCTTTCGACGAGTGCCATTTGCGCGACGAGCTCCTCGCTAGCGAGGCGTCCCTCGCGGTCGCCGCGCACGCAGCGCCGCGTCGTTCCGAGGCCAACCAACGTCGCGACGTTGAGTGCGATGCCGGCCGATTCGACTTGCGCGAAGAATCCTTCGAGATCGGTCCATTCCACATCGAGACCGTAGGCGGCCGCGTCGGTACGCTTTCGCTCGAGCGCTTCGAGCAGCAGGGGCGCGACGGAGCTGCCGCAGTTGCCGCCGATTTCGGTCGTTACGCCCTGCATGATCTTACTGCGGCACAAAGGCTCGACTAACCACAGCTCGTCTGAGTGGGAGTGGACGTCGATGAAGCCCGGCGCGAGGGTCAAGCCCCCGCCCTGCACGCGACGGACGCTTTCACGCTGCCGGAGGTCACCGATGAGCGCGATCCGCTCGCCGACGACGGCGAGATCGGTTGCGATCGGGACGGGGGAGACGCCGTCGAAGATGCGGGCTCCCTCGACGATCAAATCGAGCATCGCAAGCCTGCGCTGAGTTTAGGGCCGTCCGCTGTGGGTACGAGCATGGCGTGTGGCCCGTTTCTCGCCGGGCGAGCGAAAGGGATTCTAAGCATGAACAATTCGCAGAAAAAGACAATCTCGAACGGGAGTGCCAAGTCCGCAAACGGGACGTACAACGGAGACCGCTCGGGCGGTGACATGTCCGTGCGCGAGGCCGGTAAAAAGGGCGGCGATACGGTTCGCGAGCGCTATGGATCGGGTTTCTATGAGACGATCGGGCGCAAAGGGGGCGAGGCCACGCGCGAGCGGCATGGTGCTCAATTCTACGAGGCGATCGGCCAAAAAGGCGGTCGCGTGGTCAAGGACAAGTATGGCACCGATTTCTACGAAGAGATCGGCCACAAGGGCGGCCAAAAGGTCAAGCGTTTGATCGCGGAAGCAAAGAAGACGCTCGCCGAAGAACCCTCCAAATAACGCCGCTGCCGGCGGAACGCAACGTTCACTTCAACCGAATGGGACCGGCGATCTTGTGCAATACGATATCGCCGGTTCTCACGTTGATGGACAAGCTCGCGACGTAAAGCGGAGCGTCCGCGCCGGTATCGATGCGCACCGGCTGCGCCATCGTCAATATCTGCGTGGCGTCGCTCCATACCGCCGAGGTCGTTTCGAACGAGCGCTTGGGTTCCGTTCCAACGGTCTCGACGCGCAATCGCCCGGCGGCTGCGAAGTCGTGCGAGAGGGTGTCGACCGTGAAATGTGCGGCGCTCACGCGCAGGTACGGTTTTCCTTTCTTATAGATGAGGCCGTCGCGCACGCCGTCGACGTTGAGCACGGTCTGGTCCTGGTTGGTCACGATGCGGTCGTAATTGGCCGACCACGACGGGAACGAGATGCGCCGTCCGTTTGCGCTGCCTTGACGAAAGACGACGGCCGGATTGGCGGGCGGCGCGGGCAATTCGTTCCTGCCTGCCAGATAGATTCCGGCCGCGAGGAAAGCCGTAAGGGCGAAGGCGGCAATCCATAGCGCCGTCCTCAAACGGAGCGACGTCGGCCTGCCCCCCACGCGACGGCAACCAGGTACAGCGCCCCCAGACCAAGCGCGACCGGCTCGGGCCCGAGCGCGTCGTAGACGGTCGGTTGCGGAGCACCGATCTCGCCTTCGATGATGGTTTCTTCATCGAGTTGACTGCGCAGCGTATACCGGCCCGAGGGCGCGATGATGCCGCTGATTCCGGTTGCGGCGGCCCGTACGACCCAGCGCCCGGTCTCGATGGCGCGAAGTTGCGCGATCTGAGCGTGCTGGTACGGCCCAGCCGTCGTACCGAACCACGCGTCGTCCGTTGCGACGATCAATGCGTCTGCCCCGTCGCGGACGTCGTCGACCACGAGACCGCTGAAGGCGGACTCCCAGCAAATGATCGGCGCGAAGCGCATGCCGTTCGCCTCCGCGATCCCGCTCGCGTCGCCGGTCCCGAAGTTCGAGGCCTGTTTGGCCCACGGAATCCAACCGACGAAACGCGCGAATGGGACGTGCTCGGCGAACGGTACGAGCCGGCGTTTGCGGTAGATCGAATCGAGCGAGCCGTCGGGCCGGAAAAAGTACAGGACGTTGTAGTCTTTTCCATCGATGATGGCAAGCGTTCCCACGACCAGTTCCGCGCGCGTCGATTTCGCGAGCTTCGAAAATTGGGCCGTGAGCCACGGCGAGCGGTTGAGGGCGGCGGTGATGACCGTCTCGGGCCAAACGATCAAGCGCGGCCGGCTCGCGGCGGCTCGCACCGTGAGCGTTTGATAGCGATCCAAGGCACGCGCGAAGGCCTCCGGCGACCACTTCGTGGCTTGCTTGATGTTGCCCTGAATGGCCGCAACGCGAAACTTGGCGGTTTCAGCGGCGCGCGCCGGCCAAAGGGCCCAGCCGAGGGCGGTCAACGCCAAGACTGCCCCGTACGCTATTGCGGCCGTTCCAAGCGATCCGCGCAACGTCCGCAATCGGATCGCGTAGGCAGCGTATGCGGCCAGAACGCACAGCACGAACGTCACGCCGTAGGTACCGACATACGCCGCAAGCGGCGCGAAGGGCGAGCCAACCTGTGTGTATCCGAGACTGCCGAACGGCACGCCGAGCTCGCCCAGGCCCTCCGAGCGGAACCATTCGCCGAACGCGAACACGGCTGCGCCGGCAAGCGGAGCGACCGGACGAGCGCTGCGCTGTGCGGCAAATGCGACCAGCGCCCCGACCAGGGCGAAGCCGAAAAATGCGTCACCGACCGCGGGGCCGAGCGTTAGAAAGAAGCCAAACGGAGCGATCAGCGCGCCCGCCGTTTCACCGAACCACGAGTAGGTAATCGTAAAGAATACGGTCCCTGCCGCCAAGCCGATCCAGAAGGCGCGCTTCGGGGTCGCCCCAAACCAAGCCCAAAAGAGGCCGATCGCGCCGACAGGAGCGAGCACCACCAGGTTCGTTTTCGGAAACGCCAACGCCATCGCCGCTGCGCTTGCCAGCGCAACAGTCCAGGGGACCAATAGCATTATGATCCGTCGCGCCGCATTCGTGACTTCCGGGCTGACTGCCCTCGGCTTCGCTGCTTGCGGGCGCCAAGTGACGCCCAATCCGGTCTTAAACAGCAACCTTGCAGGCCGCATGGTGATTACGTTCGGCACGAACGGTCCAATGGACTTCACCAATTTCAACTACGTTGTCGTTTTCAACACCAGCGGAACGGGCGGCGAGCCGTATCCGAACGCCTACGCGACGTCCTTCCTCAATTACTCGTATGCTTGGGCCATCGGCGCAAGCTACGGAACCGCGCTGCCGGTACTCATTCAGTACGTGCTGACCCCGGGAAACAACAATCAGCTCAATCCGATACAAGTGCACTACAATCCGCCCGAGGTGGCGCTGGTCCTCAACTATAACGGGGCGGGCAGCGAGTTTCAGTTCACCTTCGTGCGCACGCTGCTTTACGATCCGCTCGGAGTCGGCCCGTCGCCGAGTCCGAGTCCTTCGGCTGCGCCGAACGCAACCCCGACGCCCGCGGTCACCCTGCCGCCCAACTTCTCGACGACGTGGTACATCAACTTTTTCACGATCGACAAATATAACAACGTGCAAGACTCCCTGGGCATCGGCGGCGCGACCGACACCTCGTTCAGTTTTAGCTGCGACATCACGCAAAACTTCATGGATCCGATCTTCCGGCAGACGGGTGCCAACCTCCCCGCCAATGCGGCGGCGCAGATATCCGGCGGCGAAATCGACAACTACCTTTAAGGACGCGCTGTCGGCCCAGGGACTTCGTTGCCGCGGGGCTTATGTGCGCCGAGCACACTGCGCTCCGCGGCGCCTTGCCCTGGATCGGCATGCATCCTTAAAGGCTTCGGTCGGCAAGCGATGCAAGGGGCGCTAGCTGTTGGGCGATTGAGGGTACGAGGGCCTTATGAATAGTGAGATGATGCAGTGTGCGAATGAGCCTTGTTTGTGCGAGGTTAGCGCGGTTGAGCTTGAGAGCGACGATCCGGTGGAGGCGTATTGCAGCGAGGACTGTCGTGAGGATGCCGATGGCGAGGAGAAAGAAGCCTGCGCCTGCGGGCATGCTCCTTGCGATGCTATGAACTGATCGGAAGGTACGCAGCGCTCGTCAGGCATCGGCGACGGTCGGTGAGGGAATGCGGTAGCGCATGAAGACGGTCGCCTGGGGATTGTCGTTGTACCGCTCGCACGCCTCGTAGCCGCGTTGGCGATAGAAGCGAATCGCCGTTTCGAGGTCGTCCTTGGTGTCGAGATACACGTAGCGGTAGGCATGGCGCGCGGCATAGGCTTCGAGCTCGTCCATGAGAGTGGCGGCGATGCCTGCGCCGCGATGCGCCGGCCGCACGTAGAGGCGTTTCACTTCGCAGGCGGCCGGTCGCGTGGCGATGGGCCGCAGCGCAACGCATCCGGCGACCTCGCATCCGGCCGATGCCAGCCAGACGCCAGAGCCGTCCTCAAAATACGCCGCGAACTGGGTTGCGTCGTCGCGAACGAGGACGCCGATCGCGTCGTAGTACTCTTCGAAAATGTCACGCACGACGCCGGCCTGGCTTGCGCCGGCTCGATGCACTCGCACGCGCGCCTCCGAATTCATGGATAATCGTTACCGGCCCCGATCCGCTTAGTAGGCGAAGTTTTGCGGCAGGATCGACGCGGGGCTGCTCGTCGGGCCGCCGAAGCCGGTGCCGATACCTTGGTTGGGGAACGCGAGCAGATTGATGTTGAAGGTGAATTCCTTGAGGTCTTGGTTGTAGGAAAGGTTGAGGCTGTAGCAGTTCCCGATCGTCTTGATGAGGTCGATGTTCTTGTCCTCAAGCCGCCCCTTGTTCTTCCAGTCGACGTTGGTCGTGAACTCGAGCGTCGTGTCGCGGCCGAACGGGGTGTACGCTTGCACGTTGGTGATGCCGAAGCCATTGCCCGGCCCAGGGCTCCAGAAGCCGCCGATGACGAGCACCGAGCGGGTTGAAGGGCGCATGCTCAACTGATACTGGACGGGCTGCGCTTCCTCGTTGAAGTTGGTTCCATCCGAGAGCGATAGCGAGTAGATGTCGGAGTTGAAGAGGCGCAGCACGTCGGCCGCACCGTGCGAGCCGCTGGAAAGGTGGTCGAGAATCTGGAAGGGGACGTCGGACGGGCCGATCGGGTTTTGCTCGTTATAGGTGATCGCGTTTACGATGTGATTGCCGATCGGCGTCGATAGCGACGCGTTCTGCATGATGAACGCTTTCTCGTCGCCCGTCGCGTACCAGTCTTGCTTTAGGTCGAAGCTCGCGTTGAAGTCGCTGGTGTTCAAGACCTTCAGGAAAATGGGCTGATCGAAGTCGAACTCGGCGCGCCCCGTCGTGAAGTGGTTCTCGGGTTCGGTGTACTGGCCGATCGTGAACTGCGTCTGGAAGGGGAAGCGGTAGTCGCCGAAATTGATGTGCGGCAGAATCTGCAGTTCGGGTACGGTGTTGTATCCGAAAGGCTCGGCCGAGTAGTCGGTCTGATCGTAGGTCACGTTGAGGTCGGCAAGCTTGGTAAACCAGTGCGTTACAGTGTTGATGTGAAACGTGTCCGTCCCGCCCTCGTCGCTATTGTACTTCGAGTAGCTCAGATTGATCTGCTGCTGCAGGTACTGCGAGAACTGCAGCGTGTCGAGATAGCCGAACGTCAAATTGTCGGAGAGCGAACCCTGTTCGAAGCGCGAGAAGGTCAGGTTTTCGGTGCTGAAGTTCCCTTGATGGATGATCGAAGCGTTGAGGTTGAGGCTGGCCGGGATCGTGATACCGGCGCCGTAGTCGCCCGTGTAGTTCAGGTTGACCTGGCTTCGCAGGCGGCTGGAGAAGTTTTCCGTTTCGGTCATGGTCAGGTTGGTTTCTCGAGCGTCCTGAATGCGGTCGTCGATGGTGTAGGAGTCGACCGTTAGGGTGCGGCGGTTGTTCTTCGAGCCGATGTACGCCGTATAGCCCAGGCCTAAGCCTTCCTTGGTGTAATACTCGACGCGGTAGTAGCCGTAATACGTGTTCGACGGCGCGAACCCGATGCGCAGCTTGATATAGAAGCCTTGGAGCTGGGAGTAGCCGATGATCGGGAGGAAGCTCGTGTTGCGCTGCGGATTCTGCACGTCGCGTAGCGGTATGACGAGCAACGGCAGGTAAAAGATCGCGAGCGGCCCGAGGAAGACGACCGCCTTGCGGGCGACGATCTTGTCGCCGGGATACAGGTCGAGGGTCCGCGACTCGACGTGATACCCGCCATGCGGGTTCTCGCAGGTCGTGAACGACGCGCGGTCGCCGTGGGAGACGCCGCTCGATGCCGTGACCAGCTGCTGCGCCGTGTAGTGAAGCTTGCCGACTTGGACGCCCTCGGTCGTCTCGCCGCGGCCCCGCACGAGCGTCGCCTTGTGCGTGTCGGTGTCGAACTGGATCGAGTCCGCGTACAGGATCGAATCCTGATAGCGGTTGATCAGGTAGGTGTGGCCGGTAATCGTCATCGTGTGCTGGCCGTCGTAGTGCGCGTGATCGCCGACGATCTGGCCGTCGATGTAGTAAATGTGGACGTTGCCGTCAAGGTCGGAGGGTTTGCCGTTTTCGGTCGAGCCGCTGATGCGGTCCGATATCGTGGCGATTTGGTCGGGCCCGAGCGTCGGTAGGGCCGTCGGGCCGGCCGCGCTCGGCGAGGGCAACGGGGTGGCGCTCGAGCGAACCGGCGGGATGAACGGCGTGCTGCTCGGGCGGACCAGGAACACCGGCGGCGGCGGCCCGGAAGGCGTTGCTGTCGGCAGCGCCGGCGGGCTTGCGGCCGGCGGCTGGAAGGGGGTCGGCGGCACGATCTGGCCGGGCCCGGGCAAGGCGGGTGGAATTCCGAGCGGGCTCGGGGTTGGGAACGGCGGCGGCAAGGGAGGCGCATTTTGGTCCGGCACCGCGCTCGGCGCAACGCTCGGACTCGGCGCGGGCGATGGTTCGCCGCTGGGAGGCGCGGGCGACGGGCTCGACTGAACCTGTGCGACGGTCGCGGGCGACGCGCTGGGTCGTGCCGGCGGCGAGGTTGGGCTGGGTGCGCCGCAAGCCGACTGTGCGATGCTTAGGAACCGCGAGTCGGTTTGGGATTGCGGCGCCTCGGCGCGGACCGGGTTCCACAACGTCGGCTGGAGACCCGCGATTGCGAGCGCCGCCAGCACGACGCGCATACCGCGCCGCGTCATGCCTATCGGTACACTAATGTTCGACGCGCCAAAACAGCGCGGCGCCGATCGAGCCCATGATGGCATTGGGCAGCCAGGCTGCTAGGTACGGGTTCATCGCGCCGTTCTTGCCAAGCGCTGCGAAGGCCGACATCATCAAGTAGTAGACGAACAGCAGCAATACTGAAAGGGCGATGCCCAGCGCAACGCCCATGTTGCGCCCCTTTCGCCCGACCTGCGACGCCAGCGGAAGGGCGAGGAGCACTGCAACGAAGGAGGCGAAAGGAAAGGCGAGCTTCTGCGCCAGCGTGATCTTGAGCTGGTCGAGTGCCTGTCCGCCTTGGCCGGTCGCCTGCATCGCCGAGATCTGCCCGGAGAGCTGCTTCGAGTTCGTGGTATACGGATCGTTGCTGGCCGTATTGATGAACTGGTCGATCGTCTCCCCAACCGGCAGACCGACGTCGACGTCCTTCTGGACCGCGAAACCGTCGACTTCGCCCGTTCGTTTGAAGCGGGTGACGCGGGCTTTGATCAGGTGCAGGGTCTGGCCGTCGACAATGGCCTTTTCGGCGTTGGTCACCTGGCGAAACGGCGTCGTCGTGGCCGGCTCGAAGATCATCACGTTGTCCATCGTGTGGTGGTCGTTCTCGACGTTGCCCACGTAAAAAACCCGTCCGGTCGTGTCGTCCTTGCGGAAGAACTGCGGAATCACCGGCAGATCGGCCGTGTGGTAGACGATCTGGTAGAACGTGCGCGTCGATAACTCGACCGCCTTGGGAGCCACCGTTTCGTTGATGTAGTACGAAAGCGCGAACATCGCCAGACCCAGGACCAGCGGCGTGCGGCTGATTCGCAAAAAGGTGATGCCGGCCGTTCTCAGCGCGTTGATCTCGTTGTCTTGCGCGAGCCGTCCGAAGGCGAGCAGCGATGCGAAAAGACAGGCGAAGGGGAACGCGAGCGGCGTGCTCTGCGGCACGCGGAAGAACAGAAAGCGCAGGATCAAGAAGGGCGGCGCGTGCGCGTTGATGATGTAGTCGGCCGCCAAAAAAAAGATGTTGACGAACCAGAACAGCAGATACGCCCCGAAGGCGAAGGCAAACGGCGCCGCTAGCTCCCGCAAGATGTACGAGTCCATGATCGGAAAACGCGGGCGGAATCCCGTCGGCAGAACTGGTGCTGCGCGGACGCCAGGGAAGGTCGCCATGAGGCGTTAGTGGCCCGTAACAGCCACTAGAGGCTGCGGAGCGCGGCGTTCACGCGAGCCACGTATGCTCGCGTCTCGGAGAAGCGCGGAATTCCACGCGCTGCATCGACCGCGCCCGGACCTGCGTTGTACGCGGCCAGCGCAAGCGAAACGTTGTGGTGATAGCGTTCGAGCAAATCATGCAAATACGAGCATCCGCCGGCGACATTCTCCTCTGCATCGAAACGGTTCGTAACGCCGTATGTGACGGCCGTCTCCGGCATCAACTGCATCAGTCCGGCAGCGCCGGCGCTAGAAATTGCGCTCGGATCGCCGTGCGACTCGACGCGGATGACCGCACCGACGAGCGCCGGCGAAACGCCCGCACGAGCAGACTCCGCGGCGACGATTTGCCGTAGTGCCGCGGCGTCGATCGAATGCGGTCCATTGGGAATAAAGCCGCCGCCGCTGCAGCCAAAGAGCGAACACAGGAACACGAGGCCGAGGGTGGGTCTCAACACGCTCCGGCAGGTTTCGCTGGCGGCAGCAGACCGCCTCCGGCGCCTCGCGGAAGGCTCGAAAGCAAGCCGCAGCTTGACCCGCGCTCGCAAAGCGGTGACGCCGGCACCTTGCGTAGGCGCCGTTGGACCCGTATAGTGGGGGAAAGTGGTAGAGTCTGGGTCCATGTGGAGGTTTTCCCCTGGCTCGCGAGTTGCCGCGTTTTACCGGTTATGCGGAGCACGCCTTTGACGACAAAGGACGTTTGGTCGTTCCCGTGCGCTTTCGCGAGCGTTTGGGACCGCGCTTCATCCTAACGATAGCGCAACCCGATCCGTGCCTGGCACTTTACCCGATCGAGGCCTGGGAACAGTTCTGTGAGCGCCTCGACGAGGCGCCCGTCAAGGACGAGCGCTTCCGGCGACTGGTCCGCTATCTCTTCGCAAACACCGACCATACCGGCTGCGACGGTCAGGGCCGTCTGCTGGTCCCCCAGGCGTTGCGCGCCTACGCGGGGATCGATCGCGAAGCCGTTTCGATCGGAACGCACCGGCGGGTCGAGATCTGGGCGAAGGAGCGTAACCCGCTCGTTCCGCCGGCGGACGACGAGTTCGCCGTCTTCGCCACCGAGCTTGGCCTGTACTGATGTGGCGCAGCCGTCGCACGTTCCCGTGCTGCTCGACGAGTCGCTTCGCTGGCTTGGGGTGCGCAGCGGCGGGACGTACGTCGATGCGACCTTCGGTGCCGGCGGCCACTCCGCGGCCATCGCGGCAGGCGGCGCGCGCGTCATCGCTTTCGACCTCGACCCCGCCGCGGCGCTTGCAAGCGAACTCGCCGCCTCGGTTACGCTGGTCCGCGGCGGGTTCGACAGCCTCGAGACTGCGCTCGACGATCTCGGAGTGGCGGCGGTCGACGGCGTGCTGTTCGATCTCGGGCTCTCGTCGATGCAGCTCGGCTCGGCCGAGCGAGGTTTCTCACTCCAGCTCGACGGGCCGCTCGATATGCGCATGAATCCGGGCGCCGGCGAGCCGGCCTCCGAGCTCTTGTCATCGCGCTCCGAGAACGAGCTCGCCACGCTGTTCCAGCGCTTCGGCGAGGAGTCCGCCGCGCGCCGGATCGCGCGTGCCATCGTGGCCGCGCGCGACGCCGGGCGTCTTCCCGCGCGGACGCTGGAACTCGCCCGCTTGGTGTCGGGCGTCGTCCACGTTCGGGGGCGGCGCGAGCGCATTCATCCGGCGACCCGCACCTTTCAGGCGCTTCGCATCGCCGTCAACGACGAGCTTGGGGCGCTGGCTCGTGGGCTCGCGGCCGCCGCCGCACGCACGCGCCCGGGTGGGCGTCTGGTGGCCATCAGCTTCCACTCTCTTGAGGACCGCATCGTGAAGCAGACCTTTCGCAACGATCCGCGTCTAGCGGTCTTGACCAAGAAGCCGGTGGGTCCTGACGACGCCGAGCGCGCCCGAAATCCACGCGCGCGCAGCGCGAAGCTGCGCGCTGCGGAGCGTCTGCCGTGATCGCGCGCCCGCGCGTCTACGAGGCAGAGCCGTCACGGGCGCGTCTCGCTTCCCGCGCCGCGCGCACTGCTGCGGATCGCCGCCGCGCGCGCACCCTTCGCTCGCGCTACACCCTCTTCTCCCGCATCCTCGTCGCCGCAACGCTCGTGACGGTGGTCGTTTGCGCCTATCTCGCGCTGATGGCCAACGTCACGCGCATGAACTATCAGATCGCCAAGGCGCGGGCCGAAGAGTCGCGGCTGCTCGACGAGACGGCGCGCAACGAGGATCGAATCGCGCGGCTCGAGTCCCGCGAGCGGCTGGCCGCAGTGGCGGCTTCGTTGCGCATGCACGAGGCCGCCCGATTCGTTCTCGTGAGGCTGCCCGAGCCGCCCGTCGTGGCCGACGCACCGCGCGGCCTCGCCTTTCTTTCGTCGGTTGCCCCGTGGTTCGGTCACTGACGGGTCGGTGAAGCGCCGACCCAACCGCCGCCCGGCCTTCGAGCCGCGCCGCCCCGCCGAGCTTTGGGCGCGCCGCGCGGCCGCGCGTCTCAAATTTTTTTACTGGCTGCTGGCGGCGCTAGCGCTGGGCCTGATCGCCCGGCTCGTCGTCGTGCAGATCCTTCAGGGCCCGACCCTGGCGCGGCGCGCGCTCGAGCAACGCCTCTCGACGATCGATATGTTTGCGCCGCGCGGCTCGATCCTCGACCGGGACGGCGTGCCGCTGGTGCGCTCGTTGCCTTCGAGCAGCGTTTATGCAGCGCCGCGCGAGGTGACCGATCCGGCGGCCACTGCCAAAGCGCTTGCGACGATCTTGGGCGGGTCGGCGGCTCGCATCGAGAGCGATCTCGCTTCGCGCAGCGAGAACGTCTTGATCGGCCGTAAAGTCTCGCATGAGGCGGCCGAACTGATCTCGCAGCGGCATCTGAGCGGCGTAAGCATCGTTGCGGAGCGTACCGGCGAGCGCTTCGTCCCGGGCGGCCGGCTGGCTTCGACGCTGATCGGTTTTACCGGTATCGACGACAACGGCTTGGCCGGGGTCGAGTACGAGTACGACGATCTTCTGCGCGGCGCGCCGGGCAGAATGACGCTCGAGACCGACCAATTCGATCGCGCGCTTCCTTTCGCGGTGCCGCGCGTCGTCGTCGCCCCGCGGCCCGGCGATAGCGTGGTCTTGACGATCGACTCGTTTCTGCAATACAGCGTCGAGCGCGAGCTGCACGCCGCGGTAGCGCGCTGGCACGCAAGGAGCGGGACGGCTATCGTCATGGATCCCTGGACCGGTGAGGTGCTTGCGCTCGCCGACGACCCCAACTACGACATTCGCACCTACGGCCGTTTTAGCGAGGATGCGCGACGCAACCGGGCCGTTATGGACGCCTACGAGCCGGGCTCGACCTTCAAACTGATCACCGCCGCCGCGGCGCTCGACAGCGGCAAGGTAACGACCAGCGATCGATTCCCGGCGCGCGACGAGATCACGATCGGAGGGCGCACCATCCACAACGCCGAGGACGGTCTGATGGCGAGCGGAGCCGGCAGCGAGACCCTCGGCGACATCGTCGTCTACTCGCACAACGTCGGTGCCGCGGAGGTCGCGCTTGCGATCGGGCGGCACACGATGGACGCAACGATCCGCCGGTTCGGCTTTGGAGAGATCACCAAGATCGGCTTGCCGGGCGAGAGCCCGGGTATCGTCACGCCGCTTGACGAGTGGAGCGCGACCTCGTTGCCGACGATGGCCTTCGGCCACAGCATCGCGGTGACGCCGCTGGCACTGGCTCGGGCCTACTGTGCGATCGCCAACGGCGGAATCCTCTTGCGCCCGCGTATCATCAGTGCGGTGCTCGATGCCCAGGGCCGAACCATCCGGCGCTTTGGACGGCTGGCCGAGGGGCGCGTGATCTCCGAGCGCACCGCCGCGACCTTGCGCTCGTTCCTGCGAGGGGTCGTGACCCGCGGGACGGGCCGGGACGGCGCCCAAGTCGCCGGTTACACGACGGCGGGAAAAACCGGGACGGCCCAAATCCCTGAAAATGGCGGTTACGCCGCCGGCGGATACATCGCATCCTTCATCGGATACGTGCCGGCCGACGTGCCGCGCTATCTGATCCTGGTCAAGGTCGACCGGCCGAGCGGGGCGATTTACGGCGGCGCGGTGGCGGCTCCGGTCTTCGCCCGGATTGCGCGGATCGCGATGATGCACGCCGGAATCCTGCCGGCGGGTCCTCGCTTGGTCAAGGACGAGACGGTGTCGAAGCGACGGATATGACCTCCCAGGCGCGCCAAGCCGTGCCACTCGGACGGCTCGTCGCCGCGCTCGACGGTGCGCGCCTCGTTGGGCCGCTCGACCGCACCGTGACGCGCATCGTCGCCGATTCGCGTCAAGCGGTGCCAGGCTGCGCGTTCGTCGCGCTGCGCGGCGAGCGCGCCGACGGCCATGCGTTCGTCGAGCGCGCGATCGCCGGCGGAGCGCACGTGGTGGTCGTCGACGAGGCCTACGCCACCGCCAATCCTCCGAGCGCAACGGGGCAGGTGACGACGGTCGTCGTCGCCCAGACGCGACGCGCACTTTCGCACATCGCAGCCGGCTTCTACGAGCATCCGTCGCGCTCGCTCGACGTGGTCGGCGTCACGGGCACCAACGGCAAGACCACGACCGCGCATTTGATTGCAGCGCTGCTCGAAAGCGGCGGAATCGCGTCCGGGCGGATCGGAACGCTCGGGGCGATCTTCGCGGGAGCAATGTGGCCGCTCGACAACACGACCCCGCTCGCGCTCGAGTTGCACGCGCTGCTCGCCGAGATGCGCGAGCGGGGCGCGCGCGCAGTCGTCATGGAGGTCAGCTCGCATGCGCTCGCGCTCGATCGCGTCGCCGATATGACGTTTGCGCTGGCGGTGTTGACCAACGTGACCCGCGACCATCTGGACTTCCACCGCTCCTTCGAGGCCTACGCTGCCACCAAGCGCGGCTTCCTCTGGATGGCGCCCCACGCCGTCGTGGGAAGCGACGACGCTCATGGGGCGTGCTGGGCCACGCAGTTGCGCGCGCAAGGCCGCGCCCCGGTGACGTACGGTCTCGAGCAAGGGGCCGCCGTGCGCGCGAGTGCGCTCGAGCTATCGGCCGCGGGCAGTACGTTCGCGGTCGGAGATCAGCCCTTTCGGCTGCAACTGCCCGGGCGCTTCAACGTGCGCAACGCGCTGGCCGCGCTCTGCGTCGCGCGCCGGTTCGGAATCGACGATCGCACGTGCGCGCGAGCGCTCGCTGCATTCGAACCCGTTCCCGGCCGGATGGAACGGATCTCTGCGTCCGGCGTCGACGTTTTCGTCGACTACGCGCATACGCCGGATGCGCTCGAGGAGGTTCTGCAAGCCGCGCGGGAGGCAACCGGCGGCAGGCTCGCCGTGGTCTTCGGCTGCGGCGGCGATCGCGACCGCGGCAAGCGTCCGCTGATGGGGCGGATCGCCCAGGCGCTGGCGGATCGCGTCATGATCACGAGCGACAACCCGCGCGGTGAAGATCCGCATGCTATCATGAGTGAGATTCTCGCCGGAATTGCGCAGCGCAGCGGCGTTGCAATCGAAGTCGATCGCCGCGTTGCAATCCGCCGCGCCATTGCCGAGGCGGCTCCCGGCGATCTCGTCGTCGTGGCCGGCAAGGGACACGAAAACTACCAGCTGGTCGGCACGTCGGTCCATCACTTCGACGATCGCGACGAAGTCCGCGCCGCGCTCGCCGCGCGCCAGACGGCCGCCGCGACGTGATCGTGCTCGCGAAGGATGCGGCCGGCGCTGCCGGCGCAACGATCCTCAACCCGCGCGACCTGCCCGACCGGCTCGCGTTTTCGACCGATACCCGAACGCTCGCGCGCGGCGAGGCCTTCGTTGCGCTACGCGGCGAACGTTTCGACGGGCACGCCTTCGTCGCGCAGGCGCTCGAGCGCGGCGCTGCGGCATTGGTCGTCTCGCAAGGGACCGTCGTCCCCGACGGTGTCCCGGCGTTGCTGGTGGCGGACACGAAGCTCGCGTATCTCGCTTTCGCCGGGGTCGCGCGGCGCGCTTCGCGGGCCCGCGTCGTCGCGATCACGGGCAGCACGGGCAAGACGACGACCAAAAGCTTCTTGAGACAATTGCTCGAGCGCGCTCAGGCCGGGCCGGTGGCCGCGAGCGAGGCCAACGAAAACAACGAAATCGGCGTCGCAAAGCTCTTCACGCGGCTCGATCCGGCGGCAGCCTTCGTTGTCGTCGAACTGGGCGCGCGCCACTACGGGGAGATCGAGCCGCTCGCCCGGGTCGCATCGCCCGACGTCGCGGTGCTGACCAACATCGGCGACGCGCACCTGGAAATCATGGG
Source organism: Candidatus Tityobacter terrigena (assembly GCA_003156715.1). Lineage (GTDB taxonomy): Bacteria > Vulcanimicrobiota > Vulcanimicrobiia > Vulcanimicrobiales > Vulcanimicrobiaceae > Tityobacter > Tityobacter terrigena. The sequence continues at coordinate 39,573 of PMHO01000019.1, forward strand.
CTCGCCCGAGCGCCTGGCAGAAACCAAGTGGGGCATCTTCGCGACCGGTGCGCAAGCGGTTCTCAATCGCGACGATCCGGTTTCGCGCGAACGCGCCGCATCGCTTGCGCGCGGCGCGCATTGGTTTGCGGCGTACGACGAGCAGCCTTCGGCGAGAACCGACGGTTCCACCGCGACGGCCGTAATAGCCGGCTCGCAGCTGCTGGTGCGGCGCGGCCCGGACGAGCGCGCGTATCCCATCGTTTGCACGTTCGCGGGCGCGCATAACCTGCTCAACCTTGCTGCTGCGGCAGCTGCGGCGCTCGAGCTCGGTCTAGCGCCCGAACGGCTCGCCGCCGCGGTCGAAGGTCTGGTGCTACCGCCGGGACGCTACGAGCGGACGCGCATCGGCGCGCTCGACGTGTTCTTCGACGCGTACAACGCGTCGATGAGCGGCACGCTCGCGACGCTGCGTTCGTTCGCGCGCGAAGGACCGGGCCGGCGCATCGCGGTGCTCGCGAGCATGGCGGAGCTCGGCACGGGGGCGGCGCACATGCACGAGCGGGTCGGCGCGGCGGCCGTCGCGGCGGGCGTCGGCGCACTGCTCGTCGGCGGCGACTTCGCCGACGATTTGGCACGCGGCGCGCGGCGCGCCGGGATCGATCCGGCCACGCTCGTTTCCTTCGCGTCGAACGACGATGCGATCGCATGGCTGCGCGAACACGCCCGGGAAGGTGACCTCGTCCTGCTCAAAGGTTCGCGCAAATACCGGCTCGAGCAGGTACGCGACGGACTGCGGGTCGCGCATGCCTGAGGTGACGGTCGTCGGGCGCTCCGCACCGCTCGAGCGCCGCGCCCCATTCGCGGGGGCGCTCGTGGCGCTGCCGGTGCGAACGCAACTGGTAAGGCCCGGCGACGATGTGGCCGCATCGATTGCCGCCGCAGCCCGAGGGATCGCGCGATCCGGCGACGTGCTGGCCGTTTCCGAGACCGCGGTCGCCATCGCGCAGGGGCGCGTCATCGCGGCCGAGACGATTCGCCCTAGCCCCCTTGCATATTGGCTCTCGCGGCGGGCAAGTGCGTTTGCTACCGTCAATCAGCCTGAGTCGTTGCAACTGGTGATCGATCAGGCCGGCGCCGCGAAGGTGCTTTTCGCGTCGATGTGCCAAGCGATCGGCCGGCTCTTGCGCCGGCGCGGATGGTTCTATCGCGTTCTCGGCGAGCGGATCGCTGCGATCGACGGATATACCGGGACGCTTCCGCCCTTCGAGCGTACGATCGTTCTCGGTCCCGAGGATCCCGACGGGGTCGCGCGCGCGATCGCCGTGGCGAGCGGCGCGCACGCGAGCGTCGTCGACGTCAATGATCTCGGCATCGCGCGGGTGCTGGGTGCATCGGAGCGCGTCGACCGCGTGGCGCTCGAAGCGGCGCTGCGCTCGAATCCGCATGGCAACGGCGACGAACAGACGCCGCTGGTCGTTTTGAAGTGGCGCGGCGCTGCACCCAATCCCATGCTGCGGGACGTCGGGTGATGGTCGTGCTGCAAACGGTCCTTCCGTTCTTTGCCGCGCTCGTTCTGACGCTGGCACTCGGCTCACCGCTGGTCGCGCTGCTGCGCCGGCACTCGGCCCGTCAGCACGTGTACGAAGACGCGCCCAAAACGCACGCCGTCAAGACCGGCACGCCGACGATGGGCGGCTTGCTCTTTCTACCGGCCTTCGCGGTCGGTGTATGGTGCAAACCGGACGGTTCGGCATGGGCGCTCGCATTGTTGGGAAGCCTGTGCGCAATGCTGGGCTCCTCCGACGACCTGATCTCGATCCTGCGCGGCCGCAACCGCGGCTTGAGGGCGCTGCAAAAGCTTGCCCTGAGCGCGCTCGCCGGGATCGTTTTCCTGGGCGCGAGCGGCTCGAGCGCAAGTGCTTCGGGCGGCACGATCCTTTCGCTCGGCGCGCACGCGCTCCACGTTCCGCACGCGATCTGGTATGCGCTTGCGCTGCTGGCGATCGTTGCGACGACCCACGCCGTCAACCTGACGGACGGCCTCGACGGGTTGGCGGCCGGAGCGGTCCTGCCGCCGCTGCTCGTCTTGTCGTGGCTCGGCTGGCGTGCCGCGCTGCCGGGCGTCGCCTCGATCGACCTCGCGACCGCGGGCGCCGCGCTTGGCTTTCTCGCGTTCAACCGCCATCCGGCAAAGGTGATCATGGGCGATACCGGAGCGCTTGCGCTCGGCGGCGTGCTTGCCGGGAGCGCGATTCTCACGGGAAATCTGCTGTTGCTTCCGCTGATCGGCGGCGTGTTCGCGGCCGAAACGCTCTCGGTGATCTTGCAGGTGGCCAGCTTCAAAACCACCGGGAAACGCATCTTCCGGATGAGTCCTTTGCACCATCACTTCGAACTCGGCGGGTGGCCGGAGACGAAGGTGACCGGCCGCTTCTGGACGGCCTCAGCGCTGCTCTCATTGGTCGGGGCGGCAATCGCCCGATGAGCGGGCCAAGCGGAACGTTCGACGCGCGCGAGCGCGTGCTCGTCATCGGTCTCGGCCGCAGCGGCCGCGCCAGCTGCGCCGTGCTCAGAGCTCGCGGCGCCACGGTGTTTGCGACCGACGAGCGCGAGCCCGAGGCGCTCGCCGACACGATCGACGAGATCGGGCGGCTGGGCGTCCCCTTCGTGCCGCCGCAGCGCCTGGCGGAACTGCTGCCGAGCGTGAGCACCGCGGTGCTCTCGCCCGGGATTCCGCTCAACAACGAACTCGTGCGGCGCATTCAGGCGGCGCGCATCCCGGTCTATAGCGAGATCGAAGCGGCCTATCGCATCTGCCGCGCTCCGATCGTGGCGGTCAGCGGAACCAAGGGAAAAACGACCACGACCGCGCTGATCGGCGCGCTCTTTCGCAGTGCCGGCAAGACGACGCGAGTGGGCGGCAACATCGGGAACGCGCTCATCGGCGAAACGTTCGTCGCCGAGGCGGACGACTGGGTGATCGCGGAAGTATCGTCCTTTCAGCTCGAAGCGATTCGCTCGTTCAAGCCGCGCATCTCCGCGCTCCTCAACGTGACGCCGGACCACCTCGATCGTTACCATTCGATGGACGAATATGCGGAAGCGAAGTTTCGCATCTTTGCAAACCAGGGTCCGGGCGACACGTTCGTGGGCAACCTCGACGATCCGATCGTCGCCGAACTGGCCGAAGGGGATCCGTCGAAGCGCATTCCGGCGCGCGCGCTGTGGTATGGTTTCGCGGCGCGGCGGATGACCGCGCTGTACGTCGTGCGCGGACGCATCGTGTTCGCGCCTCCGACCGGCGATCCGCGACCGGTCGACATCATGCCGGTCGAAGACGTTGCGCTCCCCGGAAGGCACAATCTCTCCAACGTCCTGGCAGCGGTTTTGGTCGGCCTGGCGGCTGGGCTCGACCCCGAAGCCCTGCGCGCCGGGGTACGCTCGTTCAAACCGCTCGATCACCGCCTGCAAGGCGTGGCGGAGCAGAACGGCGTGAGCTTCGTCGACGATTCCAAATCGACCAATCCGAGCTCAGTGATCGCAGCCCTCGAATCGTTCGATCGGCCGGTCGTGTTGATCGTCGGCGGCAAGTCGAAGCGCACGGACTTCCGCGCGATGGGCGACGCCATCAAGCATCGTGCCAAGGCCGTCGTGCTGATGGGCGAGGCCGCCGACGAGATCGCGCAATTCATCGAGCCGTCGAAATCAGCCCGAGCGGACTCAATGGAGGACGCGGTGACGATCGCGCGGGGACTGGCCGTTTCGGGCGACGTCGTCTTGCTTTCGCCGGGCTGTGCGTCGTTCGACATGTTCGCTTCGGCCGAGGCGCGCGGCGAAGCGTTTACCGAAGCGGTCCGCGCCACCGTGGCAGCCGCGCGTGGTTGAAACCGCGCCGCGTCCGGCCGTCGATCCGCTGCTGGCGGCCAGCGTCGCTACGTTGGTCGGCATCGGCCTCATCATGGTCTTGAGCGCTTCGAGTGCGACCGCGGTCGCGATCCACCACGACGCACTGTATTTTCTCAAGCGCCAGCTGGCCTGGCTTGCGGTCGCGCTGCTGCTCTCCTTCGTGGCCTACCGCATCGACTACCGCAAGCTTCGCAAGCTCGCTCCGGTTGGGTTCGTGGCCGCGGTCGTGCTGCTTGCAGCCGCCTTGATTCCGCACGTGGGCATCGTCTCGGGCGGGGCTCGCCGTTGGCTCGGCGCGGGCCCGCTTTCGTTCGAGCCCTCGGAGTTTGCCAAGCTGGCGCTGGTGTTTTACTTGGCTTCGGCGCTCGCGGCCAAAGGCGAACGCATTCGCTCGCTTTCGAACGGCGTGATTCCACTCGCGGCGATGACGGCGCTGGTCGCGGTGCTGGTGTATCGCGAACCCGATCTAGGGACGGCGAGCTTGCTCGTGCTGACCGCCGGCGCAATGCTTTTCGCGGCGGGCGCGCGCGTCGCCCATTTGCTCGCGGTTGCCGCGATTACGCTGCCGCCGGCGATCGTGCTCGTTCGGCACGATCCATACAAGCTGGCACGCATCACGGCGTTCATGGACCCCTGGAAAGATCCGCAGGACAAGGGATTTCACATCGTCCAGTCGTTGATGGCGCTGGGAAGCGGAGGATGGACCGGCGTCGGGATCGGGTTCTCGCGCCAGAAGTTCTTTTGGCTGCCGGAGGCGCACACCGATTTCATCGGAGCGATCATCGGCGAGGAGCTGGGCTTCGTCGGCTTGGCGGCGATCGTCGTGCTTTTCCTGGTGTTCGCGTTCCGCGCGGTTCGCATTGCGCTCGGCGCGCCCGATCGTTTCGGCTATTTCTTGACGGTCGGGTGTCTGGCGATGATCGTCATCCAGGCCTTCGTGAACCTCGGGGTCATCACGTCGTCGTGGCCGGTGACCGGCGTTCCGCTTCCCTTCATTTCGTTCGGCGGGTCATCGCTCGTCGTGTCGCTCGTGGCCGTGGCGCTCGTCGCCAACGTCGATAGCCGCCGCGCCCCGGCGAAACTCCAAGTGTAGATCGTTCTGCCAAGCCGTGAAGATCGTGCTGACCGGCGGCGGGACGGGAGGACACGTGTACCCGGCGCTTGCGATTGCCGAAGCGCTCGCAGAGGAGCCTGCCGTCGCGCCGCTCGAGGTGCTGTTTGCCGGCACGCGCGACCGTCTCGAGGCGGAGATCGTGCCGAAGGCAGGAATCCCGATTGCTTTCGTGCGCGCGGCTCCGCTGGAACGGCGCCCGTCGCTCGAGCTCGTTCGAACGGCGTTTGAGAATCTGCGCGGCGTCGGCGATGCGTTTGCGCTCGTGCAGCGCTTCGCGCCCGACGCGGTGATCGCGACGGGCGGATACGTGACCTTTCCGGTCGTGGTTGCCGCGCGGCTGGCCCGCTTGCTGCACCGTTCGCGAGCCAAGATCGTTTTGCTCGAGCCAAATGCAACGGCCGGCCTCACGAATCGCTTGCTGGAGCCGCTCGTCGACGAGAAGTGGGTCTCGTTGCCGCAGGTCGCAGGCGCACAAGGCCGTCGCACGATCGTCACCGGTACGCCCGTGCGCGCAGCCTTCCTCAAACCGATCGATGCACGCATCGCGCGGCTTACGCTCGGCCTCGAACCGCAACGAACGACGGTGGCGATCATCGGCGGCAGCCAGGGGGCGCATTCGCTCAACGAGGCCGTTGCATCGCTGCTCGAGGCGGGAGGCGCGCCCTGGCAGATTCTCCACCTCACCGGCTCGCGCGACTTCGCAGCGATGTCCGCGCGGGAGCAGCCCGCCGTCGCGCGCGGCGACGCGCGGGTCATCAACTATCTTGCAGATCCGCGCGTGGCTTATGCGGCCGCCGACCTGATGGTCGTTCGCGCGGGCGCCTCGACGCTCGCCGAGTTGGCGGCTACCGCGACGCCCGCGATCCTCGTGCCGTACCCGCATGCCACGGGCGATCATCAGACGCACAACGCCCGGACGTACGTCGCACTCGGCGCCGCCCGCTTGCTGCGCGACGAGGAATTGTCGGGCGAGCGCCTCGCCCGCGAGCTGCACGAAGCGCTCGCACCGGAAGCGATCGCGGCGATGCGCCGGGCCGCGCACAAGCTAGCGCAAGGGGACCCGCGCGCGGTGATTCGAGCGCGGGTGAAGCGCTGGTCGCCTGCGAACACGGCCCAACCGTGAGGCTCTCGTCCACGGTCCATTTCATCGGCATCAGCGGAATCGGCATGTCGGCGCTTGCGCGCATCTTGCTCGAGCGCGGCCACCACGTTTCCGGATCGTCAGACCGGCTCACGTGGCTGACGCAGCAGTTGAGCGAAGAGGGCGCGACGATTGCCATCGGCCACCGTCCGGACAATGTGGGCGCGGCTCGAACCGTGGTGGTCAGCTCGGCGATCGACGCAAGCAATCCGGAGCTCGTCGCCGCGCATGAGCGCGGCCTTGCTATCGTTTCGCGCGGCCGTCTGCTCGCGCATTTGATGTCCGAGCGGCGCGGCATCGCGGTCGCCGGCACGCACGGCAAGACGACGACCACCGCGATGATCGCGCACGTTCTCGAGTTCGGCGGCCTCGATCCGACCGTCATCGTGGGCGGCGAGCGCCACGACACCGGGCGTAACGCGCGCGACGGTGCGGGCGCCTGGCTCGTCTGCGAAAGCGACGAGTCCGACCTCTCGTTTCTCGATTTGCGGCCGGAGATCGCGGTCGTAACCAACGTCGAGAACGACCACGTCGCCTCCGACGCTGATTTGGCGCGCCTCATCGGCGCTTTCGAGACGTTTCTCGCTGCCCTTCCCGCGCACGGCTTAGCGCTGGTCGGCATCGACGAACCGCGCGCCGCCGGAATCGCCGCACAGCCGCGCTCGGCCGCAACGCTGACCTTCGGTTTCGAGCGCGCCGCATTGCGAGCGCGCGACGCTCGCTATGCGAATTTCGGCGTGCGCTTCGTCGTCGAGCGCGACGGCCTGCCGCTCGGGGAAATTACGACCGCGTGCCCCGGCGCGATCAACGTGCAGAACGCTTTGCCCGCGATTGGAATCGGGCTAGAGCTCGGACTCGATTTCAGCACCATCGCCCGGGCGCTGGCAGCCTTTCAAGGCGTCCGGCGCCGTTTCGAAGTCGTCGCCCGGTCGCCGCGCATGACGGTGGTCGACGATTACGCACACCATCCGACCGCGGTCGCCGCAACGATCGCTGCGGCGCGCCGCGATCACGCCGGACCGATCGTGGTCGCCTTCCAGCCGCATCGCTACAGCCGCACGCAATATCTGGCGGGCGACTTCGCGCGCGCGCTGAGCGGCGCCGATGCGGTCGTGCTCACCGACGTATACGCCGCTTCGGAGGCGCCGATCGCCGGCGTGAACGCGGCCTCCATCGGCGAACCATTGCGGGCGCTTGGCGGACGGGTGAGCTACGTCCCGAACGTCGACGCATTGCCCGCGTACCTTCTCGAGCGCGCGCCCGAGGGCGCGCTCGTGCTCTTGCTAGGAGCGGGCTCGATCACCGATGCGGCCGCGGTCCTGGGCCGCGAACTGACCGCCTTCGCGAACGGGAAGGCGACGTGAGCGAGCCGTCACTGCTGCTCGCGCGCGACCAAACCGTTCTGCGCGACCTGCTCGGCGATCGGGTTCGGTTCGACGAGCCGCTCGCTTCCCATACGTCGTGGCGTATCGGCGGTCCGGCCGACGCCTTCGCCGACGTGGCCACAACGGACGAACTGGCCGCCGCGCTCCGCTTTGTTTTCCGGCGGCGCCTGCCGTGGTTCGTGCTCGGCAGCGGATCCAATCTGCTGATCGGCGACGGCGGCATTCGCGGGCTCGTGTTTCGCCTTTCCGGCGAATTCGCGCGGATCGAGGTCGAGCTCGAAGACGACCTGGTCGTGGTCAGGGCCGGCGCCTCGGCCTCCATGCCGGCCTTGACCGCGCAGGCTGCATCCAACGGTGCGGTCGGAATCGGTTCGCTCGCCGGCATCCCCGGCAGCGCGGGAGGCGCCCTGCGGATGAACGCCGGCACCGACCGGGAAATCGGTGAGTTCGTCCGCGATGTTTGGGTGCAGGCTCCGACGAAGCCCGAACCACACCCCGTGACGCCCCAGTATTTCTACCGTCATACGACCCTTGCGCGGGACGTCGTCGTTGCGCGGGTTACGCTCGCCTTCCCCAAAGGGGATGCGCGTCGAGTGCGCGAGGAGATGCGCGCGCGCTTGGTGCGACGCAAGAACACGCAGCCGCTGCAGCTGCCCAATGCCGGTTCGTGCTTTCGCAATCCGCCGGGCGATAAAGCCGGCCGCTTGATCGAAGCGGCGGGAGCGAAGGGCTGGCGCGAAGGCGGGGCCGAGGTGTCGGCGCTGCACGCCAACTTCATCGTCAATCGCGACGGGGCGCGCGCGCGCGACGTCGCCGCTCTGCTCGCGCGCGTTCGGCGCGCGGTGGTGGAGCGCTTCGGCGTCGAACTCGAACTCGAAGTGCACATGGCAGGAGTATTTCGTGAATCGCCGGCGTGAACGGATCGTCGTCGTCATGGGAGGGCTCGGCGCCGAACGCGAGGTTTCCATTGCAAGCGGCAACGGCGTGATGAAGGCGCTCGACCGGCTCGGCTACGAGCCCCAGTCGGTCGACTTCGACGAGCGCTTTGTCGACGCGATTCGCGAACTCGCACCCGACGTCGTCTTCAACGCGCTGCACGGTCCGGGAGGCGAGGACGGCACGATCCAGGGCGTGCTGGAATGGCTGCGCGTCCCCTATACCGGCAGCGACGTGCGCGGCTGCGCGCTAGCGATGGACAAGCATCTCACCAAGAAGCTGCTCTCGGCTGAAGGCTTACCGACCCCGTCGTGGGACACGTTCGATTTCGAGGGCGGAACGCTTCCGCTTTTGCCCGGTTCGTTGAACCTGCCGCTGGTGGTAAAGCCGCGCAACGAAGGCTCGAGTGCGGACGTCTCGATCGTGCGCACGCACGAGGAATGGTCGAAGACGATGATTGCGATCTCGGAACGGCGCTCGACGGTGCTTGCCGAGGAGTACGTGAACGGTCGCGAGTTTTCGTGCGGCGTGCTGTTCGAAGAGGCGCTGCCGGTCATCGAGATCGTCCCCAACGCGCGCGACTTTTACGACTACGAAGCAAAGTACGAAGCGGGCGCAAGCTACCACCACGTGCCGGCGCGCATCGACGCCGATCTCGGGCATCGCCTGCAGGTACTGGCCCTCTCGACGCACCGGCTGCTCGGATTGCGCGATTATTCGCGCACGGATTTCATCGTTACCAAGGAAGGGCGGCCGTACATTTTGGAGATCAATGCCCTGCCCGGTCTCACCTCGACCAGCTTGCTCCCCGAGGAGTGCGCGTCGGCCGGCATTCAGTACGACGCCTTGATCGAGCGGCTCGTCGGCGCGGCTTTGGATCGCGGGCGTGAGCTCGTCGACATCTGAGGGCCGTCTGTCGGCGCGGGCCGACGCCCAGGCCGTGCAGGCGGCAGCGTTGCCGGCCGTCATTCCGCAGATCGCAGGCTTTCGCTTCTCTGCGCTCTATTCAGCCGGCCGGAGCGAGGCGATCGGTGCGGGAGACTGGTACGACGCAATGCGCCTCGTCGACGGACGAATCGTCGTCTCGGTCGGCGACGTATCGGGCGGCGGCGTCAGCGCGGCGGCGACGATGGGCGAAGTGCGCCAAGCGATTCGCGGCGCGGCCCAAATTCATCCCGAACCGCTGGCCTTGCTCGAAGCTGCCGATCGGATCCTGCGCATCGACGGCCTCGAGCGCATGGTGACGGCGTTCGTCGGCGTCCTCGATCCGATCACGTTCAGCTTCGCGTTCGCTTCGGCCGGGCATCCGCCGGCGATCGTGTGCCGCCCCGACGGGTCGCTCGAGGAGCTTCGCGCGAACGGCTTGCCGCTCGGGTACCGCGAGAAGTCGACGTCCGACGCGGGCGAGACGTACGTCGGGCCTGGCTCCCTGCTGGTACTCTTCACCGACGGGCTGATCGAGGGCAGTCACGACATCGTCGAGGGCGAACGCCGTTTGAAAGCGGCGCTCGAAAGCGAGGAAGTGCGCGCCTCCGATAACGTCGCGGCCGCGCTCAAAGAAGCCGTTTTGGGCGAGGCCGAACACGACGACGTCGCGATCCTCACGCTGTTCGTCCTGCCGCGCGGGCGCGGTGGCGACGAAGGCGTCTGCAGTTGGTCGCTCCACTCCGACGACGCTGCCGCAGCTCGTGAGTTACGTCGCGGACTGACCGTGCGTTTGCGCGCAATCGGGGCGAGCGACGATGAAGTGCGCGACGCCGAACTCGTCTTTAGCGAGTTGATCGCTAATGTTGTACGGCACGCGCACGGCCCGGTCGACGTCGCGCTCGACCTGCGTGGCCCGCTTCCAGTCCTTTCGGTCCTCGACCGTGGGCCGGGCTTCACGCGTGCGGCCCATCTGCCGAGCGACGTGCTGAGCGAAACGGGCCGCGGCCTGTTCATCGTCAATTCGCTTTGCGTGGAATTCAACGCGGACCGCCGGGCCGAACGGGGAACGCATGCACGCGCCGTGCTGACGCTCGACCGCATGCGCCGCGAACGGCGGCCGGGCGCCTTTTTCGTCGCTTAAACGGCGTATACAAGAGAAAGGTGCCGGCGCCACGAACTCAAGGCCGCATGTCACCGTCAACGGTCGTGGACCGCGGCCTCGAAGGCGTCATCGTCGGCGCCACCGGACTGAGCAACGTCGAAGGCCTCGAGGGCCGGCTCACCTATCGAGGATACGATCTCAACGACCTCGCGCCCAATGCGAGCTTCGAAGAAGTCTGCTATCTGCTGCTCTTCGGCGAGTTACCCAACCGCTACCAGCTCGAGGACATCAGCGTGCGGCTGGCCGCCAACCGCAGGCTGCCGCAAGCGCTGATCGACTGGATGCAGGCCACCCCGAAGAACGCCTGGCCGATGGATGTCTTGCGCACGATGGTTTCCGGCCTCGCACTGTTCACGCCGGTCATGGAGGACGGAGCCCATCCCTCGAATCCGCGTGCCGCGATTGCGCTCATTGCGCGGACCCCGTCGATCGTCGCCGCTTGGGATCGCATTCGACGCGGTCTGACACCGATCGACCCGCTGCCGAATCTTTCCACTGCCGCAAACTTTCTCTACATGCGCACGGGGAAACCCCCGAGCCCCGAAGCCGAGCGCGCCCTCGACACGTACTTGATCCTGCTGGCCGATCACTCGTACAACGCGTCCACCTTCGCTGCCCGCGTGACGGCATCGACGCGCGCCGACATCTTCGCGGGCGCGACGTCGGCCATCGCGACGCTCGAAGGCGACCTGCACGGCGGCGCGCCGGGCAAGGTCATGCAAATGATTCTCGAGATCGACCAACCGGAGCGCGCCGAAGGCTACGTTCGGGAACTCTTAGCGCGCGGCGAGCGCGTCATGGGCATGGGTCATCGCGAATATAAAGTGCGCGACCCGCGGGCGTTCCACTTAGAGCGCATGGCCCAAGAGCTCGGTGACGCGAGCGACCCCAAATGGTACGCGATTGCTCGCGCGCTCGAAGCTGCCGCCGACAACGTGTTGCGCGAGCACAAGCCGGGGCGGCAGATCCATGCCAACGTCGAGTTCTATACGGCGCCGACGCTCTACAGTTTAGGCATACCGGCGGACGAATTCACCTGCATGTTCGCGTGCGGTCGAATGGCCGGCTGGACGGCGCACATTCTCGAGCAGCTCGCCGACAACCGGTTGATCCGGCCGCAGGCCAGCTACACGGGCCAAGCGCGACTGCCGTGGGTGCCGCTCGACCAGCGTGGGCGCCGAGACGCCGGCCGGTCGGGTCTTCCCAATGGCGCCTCGCCCGCGTCCGAGGCGGCAAGCTGAGCGTTCCGGCGGCCCGCCGCCGCGCGGAAGTGACGCGCGCGACCAAGGAGACGAATATCGCGCTCGAGCTCGACCTCGAGGGTGGTCCGGCGCACATTGCTACCGACGTCGCGTTTCTCAACCATATGCTCGAGGCTTTCTCCAAACACGGCGGCATCGGATTGAACGTCCGCGCAACGGGCGACGGAATGGATCATCATCATGTGGTCGAGGACGTCGGGATTGCGCTCGGCACGGGGCTCGCCCGGGCGCTCGGCGAGAAACGCGGGATCGCGCGTTTCGGGTCGATCGCCGTTCCGCTCGACGACGCGCTCGTGCTGGCAAGCGTCGACCTTTCGGGGCGAGCGTATCTCAACTGCACGCTGAGCTTCGGTGCGGAAAACCTGGGCGACCTGAAGACGGAGTTGATCCCGCACTTCTTCCGCAGCGTCAGCGAGAACGGGCGCTTCAACCTGCACCTCATTCAGCTGGCCGGAAGCAATTCGCACCATCTCTGCGAAGCCGCCTTCAAAGCGTTTGCGCGCGCGCTCGCGCAGGCGATCGCCCTGAGCGGCGACGAGAACGTTCCGTCCACAAAAGGTTTGCTCGCGTAGCGGGGTGATAGCGGTCGTCGATTTCGGCGGGGGCAATCTCGGGTCGCTGGTCGGGGCGCTCGAGCGCCGCGGAGCAGCCTTCGCCGTCACCGGGGATCCGGATGAAGTCGTGCGCGCCGAGGCGGCCATTCTTCCCGGCGACGGAGCGTTCGGTGCGACAATGCAGGCGCTCGCCGAGCGCGGCCTCGACGAAGCGGTGCGCGAGACGATCGCGCGCGGCCGGCCGTTTCTGGGCATCTGCGTCGGGATGCAGCTTCTCTACGAGCGCAGCCTCGAGCATGGCGAGCACCGCGGTCTGGGCGTGTTCGCCGGCACGGTTGCGCGCTTCGAGCACGCGCCGCGCGTGCCGCATATGGGATGGAACCAGCTCGAACCGCTCCGATCGCATCCATTTTTGCGCGGCATCGTGGCGCAAGCATACGCCTATTTCTTGCACAGCTATCGGGCCGCGGTCGGCGCCGAAACGCTGGCGGCGACGACGCATGGCGAGCGCTTTGCCGCAATCGTTGCGCGCGACAACGTGGTCGCGACGCAGTTTCATCCCGAGAAAAGCCAGACGACCGGCGCGCGCCTGCTCGACAATTTTCTCGCGCTCGCTCGCTCGTGACGCGGCGCCTCGAGATCGTGCCCGCCATCGATCTGCGCGGCGGGGCTTGCGTGCGGTTACTGCACGGGGATCCCTCGCGCGAGACGCGTTACGACGACGACCCGGTCGCGCGCGCCCAAGCGTTCGTTGCGGCCGGAGCGCGGCGCCTGCACGTCGTCGACTTGGACGGCGCGTTCGGAACGGGTGAGAACATCGAGGCCCTGCGCGCAATCTGTGCTGCGGTCGACGTTCCGGTACAGACGGGCGGCGGCATCCGCAGCGAACCCGATGCGCGCGGACGTTTCGCAGCGGGGGCGCAGTGGATCGTCCTCAGCACGATGCTGGTCGAGAATCCGACGCTGGCACGCGCCTTGATCGCGACCTACGGCGAGCGCATCATCGGCGGCGTCGACGCGCGCGGCGACGTGGTCGCTTACCGCGGCTGGCAAGTCGAGACGGGCCTGCGCCGCGATGCGTTCGTGCGCGAGCTGGCGACGTGGGGCGTCGAGCGCATCGTCTACACCGAGATCAGCCGCGACGGAGCCGGAACGGGTTACGACGTCGCCGCGCTCGCTGCGGTCGCGGGGCTGGCGCCGCTGCGCATCACCGCGAGCGGCGGCGCGAACGGGCTCGACGATCTGCGCGCGCTCCTCGAGGGAACGCCCCTCAATGTCGACGCCGCGATCGTCGGCCGCGCGCTCTATGCGGGAACGATCGATCTCGCAGAGGCGCTTGCAGCGTTTGCGTGACCGAATCGCTTTGCGGCCGGTTGCAGGCTCTTAGCTCGTGCGCGCGACGATTGCCGCTTCGCGCGCCAGATAGCGGCGCGGAATCTCGGCGGGTAGGCGGGCGACGATTTCGTAGCCGATCGTGTCCGCGTGCTCGCCCAAGTCGTTCGCGTCGATGCGCTCGTCACCGTCGGCGCCGATCAGCGTAACGCTGCTGCCTGCGTGCGCTAACGGCACGTCGGTCACGTCGACGAACGCCATGTTCATGCAGATGCGCCCGACGATCGGCGCCCGCTTTCCCGCGATTAAGACCTCGGCGCGGCCGCCGGCCGAGCGTGGAATCCCTTCGGCATATCCGATCGGGAGGACGCCGATGCGTGAGCGGCGGGCGGTGTGAAACGTGCACCCGTACCCGATCGAGCGGCCCGCTTCGACCTCACGCACGACGACGAGATTCGTGCGCCACGTCAGCGCGGGCTCGAGCTCGATCGCCTCGCTTGCCGCTGCGCGCGTCTGGGGTGAGGGCCAGATGCCGTACGTTGCGATCCCCGCGCGCACGAGGTCGAGCCGCAGCGCCGGAAACAGAATCGCGGCGGCCGACGCGGCCGCATGCCGGGCGACGCGGCGCTCGCGCAAAACTCCGTCGAGCGGGGCGAGCGCACGGCGAAACGTGGCGAGTTGAGCGAGCGTGAATTCAGACTCCAACTCTTCGGCCGCAGCCAGGTGCGTATAGACCCCGCGCAGGTCGAAGTCGGGATCGGAAAGGTAAGCCGCGATCGCCTCGGCGGCGCCGTCCGGCTCTAGGCCGAGGCGCGTGACGCCGGTATCGATTTTCGCATGCACGTCGAAACGCCGGCCGCCGCGGCGCGCAACCGCTGCGGCGTCGCGCCGGAAACCATTACGGCTCCACATCGTCATTGCGGCGCGCGCCTGGTGGGCGAACGCGAGGTCGCACGGCTCGATCGGGCCCAGGATCAGGATCGGGCACGTGATCCCCGCGCCCCGTAGCGCCGTCGCTTCGTCCGTGCGGTAGACGCACATGGCGTCGACCTCGGGTCCGATCGCCTGGGCGACCGGCTCGAGCCCATGACCGTAGGCATTCGCTTTTACGACGGCAGCGAAGCGGGCGGGGCGAACCAGCTCCGCCAGGCGTCGCACGTTGGCGCGGATCGCGCCGAGATCGATCTCGAGCTCCGCGATCACGCGGGGCGCAAGCGTCGCGACACGTAGAAAGCGATTGGAATGCCGAAGAACAGGGTGTGGGCGACCGCCGCATTGAGCAGCGCGAGCGGCGTCAAGGCGCGGAAGGCGCCGGCGGCTCCGGCCAAGGCGCCCATGGCGACGTAGACGATGAGCCCGAAGACGATTCCGGAGGCGAGCGGGCGTGCCAGTACCTGAGGTGCGCCGGCCGCGACGTACGCGTAGCCGACACCCCAAGCGAGGCTGACCACGAGGTGGATTGCAACGCCCACCCAGACGGACGCCGGATCGGTGAACGCGGCTTCACCGAGTAACCCCGAAGCGACCACCTGAAAGAAGGTCGTCAGGTCGATGGCGTGCCGTACCACGACGACCGTCAGGATCAGATACACGTCGATGAGAACGCCGCCCAGCAGGCCGGCTATGAGCCCCGGTACGAACGCCGCCGTTAGCCCGGGCGCAGGTCGCTGCATACCGTCGAAAGTTCCGCCCCACCCCGGCCGATAACTCCAAGGTGCCCAAGACCTGGCAAACGCCTCGGCCGCGCGCAGCCCTCCTGACCGATATGCGGACGTCGCTGCTCTACGACGGCACGCGTACCCTGACGCTCGCGATCGTCAGTTACGTCGTCGCGGCCTTTGGCTATTCGCTCGCGCTGCGGATCAGCCAACTGCCGCACGGCCCCCTTTGGGACGATCAGCTGCAGAGGCCGCTCTTCTTCATCCTGCTCGCGCTCTTGATGGTCGGTCTCATCGTGCCGTACTTCACGCAAGAGCAGGGCACCGCGCTGCGCACGTTTTCGATGTTCTCGACGACGTTTCTGCTCGCGTACGCCGTCTTCAATATCTCGGGGTTCGTCGACCCGAGCCTTCCGCTGGCGGCCTTCGCGCACTACGTGATCGACCCGCTGCGCGGCAAGTACGCCCGCTAAGAAAGAGGCCCGATACGGCTTTGCCGATCGGGCCTTTCGTTGGGTTGCTCGCACGCCCCTGAGCGAGGCGCTCGCGGCTCGAGCGGCCGCTAGTAGCGTAGTCTCGGCCCCCAACCCTCAAAGTCGCGCAGGCGCGCGGGGAACGCGGGAATCGTCGGCCGCCGCGCCGGGAGGTTCTCGATCGAGCTCGGTTTGATCGTCGTCACGTGCTGCTCCATCATGCCACGTCACTCGCCCGCGGCGCGTAGCCTTCCCGCGCCGAGGGTGCCGGCTCGACGGCCCGGGCGATCCTAATCAGAAGCCGAGCGACCTCGCGCCGGGCGCCCGCGAGCGGTACGTTGCACTCGGCGCCTTCCGCGGCTTCTACCGCGAGCTGCGTGGACTGTGCCTCGTGCAGGATCGTTTCGATCCGCTGGCGAGCTTCCCGAGCCATGCTGTCTTCGTACATCTCCATTTCGTCCTTTCGTGGCGGGGTCGCGCTCTGTAACTACCAAACACTGTAACCTGCAAAGATTATATGCTTGTTACAGTAACTTGTCAAGAAGTTTTACTGGTGTTACAATGAAGAGCGTGAAGAAGAGCCCGCTGACCTTGCTGCCGAGCCAACTGGAGCTGGTTCGGCCGCCGGCGCCCGGGCGCGTGGAGCTGGTCCGCCGCTTCCTCAATACGCGCGACCTCGAGAGAAGCACCGATGAGATCGCGACCCCCGAGGGGCTGCAGGCTTGGCTGCGCGAGTACCGCCTCATCGACCGCAGGGTGCGGCTCGGAGCGGAGGACGTCCGCTCGGCAGCAGCCGTCCGCGAGGCGATCCGGGGGTTAGCGGCCCGCAACAACGGGCTCTTGCTCGCGTCCGACGATGCGGTGCTGCAGGAGACGGCCCGCCGGGCTCGCCTGGGACTGACCTTCGACAAGTCCGGCCGGAGCGAGCTGATCGCGGCGGCCGATGGCATCGACGGCGCCCTCGGCTCGATCCTTGCCGCCGTTCACGACGGCCAGCTCGACGGTTCGTGGTCGCGCCTCAAGGCGTGTGCCGACGAAGGCTGTTTGTGGGCGTATTACGACCACTCGAAAAACGGCTGCTCCCGTTGGTGCAGCGCCGAGACCTGCGGAAACCGCAACAAGGTCAAGCGCTTCCGGGAGCGCCAAGCCCAAGCCGCCGCCGACTGATCCCCTAGGCGCCGTAGCCCGGCTTTAGCCCTTGCACTCTCAGGTCGAGTCTGCTAATATTTTCGTTGCTGGCAGAGAGCTGCCAGGAGTGCCAACGCACATTGTTACACACCGTGGAGGTCATTTCGTGAATTTGAGGCCCTTGGGCGATCGTCTGGTCGTCGAACACGTCGAACAGGCGGACAAGAGTGCCGGCGGAGTTTTTCTGCCGGATACCGCCAAGGAAAAACCCCAAGAGGGGAAAGTCTTGGCAGTCGGTTCCGGCCGCACGCTCGACAACGGCAACAAGCATCCGATGGACGTGAAAGTCGGCGACCGTATCATTTATTCCAAGTACTCGGGTAGCGAGATTAAACTCGAAGGCACCGAGTACTTGATCATTTCAGAGAAGGACGTTTTGGCGGTCTTTACCGACGAGCGCGTCCCCGCAGGAGTTAGGTAAGACATGGCAGCTAAAGAACTCGTTTTTGATGAGGTCGCGCGTCGCGCCCTCGAGCGCGGCGCGAACATCCTTGCCGACGCCGTGAGAGTCACCCTCGGGCCGAAAGGCCGCAACGTCGTTCTCGACAAGAAGTTCGGATCGCCCACGATCACCAACGACGGCGTCACCATCGCCAAAGAGATCGAGCTTTCCAACAATTTCGAGAACATGGGCGCGCAACTCGTCAAAGAAGTAGCGTCCAAGACCAACGATATCGCGGGCGACGGCACGACGACCGCCACCGTGCTTGCACAAGCGATCATTCGCGAAGGGCTGCGCAACGTTACGGCGGGCTCGAACCCGCTTTTGATCAAGCGCGGCATCGAGCAGGCCGTCGAATTGACGGTCCGCGAGATGGAAAAGATGGTCGAGAAAGTCGACACTCCCGAGCGGATCGCCCAGGTTGCCTCGATTTCGGCCAACGACGCCGGCATCGGCGACCTGATTTCGCAGGCGATGCAAGCCGTCGGCAAAGACGGGGTCATCACCGTCGAGGAATCCAAGACGACCAAGACCGAGGTCGAGACCAAAGACGGCATGCAGTTCGACAAGGGCTNNCTCGCCGTACATGGTGACCGATTCCGAGCGCATGGAAGCCACGCTCACCGATCCCTACATCCTGGTCACCGAGCGTAAGATCTCGGCGATTGCCGACATCCTGCCGCTGCTCGAGAAAATCGTGCAGATGCAGAAGCCGCTGCTGCTGATCGCTGAAGACGTCGAGGGCGAAGCGCTCGCGACGCTGGTGGTCAACAAACTGCGCGGCACGTTCACGACCGTTGCGGTCAAGGCGCCGGGCTTCGGCGACCGCCGCAAAGAGATGCTCAAGGACATTGCGACCCTCACGGGCGCGACCGTCATCAGCGAAGAGCTCGGTCTGAAGCTCGACAAGGTTACGCCCGAACTGCTGGGTCAGGCCAAGACCGTTAAGGTCACCAAGGAAGAGACGACGATCGTCGACGGCAAAGGCAAGCCGGAAGCGATCAAGGGCCGCATCGAGATGATCAAGCGGCAGATCGAGGAGACCGACAGCGATTTCGATCGCGAGAAGTTGCAGGAGCGCCTCGCAAAGCTCTCCGGCGGCGTCGCGGTCATTCAAGTCGGCGCGGCCACTGAGACCGAACTCAAAGAGAAGAAGCACCGCATCGAGGATGCACTCTCGGCGACCCGCGCGGCCGTTCAAGAGGGCATGATCCCCGGCGGCGGCAGCTCGCTCGTGCACGCTCTCAAGGAACTCGAGAAACAAGAGCATAGCCTCAAGGAGCACGGGCAACACGACGAGCGTATCGGGTGGGACATCATCCGGCGCGCGCTCGAGGAACCGCTCCGTCAGATCGCCGAGAACGCGGGATACGAGGGATCGGTCGAAGTGCAGCGCGTCAAGTCCGCCCAGCCGGGCGAAGGCTTCGATGCGATGACCGGCAAGCTCGTCAACATGCTCGCTGCGGGCATCGTCGAGCCGTTCAAGGTCACGCGTTCGGCACTGCAAAACGCCGCATCGATCGGTTCGTTGATCCTCACCACCGAAACGCTCATCGCCGACAAACCGGAGCCCAAGAAAGACGGGCATTCGGGCGGCGGCATGAACGGCATGGGTGGCGGCGGCTACGACATGATGTAGTTCGAACGCAACGTACGCGTTCGAATGACTTCGAAGCAAAGGGGCTCGCAGCGATGCGAGCCCTTCGGCTTTTCGGCTTGCAAAGAAGCTTGCTCGCGGGCAGCGAAGGCCTCGGCCCGCACCTGCAACGCGCCGGGCCGCGCTCGGCGACCAAGGGATGGAGCATGCTTCATACGACGACCGTCGACTGGAAAACCAAGCACCGGCGTTACGTGCTGACGCCGTGGAGTGCGGGGCAAGCCGCGCACGATGTGCCGGTCATCGTCCGAGGCGAGGGTTCTCGCATCTACGATGCCGACGGCCAAGGCTACCTCGATCTGTCGTCAGGTCTGGTCGCGGCTAACCTCGGGCACGCCCATCCGCGCATGGTCGCGGCGATTGCGAACCAAGCGCAGCGCATTTGCTACGTTGCTCCGGGGCTCTTCAGCGACGTGCGCGCCGAGCTCGGCGAGCGTCTGGCAGCGCTCGGGCCGTGGCCGGAAGGCGCGCGCGCCCTGTTCACGGCGGGCGGCGCCGAGGCGAATGAGGACGCGGTCAAGCTCGCGCGTGCCGTCACCGGCCGCTTCAAGGTGCTAGCCGCCTACCGTTCGTTCCACGGCTCGACGCTCGGTGCGGCGACCCTCACCGGCGAGATGCGGCGCTGGGCGAACGAACCTGGCGTTCCCGGCGTCGTTCACTTTTTCGCGCCGTACCCGTACCGTAGCCCGTTCGGGTCCCTCGACGCAGCGGGCGAGTCGGCTCGGGCGCTGGCCCACCTCGAAGAGGTCATCTCCGCCGAGAATCCGCGGAACATCGCGGCGCTCGTGCTCGAGCCGATCGTCGGTTCGAACGGGGTCATCGTGTATCCCGAAGGTTACCTAGCCGGGGTGCGGGCGCACTGCGACCGCTTCGGCATCCTGCTGATCTTCGACGAGGTGATGACGGGCTTCGGGCGCACGGGCGCCGCGTTCGCGGGAGAGCGCTTCGGGGTTGTGCCGGACCTCATCACCTTCGCCAAAGGGGTCACCTCGGCTTACGTGCCGATGGGCGGGGCGCTCGTCCGCGAATCGCTCGCGAGCTACTTTGACCGGCGGCCATTCGATCAAGGCCACACCTATTCCGGACACCCGCTGGCCGCCGCGGCCGGCGTCGCGGCACTTGAGGCTTATCGCGAAGAGGGGCTTTTCGAGCGGGCCCGCTCGATGGAAACCCACCTGCGGACGGGCCTCCAGAGGCTCGCGTCGCGCCATGCATCCATCGGCGAGGTGCGCGGCATCGGCGCGTTCTTTGGCGTTGAGCTCGTCGAGGACCGCGCCTCGCGCGCGCCCCTCGGTTTCTCGCGGGGCGACGGAGCCGAGGTCATGGGCGGCTTCTTGCGCAGCCTGCGACGGCGTGGGGTCTACGTTTTCGGCCGCTTCAACGTGGTTTGCATCGCGCCGCCCTTGGTCGTGACCGGGCAAGAACTTGAAGAAGCCTTTACCTCGCTCGATGGCGCTCTGGAAGAGCTGGGAGCATCCCGCTAGCGCCGCAGCGCGGCTTTGCCACGCGCCGTGGCAAAATGTTGCCCACACCCAGTGAGCAACATGTGGGTAACCGCACACCTTGACGATCCGAACCTTCGTCGCGATGAGGACTCAGACGAACTCATCACGGGAGGTTTGGGATGCTGGCCGTGTCCGCGCCGAAGGGCGCGAGCGCTTCGCTCGTTTCCTGGCACCACTTTCGCGGGAACCTGGTTCGCTTTGGAACCCTCGACGTACCGGCCCGATCCGCCGGGGTTTTCGCTCAAGCGACTTCCTACCTCAGCGGCGACTCGGTGATGCGCGGCGTCATCGACAAAGCCGAGCACGCTTCGCGTCCGGTTCACGTTCGCATCAATTCGCACGGCGACGATTCATACGATCCGAACACGCGGACCGTCCATTGGGATCCGCACAGTGCCCTGGCCACGAGCGAAGGCGGCCGGCAGTCGCCGGCCCTTGGGCTCGGGCACGAGCTCGACCATGCAACCGCCGCTTACCGGCTACGAAACCGAGGCAGCGCGACGCTCGACGCACGCTACGACGATGCCGAGGAACGGCGCGTCATCCGAGGGGCCGAACGGCACGCGGCCCGCGCGCTTGGCGAAGATGTCCGGTACGATCATGCCGGTACGCTCTATCGCGTCAGCTCGCCGGTCGCACGCTGATCGCGACCCGGCGCGGCTGTGTGGCTAGCGCTGGGTGAACGGCGGCGTACCACGCTCCGAGGTGCTCGCGCCAGCCGATGCGATAACGCGTCGCGAGCAAGCGCGCAATCTCGGGCGACTTTTCCGGAAGAAGCGTGCGATAGACCTCACCCACGAAGACGTACGGCGGCGCGGCTGCAGCCAGCTCCCGGTACAGCTCGTGCCACTGGTCGCCGACGAAAAACTCGAGGCTCCAGCCGTTGAGCGCGACGGCCTGCTGGCGACCGCTGTAAATGTAGACCGTCGGATCGCCGGCCACGTAGATTTCGCCCGCCATTCGACCGGGAGCATTGAGATAGGCGGCGGCATCGATGCCTTCGGCCGACTGTTCGCTTGCGGCATACTGGTAGCGCAGCCGCTGGGCCGGCTCGCGTGCAAAGCCGTTTCGCTCCAAGAGACCGAGGTTGCGACCGGCGCTCGCCAGGGGCCGAGCGGCCAGGAACAGGACGGCGAGCGCGATCAGGAGGCCGGCGGCTAGACGGCTCGGGCGGGCTGGTACGGTGACGCCCTGCAGCAGCGCGTCGATTCCGAAAGCGCCCAGAATCCCGAGCGGAACCAGAAACAGATCGAAGTGGTAGTCCCACCACGACTGGCGCTGAGCGGCAATCACGAACGCCGCGCCGGCGATCCATGCGCCCAGAGCCGTTCGCCAGGCGCCGCCGCGGTCGCCTGGCGAGCGCGCCAAGCCGAGTGCTCCGAGGACGATGAGCGCCAAATACATGTGTTCGAACCAGCGCGCCGACCACAGCAGCCGCTCGGGCGATCCGGCCGGAATCGTCGCTGCGATTTTGGCCGGGATCACGAAAAACGTCTCCAGTACGAGCGCCCCCTCATGGTTGGCCAGCGTATAGGCGGCGAACGCAAGCAACGGCGCGGTGAACCCGGCGAGCGCGGCCGCGGCGCACGCGGCGGCGTCGTGCGGCGGCCTTTGCGTCGCGCGCGCCTTGGCGTGAAAGGCCAGCGCCAGCACGATAGCCGCGATGATGCCGATGAAGAGCAGCTTCCAGAGCAGCGTCACGCCGGCCGCCAAGCCCGCCACCGCGTAAAGAGTACGGCGCGGTTCGCGCCCCCGTCTAATGGCCACCGCGGCCGCGGTGAAAACGAACAGTGGGAAGCCGGCGAGCGCCTCGACTTGGGTGAGCTGCGGCGGTCCGTTGCCGGCGTAGTAGCCGGCCACGACCAAGAATGGCACGGCGCTTGCCAAGCGCACGTCGCGGAACGCGCCGCGCAGCGCGACCGCAAGGAGCGCGCCGAAGAGCAGCCAGTAGCCGAGCTCGAAGAGGTGCAGCCCGATCTCACCGAAGCCGAAGAGCGCTCCGCCGCTCAGGTAAAACAGGTAGATTGCCGGCTGCTTGAGATCCCAGAAATCGCGGTAGAGGGCTGCCCCGTGGAACATCTTCTGCGCTCCGAGCGCGAACAGCGCCTGGTCGCCGTTGTAGGGGTAGGCGAGGTCGGCCAAGCCGAAGAGCGCGGCCAATCCGAGCGCAGCCGCATCGAGACGCCGCGGGCGCAGCCAAGCCGGAACGCGCATTGGCCGGGCCTTTTCGGTGCCGGGCGCCAGGAATGCTTCGGAAACGAGGTGTCGCTTTGGCCACCTGGCTAACGAAAGAGCGTGCCAAAAGGGCGAAGTGCGCACGGCATGTTGGAACTGCAGCCGCGCCCAAGCGTTTCCTCGCACTACGACGAGCTCTACGATGCCGCCGGACTGCCGCGCGCCCACTATGCGGCCCTTTCGGCGACCCTCAGCGAGTTCGCGCTCGGCGAGATCCTGGGTCGCGTCGGATCGATCAACACGACGCTGCTGCAGCGCGGCGTGACCTTCACGGTCTATGCGGAGTCGAGCGGCACCGAGCGCATCTTCCCATTCGACGTGATCCCGCGCATCCTGACCGGTGCCGAATGGGCTCACATCGAGCGCGGCGTCCAGCAGCGCGTGCGCGCGCTCAACGCGTTCGTTTACGACGTCTACCATGCCGAGCGGATCCTGCGCGACGGGCCGATATCCCGGGAGCTGGTGTATTCATCGAAGAACTATTGCCGCGAGATGATCGACGTCGACGTGCAGCGCGACGTCTACATTCACGTCTCGGGCATCGACCTGATCCGCGACGCGAGCGGCGAGTTCTTGGTGCTCGAGGACAATTGCCGCACGCCGTCGGGCATCTCGTACGTGCTGGAGAACCGCGACGTGCTCAAGCGCGGCTTCGCCGACCTGTTCCGCGGCTATGCGGTCAGCCCGGTCGACGACTATCCGAGCCGCTTGCTCGACGTGTTGCATTTCGCCGCGCCGCGGGGAATCATGCAGCCGAACGTCGTCGTCCTGACGCCGGGCATCTACAACTCGGCCTACTTCGAGCACGCCCTGCTCGCGCGGCGCATGGGGGCCGAGCTCGTCGAGGGGCGCGACCTGCTGGTGGTCGACAACGTCGTCTATCTGCGCACGACGCGGGGCCTCGCGCGCGTCGACGTCATCTACCGCCGCATCGATGACGACTTTCTCGATCCGCTCTATTTTGCGCCGAACTCCGGACTCGGGGTCACGGGTTTGATGAATGCCTACCGCGCCGGCAACGTTTCGCTTGCCAACGCGATCGGAAGCGGCGTGGCCGACGACAAAGCGATCTACCGCCACGTCCCCGATATGATTCGGTTCTATCTCGGCGAAGAGCCGGTGCTGTCCAACGTGCCGACCTTCGACTGCACGAACGACCTCGAGCGCCGCCACGTCCTTGCCAACCTCGACAAGCTGGTGGTCAAGAATGCCAACGCTTCGGGCGGCTACGGCATGCTGATGGGCCCCTTTGCCGGCGCCGCGGAGCGCGCCGAGTTCGCCGATCTGATCGAGGCAAACCCGCGCGACTTCATAGCGCAGCCGATGATCGAGCTGTCCTCGTCGCCGACCCTAATCAACGGGACGCTCGCGTCGCGGCGCGTCGACCTGCGGCCGTTCGCGCTCTACGGACGCGACGTGGACGTGCCGCCCGCGGCCCTGACGCGCGTCGCCTTGAAGGAAGGGTCGCTGGTCGTCAACTCCTCGCAGGGCGGCGGATGCAAAGATACCTGGGTGCTTGGCGTCTGATGCTCAGCCGGGTCGCCGAATCGCTCTATTGGCTCGGACGCAACGTCGAGCGCGCCGAGACGATCGCCCGCGTGCTCGACGTCAATTACACGCGCGCCATGGACCTCTACGCGCAACGCGACGCCGAGCGTCTGTGGCGATCGGTCATGCATTCCGTCGGCTTCCTCGACGAGCCGGCGATCTCGAGCGGCCCGGGGTCCAAGGCTGCCGCCGAAGCCATCGCCCACTGCGCGCTCGACCCCGACAACCCGTGCTCGATCGTTTCGTCGGTGCGCATCGCGCGCAGCAACGGTCTGGGCATGCGGGCCGAGCTGACGACCGAAGTCTGGCAGCTGATCAACGTCCTGTACCTTTACGTCGAGGGCGTCACGCTGCGCGGCGTGATGCGCGAAGGGCCCTCCAAATTCTTGCACTACGTGCGCGACTCTGCGCTTGCGTTCAGCGGCGTGACCGACGCGACGCTGACCCACGGCGACGGGTGGGGCTTCCTGCAAGTGGGCCGTTTCCTCGAACGGGCCTACATGACATCGCGTTTCTTGGTCGCGCTCGACGTCGAACACGAACCGTGGCGCGAGTCGCAGCGCCTGCTCGAGATGTGCTGCGCCGACGTCCCATTCGCGCAGGCCTCGCGGCACGTGCCCGAGCCGCGCGATGCGCTCGAATTCATCATCCTGTCGGCCGATTTTCCGCGTGCGCTGCGCTTCTGCACGCGGGCGGTCGACGCTGCCATGCACCGGCTCTCGCGGACCGGCGAGGGCTCGTACACCAACGCCGCCGAGCGGCGCCTGGGACGGCTGCGCTCCCTCTTCGATTTCACCTCGATCGACGAAGTGCTCGCCGGCGGCATCGCCGTGTTTTCGGCCGGCGTCGTCGGGGAATTCGAAAACCTCTCGCACGAGGTTGAAGACGCCTACTTCCCGCGCCACCCGGTGGCCGCGCTCGTCACGTAACGTGGAATATACGATCGCGCACGAGACCTCGTACGTCTATCCCAAGAGCGTGCACGAAAGCTACACGGTCGTGCACCTTCAGCCGCGCAGCGACCAAAGCCAGTTCTGCAGCAAGTACGAGCTGCGCGTGCAGCCCGAGAGCTCGCCGCTTTCGTACGTCGATCGCTTCGGCAACGACGTCCAGCATTTTGCCATCTTACCGGCGCACGACGCGCTTTCGATCACGACCCGCTCGCACGTCGTCACGCTGCCTTCCTCCGAACCCACCCGGCCCGCCGCCGCGACCCGCGCGCTGCTCGAGACCGACCGGAAAGTCCCGCGCTTCTACGACTTCTTGCACGACAGCGCATACGTTCGGGCGGGTCCCGAGCTCGACGACTTCGTGGCCGAGCTGGAGCCGCCGGGGGAAAGGATCGGCGCTTGGTGTCTGGACCTGGCCGCCGCCATTCACCGCGGGTTCGCCTACGACCGCACGGCGACCAACGTGCGAACGGCCGTCGCCGGGGCATTGGCAGCGCGGGCCGGCGTCTGCCAGGATTTCGCCCACATCATGATCGCGGCGCTGCGCGGGGCCGGCATTCCGGCGCGCTATGTCAGCGGGTACATCTTTGGTGGCGACTCGACGGTTCTCGGCGCCGAGGCCTCTCACGCCTGGTGCGAGGCGTACCTCCCGCCGTATGGTTGGGTGGGCTTCGACCCGACGAACGACCGCTTGATCGACGACTCGTTCGTGCGCGTGGCGGTGGGCCGGGATTACGGCGACGTCAGCCCGGTGCGCGGGATCTATCGAGGCGGCGGCGCGAGCGAGATGAGCGTCAACGTGGCGATGGACTTGTTGACCGGCACCCAGCAGCAATAGGCCGCTT
The DNA here is from genome assembly GCA_003156715.1 of Candidatus Tityobacter terrigena. Classification (GTDB taxonomy): domain Bacteria; phylum Vulcanimicrobiota; class Vulcanimicrobiia; order Vulcanimicrobiales; family Vulcanimicrobiaceae; genus Tityobacter; species Tityobacter terrigena. The sequence continues at coordinate 65,775 of PMHO01000019.1, forward strand.
CGCCTCCCGGGAGGCCGAGCGGTCGACCGAGGGGGTCTCGGCCGGGGTATGGGATGAAAAGAGGCCCTTGACCGGCAACCCCGGGTCCTAGCAGAGTGTCCTAGTGAGTGCTAAATGAGAGACGATGTTTGCGGCGAGTTCGACGCGATGTTCGCCGAACTGGCGCGGCGGGTGCGGCCCGGACGGTTCGAGCCGAACTGCGACGTGTATTTGAGTGACGACGACGCGGCGCTCGTCGTCAAGGTCGAAATTGCCGGCGCCGAGCCGAGCGAGTTGCGCGTGCTGCTCGAAGAGCGCTACCTCTTCATCGTCGGGGTGCGCAACGAGCGCGAGCGCGGCGGCCGCGGCTCGCTCCTCATGAAGGAGATCGAGTACGGCGATTTCGTTAAGAAGATCCACCTGCCCACCCCCGTCGCCGACAGCGGCGCGACCGCGCTCTACCGGGACGGCATCCTGACGATTCGCTTGCCCGTTTCGAAGGAATCGTACCGACCGACCCGCCGCACCGAAATACGAATGACCGTAAAAAGGATTCCCGTCTAAATGGCTCCCCAGCGCACGACCCCTGAAAAAAAGACCGACGTGCTCGGCATCCTGCCGCTGCAAGACGCAGTGTTGTTTCCCAACACCGTGATCCCACTTGCTGTCGTGAAGAAGCCGGGAATCGCGCTCGTCGAGGAAGCCTTGCGCGACGGCCGCCAGATTGGCCTCGTCGCCCTCAAAGACAAAGACACAGACGATCCCGGCCCCGACGACGTTCGGCGTGTCGGAACGATCGGCTCGATTCAGCGCATGATCAAAGTCCCCGACGGGACGATTCGCTGCATCGTCGGCGGCAATGCGGTCTTCAAAATCGACACGTTCACGCAAGTCGAGCCGTACATGGCCGCGACCGTTACCGAGCTTCCCGACCTGACGCGCGATTCCGAAGAGCTGGTCGCGATGCACCGCAACCTGGCTGGCCTCTTCTCCAAGCTCATCGGCTTCCTGCCGCAAGCGCCGCGCGAGATGGAGATGGAAGTCAACAATATCACCGACTCCAACCTCCTGACATACTTCATCGCGTCGTCGATGCGGCTCGACACCGCGGATCGCCAAGGGCTCCTCGAGGAGCGCAACACCGAGAAGCGGATGCGCAAGCTGACGATGCTCCTGACCAAGGAGCTCGAGGTCGTCGAACTGGGCCACAAGATTCAGTCCGACATTCAGCGCGAGATGGAGAAGAATCAGCGCGAGTTCTACTTGCGCCAGCAGTTGCGGGCCATTCAGGAAGAGCTCGGCGAGACCGATCCGCAGCAAGCCGAAGCGGCCGAGCTGCGCAAGAAGATCGACGAAGCGCAGATGCCCGAGGACGCCAAGAAGGCGGCCGACCGGGAGCTGGACCGTTTGACGAAAGTTCCGACGGCCTCGCCCGAGTATTCGGTGATTCGGACCTACCTCGATTGGCTCGTGCAGTTGCCCTGGAGCAAAGAAACGGCCGACGCGATCGACATCGCCAAGGCTCGCGAGATTCTCGACGCGGATCACTACGATCTCGATAAGGTCAAGGACCGTATCATCGAGTACCTCGCCGTCGGCAAGCTCAAGAAGCGGCTGACCGGTCCCATCCTCTGCTTCGTGGGTCCGCCCGGCGTCGGAAAGACGTCGCTCGGACAGTCGATCGCCAAGGCGATGGGCCGCAAGTTCGTGCGCCTTTCGGTGGGCGGCGTGCGCGACGAAGCTGAAATCCGCGGCCACCGGCGCACCTACATCGGTTCCATGCCGGGGACGATCGTGCGCGCGCTACGCGACGCGGGGACGCGCAATCCCGTCATGATGATCGACGAGATCGACAAGGTCGGTTCGGATTTCCGGGGCGATCCGCAGTCGGCGTTGCTCGAGGTGCTCGACCCCTCGCAGAACCACACCTTCCGCGACCACTACTTGGATCTGCCCTTCGACCTCTCGCAAGTGCTCTTCGTGTGCACGGCCAACCAGCTCGAGACGATCAGCCCGCCGCTGCGCGACCGGATGGAAATCATCCAGCTCTCGGGATACACCGAGTTCGAGAAGCTGCAGATTGCCAAGCGCTACCTCGTCAAGAAGCAGCGCGAGGCCAACGGTCTGCGCGACTCGCAAGTGCAGATCGGCGATGCTGCCATCCGCGCTATCATCAACGACTACACGCGCGAAGCCGGCGTCCGCAACCTCGAGCGCGAGATCGGCTCGGTCTTTCGCAAGGTGGCGCGCCGGATCGCCGAGGAGCCGAACTATAAGGCGCGCGTTAAGCCCGACAACCTCGTCGACTTTCTGTCGAAGCCGCGCTTCTATAACGAAGTCAAGAAGCGCACCGCCTCGGTGGGCGTCGCCACAGGTTTGGCCTGGACGCCGGTCGGCGGCGACATCATGTTCATCGAGAGCTCGACGATGCCGGGTACCGGTAAGCTCGTCTTGACCGGCCAGCTGGGCGACGTCATGAAGGAATCCGCGACGGCGGCCGTCTCGTTCGTGCGCTCGCGTTCGTCGGAGCTGGGCTTACCGGAAGACTACTTCGCCAAGCACGACCTGCACATCCACGTGCCGGCCGGCGCCGTTCCCAAGGACGGCCCGTCCGCCGGAATCGCGCTCGCGACCTCGCTCGCGTCCTTGCTGACGAACACCAAGGTCGACCCGAACCTCGCGATGACGGGCGAGATCACGCTCACGGGGCAAGTGCTGCCGATCGGCGGCCTCAAAGAGAAAGTGCTCGGCGCCAAGCGCGCAGGCATCAGTAAGATCGTCTTGCCGAAGCGCAACGAGATCGATCTCGACGACGTGCCCAAAGAAGTGCGCGACACGATGACGTTCCAGCCCGTCGAAGACGTCGCCGACGTTTTCGAGCAAGCTTTCGGCAAGCGCTTCGGCTTCCGCGCGCCGATTGCCAGCGCCGCCGAGCACCGCACCGAAGGCGTCGTCGTCCCGATTCGAGGGCACGCCACCCGGCGTGCCAACGGCGAGCGCAAGCGCCCTCACCGTCCGGCCGTCTCGTCCCGTAAGCGTTAGTGACCCTCTAAGACACGCGTGACGGCGCGGTGTAGGAGCGCCGCGCCGCCGTGAAGCATCCGGCGCTGGCTCCGCTACATCTGGGGACCCTGCGCAACGCCGTGCAGGGCGCGTTGCGCGTCGACCGGTCGCAGTTCCAACCTGGATTTGCGCTGCGCTGCGCGGTCGGGGTTGCGATTTCACTGCTCGGGGCGCTCGCGGCCGGCTCCCCCCGGCAGGGCGTCGCCGGCGCGATCGGCGCACTGAGCACGGGGTTCGCGTCGCAGCAGGGCTTGTATCGCACGCGCGCCGCAGCGATGCTGGCTACGGCCTGCGCGATGAGCGTCTCGACGCTCGTCGCGGTGCTGGCCGGCCATTCGAGCGTCGCGTCCATCGTCTTGATTGCCGTGTGGGGTTATGGCTACGGCGTGTTGTCGTCGCTCGGCCCGGCCGCGAGCATCGTGGGCTTGCAATCCGTCGTGGCTTTCATCGTTTTCGGTGGCCAGGGGCTCGAGCCGTCGGCGGGAGTGGTGCAGGCGGCGCTCGTTCTAGCCGGTGGCCTTCTGCAGACGTTCTTGCTCGTGCTCGTGTGGCCGCTCAAGCGTTATTCGGTCGAGCGGCGCGCACTCGCGGGGGCTTACCGGCACCTCGCCGACTACGCCCGCGCCGCCGCCGGAGGGGACCTCGAGTCGCCGGGTTCGCAACAATTCACGCGGGTGCGCGACACGCTTTCCGATCCGCAGCCGTTTGCTCGACGCGGCGACATCGCCGTCTTCACCGCATTGCTCGATGAAGCCGAACGCATGCGATCGACGCTTGCGGCACTGGCCGCCGACGGTCTCGTTGCCGCCGAGCAGAGCGGGCCGGACGACCCCGGTGTCGCGCGAGTTCACGACGTGCTTGAAGCGTGCGCGGATCTACTGGCGGCGCTCGCGTCCGCCCTCGACGCGGCGCAGGCGCCCCGCGCTGCGGACGATGCCTGGAAACGTGCCGACGACGCTGCACGCGCCCTCGAAGGAGCGTCGGGCGCGAACAAGGCGCACGCAGCGACGGATGCTGCTGCCATCCTCGGACAGTTGCGCGCGGCATGGCGGCTGGTCGCCCTTCCCTCCGGTGAGGAGCCCGCTGCGCGCGTAGGCGGCTCCCCGTTGCGCCGCAAGCGAGCCTTCCCGCGGATCGCAGACCAGCTCGGCACGCTGCGTGCGAACCTTTCGCTGCGCTCGCCGTACGCGCAACACGGAATTCGGCTCGCAGTGACGCTCGCGACCGCGACGCTGCTGTATCGAGCGCTCGGCATCCAGCACGGCTATTGGATGACGATGACGGCCGCGATCGTGCTGCGACCGGACTTCACGACGACGTTCGCTCGCGGCATCGCGCGCATCGTTGGAACCGTCTTGGGGGCGTTGCTCGCAGGCGGCCTTGCACTGCTCGTGCCGAAATCGCCGGCGGTCGACGTCGCTCTTGCGATCCTCTTCGCGACGCTCACGTTCGCTACACCGAACGTCAACTACGCCTTCTTCGCGGCCGCGCTGACCGCATACATCATTTTCCTTTTCTCGCTGCTCGGAACGTCGGCGCATACCGCCGGTGCCCAGCGCGTTATCGCCACGATTCTGGGAGGCGGCTTGGCGGAGCTCGCCGTCTTCCTGTATCCGGCGTGGGAGGCCGACCGGGTACCGGGACAACTCGGCAAACTTCTGGACGTGCAGCGCCATTATGCCGATGTCGTCTTTGCTGCATACATCGACGCCGCAAAGACGGACGAGCGCGCGATCGGCGAAGCGCAAACGGCTTCGTGGACGGCGCGCACCGAAGCCGAAGCTTCAGTCGACCGCATGCTGAGCGAGCCGCCGCAGACGCACGCCCTATCGGCCGACACGGCTCTCGGCGTGCTTGCCGCGTCGCGCCGCTTGGGTTTCGGCTTGCTCACGCTCAACGCCCATCACGCTGCTATCGCGCGCGTCGCGCGTCCTGCACTGCGCATTCTGCTGGAAGCCATCGACAAGGTTCTGCGCAGCACGGCGAACGCGCTGCGTACGCAGGCTCCGCCGCGGCCGTACCCAGCGCTGCGCCAAGCCTTTGATGCCGCGCAGCGCGCGCACGCATCCGCCGGCGACCCCGACGCCGAAGAGATTTTCACGGAATGCGACCTGCTGGTCGACAGCCTCAACACGATGGCCGGCCTCGTCGCCGCCGAATTTGCCGCTTCGAAGAAGGCAAGTTCTAACGAAGCACGGTCGTTAGGCTGATCAGGGAATGAGGGCGGTCGCTTCGATTTCGACGAGCGCCTCGGCTTCGACTAGGCGGCTGACCTCGACGACCGACATGGCCGGATAGTTGCGTCCCATCACGCGACGGTACGCGATGCCGAGCGCGCGCTGGCTGGCGAGGTATGCAGACGTGTCCGTGACGTACCAGGTGAGGCGCGCGACGTGCTGCGCGCTGCCGCCCGCTTCGGCAAGAACGGCTAGGACGTTACGCAGCGCCTGCGCGGTCTGGCCCACGAGATCCTCGCAGACGAAGCGGCCCTCGGAATCCCACCCGACCTGTCCGCTGATGAAGACGATCGTCCCCGTCCCGGCGACGCCGGCCGAGTAGCCGCGCGGTCGCGGCCAACCCTCGGGCTGCAGCCTCTTCACGCGGAGACAACCGCGCTCGCGCGCAACTTGAAGCGCTGCAGCTTGCCGCTCTCGGTGCGCGGCAGCGCGCCGACGAAATGGACGCGGCGCGGATACTTGTACGGTGCGATCGTGGCCTTGACGAAATCTTGCAGGGTGCGCACCGTCGTTTCATCCGCGCGCTCGCCGGGCTGCAGGACGACGAACGCGGTGACGAGCGCTCCACGCTCCGCGTCGGGGATTCCCACGACGGCGCATTCGGCGACGCTCGGGTGGGCGAGCAGCGCGCTTTCGATTTCGGGTCCGGCGATGTTGTATCCGGCCGAGACGATCATGTCGTCGGTGCGCGATTGAAACCAGAAATATCCCTCCTCGTCGCGCAGGTAAGCGTCGCCGGTGATGTTCCAGCCGAAGCGGACGTAATCTCGCTGCCGGTCGTCGGCCAAGTAGCGGCATCCGGTCGGGCCTTTGACCGCCAAGTGCCCGACCGTTCCGGGGCCAAGCTCGCAGCCTTCGTCGTCGAGCACCGCGGCGATGTACCCGGGAACGGTCATCCCCGTCGCGCCGGGGCGGATCGCGTCGCCCGAGGCGGCGATGAAAACGTGCAGCATCTCGGTCGATCCGATCCCGTCGATGAGGCGCAGGCCGGTCGCATCCTGCCACGCACTGCGGGTCGCGATCGGCAGCGCTTCACCAGCCGACACGCACGTCCGAAGGCTGCCGAGGTCGAAGCGATTGCGCAGTGCGGCCATCGCGCGGTACGCGACCGGCGCCGCAAAACAGACCGTCGCCCGGTACTCGTCGATCGCCCCGAGCAGCGTCTCGGGCGCGCTCGTTTCGAGCAACAGGGTCGATGCGCCGGCGCGCAGCGGAAAGAGCAGCAGGCCCCCCAAACCAAAGGTAAACGCGAGCGGCGGCGTGCCGCAAAAACGGTCCTGCGGCACGGCCCGCACGTGCGCCGCGGCGAACGTGTCGCAAACCGCCAGAACGTCGCGATGGAAGTGCGCCGTTCCCTTTGGTTTCCCGGTCGTTCCCGAGGTAAAGGCAATCGTGCACACGTCGTCCGATGCCGTCGCGACGCCTTCGAACGCATAGCGCCGGCGGCGCATGCGCGCTTCGAGTCCGTCCGGTTCACTCGTGCCGAAGAGCGCGCGCGCGAACGGGACGGCGCAGCGCTCTCCGGCAGACTCCAACTCCCCGGCTAAGCGTGCGTCGCAGACGGCCGCATTGATTCGAGCCGAGGTGATGATTTCGGCCAGTTCCTTCGCGCGCAACATCGGCATGGTCGTCACCGCGATGCAACCGGCTTTGACCGTTGCGAGCCAAAGGGCGGCGGTCGTCGCATCGTTGTATCCACGAATCAGCACGCGGTTGCCCGCGACCAGATGCAGATCGTCGCGCAGAACCCATGCGATGCGGTTGACTTCGGCGAGCAGCCCCGCGTAGGAGAGCCGCCGCTTCGGCGTGACGATCGCCTCGCGTTCGCCGAAGCCGCGCGCCACCATCGCGTCGAGTAAGGCCACGGCGCAATTCAAGCGCGCCGGGTAGCGCAGCGCTTCGTCGAAGCGGAATTCGGGCCAGAGCGCGCGCGGCGGCAGGTTATCGCGCGCGAACGAATCGACGTGGGCGCTCGGATGCAGTGCGCTCGGCCCCATCAATCGCCCTCGAACTCGGGCGTGCGCTTTTCGCTGAAGGCTTGATACGCGCGTTGGAAATCACGCGTCTGCATGCAGAGCGCTTGGGCTTGCGCTTCGGCTTCAATCTCTTCCTCGAGCCCCATCGCCCAAGCTTGCTGGAGCATCGTTTTGGTCATCGCATGCGCGAACGAGGGACCACGAGCCAGCTCGCGTGCCATTCCGCCCGCGGTTTCCTCCAGGTCTCCCGGCGCGACGAGACGGTTGAGAAAGCCCCACGCGTACGCCTCCTCGCCGGCAAGCGCGCGTCCGGTGAAGAGCAGTTCGCTCGCCCGCCCCTGCCCGACGACGCGCGGCAAGAGCGCGCACGCACCCATGTCAGCGCCCGCGAGCCCGACCCGAACGAACAAGAAAGCGACGTTCGTACGCGCCGTGCCGACGCGCAAATCCGAAGCGAGGGCCAACATCGCGCCCGCACCGGCGCAGACGCCGTCGAGCGCGGCGACGACCGGCTGCGGGCAAGCGCGCATCGCCTTGACGAGGCTGCCCGTCATGCGCGTGAACTCCAGCAGCTCGGGGGCCGCCATCCGGGTGAGCGGGCCGATGATCTCGTGCACGTCGCCGCCCGAACAGAAGTTTCCGCCGGCGCCCGCGATCACGACCGCGCGAACGTCGGCGGCAAAGCGCAGGTCACCGAAGAGATCGCGCAGTTCGGCGTAGGATGCGAACGTGAGCGGATTCTTGCGCTGCGGCCGGTCGAGCGTGATCGTGGCGACGCGATCGCGCACGCTCCAGCCGAAATGTTCTGACGTAAAGCCGGCAAGGCTTCGCTTGCGTCCGTTCATCGCGCGCTCCGCTCCGGCCGAGCCGCATTCGCTTTCAATTTGGCGAGCACGCCGTAGAGCAGCAGGCGCTCGCGGCGCGTCAAGGCGCCGAACGTTTCGACGATCCATTCCTCATGCCGCCGCGCCATCGCGCCGAAGGTGCGCCGCCCCAGATTGGTCAGCCGAACGCGCAGCGCGCGCCGGTCTTTAGGAGCAGGCTCGCGCATGACCAGACCCTCCGACTCGAGTTGATCCGTCAGCCGCGTGACGTTGCCGCCGGTGACCATCAGGCGGCGCCCCAGTTCGTTCATCTGCAGACCCGCCGGACTGCGCTCGAGTTGGGCCATGAGGTCGAAGCGGCCGAGCGTCGTGGCGAACTCGTCGCGCAAACGGACGCGCGTGCGCGCCTCGATCAGGTTCGCGCAGCTCAAGAGGCGCAACCAAACGCGCAGCGAGAGGTGATCGTCGAGTGTCGTGCGCGACTCGAGGTCGACGGCTTCGATCGCGCCCGTCATCCGAGTGCGAGCGCGGCGGCGCGCTCGAGGTTGCGCCGGTACTGATCGCGGCCGGGCAGATACGGTTTGGGCCAGGTGACGCCGTCGTAAGCGAGCTGCGCGGCGGCGTGCAGCGTCCAGTACGGATCGGCCAGGTGCGGGCGCGCCAGCGCGCACAGGTCGGCGCGGCCCGCGGCGATGATCCCATTGACGTGATCGGGCTCGAAGATGTTCCCGACGGCCATCGTTGCGATCCCGACTTCATTCCGGATGCGATCGGCGAAGGGCGTTTGAAACATCCGCCCGTAGACCGGCCGAGCGCGGCGTGAGGTCTGGCCGGCCGAGACGTCGATCAAATCGGCTCCCGCCGCGCGAAAGGCGCGCGCGATCTCGACGCTCTCATCCGGCGTTACGCCGCCCTCGCACCAGTCGGTTGCCGAGATACGCACCGACATCGGCAGCGCCTGGGGCCAGGCGTCGCGCACCGCGGCGAAGACTTCGAGCGGATAGCGCAGCCGGTTCTCGAGCGCGCCGCCGTAGTCGTCGCTGCGCTGGTTGCCGAGCGGGGTAATGAAGCTTGAGAGCAAGTAGCCGTGCGCGCAGTGGAGCTCGAGCAGGTCGAACCCGCACGCCACGCCCATGCGGGCCGCCCGAACGAAGTCGGCTTTGATCCGCGTCATGTCGTCGCGGGTCATCTCGCGAGGTATCTGGTTGTTGGGACCATAGGGCAGCGGCGAAGGTGCGACGAGCGGCCAGTTCGCGGCGGACAGCGGCTCGTCAGGCTCTTCCCAGCCGCGCTGGGTCGAACCCTTGGCACCGGCGTGGCCGAGTTGCAAACCGATCTTCGCCTCGCTGTTCGCGTGCACGAACGCAACGATGCGCTCCCACGCGACAACGTGTTCGGGCGCGTACATGCCGGCGCAGCCCGGCGAGATGCGCCCGTCGGCCGAGGGAGCGGTCATCTCGGTGAAGACCAGTGCCGCGCCGCCCTGGGCTCGGGCGCCGAGGTGCACCAGGTAGAAATCGCCGGGGATTCCGTTCGTGCAACTGTACATCGCCATCGGCGAAACGACGACCCGGTTGCGCAACTCGACGCTACGCAAGCGGAACGGCGTGAACATCGGCGGCACCGGGCGGGCGATGCCGTTGCTGCCGGCCAGCCACGACTCGACCTTTTCGACGTAGGCGCGATCGCGCAGGCGCAAGTTTTCGTGACCAATGCGCTGGCTGCGCGTCAGCAAACTGTAGGCAAACTGCTCGGGTGCTAGGGTCGCGTAGCGGGCGACGTTCTCGAACCATTCGGTACTGTTGCGTGCCGCGTTTTGGAGGCGCAGCACCTCGACGCGCCGCTCGCGCTCGTAGCGCGCGAATGCATCGGCGGGCCGCCGCTCGTCCGCCAGCGCCGCGGCGAGCGCGATCGCATCTTCCATGGCGAGCTTCGTCCCCGAGCCAACCGAGAAATGGGCGGTGTGCGCGGCATCGCCCAGCAGCACGCGGTTTTCGACCGACCAGCGCTCGCTCGAGATTTGGGGAAAGCGCAGCCAGGGCGAGGCGAGGTGCGCCGCGTTGCTCATGAGAGGGTGCCCATCGAGATAGCGCGCAAACAGCCGCTCGCAAAACGCGACCGACTCGGCGGTGTTTGCGGCGGCAAGGCCGGCGGCCAGGAACGTTCGCTCGTCACACTCGACGATCACGGTGCCGAGATCGCGCGCAAACTGGTACGCGTGGATCTGAAACCAGCCGTGCGGCGTCTCTTCGAACGCGAAGGTAAACGCCTCGAAGCGCCGCTGCGTTCCGAGCCAGATGTAGCGATTGCGGCGCAGATCGATGGTCGTGCCGAAGCGTTCCGCCCAATCGGCGCGAAAGCGGCTCTTGGCTCCGTCGGCGAGCACCACGACATCCGCTTGCGCGAAGGGTGCTTCGTCGACGACTTCAGTTTGAAAGTGCACGTCGACGCCTGCATCGAGCGCGCGCTGCTGTAAGATCTGCAAGAGCCGCGTTCGTGCGATGCCGGCAAAGCCTTGACCGCCGGCGCGCAGCGTTCGGCCGCGATAGTGGACTTCGATCTCGTTCCAATGCACGAAGTCGCGCTCGATATCGGCGTAGGCGCGCGGATCGGCGACGGCGACGTTGCCGAGCGTTTCGTCGGAAAAGACGACGCCCCAGCCGAACGTGTCGCCGGGCCGGTTGCGTTCGAACAGCGCGACCGACACTTGCGGCCGCGCACGCTTGAAGAGGGCCGAGAAAAACAGCCCGGCCGGACCGCCGCCGATGCAAACGACCCGCATGCGCGCTCCCGTTTGATAGTTGAGCTCTCAATAATTTAAAACGCAAGGGAGCGTGCTGTCAATCGAACGGCTGAAAAACCGGCGTCCTCGCCGGCGCGAATTGCTTCCCAAGGCAGACGGCCTTCGGCTCTCCGAAGCGGCGGCTCGCAGGTTCGGCTGCGCCGATTGGCGGAGGTATGGGAAGGCTCGTCGCGGCGGGCGTTCCGCACGAGACATCTTTGTCGGTTTCCTCAAGAAGCCTGAAATTTTGGGCTGCGGCGGCGGCCAGGCAGACTTGGAAAGAGGGTCGATCGGCGTGCAAGAGCTTGCTCAACAGGTGGTCAGCGGCCTGGCGTCTGGCTCCATCTATGCCAGCATGGCGCTTGCACTCGTCCTGATTTACCGCTCGATGAACGTCATCAACTTTGCGCAGGGTGAGATGGCGATGTTCACCACCTTTATCGCCTGGCAGTTGGTGCAACAAGGCCTTCCGCTGTGGGCGGCCTTTACGGCCACGATCGCCGTCGCGTTCGTCGGCGCGGTGCTGCTCGAACGGATCGTCATCAGACCGGTCGAGCGGGCCGGCCCGCTGACCATCGTCATCGTGACGCTGGGCCTCCTGATCACATTCAACGGCCTCGCCGGACTTTTTTGGGGCTACGTCATCAAGTCGTTTCCGAGCCCCTTCCCAGCCGCGCCGATCAACATCGGCGGAGTCGCCTTCAGCAGCCAAGATGTGGGCATCATCCTCGTTTCGCTTGCTTCGCTCGGCGTTATTTCGCTGTTCTTTGCCAAGACCAAGCTCGGCTTGGCGATGCGGGCCGCCGCGCTTTATCCTGCGGCGAGCCAAGTTCTCGGCATCCGCGTGAGCTGGATGCTGGCACTGGGCTGGGGCCTCTCAGCGGTCGTCGGCGCGATTTCGGGGATGATGGTCGCCCCGGTCGTTTTCCTCGACCCGAATATGATGCAGGGGATCGTCGTCTACGCCTTTGCCGCCGCCGTGCTGGGCGGCGTCGAAAGCCCGCTCGGAGCGGTCGTCGGCGGCCTGATTCTCGGCGTGCTCTTGAATCTGCTCGGCACATACGTGGAATTCGTCGGCACCGACCTGCGGCTCGCCGTTGCCTTCGCGATCATCGTCGCCGTGCTGTTGATCCGGCCTGCCGGTCTCTTCGGCCGCGTCAGCGTCGCGCGCGTCTAGCCGTTGATGCGTCTGCGCGCCGACCGGAATCTCGCCGTCGCAATCGTCGCGATCGTCATTGCCCTCTTGCCGTTCATCGTTCCCTCGTTCAGCACGTTTGAATTGACCTACGTCGGAGCGTATGCGATCGCCATTCTGGGCCTGATCGTCCTGACCGGGATGAACGGACAAATCTCGCTCGGGCACGGCGCGTTCTTGGCCGTCGGCGGCTACGTGGTCGCAATCCTCGCGCACCGCTTCGGGCTCTCGTTTTGGCTGTCGATTCCGATCGCAGCGATCGTCTCCGGGATCGTGGGAATCGGCCTTGGGTTCGTCGCGTTACGACTCGAAGGCGTCTATTTGGCGCTGGCGACCTTTTCGCTTGCGGTGGCGACGCCGTCCATCCTCAAGCGCTTCGGCGATCTGACGGGCGGGGTCATGGGCATCGTCCTGCCGCCCGTAGCCGCGCCGAAAGTACTCGCCGGCGTACTGACGCCGGTGCAGTGGTTCTACTATGTCACCTGGGCCTTCGCCGGCGTGCTGTTCCTTGTGACCGCACGCTTCCTCGGAGGGCGCGTCGGGCGCTCGCTGCGCGCGCTGCGCGACAACGAGATCGCCGCCGTCTCGTTCGGCGTCAACCCGCACTTTTACAAGACGCTCGCCTTCGGTTGGAGCGCCGCTTTCGCCGGCATCGCCGGTGCGCTGATCGCGATCCCGACCGCCTACGTCAGCCCGGACAGCTACAGCTCTTTGCTTTCGATCACCCTGCTGATCGGCGCGGTGCTGGGCGGCATCGACACCATGTGGGGCGCGCTCGCCGGCGGCGTGATGATCGAATTCTTGCCGTTATGGGTCCAGAAGATCAACAACGCCGCGCCTTCGGTCGTTTACGGCGTGGCGTTGATTCTGGTCATGCTCGTCATGCCCGGCGGCATCGCAGGCACGTTGCTGCGCCTCGTCCAACGGCGCCCGCCGGCGCCCGGGGATGCGGTACTCCGCCGGACTGAACCAACTCGCGCCGTGGAACAGTGAACCAACCATCGCCATCATTCGCAACAATAGCCTAGGAGGCAAACCGTATGTTCATCAGTAGCAAACAACTCATCGGGAGCGTCGCCGCAGCCTTCGCACTCGTCCTCACATCGGGTGCGACGTCTCCACTGGTGGCGCAGAGCGTGCCCGGCGTAACGGCCACGGAAGTCGTGCTGGGTGGGCTCCATCCTTGCAGCGGCCCGGCATCCGCATACTGCACGATCGGCAAAGGCGCGGCCGCCTACTTCGCCTACGTCAACGACAAGGGCGGCGTCAATGGCCGAAAGATCACCTATAAGGACCTCGACGACGCGTATAGCCCGCCGCAAGCGATGCAACTCGCAAGACAGCTGGTCGAGCAAGATCACGTCTTCGCGATGTTCAACACGCTCGGGACCCCTTCGAACACCGCGATCCGGCCGTATCTCAACCAAAACCAGGTGCCGCAGCTCTACGTCGCCACCGGAGCAACGACGTGGGCGCACGATTCGAGTCAGTACCCGTGGACGATCGGTTGGCAACCGGACTACCAGTCTGAGGCGATCATCTACGCGCGTAACTTGCTCAAGGTCGCCCCCAATGCCAAGATCGGCGTGATCTATCAGAACGACGACTACGGCAAAGACTACTTGGCCGGTCTCCACAAAGGCTTAGGCCCGAAGAGCAGCCTGATCGTCAAGGAGGTTTCCTACGAGACGACCGATCCCGACGTGAGCTCGCAAATCGGCCAGCTCAAGGCGAGCGGCGCGGACACCTTTTTCATCTTCGCGACGCCGAAGTTCGCGTTGCAGTCGCTGGTCATCGCGGCGCAGCAGTCGTGGCACCCCACGATTTACTTGAACAACGTCTCGGCGAATGACGTCGTCATGAAGGGCGCGACGGAAAAGGGCGGAGCGACGGCAACCGCCGGCGTGATCTCGGTCGGATACCTCAAGGACCCGCTCGACCCGCGCTGGGCCAACGATAGCGGCCTAGCGCTCTTCAAGCAGATCATGGCCAAATATGCACCCGGCGTCGATACATCGAATCTGTTCTACATGTACGGCTGCGGCGCGGCCTATACGATGGTCGACACGCTGCAGAAGGCCGGCAGGGACTTGACGCGCCAGAAGCTCATGGACGCGGCGATCCATCTCAACGAGGCCAACAATCCATTCGTGATGCCGGGCATCGTCGTGCAGACGACACCCAGCAACCACTTCCCGATCACGCAAGAGCAGCTGGCCAAGTACGACAACGGCCGGTTCGTCCCGTTTGGGTCGATTATCGACGCTCGTCCGATCATCGCCTCCGAGTCGAAGTAGAAGTAAACGAACGTATGAGCGCCGCGATTCCCCTGCTTGCCGTGCGGGGACTGACCGTACGCTTCGGCGGGCTCACGGCGCTCGAAGACGTTTCGTTCGAGGTGACCGAGGGTTGCATCGTGGGGCTTATCGGCCCCAACGGTGCGGGTAAGACCACCTGTTTCAATTGCATCACGCGGCTCTACGAGCCGACCTCCGGCGAGATCGTTTTCAAGGGCGAGAACCTTCTGCGCCGAGCACCCTATGAGGTCGCGCGCAGCGGCATCACGCGCACGTTCCAAAACCTGGCCCTCTTCGACCGGATGTCCGTCATCGAAAACGTCCTGGTCGGTTACCACTCGCGCTACGCCTCCGGCAACGGCTCGGGGCAAGCGGAGGAGGCGGTGCGGCGTGAAGCGTTGCGGATGCTGGAGTACCTCGGTATCGCCGAGGTCGCGACGCGGCCCGCCCACGGCCTTTCCTTCGGGACGCGCAAGTCGGTCGAGTTAGCCCGCGCGCTCATGGCCGCCCCGGAGCTGCTCCTGCTCGACGAACCGGCCGGCGGTCTTAACCACGACGAGGTCGCCGCGCTCGGAGCGACTTTCAAACGAATTTGCAGCGACTTCAAGACGACGATTCTGATGGTCGAGCACCACATGCGGCTGGTGATGGGCGTCTCCGACCACGTCGTCGTGCTCGACTCCGGGCGTAAAATCGCCGACGGCACGCCGGACGTTGTCCAACGGAATCCGGCCGTGATCGAAGCCTACTTGGGGGCCGTATAGTGGCGGCAGCGCCGCTGCTCGAAGTGAGCGATCTGCATGCGTCGTACGGCGAGATCGAAGCCTTGCACGGCATTGCGCTGGGCGTCGAGCGCGGCGCCATCGTCGCGCTGCTCGGCGCGAACGGCGCGGGAAAGACCAGCACCCTCCGCGCGATCACGGGGGTCGTGAAAACGAAGGGCACGGTTCGCTTTGGCGGTAACGCGCTCAACGGGCACGGCCCTGAAGACGCGGCTCGTTTGGGAATCGCGCACGTTCCCGAAGGGCGTGGGACGATGGGTGCGTTAACGGTTTGGGAGAACCTGATGCTAGGCGCCTACACGCGCAGGGACCGCAAGCGCGTGCTCGGCTCGTACGAGCGCGTCGTCGGGTATTTTCCATGGCTGGCCGAGCGCAAGAAGCAGCTTGCCGGGACGCTGAGCGGCGGCGAGCAGCAGATGCTGGCCATCGCGCGCGGCCTCATGATGGAGCCGCAGCTCATGCTGCTCGACGAGCCGTCGCTCGGCCTCGCGCCGATCGTCGTGCGCGAGATCTTCGCGTTGCTGAAAACAATCAACGCGCGGGACGGCGTCAGCATTCTCGTCGCCGAGCAAAACACGACCGTCGCCCTCGAGGCCGCGACGCACGCCTACGTTCTGGAGACCGGCCGAATTGTCGTCTCCGGCGAAAGCCAAGCGTTGCTCCGCGACGACGGCATCAGGCGCTCGTACCTGGGGTATTAGACCGCCGAGCTAACCCTCGACGACGAGGCCTTCGCCGCGCTCGATCGTGCCGATTCGAGCCGCGAGCGCGCCTTCGGCGAGCAAGCCCGCGCGCAGCGTTTCTGCCTGCTCCGGTGCGACTGCGATCAGGAGCCCGCCGCTGGTTTGCGCGTCGCTGAGAATGAGCCGCTGTTCGGGCGAAATACCGGATGCAAAGTCGGTGAAGCGTTCGTGTTCGCGTGCGTTGTCGCGCGAACCGCCCGGCGCGATGCCGACCGCGACCATATCGCGCACGAGATCGAGCACGGGAATGCGCGATGCAACGATCCGGATGCGCACGCCGCCGGCCTGCGCGACCTCGCCGGCGTGGCCAAGCAATCCGAAGCCGGTGACGTCGGTCGCGGCGTGGGCGCCGGCCGCGAGCATCGCGCGCGACGCACCGGCGTTGAGCTGCGTCATCCAGCGCACGGCCTCGTGCATCTGCGCTTCGTCGATCGCTCCCTTCTTAAGCGCCGAACTCAGGATGCCGGTGCCGAGCGGCTTGGTCAAATAGACGGCGTCGCCCGGCCGCGCGCCGGCGTTGCGAACGATGCGCTTGGGGTGCACCGTGCCCGTCACGGCCATGCCGTATTTTGGTTCGTCGTCTTTGATCGTGTGGCCGCCGAGCAGCGCGACGCCGGCTTCGCGCGCGATCGCCGCCCCGCCCTCGAGAATGCTGGTCAGCAGCGCTGCCCCGTATTCCTCGATCGGAAAGGCTGCGATGTTGAGCGCGCAGAGCGGGGTCGCTCCCATTGCGTAGATGTCGGAGAGGGCGTTGGCCGCCGCGATGCGGCCGAAATCATATGGGTCGTCGACGATCGGCGTGAAGAAGTCGACGGTCTGCACGAGCGCGAGATCGTCGCTCATCTGGTAGACGCCGGCATCGTCGCGCGTGCCGAAGCCCACGAGGATTCGCGGATCGTGGCCGGCGGGTAAGCGGCGCAAGACTTGCGCCAGGTCGGCCGAGCCGACTTTACTCGCTCAACCGCCGCCCTGCGAAAGAGACGTCAGCCGTACGCGCCGTCCGGGGTTCACGTCGATCGAAAACCTCGCGCCACGGCAGCGGTTTCGGTCCGTGCCGAACCTGGACGGGCTGTGATACCATAGCGTGCGATATGCAAAGGCAGTTGCTCTTCATCCCCGGGCCGGTGATGGTTTCGGACCCCGTGCTGGCCGCGATGGCGCGTCCGATGATCGATCACCGCGGTCCCGAGTTCGCCGCCCTGCTGGCGCGCATCGCGCGCGGCATGCAGCCGTTGTTCGGCACGCAAGGTGAGGTTCTCATCTTGGGAAGCTCGGGCTCGGGCGGGCTCGAGGCGGCAGTGACGAGCGCTTTCACGGCGGGACAAAAGGTTCTCGTGTGTCCGATCGGCGTGTTCGGCAAGCGCTTGGCCAACATCGCCAGAACCTGGGGTCTCGAGGTCGAGACCATCGACACGCCCAACGGCTACGCGCTCGATCCGCAAGCGCTGGCCGCGCGCTTGCGGGCCGATACGACGGGCGAGATCGCGGGCATTCTCTTGACGCAAAACGAGACGTCCACCGGCGTTCAGAACGAGATGGCTCCGCTGGCCGCGTCCATCGGGGATCATCCCGCGACCGTGATCGTCGATGCCGTGAGTGGACTAGGTGCTTCCGATTTCCGCATGGACGAATGGGGCTTCGACATCGTCGTCACCGCCTCGCAGAAGGCATTGGCCGTCCCTCCCGGCTTGGCCCTGGTCGCGGTCTCGAGCCGGGCCTGGGAGCGCATCGAAAAGGCCGGCGCGCCGCGCTTTTACTTCGACCTGCGCAAAGCGCGCGATTTTGCGAAGCTCGGGCAAACGCCATGGACGCCGCCCGTCTCGATTGCGTACGCGATCGACGTTGCAATCGAACGTTACCATGCCGAGGGTGCCGAGAACGTGTGGGCGCGTCACGCTCGCTACGCTCGCGCGATTCGCGCCGCCGCCGAGGCGCTCGGTGTCGAGGTGTTTTCGCAGCCGGGCGCGCATTCGTCGACCGTCGTCGCGCTCAACGTTCCCGAGGGCCTGCAGGCCGACGCGCTGCGCCGTTCGCTGCGCGAGGATGCTAACGTCGTGATCGGCGGCGGGCAGCAGGAGCTCAAGGGAAAGATCCTGCGAATGGGAACGATGGGGGCGCTCTCGCGAACCGACGTCCTGGGCGGCATCGGAGCGCTAGAGATCACGCTGCTCGGGCAGGGCCACCGCCTGCAGATCGGCTCCGGCCTGCGCGCGGCGCTTGCTACCTTCTTGGGAATGGAAACCGCAGCCGTTTAGGACGGTCCGGCAGTAACTTGGGGCGAACCGTCAAAGAAGGCGGCCCGTCCGCTGCTCGTTCGCTGAAAGGAAACTCGCATGGCAGTCGCCGACAAGCCCGCAATCAAAGGCATCGACATCACGACGTACCTCGTGAAAGAGCCCGACCGGGCGATCGCGTTCTATCGCGACACGCTGGGCCTCAAAGTCGGCCAAGAGTACGGAGGACAAGGCGCCGAGTTCACCCTGGACGACGGCGCGACGTTCGGTATCTGGAAGATGAACGACGGAACGTGGCGTCCGGGCGGCGGGGTTATGTTCGCGGTCGATGACGCAAAGGCGGCGGTCGATCTTTACAAATCGCGCGGCGTCAAGTTCGAAGCCGACGGCGCGGTCGAGGAAACGCCCGTATGCTTCATGGCCTTCGGCGAGGACAGCGAAGGCAACAGCTTCATCCTGCATCAGCGCAAAGTCTAACGATCCGGCGGCTTTAGCCGATCTTTCGGCCGGGCGGCGTGCGTTCGAACGCGCAGATGCATTCGACCAGCTCCGCCGGCAAGGCTGCGGGCGCGCGCGAACGGAGATCGACGCACACGTAGACGAGCGCGCCCTCGAAGAGCAGCGCATCGCCCCGATCGATACGCGTCTCGAAGCGCACGCTCGTGCGGCCCAGGAGCGCCGTCCGGTAGGCGAGCTCGAGTTCGTCATCGTAGCGCGCCGAGCCGCGGAAGTTTCCCTGTGCGGATACCGCGTAGAGGTCGCAGCCGAGCGACTCCAAGCCCTCGGGATAGGGGAAGCCGATGGCGCGAAAATACTCGGTGCAGCCGAGATCGGCGTAGGCGAAGTAGTGGGGGTTGAAAACGACGCCCTGGCGATCGACCTCGGCCCACCGCACGCGAAAGCGATACGAGAACGTAAAGCCGCTGGGGGCCGCCGATTGCTCCATTACACGCGGTGACGCGCGAACATGCCCTCGGCGAAGGGCCGCATGAACCAGGGCAGGGAGTTGCGCAGAGCGCCGTCGATGGGCGGGTTGGGCTCCTCGAGCAGTGCGATCAGGCGCGACTGGTGGAGGTCGTGGCGCAGATCGCGCGAGAGCGGAAAAAAGAGCGCGACGTACACGACCGCCCACATAAAAGCGGCCGCCTTCGCGAGCCCCAGCAGCGCGCCGAGGAGCGCGTTTCCGAAGCCGATGATGGGAAGCTTCGCGATGCGCGAAAGGAGGGCGCCCACGGCCAGCACGATAGCGTACGCGGCCGCCGAGTACAGCACCATCGCGACGACGTGGGCGGAGTCGGGATGCAGGCCCGTCGTCGTCTTCACCGTTTCGTCCCACGTGCCGGGATACTGGAAGGCGGCGACGATTGCGATGACGAGCGCAACGGCTCCCGTCAGTTCCGCAATGAATCCGCGCTTGTACCCTTTGAGCGCGCCGAAGATCAGGATCGCACCGATGATGAGGTCGGGCCACGCGATCCCGTTCACCGCCGGATGGCGGCACCCACGCGCTCGCGCAGGCTCTCCAAGATGGCGGCGACGTGCGTGTCGGCCTCGGCGTCGGTCAGGGTGCGGTCGGCGCGCTGTAGCACGACCCGCACCGCGACGCTCTTCTTGCCGTCCTCGATCTGCGGTCCGCGGTACTCGTCGAAAACCCGAACCGCGGCGAGAACGCCTTCGGCGCCGGCGCGCACGGCGTGCTCGACGTCCATGGCGGGGATCTCCGGTGCGACGATCAGAGCCAGATCGCGAGCGATCGCCGGATACTTCGAGGGCGCCGTGTAGCGCGGCATGTGGTAGGACGGCAAGTCGTTCATGCGCGCGAGCGCCACGTACACCGCGTTGCGGATGCCGTACGCTGCAATCAGGCGCGGGTCGACCGCGCCGATGGTGGCTGCGTCAACGCCGTCGAGCAGCAGGCTCGCAGTTTTGCCGGGATGCAGCTCCGGGTGCGTGGCGCTGCACGCCTGCGCATCGCGGCCGGAGACGACGCGTAAGACGGCGAGCGAATCGCCTTTGAATTCGAGAAAGCCCGAGTCGCGAAAGGGCGGCTCGTCGGGCCGCGGCCGCACCAGCATCCAGGCGCACATCGCGGTTTCGAACGGCTGCTCCGAACCCTGTTCGAACACGTGCCCGATCTCGAAGAGCCGCAACGCTTCGGCGCTTTCGTAACGAGCCGCCCACGCGAGCATCGCCGGGACGAGCGAAAAGCGCAGGTAGCGCTGGTCTTCGGAAAGCGGGTTGCGCACCTCGACCGGCCTCGCACGAGGCGCAATGCCCGCCGACGCATACACCTCGGCAACGCTCGCCGGCTGCAGCGAAAAGTTCACGGCTTCACGGTAGCCCAGCGTCAGCAACGCTTGCGCCGTGCGGCGCTCGTCGTCGTACGCCGTGCTCGCGATGTGTTGCGGGAACACGGGCGGCGGTTCGGCCGGGATCGTGTCGTAGCCGACGATGCGCGCGATCTCTTCGACGAGGTCTTCACGAATGCGCACGTCACCGCGCCAATACGGCGGAGTCACCGCGAACGAGCGGCTCGTTTGCTGACCGGACGCGGCTTGCTCGTTCGCGCGGCGCACCTCAAAGCCGAGCCCTTGCAGCGCGCGCTCGATGGCCGCGGCCGAAACGTCGACGCCGAGCAACGCGCGCACGTCCGCCTCGCCCAGACCGATTGGCGCGCGCGATTCAAGCGGCTCGCCGGTTGCGACGGCCGGCCCGGCGCGCGCACCCTGCTCGTGCAGCAGCTTGGCAGCCCGCGCGGCTGCAACCACCGCTAGCGCCGGCGGCAAGCCCTTCTCGTGCCGCGTCGAGGCTTCGGTGCGCAAGCCGAGCGCGACGCTCATGCGGCGGATGCGAGCGCCGGTGAAGGTCGCGCTCTCGAGTAGAAGCTCGCGCGTCTGGGAGGAGACCTCGCTCGCCACACCGCCCTTGAGCCCGGCGATGCCCTGCGGCTCGCGTTCGTCGGCAATCACGAGGAAGCGAGGGTCGAGGATGCGCTCCTCGCCGTCGAGGGTGCGAAGAACCTCGCCCTCGCGCGCATCGCGCGCGATCAGATGGCCGCCCGCCAGCTTTTCGAAGTCGTACAGGTGCAGCGGCTGCGCCGTTTCCAGCATGACGAAGTTCGAGATGTCGACGAGGTTGTCGATCGGCCGCTGGCCCGCCAAGGCGAGCCGCACGCGCATCCAGAAAGGCGCGGTCGCAACGCGCGCGCCGGAAAAGCGTTGTGCGACGAAGCGCTTGCAGTCGGGGCTTTCGATCGTCACCCTTGCATCGCAAAGCGCTTCGTCGATAGCGGGGATCGACGAATCCGGTTCGCGCAGCACGAGGCCGAGCGAGGCGGCAAGCTCGCGCGCGATCCCGAGGACGCACATCGCATCGACGCGGTTGGACGTGATTTCGACATCCAGCACGTCATCGTTCAAGTGGAACGTCTCGACAAAGTCGGCGCCGACCGGCAGACCCTGCTCGAGCTGCAGGATGCCATCGTCGAACCAGCCGGGCTCGAGCCCGAGCTCGTCGGGCGAGCAGAGCATCCCCTGCGACGCAATGCCGCGCATGCTGCGCGGTCCGATGGAAAGGCCGGCGAGCTCGGCGCCGATCGTGGCAACCGGTACGATTTGTCCCTCGGCCACGTTGTCCGCGCCGGTCGCGATGGTCAAGCGTTCGCCGGGCCCGACGTCGACTTGACATACCAGCAAACGGTCGGCGTTAGGATGCTTCGCGACGCTCTCGAGTCGCCCGATTTTGACGCCGGAAAGCTTCGGGCGCCTGACGATTTCCTCAACGGGAAAGCCGAGCACCGCCAAGCGCTCCGCGATCTCGTCGGTCGAAAGCGCGAGATCGACGTAGTCGCGCAGCCATGCGATCGGGAGCTTCATCCGGCGCCGCCGCTACGCAAGCTGAGCGAGCACGACGGGATCGTTTTCGAAGAACACGCGAATGTCGTCGATATCGTGCCGCACCATCGCAATGCGTTCGATGCCGACGCCGAAAGCCCAGCCGGTGACGTGCTCGGGATCGTAGCCGGCGTCACGCAAAACGTTCGGATGAACCATCCCCGAGCCGCCGAGCTCGATCCAACCCGAACCGCCGCAGGTGCGGCACGTTTGCGCGTTGTCCCGCACGCCGCGGCCCGCGCAACCGGGACAGGTCGTATCGACCTCGGCGCTGGGTTCGGTGAAGGGAAAGAACGACGGGCGAAAGCGCACCGATTGGTTGGCACCGAAAAGCTCGCGGCACATTCCGGTCAACATCCCTTTGAGGTGACCCATGTGGATGCCGGGGGCGACGAGCAGACCTTCGATTTGATGAAACATGTAGCTGTGGCGCGCGTCGACCGCGTCGCGCCGGTAGGCTTTGCCGGGCGTCACAACTGCGAGCGGCGGCGGGTTTGCACGCATCGCGCGAATCTGCATCGGCGAGGTGTGCGGGCGCAGCAGCAGTCCCGGACCGACGTACATGGAATCGAGGCCTTCCCGCGCGGGATGATCGGCCGGAATGTTGAGCCCGTCGAAACTGTTGTATTCCGTCTCGATCTCGGGGCCGAGCAGCACCGCAAAGCCGCGCCGTTCGAAATAGCCGCATGCGTCCTCGAGGGTGCGGCGCAGCGGATGCAGCGAACCGGCGCGCGGCGGCGGCGCCGGGAACGTTACATCGATCGCGACGGCGAGTTGCGCTTCCACGGCGCGCTGTGCCAGGCGCTCGGCTTGCACCGCGAGCTGTCGTTCGAAACCCTCGACGGCCGCATTGATCGCCTTGCCGGCCGAAGGCCGCTCGCTCGGCGCAAGCGCGCCGATACTGCGCCGGACCGCCGTGATCTCGCCGCTGCGGCCAAGGTATCGGACCCGAGCGGCCTCGAGCGCGGATTCGTCGGCCGCTTCGTCGAGCGCAGCGCTTAAGCGCGCGCCAAGGGCCTCGAGTTCGTCCTCCAGTCGTCCGATTTCGCCGTTCCTCCGAAAACAGAACGCCCGGCCGATTTCGGCCGGGTGTTCCTCAAACTCTCGCGTGTGACGGTCGTTTAACTGCTTGCTGCTGTTTGGTAAACCTGGCGATACATCAGATATGCGTAGATCGATCCTGTACTCGTAAACAGTTTCCAGAAGCGGTCGCTAGTGCGCATCGGTCAGCGTGCACCCTTCTTTGCTTTGTGTACGGTTACGGCCTCGAAGCCGCCCGAGAACACCCGCAGTATAGCACAGCGCATATTGCCCGCCAAGTCTTGACAAATCAGGCTTCTCCGGGTTATGGCTCGCGCGAAACTGCATCTTCTAAGTGCTGCATGGCGGCGTAGAAGATGATGCTGCCCGCGACCGCGGCATTGAGGCTGTCGGACGCACCGCGCTGCGGGATCGCAACCTCGAGGTCCCGGCGCGTCAGCCAGGGACCCAGACCGCGCCGCTCGTTCCCGATCGCAATGACCGAGCGTTGGGGGATGCGCGCGGCGGGCAGCGGGGTCCCGGCCCGCGAGGTTGCCACCAGGGCGAAACCGTGCCGTGCGGCGGCCGCCTCGACCTCGAGCGGCCCCGCAACGGCGAGGCGCAGCCGGAAAAGCGCCCCCATCGAGGCTCGGACGACCTTCGGATTGTACGGTTCGACCCCGTCATTGCCAAAAATGACCCCGGCTAGGCCGAAGGCTTCGGCCGAGCGCAGCAGGGTGCCGGCGTTCCCGGGATCCGCGACGCCCGCAAGTAGAGCGATCGGCTGGTTGCCCGCGAAGAGCCGGTCGAGCGGATCGAAGCGGTGGGCGAATACGGTGACGACGCCCGCCGGCGACTCGACGTCCGAGAGCTGGGCCAGGCTGCGCTCGGTGATCAGGTAGACCTGCGCCGCAGGCAGGCCGTCGCGGCCGGCGAGCTCAGCGTAGGCGGCCTCGGTCGCGAAGAGGGCCTCGGGAACCCATCCGGCTTCGAGCGCCTCGCGCAGCATCGTCGGGCCCTCGACGACAAAGCGCTTTTGTTCGCGGCGGCCCTTCTTGGCCCGCAGCGCCCGAACGGTCGCGAGCTTCGGCGAGTGCGCCCCCAGCACGGTAGCCACGAGCGAACCTTCGACGCTGCAAGGGAAAGTTCGCCGCCGCGGTCCACTCGGGTGGCGTGAGTACCGCTGCGCGCGCCTTCGAAGTGGCGATGGTGGCCGTCATCGCCGTCGCTGTGCTGGTCGGCGGTGCAAGCCTGCTCGTCCAGCTGACCCGCGCGCCGCTCGTCTCGGGGATTTGCCTGGGGGTCTTGATGGTGCTTGTGCTTGCCGCGCTGCGGCGCGACCTCGTCGCCGTGGGCCTTGGCGCGCGCGTGCGCGCCTCGCGTGACGTCGCCTTCGTGGCGGCGATCGTCGCGGCGATCTGTTTCGTGCTCGCGCCCGCCCGCTGGTCGAACGGCGCCACGGTAAGCGCGCTTGAGTTCGGCTTCGTGCTCGAGCTCTTGATGCGCCTCGCCCCCGCCGGGACTCCGCAGATCCCGAAAGAGAAGACCAGGATGTGATGCCCGACGCCGCCGGCCTCGACCGGCTTCCTTCGGAAGCGGCGCTGGGCGAGCGCTTCAAGGACGCTCTCGGCTACGCGACCGGCCTGCATGCGCGCGACGTCCGCAAGTCGACCGCCATTCCGTACGTGGGTCACCTGCTCGGCGTTTGCGCGCTCGTGATCGAGAACGGCGGCAACGAAACCGAATCGATTGCGGCGCTGCTCCACGATGCGGCTGAAGATCATGGGGGAACTGACCGGCTCGACGACATCCGGCGGCGTTTCGGCGCTGAGGTGGCGCGCATCGTCGAACGCTGCAGCGACTCGCTGACCGCGGATCCGTCCAAGAAAGCTCCGTGGCTCGAGCGCAAGCGCAGCCACGTCGCCCGAATCGAAGCGCACGCTTCGGAAGGCGACGCATCGACGCTGCTCGTCACCGCTGCCGACAAGCTGTACAACCTTCGCTCGATCGCGACCGACCTCGACGACGACGCCGTCGGGGAACGGGTCTACGGGCGCTTTCACGGCGGCAAATGGGGGACGCTCTGGTACTATCGAGTGCTGGCCGACGTCCTTTGCCGGTATCCCGGCCGGCACCGCCGCATCGCGCGCGAACTCGAGGCGCTTGCTACGCGCCTTTGCGCCGGGCAAAGCGCCGCACAACTTCTGGCCCGCTACGACAGGGAGAACGCACGGTGAACCAGCGCAAGATGCCGGTCTACGCTTCGCAGTGGCCGTACCGGGGGCGAATCGTGAGCTTGCGCGTCGACGAAATCGACTCGTACCGGGGCGACCGGCGCAGGACGGTCGAAGTCGTCGAGCATCCGGGCGGCGTCGCAATCGTCGCGCAACCGTCGCCGCGCGAGATCGTGCTCGTGCGGCAGTACCGCCATGCCGTCGAGGCCGATCTCTGGGAGGTTCCGGCGGGTCGCATCGAGCCCGGCGAAGACGAAGCCGAGACCGCACGCCGCGAACTGCTGGAGGAGACCGGCTATCGCGCCGAGCGCTTGGAGTATCTCTTCAGCATCGACACGACGCCGGGCTTTTGCAACGAACGGATTCGCCTCTTCGCAGCGCACGGCCTGATCGCAGGCGCGGCCGAACCCGAAGAAGACGAGCAGTTCGAAATTCGGACGTGGCCGGTCGAGGAAGCGTGGCGCCTCGTTCTCGCCGATGAACTGCGCGATGCCAAGACGCAGATCGCGCTCGCCTGGGCGCTCGCGCGTTCGGCATGAAGACGTACCGGATTGCGACGATCCCGGGCGACGGCATCGGCAAAGAAGTCGTCCCCGAAGGAATGCGCGTGCTGGAAGCGGCCGGGCAGCGCTTCGAGCTTGCCTTCGAGTGGGAGCTTTTCGATTGGAGTTGCGAGCGCTACGCTCGCACCGGCCGCATGATGCCCGAAGACGGTCTGGCCCGCATCCGCAACCACGACGCCATTTTCCTGGGCGCCGTCGGATTTCCGACCGTTCCCGATCACGTCTCGTTGTGGGGGCTGCTGATTCCGATCCGCCGCCATTTTCGTCAATACGTAAACCTTCGTCCGGTGCGCCTGATGCCGGGCGTGCGCACGCCGCTCGCCGGCCGCCGCGCCGAGGACATCGACTTTTGCGTCGTCCGCGAAAACAGCGAGGGCGAGTACAGCGAGGTCGGCGGACGCATCAACCAAGGCGAAGACGACGAGCTAGCGACGCAGCTCGCCATCTTCACGCGGCGCGGTGTCGATCGCGTCATGCGATATGCCTTTGAACTCGCCGCCCGCCGTCCCAAGCGGCATCTGACCTCGGCCACGAAGTCGAACGGTATCACGATCACGATGCCTTTCTGGGACGAGCGCTTTGCGGCGATCGCGCGCGAGTACCCGCAGGTGCGCACCGACCGCTACCACATCGACATCCTCACGGCGCACTTCGTGCAGCATCCCGATTGGTTCGACGTCGTCGTCGGTTCGAATCTGTTCGGCGACATTCTCTCCGACCTCGGCCCCGCGGTCGCGGGCACGATCGGCATCGCGCCCTCGGCCAACCTCAATCCGGAACGTGAATTCCCTTCCATGTTCGAACCGGTGCACGGCTCCGCGCCGGACATCGCCGGTCAGGGCATTGCCAACCCGATCGGCCAGATTTGGTCGGGCGCGATGCTGCTCGACCATCTCGGCCACCCCGACGTCGGCGCGGCGGTCGTCGCCGCCATCGAAGCCGTTCTCACCGACGGCCCGCGCACGCGCGACCTCGGTGGCTCCGCCACAACCGAAGAGGTCGGCCGCGCCATCGCCTCCGCTCTTTAGGGCTAGTTACCGGACAGCTTCCCTCAGGACTGCGGGAGGCCGCTGCGACCCTCCGGTAGCCATACGGGTTTGGGGAACTTTAGCTTGTCGATCATTTCGTGCGTTGGGATCTTGACGTTGCGCACGAGTTTGAACCAGCCCAAGACTTTGATGATCGCGAAGGTCACGTCAAACTCGAACCAGCGCAGCCCGTGGCGTGCCGAGAACGGGAAGGCGTGATGGTTATTGTGCCAGCCTTCGCCGAAGGTGAAGATGGCGACCCACCAGTTGTTGGTTGAGCGGTCGCCGGTGCGGAACGTTTGATAACCCGCATTGTGCGAGGCGCTGTTGACGAGCCAGGTGCAGTGGTACGTGAAGACCAGCCGCGCGAAGATGCCCCATACCACGAAGGACCATCCGCCGACTGCAAGGAGCACGAGCCCCAGGGCAACCTGCCACCAAAGGTTGGTTTTTTCGAGGAAGCGGTAGTAGGGGTGGTCGATGACGTCGCGTGCCCAGCGGGGCCGCTCCTCAACCGAGACGCGCGCGGCGTTACGCCGGAAGAGCCACTCGACGTGCGCCCAGGGCATACCCTTGTGCGAATCGTGCGGGTCGCCTTCTGCATCGGTGTGGGCGTGGTGAGCGCGGTGCTGCGCGACCCATTCGACCGGACCGCCCTGCAGCGCGAGCGTCCCTAAGGTTGCGACGACGTATTCGAGCCAGCGCGGCATTGCAAGGCTGCGGTGCGTCAGGATGCGGTGGTAGCCGAGCGTGATCCCGAAGCCGGTGATCCAATAGAGCGCGACGGCTACGGCGACGGCCTGCCACGAGAAGAGCGCCGGGATCAATGCTCCCAGCGCTCCGAGATGAATGATGCTAAGGCCAATGGCGATCGGATAGTCGCGCTTGCCTTGAACGGGGTTCCTGGTCATGCACTTGTCCTTTCGGACAGGAAGGTGGGAATCTTACGAAGCGACCTGCTCTGACGACGGGGCTTCGAGCTGGGCCTTGGCGACGGCAAGCAGCGAATCGAACGCCGCCCGGTCGCTGACCGCGAGGTCCGCCAGCGTCTTTCGATTGAGCATCACGCCGCTCTTCTTGAGACCGTCGATCAAGCGCGAGTAGGACAGTCCTTCGCGCCGCGCGGCCGCGTTGATGCGGGCGATCCAAAGCGAACGGAAGTCGCGCTTGCGGACGCGCCGGTCGCGATAGGCGTATGCGAGCGAATGCAGCAGCGCTTCGTTGGCGACTCGATAGTTGCGCCGCCGCGCCGCCCGAAAACCTTTGACGAGCTTCATCACCTTGCGGCGATGCTTGATCTTGTTGAGTCCGCGTTTAATGCGTGCCATGGGGCGCTCCTACAGCAGGTATGGAATCTGCGGCGCGAAGCGCTTCAGATCGCCGATGAAGACGGGTTGGTCTTTGCGGAACTTCCGCTTGCGTTTACGGGGCTTCTTGCTGAGGATGTGACCGCAGCCGCTAAACTGGTGTCGGTGTGTGACCTTCCCGTTCGCGCTGACCTTCACGCGCTTGGCGGTCCCTCGATGCGTCCTGATCTTTGGCACTGGTGTCGACTCCTTGGCGTGCTGCCTCCGGAGCACGCTCCGGAACCGGGTGGGGGGTAAATTTTGGCGGTCCGGCCGGTACCGCCCGCGGCGCAAGAATCATGAACATGTTCTTGCCTTCGAGTTTGGCTTCGCGCTCGACCGTCGCGATCGGCGCCATGTCGGCGGCCATGCGATCCAGCAAGCGCTTTCCGAAGCTCGTGTAGGTAATCTCACGGCCTCGAAACATGATCGTTACCTTGACTTTGCCGCCATCTAAGAGGAGGCGCTCGGCCATGCGAGCTTTGGTTTCGTAGTCGTGGGTTTCGATCTTGGGCCGAAGCTTAACTTCCTTAAGTTCCCAATTCCTTTGCTTCTTGCGCGCGTCTTTGTCCTTTTTCGACTGCTCGTATTTCAAACGCCCGTAGTCGCTGATGCGACAGACCGGAGGCACCGCGGTCGGGGAGACCTCGATGAGGTCCAGCCCTTTTTGGCGCGCCAGCGCCAGTGCGTTCTCGGTCGGCATGACGCCCAGTTGCGTGCCCTCGTCGTCGATCACGCGAACCTGGCGGATCCGTATTTGGTCGTTTATGCGTAGCGGTCGTGCTATTGGAAACTCCTTGACGGCGAACAAAAAAGGCGGACGCCCAAGCGTGCCACCTCGACGAGGTCTACCGGCGACCTCCGACAGTGCGACCGGATCGCCCGAAGGCATCCGGTGAGGACCGGTTTTCCGGCCCTGCTTCGGCTCACGTATGGTAGCAGGAACGCACCACGGCCGTCAACGCTCGCTTGCCCGCCCTAAGGCTCGTTTGCTCGCCTCTAAGTCGCAGGCGCTCAAAGGGGTGACGCACTTGCGACAATAATCCGGGCGCAAACGATTCTCCGGATCGTCTTTGGTGTTCCATACCAGCCGGCGGGCGCGGCGCCGGAAGGAGGCTCGGTTGAACAAGCGACTGCTCGGTGCCGTCGTGGCCTGTCTTGCGCTTTTGACGGCTGCCTGCAATACCGGCGGCGGCATCGTGATCCCCGAATCGAGTCCGAAACCGAAGCCGACCGTGGTCCCCACGCCGACGCCGGTCGCCACGCCGACCCCCGTCGCCACGCCGACGCCCATCGTGACGCCGACGCCGTTCCATACGCCGACGCCCATTCCGTCGATGACCGCGACGCCGACCAGTGCGCCTTCCACGACGCCGACCCCGACGCCGACCTACACCCAGCTCTCGATGACCTACACGCTGACCTCGAGCGGCGAGAAGATCACCTTCCCGCCGGACGGCGACGCGACGGGCTCCTCCAACGTCCCGCCGATCACGACGCCGACGGTGACGCTGACGCTCGTCGAGAGCAATAAGCCAATCTCGGGCGCGTCTTCGTCTTCACAATGCTCGGCGCCGGTATTCTGGTACTCGACGCTGGAAATCAACGGTCCCGTGAGCCAGGCGACGACCTTTACGAGCAGCGACATCCCGCTGACCTTCAGCTCGCCATCGCTGATAACGTCGGGTCACAAGTACGGCCTTTGCGTCATCTCGCTCGGCATCGTCATTCAGGACGATTTCAACAAGTCGCCGGGGCCGCCGGTCTCGCCAAGCGGCGACACGGCGGACTTGACGCTGGTGATCCCGTCGTTCTTAACGAACTCGTTCCCCAACAACCAAGTCGCAAGCGTGTTCTTCGAAGTAGAGTAACGCGCATCAGAGCGCAAGGCCCTGCGCCGCTCACGCGTAGGGCCTTCCCGTGCGTCGAGCTAGCGGACGGCCGGGGTTAGCGTCGTGGGAATCGTCAGCATGGGCGCAGGCTCGAAGTGCGGCCGGCCGTTGGTTGACGCCGAGCGCAGCTGAGCGACGAGGTCGAGGGCTTTCTGCATTTGCGGATCGACCCCGGCGCGTGCGTCGTGCGGCGCGATGTCGACGTCGTAGTCGGGATCCGTGCCGTAGTTCTCGACCTTCCAGCCGACGTCGACGAACCAGAACGAAAACTCGGGCTGGGTCGTGATCGTGCCGTCGACCAGGCGATGGTAGGGATTGATGCCGATCACGCCGCCCCACGTGCGCTTGCCGATCAGCGGTCCGAGCTTGTAGAGCTTGAAGCAGTGGCTGAAGATGTCGCCGTCGCTTCCGGCAAACTGATTGGTGAGCGCGACGATCGGACCGGCGACCGATTCGGGCGGGTACGGAACCGGCGGACCGTAGCGCGACACGTCGTAGCCGACGCGTTTGCGCGCCAGCTTCTCTAGCAGGAGCGGCGAGACGTGTCCGCCGCGGTTGTAGCGCACGTCGACGATCAGCGCCTCGCGATTGAATTCAGACAAGAAGCCGCGATGAAACTCGGAAAAGCCCCACGGCCCCATATCGGGGATGTGGAGGTAGCCGACTTTGCCTTGCGTTTGCGCGTGGACGTACGCGCGATTGGCTTCTACCCATCCGCGGTAGCGGAGCATTCGCTCGTTGCGCAGCGCCTTGACGATCACGCGCCGGCGATCGCGCTTGCCGGAAGCGATCAGCAGCGGCACCTCGCGGCCGGCCGTGTTGACGAGCAACTCGCCGGGCTCGACGGCCTTGGTGACCGTGCGCCCTCCCACCGCGAGGATGACGTCACCTTCGCGGATGTCGAGGCCCGGTTCGGCGAGCGGTGAGTCGACGTCGCGGTTCCATGAATCGCCGCGGTAGATCTTGACGATACGGTAACCGCCCGCGTCGCCGTCCCAGGTGAGATCGGCTCCGAGAAACCCGCGCCGGTACTGCGGCGGTTGACGGTGGTCGCCCCCGATCTCATACGCGTGCGAAGTACCGAGTTCGCCGAACATTTCCCACAACAGGTCGGAAAGCTCGCCGCGCGTGCGCACGAGCGGCAACAGCTTGGCGTAGCGAACCCGGACGAGATCCCAGTCGACGCCGGACATCTTCTCGTCCCAGAACTGCTCGCTTTGCATGCGCCACGCTTCTTCGTACATCTGCGCCCACTCGTCGCGTGGTTCGACCGGAACGCTCGCGCGCGTCAAATCGAGCCAGCCGCTGCGCCGGCCGGGCTGATCGAGCTGCGGCTTCGTCTCGTCTTCGGGGAACTCGGGGAGGTCGAGCAGCGCGTCGATCGCCCGCATCCGATGGCCCGACGTGTAGATCAGGGTGCGGTGGTCGTTCGCCAGACGAATGTCGCCGACGTCGGTTTGGACGTTGACCAGACGCTGTTGTTCGAAGTCGTATGCAAGCAGCGTCCCCGGTTCGTCCTCTTCATCTTCCCACGATTTGCCTTCGGGTTTGAGGCCTTTGACGGGAAAGCGCGTGAACAGGACACGCCCGCGCGCCGCGACGATCTCGCCGTAATTGCCTTCTTCAACCGGAAACCCGAGGACGCGGCCGGTGATGCCTTCGAAATCGATCTCGACGCGAACGGGCTTGTCGTTCTTTTTGTCTTCGGCGTCGTCGTCACGGCGGTCTTTGTGCAGCGGCGCGGGCTTCGCCACGAACGGCGAGGGCACGTCGGCCCGCAGCGTTACGACGAACGGGCGTGATGACGAAGGGAAGCTCAGATCGAACTGCAGTGAGTCGTACACCGGATTGAAGTCGCGCGTCGAGATGAAGTATAGATACTGCCCTTGCGGATCCCAGGCGGGGCAGCAATCGACGCGCAGCAGCGGGGTCGCGTCCGCAACTGCGCCGGATTTCACCTTCGCGATGCGGATGATCGAGGTGTCGGCGGTCGGCACGCCGCCTGCTTCTTGCTGCGCGGAGCAGGCGTAGGCGAGCCAGCGCCCATCGGGCGAAAAAGCGATGTCGCGAATGTGCGCGGTCGGACTCTTGTCGATGGTTCGAACGCGCCGGCTCTCAAGGTCGATCAAGAGCAACTCGTAGCGGTGGTTCGCAATCGCGACGATGTCGGCGGTCGGCGAGGCGGCAAGCTCGGTTACGCGACCGATGTCGTCGCCGGTTGCGATGAGCGCCGAATCGTCGCCCAGAGCGCTGCGAACCTCGAGATGCTCGACGCCGCCCTCATCGCTGACGCACACGAAGCGTTTGGAGTCGTGCAGCCATTCGGCCGCGCGGCGGCGCACGCGGCTGCTCTCGCCGTGTTCGACGACGGCCTCTTCCCAAAGCGGCATCGCAAACGCACGGCCGCGCGCGACGACCGCGAGCGACGTGCCGTCGGGGCTCGGCGCGAAATGTTCCAAGTTATCGGCCAGTTCGACGAAACGGCGCACGGTCTGCGGTGCGCTCGAGAGCGTTTCGGCCTCGATCCGCGCGACCGTGTCGGCTGCGACGTCGAGCAGAAACAACTGGGCGCCCGCCGTGTAGGCGATCCGCTTCCCGTCGCTCGACGGGAAGCGGACGAAGTATTCGGTCTCGTGGGTGTGCCGGCGTAAGTCGCTTCCGTCGGGCAACACCGAATAGATGTTGCCGATGCCTTCGTGGTCGGACAGAAAGGCGATGCGCTCGCCGACCCACATCGGCCACACGAGATTCCCGGGTAGCGAGATGAGGCGATTGAAGATGCCGGTGTTGTCCTTGTCGACCCACAGGTCACCGGCCGTGCCGCCGCGATACCGCTTCCAGCGCGCCGGGTCGTCGTTATTGCGGCCGATGACGAAGCGGCCGTCGGCGGCTACCGAGAGGGAACGCATCCCGCCCAGACGCAGCGGCTCGGGCGCCCCGCCGTCCTGCCGAACCGCGAATCCCTGCATCTCTCGCACGAACGGCGAGGCTGCGTCGGAGGTAAAATAGATCGAGCGGCCATCCGGCGACCAGCCCGAGATCGTGCACACTTCGGAGCCGAGCGCGGTGAGCCGGCGCGCTTCACCGCCGGCTGCCGGCATCAGGTAGACTTCGGGTTGTCCTTCTTCGCGCCCGACGAAGGCGATCGACTCGCCGTCGGGGGAAAGACGCGGCGTCGTAATTTCGCCCGCCGAGGCGGTCAAGCGCCGCGCCACGCCGCCGGACGTGGACGTCGACCATAAGTCGTCTTCGCATACAAAAACAAGCAAGTCGCGCGCGACCGTCGCGTAACGGTAGTATCCGAGCTGAGCCATGTGTGCGACATTGGCGACCGCAGCGCAGGGTTCCCGGGAGAGAGAAATGCCCGTTCCGGCCGTGCGCAAAGAGTATGGCCGGAACGCTGCGCGAAGGGCGGCGCGATGACGGAGCTCGATTCCCAGATTATCGCCCAGTTCGAAGCCGGCGTCCCCCGGGCTCTGGCGCGTGCCATCTCGCGGGCCGAATCGGGTTCGGGCGCCGATCTCATGCACGCCGTCTTTTCACGCACGGGCCGCGCGACGACGATCGGGTTGACCGGTCCGCCCGGGGTCGGGAAGTCGACCTTGTGTTCCGCGTTGGTTCGCGTCGCGCGCAGCGAAGGAAAATCGGTCGGCGTAATCTCGGTCGACCCGAGCTCGCCGTTCTCGCACGGTGCGATTCTGGGCGACCGCATTCGTCTGGCGGAGCACTTCACCGACCCCAACGTCTTCATTCGTTCGATGGCCAGCCGCGGGCATCTGGGCGGGCTTGCCGGAGCGACCGGCGACGCGGCTGCCTTCATGGATGCGTTCGGGCTGAACGTCGTCGTCATCGAGACGGTCGGCGTCGGCCAGTCCGAGATCGAAATCGCCGAACTCGCCGACACGACAATCGTCGCACTTCAGCCCGGCAGCGGCGACTCGGTGCAGTTGCTCAAGGCCGGCATTCTCGAGGTTGCCGACATCTTCGTCGTCAACAAGGCCGACCATCCGATG
>PMHO01000019.1:99955-100401 GCA_003156715.1 Candidatus Tityobacter terrigena
CCGGCGCCGCGCCGCCTTCGCGCACCGCGTGCGCGCCTTGGTCTTGGGCGACCTCGAACGCCACGTCGACGCGCGGATCGAAGCGCTCCTGGCCGCGCCGGGCGATGCGCCGGGCGATGCGCCGAACGNNCCAGCGCGCCGCCCGCCGCCGCTCCGGCGCGGGCGCCGCGCCCCGCGGTCAAAGGCTTTTAAGCGGCACCCACGCCTGGGTCCGCTAATTCTTGAAACGACTGTTTCATTGCTTATCGCTCGCCGCCGGCGGGTAATCGAAACTTCCGGTTCGTATCGGGTCGTTCTGAAAAGTACCATGATCGCAGCGCCCGAACGCTTGACCCTTCCGTATACCGATGACGTGGCGGCGACGACCGGCCATCTGTATGCGCGCGTCGCGCGCAGCGTGACACCCGCCGAGTGGGAACTCTTTGCGCCGTACGTCGCGCGCATCG
>PMHO01000006.1:0-55110 GCA_003156715.1 Candidatus Tityobacter terrigena
GAGTAATCGACGCGCTTGCCCAGCAGGTTCTGGCGGAAGCGCCCCTGCTTGCCCTTGAGGATGTCGGACAACGACTTCAGCGGCCGGTTGTTGGGACCGGTGACCGGCCGGCCGCGCCGCCCATTGTCGATCAGCGCGTCGACCGCTTCCTGCAGCATGCGCTNNGGTTGTTGCGGTTGATGACCCGGCGATAGAGATCGTTGAGGTCTGAGGTCGCAAAACGGCCGCCGTCGAGCTGCACCATGGGTCGCAGCTCGGGGGCGATGACCGGGACCGCCGAGAGAATCATCCACTCCGGCTTGTTGCCCGAGTTCAGGAACGCCTCGACGACCTCGAGGCGCTTGATCGCCTTGATCCGCTTCTGACCGGTCGTCTCGCGAAACTCTTTACGTAAATCTTCCTGAAGGCGGCGCAGGTTGAGATCGCGCAGCAGCTCGCGAATGGCCTCCGCGCCCATGCCCGCCTTGAAGGCGTTACCGAACTTCTCGCGCGCCTCGCGGTATTTCTGTTCCGTGAGGATCTCACGCTTGGTCAGCGGGCTTGCCGTGCCCGGATCGATCACGATGTACGCGGCGAAATAGATGACCTTCTCGAGCTGCCGCGGCGACATGTCGAGCAGGATCCCGATGCGCGACGGAACCCCCTTGAAGTACCAGATGTGCGTTACCGGGGTGGCCAGCTCGATGTGGCCCATGCGNNCGCACTTTGGCGCGCGTGATCTCGACGCCGCAGCGGTCGCAGATCATTCCCTTGAAGCGGATGCGCTTGTACTTGCCGCAGTGGCACTCCCAGTCTTTGGTCGGGCCGAAGATCTTCTCGCAGAAGAGGCCGTCCCGCTCCGGCTTGAGGGTGCGGTAGTTAATGGTCTCGGGCTTTTTGACTTCCCCGAAGGACCAGGCACGGATCTGCTCGGGGGATGCCAAGCCGATCCGCATCGCATCGAAGTTGTTGACGTCCAGCAAATTCACGCTGATCGCAGTGTTCCTTTACTCGTTTCGCCGGGCGCGAGGGGCGCCTGTGGCGGCTTTACTGACGCGCGGCCCTGGGGCCGTGCCGCCGTGCCCGAGCCCATCGCGATGGCGGGCCGGCCAGCGAGCGCCCAAGGCGCCGGATGGCTCGGAAGTCCGCCAAAGCGGAAGGCGCCGACGATCCCGCCCTTCGTGGCGGGTCCGTCCGGCGCTTGGAAGACCGGGAGGCACAGACCGCTATTGTACACCCAAGCCCGCCAGCTTGCAAGGCGTCGGGCATGGGCGTCATGGCCAGTCAAAGGCACCCGGCGTGGCCACCGGGCCAGGCGCGGCCAAGACGGCCGCCGCCCGGCTGGCCCGGAAAGCCCTACTGGACGATTATGACCGTGCGCATCTGGTCCGGCACGTAGTGGTAGAAGCAGCCGAACATATAGAACCCCGGCGAGCCCGCATTGTACACGGCCGACTTCTGCCCCGGGTCGAGCGTGCCGGTGCTGAAGCCGGTCGTCGCCAGCGTCGTGCCGGCGGGCGAAGCCTTCGAACTGCCGGTAAATTTCGTCGGCCAATCCGCGCCGCTGGCGCTGGCGTCACCGAGGAAACTTGCCGTATGCGGCAGGCTCGGCTCGACGCTCACGAAGACGACGTTGTCACCCGCCGTCAGTTTGACGACCTCGGACGTAGTCGATTTCTTCCCCTTGAAGTAGCCAAGGACGTTACCGTACTCAGAGCTGCTGCCGGTGGATTCGCCGGTGAGGCGGATCCCGACGATCTGCTTCTTTGCGTCAGGGCTTAAGACGTCAGGACTGAAGCGCTGGTCGAGAAGCATTGGGTCGCTCGCATGAGCGGCTGCCATCGAGCCCATCGCGGGATTGAGGGCCGCTGGGGGTGCCACGTTGTTGCCCCCGCTGCAGCCGGCCAAGATCGCTGCGGCCGCGCACCACACGAGCGTCGCCGTTCCGCTACTACGCATTTGAGTTGCCTCCGAAAAAGAGCGTTGCTTACGAAGCTATCCTAGCGTACCAATCGTGAAAGAAGTCTGAAGCCGCCGGGATTCGCCTCGCGCTGCGGGAAGCCGCTCGCGAAGATGCGGCTTCTGCTTTACGCCCTCGGAATGCTAGTCGCCATCATGATCGGTTCGGCGCTAGGCCAATCGTTCGTCGCCCAACACGGACGGCGCCGAGTGCTGCCGATCGTCGTGCTCGCGACGATTCTGCTCGGCCTCGCGATCGGCTTTGGTCTCGACGGCGAACTGCAAGCCATCCAGGCCAGCTCTCAAGTCCATTTCTGAAATCGAATGCGGACGAAAGCTAGTCGCGGTGGCGACGGTGCTCGATGTATGCGGCGACATCCGCCGGAAATAGCGGAAGTTGTTCGAGAAGGACGTCGGCACAGAGGACGCGCGTCACGCGAACGACTTGCGAAGCGTTGCGCCGGCGTCGAAGGGAGAGCCTCTCATATTGGCCGTACTCGTCTGAGTGTTGCACGATTATCTCATCGGCATTGTCGCGCGCGCGGACGCCTTGGCGTTCGCGTTACCCTCGCAGAAGTGTGTGCGCTCACAGTCCGCGCGCAGGATTCGCGGCGCGGCCCGATCGCGTGCTCGGCTAGCCGACCAAGCGGCCAAAATGCGATAAGACGGTGACGCTAAAGGGGAGACGTGACGCGAATGGTGTAGAGGCTGCACCCGGAGCACGAAGCACAGGACGATAATCCGCTAAGGTCATCCGTGAAGCCCTTATGCCTCGCGGATAGAGGAGAAACGATGCGCCGTTCGGGTCTTTTTACGCTATCGCTGATAGCGGCGTTCGCGCTTGCAGCGTGCAGCAGCAACAGCTCGACGCCGGTGACGGCAGTCCGGCCGTCGAGCGCGCCCACGACGAGTCCGTTTCCGACCCCATCACCGATAGGAACGCCCACGCCGGTGCACACGCCCACGCCCGTGCCGACGCCGACATCCGTACCGACGCCGACTCCGGTCGCCACGCCGACTCCAGTGCATACGCCGACCCCGAGACCGACGGCGACTCCCACCGTCACCCCGACGCCGGTTCATTCGCCCACCCCGAAGCCGACGCCGACTGCGACACCGGCCGCGACAACCGTCTACGTCTCGAATCCTGCGACCGGCAACGTCACGGTCTACCAGCAGTCGGGCAGCACGTACACGCAAAGCTCGCAGATTACCGGGCTCAGCATTCCGGAGGGCATGGCGTACTCGGCAAACCAACTCTACGTCTCGGATGACGGCTTGGTTGTGGTCTACCCGCTAGGCAAACCGCCCGTCAGTGAGACCCTCAACGATGGGACCTCCTTAACCCAGGACGTGGTCGTCAGCGCTAGTGGAACGGTGTTCGTCGCAAACCCCTACGTCGGCTACGATGAGCCGGGCGACGTTGAAGTCTACGTCCCAGGCCACGGATCGTCCAGTTGCGTGCCCAGCGAGATTTGTGCCACCTACTCGATCACCAACAAGAACTGGACGGTCGTGTATAGCATCGCGCTCGACTCTCTCAACAACTTCTACGTTGGTTGGAAAGACATCCACAACGATTCCCACATCGAAAAATTCGCTCCCTCGGGGAGCGGCACGTACACGACCGGGGTCGATACCGACTACAAGATCGGCTCGCCCAATGGAATGACGTTCGATTCGAACAATAATCTGCTCGTCGTGGATAGCACGAAGATCGATGTTTTTACGAGCGGCCAAGGAGCAGGGGCGCCGGCCAATACCTTCGGGACGTTCACGAACGCGCAGTTCCTGGCACTTTCTTCGACGGAAACCTCCTTGTACGTGGCCGATAGCAATGGAGGCAGCGGCGGAAGCGGTGCGGTCGACGTCTACAACTATTCGGCCACCACGCATACCGGCACGCTGCGGACCTCGTTCGCCTCGGCCGGCGCGTCAGGCATAGCGGTCTCCCCGCCCGCTCCGCTCTAGGGTGCACGATTAGAATCCGCTAATCGGCCCGGGAGGCCCGCCGCGCCTCCCGGAAGTGCCGCAGCCGGTCACTTTCGCGTCCGTTCGCGCGCTCCACATGAAGCGGGCGGCCGCTGTTGAACTACCGCGCAAGCCCCCAGCATTGCAGCGGAAAAGGACGAAGCGCTTGAACTACTCCCAGCAAATTTTTCGTTGTTCCGCGGCTCTCGCGGTCCTGGCAATCTTCGGTTGCAACGGGGGCTCGAAATCGACCCCGAAGACTTCCCCGGGCAGCCCAGCGCCCACGATGAGCTGCCAGAGCTTTGCGCGCGCCGGACTGCGCCACGCACCGCCGCAATATGACAAGACGTTGTCGTGGGTCTCGCCGAACCGTCTCTACGTGCGCTATCGTGCCGCGGCGGCCGCGCGCATCGCCCAGAGCGTCGACGGCGCGGCCGGGGCCGTCTTGGGAGTCGATATCGGGCCGATCCAGGGCGGCTTCGGTC
Source organism: Candidatus Tityobacter terrigena (assembly GCA_003156715.1). GTDB lineage: Bacteria > Vulcanimicrobiota > Vulcanimicrobiia > Vulcanimicrobiales > Vulcanimicrobiaceae > Tityobacter > Tityobacter terrigena. The sequence continues at coordinate 4,395 of PMHO01000006.1, forward strand.
ATCGCGCCATCACCTTGCCTGCCGGGTCGAACCTGGCAACCGTGACCGCAACGCTGCGCCGCAACCCCGACGTCGCCGAGGTCGCGCCGGTCCATCTGCGGCGCGTGATGGCCGCCTCGGAGCCGGACGCGGTCGACGACCCGCTCTCGGACAACCAGGATCAGTGGTACATCTACATCGACAACGCCGACCCGGGCGCATGGGAAATAAACACCGGCTCGACCAACGTGTCGCTCGCTGTGATCGACAGCGGCGTCGATGAGACGAACGCCGATTTTTCAAGCAAGCTCTCCTATCAGGAAAGCATCGTCAACGGCGTAACGAGCACCGCTGGAGGCGCGGCTCAAGACACCAACGGCCACGGTACAAACGTCGCCGGGATCGCGGACGCCCAAGCAAATAACGGCTTTGGCTTCGCCGGGGTCGGATACAACACGAAGCTCCAGGCGTATAAGATCTTTCCGAACACGACGTCTTCGGATTGCAACCCGTCGGCCGATACGGCTGACGAGGTCACCGCGATCAATACGGCGGTCGCCAACGGCGCTTCGGTGATCAACCTGAGCCTGGGCGCACCCAATTCATCGGGCCCCGACAGCGCCGAACAGAGCGCGATCGACAACGCCCTTGCCCACAACGTTTCTGTTGTTGCGGCCGCCGGGAACGACGATGCGAGCGCGCCGGACTATCCAGCCGCGTATGCGGGCGTCATCGCGGTCGGCGCCTCGAGCGCGGTTGACGGCAACCCATCGAGCACGCCGCCCTACACGTCGATAACGGGTGAAGCGATCGCGAGCTATTCGAACTCGGGCCCGACGCTAGTCGCTCCGGGCGGCGATCCGACAAGCGACACCGACGAAGACCTCTTGCACTGGATCGAAAATTACTCGACGACGACCGATGGTTACCCGCCCGACGAGTGCCAGCTCTTCAATCCTGGTGGGGGCAACGTGTGCGCCGAGCTCTTTGCCGGCACGTCCCAGGCGACCGCTTCGGTTTCGGGCACCGTCGCGCTCATGGAAGCCGAACACGGCGGCTCGCGCTCGCTCACGCCCTCGCAAATCGTGACCATCCTGACGAAGACGACGGACGTCCTGCCGGGCGGCATCTCGTCGGCGCGCCAGGGTGCCGGACGAGTCGACGTGGCGAAGGCCGTTGCCGGTTCGGCCCCGTAGGCCCCGCCCAACTTGGACGTCAGCATTGCACTTTGCCAGCTCGCCATAACGGGCGACAAGGCCGCCAACCTCGATAAAATTGCGGCGGCCTGCGACCGGGCGGCCGCGGCGGGGGCGCGTCTGGCTGTCTTCCCGGAGGCCTCGATGTATCACTTCGGGCGGCAGGACGAGCCGCTCGGACCCTTCGCCGAAACGGTCGACGGCGCGTTCGCGACGGCCCTCTCGCGGCTCTCTCGCGAACGCCGCATCTGGACGCTGGCCGGCATGTTCGAGCGCATCCCGGGCGACGCGCGCGTCTACAATACGCTGGTCCTCTTCGACGAAACGGGCCGCCTTGCCGGAACGTACCGGAAGATTCACTTGTACGACGCGTTCGGTTTCGGCGAGTCGAACCGCGTCGTTGCAGGCGATGGGGCGACCTTGCAGTTCGAGGTCGACGGCGTGCGCTTCGGCGCAATGACGTGCTACGATCTGCGCTTTCCGGAGCTCGCGCGAGCCCTTGCCGGCGCGGGCGCGCAGGTGCTGCTCTTACCCGCTGCTTGGCTGCACGGCGTGCTCAAGGAATTTCATTTCGCGACCCTCGTGCGAGCGCGCGCAATCGAGAACACGGTGTACGTCGGCGCGGCGACGCAGTGCGGACCGGGTTATTCGGCCAACAGCATGCTGGTTGACCCGCTCGGCTCGACGCTCGCCGCTGCGGCCGAGGCGGAGGCGCTCGTGCTCGGCACGATCAGCACCGAGCGCATCGCTACGGTACGGGCCACGAACCCGAGCCTGCACAACGCGCGGCCGGATCTCTACGCGCGCTGGCTCGAAGCCGGAGCCACCGCAAACCGACGGCCCTGACGCCATACCTGGCGCAGGGTCAGGCGCTAGGAGAGAACGTCGCAGACGCGCAGGAACTCAAGGGTCAATGCCCAGGCTTGACGTGCCGCTCCGGGATGATATGAGGGGCGCTGGTCGCAGAAAAAGCCATGGTCGGCTTCGGAGAAAACGACCTGCTCGTGCGGTTTACCCGCAGCGCTGAGCGCGTCCGCGACCGCGCGCCGTTGCTCGGGCGGGATGTGCTGGTCGCGGCCGCCCCAAAACATCAGGATCGGCCCGTGTTGCGAGGCCGCTCCACGGCGTCCATCCTCGTCGATGCCCCCGCCGTAAACGAGACCGCTGCCGCGAGCGCAAGCGCGGCATTGGCCGTAAAAACGGCGCGGCCGCCCATGCAGAAGCCGATGGCGGCGATGCGCGCGGGCGCAATGCGCGCCGTGTCGGTCAGCCACTCGTATGCGGCCGCAATGTCGACTCGCATGCCTTCCAGCGTCAACGCTTGGAGATTGGGCCTCACCGCTTCGAAGTCGCCGTACGAGCCCTCGAAACCCGGCGCCGTACGGTGGAACAGCTCGGGAGCGATCGCCGTCAAACCGAGGCGGGCGAAGCGTTGCGCCACGTCGCGAATGTGGCCGTTGACGCCGAACGCCTCTTGCAAGACGATGATCGCGGCTTTCGGCGACGCTGCGGGCGCGGGCTCTGCAACGAACGCGTTCATGCGGGAGCCGTCACCGACGGCAAGTTCAACGCGCTCCATCGGCTAACTCACGCGCGAGAGGCGCATCGGCATCGGATACTTGGGGCGCAGCGTCACCGACGGCGCCGTGGCGACGGGCGTTCCGGGCTCGAGCGTCATCGCCCAGCGCCGGGCGATGGTCGCCAGCACCAGAACGGCCTCCATCCAGGCAAACGACTCTCCGATGCAGACGCGGTTCCCGCCGCCGAACGGGAAGTACGCAAACTTCGGAAGCTCGCGCTCGACAAGCCAACGCTCGGGCCGAAAGGCGAGCGGTTCGTCGTAGTAGCGTGGATCGCGATGGACGGCGAAGGGCGACATCAGCGTCACCTCGCCGGCACGGATCGCAACGTCGCCGATGGCGACGTCGTCAACGGCACGCCGGCCGACGATCCAGGCCGGCGGGTAGAGGCGCATCGATTCCTTGACCACGGCCGTGGTGTAGGCAAGCCGCGGAAAATCTTCCGAGGTCGCGTCGCGCTCGCCCAAAACGCTGTGCAGCTCGTCGCCCAACCTTTGCCTGGCGAGGGGATGTTGTGAGAGCACGTACCACGTCCACGACAGAGCGACGGCCGTCGTCTCGTAGCCGGCAAGCAAGATCGTCAGGCACTCGTCGCGGATTTGCTTGTCGTCCATGCGCGAGCCGTCATCATCGCGCGACTCGATCAGCATCGAGAGCACGTCGCCCCGATCGACGCCTTCGCGCCGGCGCGACGCGATCATCGCATCGATCGTCGACGCGAGCGTTTCACGCGCCGCATTGAAGCGCCGCGTCGAGGGCAAGGGCAGCTTGTCGCGCCACTCGCTGAACGGCTGCAGCAGGAGCGGAAAGATCTCCATCGTCGTGTTGAGCGCGCGCCCAATCGTGTCGGCTTCCCCTTCGACGTCGGCGTCGAAGAGCGTCTTGCCCGCGATCGAGAGCGTCAAGCGCATCATGGCCGCGACGACGTTGACGACGTCGCCGGCCTGCCAGCTGTCGGCGGTGCGCAGAGCGTATGAGACCATCGTTTGCCCGTAGTTTGCGATCCGGTCGCGATGGAAGGCCGGCTGCACCAGGCGACGTTGCCGCAGGTGCAGCGGCTCTTCCGACGTGAGCAACCCGTCGCCCAACAGCGGGCGCATGCGCTCGATCCCGCGGCTCTTCACGAACGAGCGCGCCTTGGTCACCAGGATCTCGCGCACGAGTTCCGGCTCCGCGACGGCATAGAAGTTCGTTCCGGCTACGTTGAAGCGCGCGACCGTTCCGTAGCGGCGTGCGATGTCGAGCATGAACTCGGGGGCGCCGTCAAGCCGGCCCGCCGCCAGGTAGCGAAACGCAACGAGCGGGTTCGGCCCGCGCAACCGGCGCGACGGCTTGGCGCGAACAGCGGCGTGCGTCGCCACCGGCCGCTCAGAAGTCCTCTTCGGTCCCTAGCGGAGACTCGTCTTCCTCTTCCTCGTCCTCCGAGTATTCTTCGTCCTCGTCCTCGAGCTGGTAGCCCTCGTCGGTTTCCTCTTCTTCGGGAGGTGCTTCCACTTCGAGCGCATCGTCGGCCAAGGCGTCTTCCCCGAGTCCACCGATTCGCAGGCCGGCGTCGTCGAGGTCGGGACTCGCCGGTACCGGAACGCGCGGCGCGGCTTGCGCGGCGGCGACTTCCTCGTCGCTGGCCTCGCTCTCTTCCTCTTCTTCGGCTTCCTCGATGTCGGCAGGCGCCCCGGCGATCGCATCGGCGAGCCCATCAACACCGCCGCCCACGGCGACGGCCCGCTGCTGCTCGGCCTCACGTTGCGCTACGGCGGTCTGCGCGAGACGCGGATCCTCGTCGCCGACCAGCAACCCGATGTCCTTCGCGGTCTCGGTCATGTCGTCGTCGGCGATCTTGATCTCGATCTCCTCGCGGTTCTCGGTCAAGACCTTGACGTCGAGCGCGAGCGACTGCAGCTCCTTGATGAGCACCTTGAACGACTCGGGAACCCCGGGTTCCATGACGTTCTCGCCCTTGACGATGGCTTCGTAGGTCTTGACGCGCCCGACCACGTCGTCGGACTTGACCGTCAGCAATTCTTGAAGCGTATAGGCAGCGCCGTAGGCTTCGAGCGCCCNNCTTGAGCATGTAGATGTAGCCGACGGTGATCGGCCGGCCGAAACGTTCACCCGTGCGCCCGTCGCGCAACCAGGTCTTACCGTCGGCCGGGAGACCAGCATCCTGCAACCATTCAGCGATATCCTCGGCGTGCGCTCCGTCGAATACGGGCGTGGCGATATAACGGTCGAGCATCTTTGCGGCCCAGCCGAGGTGCGTCTCCATGATCTGGCCCAGGTTCATGCGCGACGGCACGCCCAATGGGTTGAGCACGATGTCGACCGGCGTCCCGTCTTCGAGGTACGGCATGTCTTCGTCCGGCAGAACCTTGGCGATGACGCCCTTGTTGCCATGGCGCCCGGCCATCTTGTCGCCCTGCAGGATCTTGCGCTTCTGCGCCACGTAGACGCGCACGAGATGGCTCACGCCGGGCGACAGCTCGTCGCCGTTATCGCGCGAGAAGGTCTTGACGTCGATGATCTTGCCCTTCTCGCCGTGCGGCACTTTCAACGAGGTGTCGCGCACTTCGCGCGACTTCTCGCCGAAGATCGCGCGCAGCAGCCGCTCCTCGGCCGTGAGCTCGGTTTCGCCCTTGGGCGTAACCTTGCCGACCAGGATGTCTTCGGGGCGAACCTCGGCGCCGATGCGGATGATGCCGTTCTCGTCGAGATCCTTGAGCGCATCCTCACCCACGTTGGGGATGTCGCGAGTGATCTCTTCGGGCCCGAGCTTGGTGTCGCGGGCTTCACACTCGTATTCCTCGATGTGGATCGAGGTGAAGCGATCGTCCTTGACCATGCGCTCGCTGATCAGGATCGCGTCTTCGTAGTTGTAGCCTTCCCAGGGCATGAAGGCGACCAGAATGTTCTGGCCGAGCGCCATCTCACCCTCATCCGAGGATGGGCCGTCGGCCAGAATTTGACCGCGCACGACCTTCTCGCCGGCCACGACGATCGGCGCCTGGTTGATGCACGTTCCGGCGTTGGAGCGGGTGAACTTCAGGAGGTCGTACGATTTCTCAAGACCGTTCTCGGCGCTCTTGACGATGATGTGCCGAGCGTCGACGTCGAGCACCTCGCCGGCCTCTTCGGCCAGCACGCAACCGCCGGAATCCTTGGCCGCGCGGTACTCCATGCCGGTGCCGATGATCGGAGCCTGCGGGCGCAAGAGCGGAACGGCCTGCCGCTGCATGTTCGCGCCCATGAGCGCGCGATTGGCGTCGTCGTGCTCGAGGAACGGAATGAGCGCCGTCGCAACCGAGACGATCTGCTTGGGCGAGACGTCCATGAGCTGCACAAGGTGGGGCGGCTCCGTGACGTACTCTTCGATGTAGCGCGCCACGACCTGATCGGCGGTGATGCGGCCCTCGCGATCGATGGGCGTGTTGGCTTGGGCGATCACGAAATCGTCTTCGCGGTCGGCGGTGAGATAACGGATTTCGTCGGTCACGATGCCGTCGTGCACGACGCGGTACGGCGTTTCGATGAAGCCGTAGCGGTTGACGCGCGCGTAGGTCGCGAGCGAACCGATCAACCCAATGTTGGGGCCTTCCGGCGTCTCGATCGGACAGATGCGCCCGTAGTGCGAGTGATGGACGTCGCGAACCTCAAAGCCCGCGCGCTCGCGCGAAAGCCCACCCGGCCCCAGCGCCGAGAGCCGCCGCTTGTGCGTCAGCTCGGCCAGGGAATTGGTCTGGTCCATGAACTGCGAAAGCTGCGAGGACCCAAAGAATTCTTTGATCGCCGCTACGACGGGACGGATGTTGATCAGCGCCTGCGGCGTGACGGTCTCGATGTCTTGCACCGTCATACGCTCGCGAACGACGCGCTCGAGGCGCAGCAGACCGACGCGGAACTGGTTTTGGAGCAGTTCGCCGACCGAACGGATGCGGCGGTTGCCCAAATGGTCGATATCGTCGATGTGGGCGAGCGGCTTGCCGTCGGAACCGGGCGTCTTCATCGCGATCTTGATCAAGCGACGGATGACGGCGATCATGTCTTCGCGCGTCAGGCACTTCTTGGTGATCGGCGGCACGGCCAGACCAATGCTCGAGTACTCGCGCAGCTCGGGGCGCAACGCGTTTTCGAGCTTGCCCGAAAGCTTGTAGCGCCCGACCCCTGCGAGATCGTAGCGCTTCTCGTCGAAGAAGAGCGACTCGAGCAGCTTCTCGGCGTTTTCAGCGTTCTCGGGCTCGCCCGGGCGGAGCTTCTTATAAATCTCCTTGAGCGCGTCCTCGCGGGTCTTGACGTCCTTGTCTTTTTCGAGACAGTTGACGATCAGCGGCGAGTTGTCGAAGAGCGAGAGGAGCGCTTCGTCCGTTTCCCAGTTGAAGCCGAGGTCCGGCCGCGACAACGCGCGCACGAACGTCGTGACGTAGATCTTCCGGTTCTTGTCGATGCGGACGCCGACGGTGCCCTCGGTCTCGTCGTTCTTGGTACCGTTGTCGGTTTCGAACTCAATCCAGGCGCCGCGGTTCGGGATGATCGTCGCGTTGTACGTCGGGCGGTTGTTGGTGTCGACGTCCTGCAAGAAGTATACGCCCGGCGAACGCACGAGCTGGCTCACGATCACGCGCTCCGCGCCGTTGATCATGAACGTGCCCTTGTCGGTCATGAGCGGGAAATCGCCCATGAAAATCTCTTGGTCGGGGATACCCTTGATTTCGCCCGACTCGGCGGTAATGAGCCGCACGCGTACGCGCAGCGGCGCCGAGTAGGTCATGTCGCGCTCGCGACATTCCTCGACCGAATACTTCGGCTCGCCGAGGCTGTGCTCGCCGAACTCCAGCACCAGGTTGCCGGTGAAATCCTTGATGGGCGAGATCGAGTCGAACGCTTCCTTCAGGCCGTCGGTGATGAACCATTTGAAGGAGGCCTTCTGCAGTTCGATCAGATCCGGGATATCGAGCACGTGCGGAATCTTCGCGAACGACACGCGGACGCGCGAAGGACCGGGATCGTCGTACGCTTCGACGGTGAAGGCTTCGGACGGCGGCGCGAAGACGCTCGGCGCAGGCGCCGGCAATGTCGCGACGGTTCCTTCTTCGGCCTTCGTCGAGCGCTTCGAACGGGTCGTCTTCCCGCCGGACGCCCTGGCAGCGGACGACTTGGGAAGCATCGATTTCGCCATTACAGTTGTTTTTTATCTCTCACGAAGCGCGGGCAAACGGAAATGAGCCCTCGGCGGCTTTCGGACACAGGGCGATATGATAGCAGCTAGGTCGACGGCCGTCAAGCTTTCGTATAACCTGGACCGGGACGCCGGGGTTTCGCCTCGGGGGTCGAGGTCGATCGGCCGGGCCCCTACGAAAACGCCCCGCGCCCCGGCTCGCCCGCTGCTGGAAACAGCAAGGCGGCCCGGGGTGCAAGGAAAGCCGCTTGGGTGCCCGCCCCCCGTAGGGGTCGGGCACGTGGGCAGAGCTTCTTAGCGGTAGCTTGAGCGCGTCTGGAAGCAGTCGCGGCAGTAAACGGGCTTGTCGCCACGCGGCTGGAACGGCACTTCCGCCGGCCTTCCGCACTGGCTGCAGGTCACCTGATACATTTCGCGGCCGCCGCGCGATCCGCCGCCGCCACCGCCGCCACCGGCGTATGACGAGCCGCCGCCTTGCGAGCGCTGCGCCTTACGGGCAGCTCTGCATTCAGGGCAGCGATTGGGTTTATTTTGGAAACCCTTTGAGGCGAAAAACTCTTGTTCGCCCGCGCTAAAAACAAATTGGTTGTTGCAGTCGACGCAACTTAAGACTTCATCAGTGTACAAAACGAGACTCCAGGCGCCGGGTGTGATTTCGACTCGCTAGGTACCCTGAGAAGAGATGACTCTGACAACTTGGACCGCGCGGGTTTCGAGCCGGGCGGGTGACGCCTCTGGCTGCCCGGCACGTGGACTATAACACACCCGGCGTCGCGTCGGTTCACTTTTGGATAAAATTTTCACGCTCGCGGGGTACGGATTCGTACACGCGCGTGAGGCGCTCCGGCCGATTCGCATCGGGACACTTCGGGCGAGCGAACGCGGTGGTCCGCGGGCGTCTGTTTGAGGTCAATACAGATATCGCCTGACGCCGGCGGCCGTGACTGTCGGGCCGGGATTTGCGACCCCGCACCGCATGACGCGTAGCATTGCCGCGAAGCCGGCGCGCGACTGAATGCATGCGACGTTAGTCGTCGTCGGCGGCGTCGTCGGCAGGTGCGCTGGGCTCCTGCGCGGGCCGAAGGGGCGAGGAGGCCGGTTGGCCGGTCGGTCGAGGCGCGAGCGCGAGATCGAGCCGGCCGATCGCGGCGCGGCGTTCGCTTTGGGAGCGGAACGATGAATAGAGCAAGGTGCTCCAGGTGTAACCCGCGAGCGTTCCATCCTCGCGCGCGTATAAGCGGATGACGCCGCGTCCGACACCAGTACCCGAGGCGCCGCCTTTGCTTCGCGTGTCGTCCGTGCCATGCCGCGAGTGCGAGCAGTCGACCACGGTCAGCGCCCACTGCGACGTATTGCCGTGCAAGGGAACGCTCGCGATCGTCGGAACGGCCAGACCGACGGCGAGCATGACGTGGCCGCTGGGCCGGCTGCCCGGCGGATACTTCACCGCGATGAGGTCGCCGCTTTGAATATCCATCACACGATGGACGCGCCGAAAGCCGCGTTCCGCCACGATGGTGTCGTAGTAGTCGCCCGCCTGCGGGTTGGGCGCGCGGAACCAAGCCGCGAAGTCAGGCGGGATGAAACCGTAGCTTTGCTCGAGCAGATGGCTGACGAAGGAGCTGCAGACGCTTCGATTGCGTGCGGGACGGCCGCTCGCGAGGTCGGCCCATACGACGTAGGTCGGACGTGAGCCGTACACGTTGTTCTCCGGCGCTAGTTCGCGAACCAGCCGCTGGGCCCACGAGACGTGCGCGAACTCGGTTGCACCCAGCGCGTCCCGCAGCGCGAGCGGCGCGACGGCCGCGCCCGCGAGAAAGACCCTGCGGGCGATCACGCCAAGTCCTCGCCGCGATAGCGTGGGGGCTCGCTGCCGGGGAGCCGAACTCGCGGCCAATGCCGCTTCGACCGAAGGTCGCATGCATGCTCGGCGTCGGTGCCGCATCCGAGCCGTACCTCGAGACGGCGCTGGCGGCGATCGCGCCGGCCGTCGACCTGCTGGTCGTCAACGACAACTCGCAAGTGACCGCGAGCGCGAACGTCGCCGTGCTCGAGCGCTCGGCTTTCGCCGAACGCGGCGCTCTGCGCATCGAGCGCCACCCCTTCGTCGATTTCGCCGACATGCGCAACAAAGCGTTCGCACCTTTGCGCGCAATGGGCGAGCCGCCCGACTGGGTGCTCTTCCTTGATGCAGACGAGGTGCACGGCGAGCAAATCGGCTACGTCGCGCGCGAGCTCCTGCCGCGCCTGGGACCCGAGTACGGCTCGCTCGACGCCTACACGTTTCACTTCTTCGGAACGTTCGGCTGGATCAGCGACGTTGCGCGGCGCTTCTGCTTCTTTCGCTACGCGGCGAACATTTCGTGGACCAATCCCGTGCACGAAAAAGTTACGGGTCTGCACGGCAAAGCGCTGGTCGTTCCCTACGTCTACCATCACTACGGTAACGTACTGCCGGCCCCAATGCTCGCCGAAAAGCACCTGCGCTATTACGATTTAGGCAATCCCGTGCCGCGCCCGCCCGAACCCAGCGAAGCAGGGCCGGACGTCTTTCTTGCCAAGGCTTCTTCGGTTCGTCCCTTCCGTGGGAAGCACCCGAGGGTGGCTCGCGCGACGGTGAGCGCACTGGAACGGCGCTTCGCCGTCGAGTTCGCCGCACTCGACCGAGGCTTTCGCGAGCGCCGCTCGCCCTCGGTGCGGGCCGCCGCCGGGCTGCGCCGGCTCAACGAGAGCCTGCGCGTCCAGTTGCGACGGCTGGAGCATCCCGGCATCTACCGTGAGGCAACCCTCGCCCGATGAGTTCGGCATGGCTGGATAACGGGCGACCGGCAAAGGACGCCTCGCGCCTCCCGCGAACCGTCGTTGCGATGTCGCCGAGCACGCGTTTTGGCCTGGCATTTCTTCTGGCAGTCGCCTGCGGCGCAGCGGCCTCAGCGGCGCCGCCCGCTGCCGTGCGCCATTCGCCAATGGCCGACCGCGCCAACACCGCGCCGGTTCAGGTCGGTGGGCGCGTCCCACGCGAGCCCGCGCTCTTCCACGGAATCCCGGCTGCCCCGCTTCGCAAGTCCGAAGCCCAACCGGCCCCGAGCGTGCCGTCCGATCTGTTTTCGAACCCGTTGCGGCGGCACCGGATGGCGATGCCGAGCATCCCGTCCAACGACGACCTGGAGTTCGCCTTTTAGCGAGCCTGCGAACAACGCCGCGAGCCTGCGGCTGGTAACCGGTGTTTTGCAGCGCGACGGCGCCGTCTTGCTGGTCGCTTCCCGATATCCGAATCTGCCCGAAGCGCTCTGGCACTTGCCGGGCGGCCGCCCGACGCGCGAGGAGCTGCTAGGCGCGGCCCTCGAGCGCGAGTATCGAGAAGAAACCGGGCTCGCGGTTGCGATCGGCCCGCTGCTCTATGCGAGCGAGTCGTTCGATGGAGCGACCGGCACCCACGTTCTGAACCTGACCTTCGAGGTGCACGCCGACGGGACGCCGCGCATCCCGCAAAGCGACGCGCACGTCGTCGATGTTGCCTGGGTTCCCCGCGACGAGCTCGCGGCACGGATCCGAGCGAGGGTCGTGCGCGAGCCGCTGCTTGCCGCGCTTTCAGGCGATCCACGCCGATACTTCGCCTTTCCCGAAGCCGGGATATCGGTTCAGTTCGCGGATTGAGCGCGGTCTTCAGGACGCTCGCGACCCCAGTCGACGGCTAAACGATCGCGAACGGCGAGCCAACGCTCGCGCGACATCTCGTAGACGCATACGTCGACCGGGCGGCCCCGGACGACGGCAGCATGGCGCTGCAGGTGCGTCTCCACGAAGTCGAGGCGCGCCAGCAAACGGCGCGACGGAAGGTTCCCGGGAACGCAGCAAGCGTCGATCCGGCGCAGGTCGCTGGTCTCAAAAGCGCAATCGATGACAGCACAAGCGGCCTCGCTCGCGTAGCGCTTTGACCGGTGCGAGGCGACGATGCTATACCCGATCTCCGCGACGCCGCGCGAATGGTCCCCGATGCGCAGCGAGATCCATCCGATGCCGACGCGCGACTCGGCGATCGCGGCGACCCATTCGAAGCGGCCGATGGCCCTCGACTCCAAGCGCTTGGGCCGAGCCGCTACGCGGCGCTGGAACTCATCGCGCGTATAACGCGGAACGTCTTGGTATTCGCGCAGGTGGCCGCTTTGCATGAGCTTCCAGAGCACCCCAGCATTGCGCGGCGTCACCGGCTCTAAGACCAGCCGTGGCGTCTCGATCGTCATCACGGTGCGAGCGCCCTGTCGGAGAGATTGGTAGCGATCGCGACCGCGCCCGCCGCGCTCGGAGCCGCGTCAAACCGGACGCGGTCGCCACTTCGGCAGAGCAACGCCGCTCCGTTACCGGAGGCGTCGAAAGAAAAGATTTGGCGCTCGCCTTTCAACGTGAAATACAGCGTGGCGCCGGCGATCGCGACGCGGTCGAGTTCGCCGGAGATCGACTTGACCCCGGCGGCGCTGACGGCCGTCGTATATTTGCCGCCCAGGAAAGCCGCGTACTGCGCGAAGGCGTCGGTCTGAGGGGAAGGGCTGGTGCTCGCCCCGACGACCACGTGACCGTTCCTGGCCTGCACGAGCCCGAGCGTTTGATACTTCCCCGTGTCGGCGACCAGCGGCACGACCCACGTGTTCTGGTCGAACGCGTTGTACAAGATCGGCTGCGTCGGCAGCAGACGCCCTTGGCGCACGATCGGGTTCGAGGCCACGGCGTTTTCGGCGCCGCTCGAGTTGAACTCGCCCCCGGACGACGTGTAATACGTCATCTTGCCGCTCACCGTGTCCATGTACGTAAAGCCGGTCATCGACTGATCGCTGGCAGGCGACGTGTGATCGACGAACCACACGAAGCGCTCGCCCGCGAGCAAGCCGAACACCTCGTCTCGCGCCGGCACGTGCACGTCGCGCTTGGCCAACAGCGCATTCCAGAGCCCGTGCACGTAGAGCCCGAACCACTCGTTGTACGCCAGGGCGAGTTCGTCCGGAACGACCCGGCTGACCCATTTCGGCAAACTCTCGAAGTTCGTGCGATCGACGCGCTGCATGCTGCCGGTGCCGGGATCCACGATGACGACCCCCGTCACCCGTTGCCCCGACCAGCCGATCGTGGGGCGCCCCAGCGTGCAAAGGTACTGAGGATTTCCCTGGTCATCCAACTGCAGCGTCGTCTCGAGAATCTGTTCGGTGCCGTAGCGCATGTAGACGTGGCGATACAGGTTGTCGTTGAGGAGCGCCGACGGAATGTAACGCATCGGCGCGCGCTGCCGCAGCTCCGGCGCGAGGTCGGGGTTCTCGGCGCTCACGACGATCACGCCCGGGCTCGTGCGCCGCGCAAGCCACTGCACGAATCCGTGGAACTCGAGCGGTGCGACCCATACCAGCCGCCCGCGCTCCACCTGCACGTTAAACGTGCCCACACCGTAGTAGGACCCGAGTTGACCGACGACTTTGTCGCCTGCAAAAATTGCCGCTTCCTCCGGCACGACGCGAATGTGGCTCAGGTCAGCGCTCGGCGGCAGCGTGTTCGACGTCGTGACGTCGACGAGATCGCGCAGGCCCGACGCGTCGACGACCGGCGCGATAGCGAGCGCGCCCGCAAAGAGCGCGAGGGCCGTTAGAGCGATCAGATACGGCCACGTCGGCGTCCGGCGAATCGAGACGATCCGGCGCGAAATCACGACCGAGCGGGCCGCCAGCAGCAGGCTGTACGCGGCATTCGGGACGAGGGTCAGCAAAAGCAGGGTCAGCGCTTGCGGGAAGACGAGCGGCGGCATCACGAGGTAGGCGTACACGAGCAGGATCGGAATGCCGACCACCAGGCGCTGGCGTTGTCCGCGCCACCAGTTCGCCCCGAAGTCGAGGTTGACCAGGCCGATCGCCATGAAGGCCGCAGCCAGCAAGATCACCATCGCGCCGCGGTTTCTCTTTGCGCCACGCGCGTTTGTCGCGATGGTGAGGCAGCATGAACACGCTTGCCGCCGGGCTCGCACTGCGTTGGCCGAGCGAAGTCGCCTTCGGAGCGACCGTCACCTCGCCGCCACACTTCTTCTTCGGGGCGAACACGCATGCCATGCACGAAGCGTTCCGCTGCCGCAGCGACGACGGTTTCAGCTTGGAGATCGTCGACAACGTGCGCATCGCGCCGCGCGTCCCGGTCGGCCCCGGCGATCGCATCCGCGTGCAGGGCGAACTGGTGCCGCAGGGCAGGCGAGGGCCGCTCGTCCACTGGACCCATCACGATCCCGGCGGCCACCATCCAGACGGATTCATTGAATTCGGCGGGCGGCGCTATGCGTGAGCGTGACCCGCGCGCGGTGCGTCGACATGTCCGCCAGCAACTGCGGCACCGTCACAAAGCGGTATCCTTCACGGCGCAGCGTTTCGATGATGCGGCGCGTGGCGGCTACGTCCTGCCCCCGGTCGCACGCACTAGGCGACTTCGGATCGCACGCCAGACCCCGGTTTCCGTCGTGTAGTACGATGATGCCTCCGTCGGCGATGTTGTCGATCACGCGCTCTGCGATCGTCGCATCGCCGGGCTGTTCCCAGTCCTTGGGGAGCGGCACCGACCACATCACGACCTGGTATCCGAGCTTGCGGGCCTGATCGATCACCGCGAAGTCGCGTGCGCCGAAGGGAGGGCGCATCAAGTGGGTGCGCACGCCGGCGATTCGGAACAGCGCGTCGTCGGTGCGCACGAGTTCGGCGCGCACGGCGGACGGCGTTTGCATGACCAGGTGCGCGTGATCCCAGGTATGGTTGCCGAGCGCATGGCCGTCTCGCACGATCCGGCGAATCGTCAGCGGATGCGCGACCGCCGCGCGGCCGACGACGAAAAAAGTCGCATGAACGTGCTCGTCGCGCAGCACGTCCAAGATGCGATCGGTGTACGGCGGGTTCGGCCCGTCGTCGAAGGTGAGTGCGACCTCGCGCTCCGTCGGCGAGCCGCTGACGATCGTGCGCCCGAAAATTTGGCTGCCCGGCGCCTCTAAGGCTTCGTACGTGAAGTACGAGGCCGCGACGAGCACTGCCGCCAGCAGAAGGAAGCGCAGCGTCACGTGCCGCGCTCGATCTTCGTCCGCGCATCGGCGATACGCTCTCGAAACTCCGGCGAGCCAAAGCGCTCGAAATCGTCCGCGAGCTTCTCATAGCGGGGATCGACCAGCGTCGTGCTCGACATCCGCAGAAGATCCGGCAGAGGCTTCGTACGATCGAGATGGATCGTAAACTGATGGCCGCCGGTCGACGCCCAATAATGCGGATCGGTGAACTCGAAGTGGTGCGAACCGTGCTGATTGTCGGTCAACTGGCTAACCGAGATCGTGTAGAGGCTCGACGTGTCACCGCGCGCAGGCTTGCTGGCGAGCTCCCAAATGCCGTCGACCACCGCCTGATCGAACAAAAACGACACGTCGAAGGTCTCGTGCGGGAGCGAGTCGACCCTGACGGTAACGCCGTTGCGACCGACCGCGCGGTACTCGGCTTGCGAAAGGCCGTTGAGATCGGCTAGACGGTACTCTTCCTCGGAAATCGGTCCACTCCGATGGCGCACCGTCATCGACAGGCGGATCTCCGAACGGGATTGCGCGATGCGGCGCGTCGCATCGTACCGCCCCGACTCGGTCTTGCTGAAGAGCCACCAGCCGCCCGCGATGGACAGGACCAGGGCCAGGAAGACGAGCGGCGGGACGGGGTTGCGGCGCATGTCCGAAGCCCGTTCCCCTTCTTGCGGTTCATACCCCACCCGATGAAGCGGCTGCGCCGACCGGACTCTCGTCGTGCGCGTGAGCCGCGCGTGCCGAATAGGCCAGGGCGTCGGCGGCACGTTCGAGGGCGCGCCGCGCTTCGGGTACGACCCCCGCAAGGGCAACGAAGCCGTGGGCCAGCCCCGGTCGCAGATCGTAGGTGACGCTCGCACCGGCAGCGCGCAGTGCTTTGGCGAAGGCAGCGCCCTCGTCGCGCAATGGGTCGAAGCCGGCCGCCAAGACGTACGCAGGCGGAAGACCGCGCAGCTCGGCGTTCAGCGGCGAGAGCAGCATGCCGGCGAAGTCCTCCCGCTGACGGACGTAGTGACGGGTAAACCAGGCGATCGTGGCAGGCGTTAACGGAACGCCCGTCTCGAACATCGTGCGCGACCGGTACGTTCCCGTCGAGTCGACGGGCGGGTAGATCAGCAGTTGAAAGTTCGGCTGCTGCAGTGCGCCGGCTCGCGCGCGCAGACAGATCGTTATCGCCAGGTTCGCACCGGCGCTGTCGCCACCGACCGCGATTCGCCGCGGATCGACGCGCAGCCAGGCGGCGTTGTCGACGACCCAGCGATACGCGGCATACGCGTCATCGTGCGCGGTCGGAAACGCGTGCTCGGGTGCGAGCCGATAGTCGACCGAAAGCACGGGCAGGCAGGCGCGCGCCGCAAAGAAACGCGCCACATGGTCGTAGCTAGCCGCATCGCCGATGACGAAGCCGCCGCCGTGATAAAAAAGCAAGAGCGGCGAGCCCGAGGAGATTTCGCCTGCGGGACGGTACAGCCGGGCCGAAAGCAGCGCATCACCGGCCGGTATGCTGAGCACTGTGGGGCTTGATGCGGACGCCGAACGAAATCCGAACATCCGATTCATCCGCTCGTAGCCCTCGCGCATGTCCGCGACGGTCGCGTCGGGATGAAAGCTCTTCCCAGAACGTTCGCTCAGCTGCATGAACAGCTCCATGCGGCGATCCAGGGTCACCCCGTCGACCGTCGTGCGCCGGCCGCCCAGCATGAGGTTCAGAATCGCTTCTGGCAAGCGGAAAAGGCGGCGGGCGGCAGCCGCTTGCCGATCGACGCTGCGTTTACGTTCAGCCACCCGAGACGGCTCCTGCTGCGCGCGCGGCGGCAGCCTCGTCGAGCACGCGATTGACGACGGCGTCGGCGGCTGCGTTGAACTTTCGACGCACGTGCCCGACGTCGACGCGTTCGAATTTGCGCATCAAACGCCGCGCTTCCGCGTGGAGCGGGAGCAGATCCGGATGTTTGACGCGGTAGTCGCCGTTGAGTTGCCGGACGACTAATTCGCTATCCAAGCGCACCGAGAGATCGTTGATGCCGAGCTCGACGGCAGCCTTGAGGCCGGCCAGAAGCGCGCGCCATTCCGCGACGTTGTTCGTCGCCACTCCGATATATTCGCCGATCTCGCGCAGGACCGCGCCGTCCTCTGCCACGAGCACGGCGCCGCTCGCCGCAGGTCCAGGATTGCCGCGCGAACCGCCGTCGGCAAACAAGGTGGCCCTCATGGCCGGATGGATCGAAGCGCCGTCATCTGGAGCGCGCGCTCGGGTCGGGTCGCAAAGAGCACGACTGGCTTGCTTCGCAGGCGGCCTGCAAAGCCTTGCAACAAATGGGTCTTGCCTGCCGTGGGAGGAGCAATGGGAACAGCCGACGCGATCGTGGTCGACCGTCTCGTCAAGCGCTACGGCGACCTGACGGCGGTCGCGGACATCAGCTTCTCCGTGCGGCGCGGCAGCATTTTCGGGCTCTTGGGCCGCAACGGCGCGGGCAAGACGACGACCCTCGAATCGTGCATCGGCTTGATCGCGCCGACGTCGGGCACGGTTCGCGTCCTCGGCTTCGATCCCGCCGACCGGCGGGATCTAGCGCGCCTGCGCCCGCGCATGGGCGTCCAGCTTCAGGCGACCTCGCTGCCCGAAAAGGCGACCGTGGGCGAACTGCTCCGCCTCTACGGCACCTACTACGGTCTGCGCGGCAACCCGGCATCGGTTGCATCGCGCGTTGGGCTGGGCGACAAGCTCGATCGCTTCGCCGGCAAGCTCTCCGGCGGGGAGCAGCAACGCCTTGCGCTGGCCCTCGCGCTCCAACACGACCCCGACGTGCTCTTTCTCGACGAACCGACATCGGGAATGGATGTGTACGGACGGCACGTCTTGTGGCGAGAGATCGGCGCGCTGCGCAGCTCAGGAAAGACGATGATCCTCACCACCCACTACATCGAGGAGGCCGAGCACCTCTGCGACGAGATCTGCATCGTGCAAACGGGCAAGATCGTCGCGCGCGACACGCCGGCCGCACTCGTCGCGCGCTACGGCGGCGACGCCTCTATCGAGTTTGCGGCGCGCGGTTTCTCGGTCGGCGCCGCCCTTGCCGGCCTCGGCCGCTGGGCCCACGATGGCGATCGCTACACGCTCGTTGCGCGCGGCGAGCCGGGACACGCGCTTGCGAAGATCGTCGAGTACGCGAATGCTCTCGGCGTCACGATCGCTGCGCTCGACCTCCACCGCCCGAGTCTCGAGGACGCATTCCTCGCCATCACGGGCGAACGAATCGAAGATCCGCGGAGCGAAGCGGCTTGAGCGCGGCCGCACTCGCGACCGCCCCCCTGGAACGCCCGAGGCGCAGCCAGTTCCGCATGCTGCTCGCCCAGACGCGCATGAATTTCGTTTGGTACTTCTGGCGCGACGGCGAGATGATCTTTTGGTCGCTCGCGATCCCCGTCTTCTTCCTAGTCGTTTTTTCGTTCGCGCTCGGTATGGGCTCGGCGCAGCGCGCCTCAGCCTTTCTCGTACCGGGCTTGATCGCTGCGCAAGTGTTTTCGTCTGGATTCTGGGGCGTGGGAGCGATGCTTGCGACCTTCCGTGAAAAGAAACTCTTGCGGCGCGTCTACTTGACGCCGCTTAACCCTTGGACGTTCTTTTCCGCGCTCGTCCTGTATCGGATGACGCTCCTGGCGATGCAGGCGACGCTTCTCATCCTGGCCGGCGCACTCGTCTTCAAGGTGCACGTCGTCGGCAATCCGTTCGCCGTCTTGGGCATCCTTGCACTCGGGGCGGCCACCTTCGTGGCGCTCGGAACGGTCATCGGCGCGCTCGTGAAGACGGCTGAAAGCGCCAACAATTTCGCGTCGGTCCTGACCGTGCCGCTGTCATTCCTCTCCGACGCCTACATTCCGATAAACAACTTTCCCGCGCCGGTCGCGCACGCGCTGCGACTCTTGCCCTCGACGCAGTTCGTCGACGCCTTTCGCGGCATCGCGATTTACGGCGAACCGATCTGGCACTACGCGGGCTGGATGGGCGCACTCGTGCTTTGGATGGCCGGCGCTATTGCCGTCAGCGCCCGCTATTTCCGCTGGATATGAGCGAGATGGAGTTCGTGCGCACGCCCGACGAACGCTTTGCGAATCTTCCACAGTATCCGTTCGCGCCGCACTACGTTCCGGTGCCGTGCGCCGCCGGGACGACGCTGCGGATGCATTACGTCGACGAGGGATCGCGCGAGGGCCGCATCGCGCTCCTGCTGCACGGCGAGCCGACGTGGAGCTTTCTGTATCGAAACGTGATCCCGCCGCTGCTCGCGGCCGGTTTGCGGGCGATCGCCCCGGACCTCATCGGCTTCGGGCGCTCCGATAAGCCGGTGCGGCGCGAAGACTACACCTACCAGCGCCACGTCGACTGGGTACGCGCTTTCGTCGAGTCGCTCGACCTGCGCGAGGCGGTCCTCGTCGGTCAAGATTGGGGCGGTCTGATCGGGCTTCGCATCGTGGCGGAAATGGGCGATCGCTTTGCGGGGGTCGTCGCTGCGAATACGTTTTTGCCGACCGGAGACTCGCCGCCGAACGAAGCCTTCCTGCGATGGCAGGCGTACGCGCAGCGCAGCGCCGATTTTTCGGCAGGCGCGATCGTCGCCCGCACCTGCGTCACCCCGATTGCGCCCGAGGTCGTGGCGGCATACGATGCTCCGTTTCCGGACGAGCGCTACAAAGCGGGTGCGCGCCAGTTTCCAATGCTGGTTCCGATTCGGCCCGACGATCCGGCCGCGGCGCCCAACCGTAACGCGTGGGAGGCGCTGCGGCGCTGGCACAAGCCGTTCGTCACCGCGTTTTCCGACGGAGATCCGATTACGCGCGGCGCCGAAGGCGTGCTCCAGCAGGAGATTCCGGGAGCACTGGGCCGGCACCATCCGACGATCGTCGGCGCGAGTCACTTCCTCCAAGAAGACAAACCAACTGAGCTCGCCGCCGCGATTCTGACCGCTTTCGTTTAGCCCGGATGCGATGCGCGCAACGCACTCGCCGCTGCGCAACGCTCCACCGATAGGACGCCTCGGGCAACTGCCGAAGTTTTGTGCGCGCACACGTTGCGCCGGAGGTCAGCCCGTGCTCACGCTGTCTCTAGCCCTTCGCCTCAGTTTGCTCTTCATCGGAGCGCTGCTCGCTGCCGGAGGCGGCTCGAGCGCCTCTGCAAGACCTGCGACGCGGTCCGCATCGCAGGCCGAGCACGGACCGGTGCCGCCGGCCGAAGATATCGCACCTGCTTTACGAGGGCCGGCATTGATCGCCGTCGACGGAAAAGGCGGCCTTGAGTACTGGCCGATCGATCCCAAAGGCGGACATCATCCACAAGCCTTGATCGGCGGACTGCATTTGGGAGTCTCCGCAGGCATCGCAGCCGACGGGCAGCGGATCGCGATTCCGAGCGGCAACGAAGTCGTCATCTACGATCTGAGAAGCGGGGCCGAGACCATGCTGCCGAACCCGTACGGTTTCCCGGCCGATATCGCGATCGACAAGCACGGCGCACTGTTTATTACCGACTTCGTGGGAAGCAGCTCGAGCATTACGTGGTACGCTCCGCCGTCATATCGACCGCATCAGCTCGGCTGCGCCCTTCTCCAAGACCCCACCGCGATTGCGATCGACAACGAAGGCGACATCTTCACCAGCCAAAACGGCGACAACTACACGGGCGTCATCGAGTTTCCAAACCCGCGCCGCGGCGGTTCGCAAAGCTGCAGCGAGCTGCCGCTCAAACCCGAGACGGGCTATGAGGCCGGCTTGGCGATCGATCCCAAGACGGACGACCTGATCGTGCTCGACGATCCCGACGAGTGCGCCGGCGGCGTCGAGGGCCGGATGACGATTTATGCGAAGCCCTACCGGCGCCAGACGGGCGTCTCGCACGACCTTGGGGCCAACTGCGCGGGCACGCTGCGCCTCGACGCGACGTCGACGATCGCATTCGTCGGCGATTCAACCGTCAGCGGGGGACGTGGCTACATCCTGCAGCGCACCTACCCCGACGGCAAGGCGTTGGGCACCTATAGCGGAGGCAGTCCCGCGGGATTCACAACGATTCCGAACACGCTGCCCAACTGACGGGCGGCGCCTTCAGAACTGCGCCATGAAATTGGTGCTCTCGCCGACGGGAACGGCGGCGCGGGCAAAGCGCCGCGGCAGCTCGTCGCGGTCGGCGCTGGGAGCCGCGGCGAGCACGGTCGCGGCCGGGCCAATGGCACGCAGCATCAAGACGTCGAGCGCAGCCGGCGCGAGCGCCGTCTGATACGGCTCCAGGCGAACGGTCTCGCCGTGCGCCTCGAGCTCCACCGGCGTTTCCAACGCCATGACGGCGAGCGGCAAGCCCTCTAAATCCAGCCCGTGCGGCCGAGCTTCGAGCGCAATGCGCTCAACGACGAAGCGCGAATCCGCGACCAGGGCAGTTCGCCGAAGGCCGTCGAGTTCGTACTCAAGGGCATGCAGCGCTCCGGCATGCGACTGGTGGTACTCCAAGACGTCCGCCGCTTTATCCACGTGGAGCGGCCGCGGTTTTCCGTCGGGCCCCACGCGGTTGTAGTCGAAGATGCGATAGGTCAGATCGCTCGCCTGCTGGACCTCGAAGAGCACGACGCCGCGGCCGATCGCGTGGAGCGTACCGGCCGGCAGATAGAACGCGTCACCCGGTTTTACGCGGACGTGCCGCAGCAATGCTTCGAGCGACCCGTCGGCGACGCGCTCGAGGTATTCGCCGCGCGAGGTGTCGCGGTTCCAGCCGAGCACGATCGAAGCGTCGGGTTCCGCCTCCAAGACGTACCAGCACTCCGTCTTGCCGTTCGGCTGACCCTCGACTCGCTGGGCGTAGGCGTCGTCGGGGTGAACTTGCACCGAGAGCGCGTGGCGCGCGTCGATAAGCTTGGTGAGCACGGGAAAGGTGCGTTTGCTATCGAGCGGCCCCATCAGTTCGGGCCCCAGTTCGCCGCGAAGGTGGGCGATCGTCTTGCCCGCACAGCGGCCGTTACGCACGCGGTTGGCGTCCCAACACTCCCACGACTCGCCGATCTTCGCGCTGGCGGAACCGGGCTTGCCGTAATGCTCGACCAGCGCGTGGCCGCCCCATATCGCTTCGACTTCCCGGGGCTCGATGATGAAGGGGTAGGGCCGGCCCCGGCCCCCACCGTTTTTCGCTTGATCCATCTTCCGGTCTTACGGCAGGCGTGCGATCAGTTCATGGTGGGCGGTCACGCCGAGCTGGCCGCGCGACGCGCCGTGCGTCTGCCCGTCGCTGTGGTAGATCAGCACGATCGCATTTCCGCTCTGCAGGGGCTGCAAGGCCGTTACGACCACGTTGGCCGAACCGTCGACGCGAGCCGTGAAGCCGTTCGCCGCGGCATCGCCCTCGAGCGGCGTAAACGTCGCTCCTTCCGACGAAAAGACGATCTTGAAGAGGCTGTAGACGCCGAAGGCAATCAGCTTTTGAAAGGAGCACGTGATCCGGTCCCCGCCGTTTCGCGGGACGACATCGGCCGTGCCGCCGGCGGCGAACCACCGGTCGAGGGCAAATCCAAGCTTGGTTCCCTGGGCGTTATAGACCACCGTGTCGGGCGCGTCGTCGAGACGAGCCGGGCGCAAGCCGGCGGCGTGCTCGATGCTCTGGGGCCCGACCCCTTCGACCGCGGTCGCATCCGACACGAATATTTGCGGGTCGATGACCGGTGAACGGCGCGTTTCTTGCGAGAAGAACGTTGCGTGTCTGACGAAGACCAACACCTGCGCGCCGCCGGCTTGGGCGCACGCCTGCCCATCCGGCCAAGCCAACGTCACCGACGCGGCCGCCGCGCCGGCACACCACGAGCGACGTCCCAACCTCATGCTGCAGCCCCTCCTGAAGGAGATCGCCGACGCTAACGCCCGACCTCGCATTCGAACGCTGCGCTAACGCCGCGGCGACGATCTACCAGCAAGCTCCTGCATTCGTCACGTACCGCGTGTCGACCCATGTCAGCGCGCCCTCCTTGAATCGCGACCGAGTGATCGTTCGTTCGGTCAGCGTGCGAACGAAAGACGATACCGCCGTGATCCAAGACCTTCCCGACGGGCGCAATCAGCTCGGCCACGGTTTTCCGATCACGCCCGCGTTCGACGCGCTCTCGTACTTCACGCTGAGCTGGAAAGTCGGCTGGCACCAGGATGTTTCCGCCTACGTTCACGACGTGACGC
Organism: Candidatus Tityobacter terrigena; assembly: GCA_003156715.1. Taxonomy (GTDB): domain Bacteria; phylum Vulcanimicrobiota; class Vulcanimicrobiia; order Vulcanimicrobiales; family Vulcanimicrobiaceae; genus Tityobacter; species Tityobacter terrigena. Next base: position 27,594 of record PMHO01000006.1, read on the forward strand.
CCTTGACGTATCAGGATCCGGCCAACAGCAGCGCCGACGTGGTCGTGTTCCGGCTGCGCGCCTACAAGGCCACCTTCGCGGCCGATTCGAGCGACGCGCCCGACGGCACCAGCCACGTTCACCTCGAGCCGTACGACTACATCAAGCACGACGTGCCCAACGTGGACAACGTCTTCTATCTGAGCGACCTCTACGTCGACAACGCGAACGGGCTGCCTTCCAAAGTGCGTTACACGGGCGCGGACGACATCGACTTCACCGTCGACTATGGAACGGTCGAGGGACACTGGCTCGTCGAACACGCCCACTACGAGGAAACCGTCTACGGACCGCTGCGGCTCGGTCGCGTGCATTTCGTTGCGGATGCGACCTACGATCAGTACGCGTTCCCGCCCAGCGCCCCCGATTCGCGACTGGCAAACTGATGCGCGCAGCGCTCTACGACGGGACGGGCGGCCTCGAGGTCCTCTCGGTGCGCGACCTTCCCGATCCCGAGCCCGGCAGCGACGATGCGCTCGTCGCCGTTGCCTACACGGCTCTCAACCGCGCCGACGTGCTCGAACGCGAAGGGCGCTACGGCCCGCGTGCGCCCCGCATCGTTCCCGGTCTCGAGTTCTCGGGCATCGTGCGCGCCGTCGGAGCGCGCGTCGTGACGGTGAAACCCGGCGACCGCGTCTGCGGCCTCGTCGTAGCGGGGGCGCATGCGGAGCTCGTCGTGGCCAATGCCGCCACGTTGTCGCCGCTACCGAGCGCGATGAGCCTCGAGACGGCAGGCGCGATTCCCGAAGCGTTTACCACGGCGCACGACGCGCTCTTTGCGCGCGGCAAACTAGCCCTAGGAGAGACGGTGCTCGTGCACGCGGTTGGAAGCGGCGTGGGGCTCGCGGCCATCGCCCTCTCGAAACGCGCCGGAGCGCGGGTCATCGGCACCTCGCGCACGCCGGATAAGCTTTCGCGCGCGCAAGGCTACGGCCTCGACGCCGGGATTGCACTCGAAGACGGCTGGCACGAGCGCGTGCTGGCAGCGACTGAAAACCGTGGGGTCGACCTCGTGCTCGATTTCGTCGGGGCCGCGACGCTGGATTTCAACGTGATCGTCCTGGCGGGTGGCGGCCGCATCGTCCAGATCGGAACGCTCGGCGGCGCGCGCGCGACCCTATCGCTCGGGCCGCTGATGGCCAAACGCGCAACGCTCGCGGGAACCGTTCTGCGTTCGCGACCAATCGATGAAAAGATGGCCCTGGCGCGCATGCTGGCGCAGCGCGTTTTGCCCTCGATCGCGCGGGGCGAACTACCGGTGGCGATCGATCGCGTCTTCCCGCTAGAGCAGATCGCCGAAGCGCATCGGCGCATGGAGTCCGACGCCAACTTCGGTAAGATTTTGTTGCGCGTCGCCGGCGAATCCGCCGCCTAGCGCGCAGCCTCCCCGCCCAAGCGGTTGCGAAATGGCGGAGAGGGAGAGATTCGAACTCTCGGGACGCTCATCACGTCCGCCCGCTTTCGAGGCGGGTGCCTTCAACCACTCGACCACCTCTCCGTAGCCTTCGGGGCAGCCCGCTGTATAGCACGCCGGGATGCGAGGCTCCTTGGACGCGTTCGGACGCTCAGCGGCGGCGCGCGAAGAAGGCGCGCAACTGATCCGCCGTTTGCGCTTCGAGCACCCCGGACGTCACCGCGACGCGGTGATTGACCGCCTCGGAGGAAAAGACGTCGATGACGCTTCCCGCCGCACCACCCTTGGGATCGCGGCACCCGAATACCAGCCGTTCGATCCGCGCCGCGACGATGGCCCCGGCGCACATCGTGCACGGTTCCTTCGTAACGTACAAGGTCGATCCGCCGAGACGCCACGCACCGAGGGCGCTTGCGGCGGCGCGGATCGCCAAGATTTCGGCGTGCGCGGTCGGATCGGCGCGGCGCTCCTTTTCGTTGGACGCCTCGAAGTTGCGCTCGCCGACGACCAGCACCGCGCCGATCGGCACGTCGCCGAGACGCTCGGCTTCGCTCGCGAGCGCGAGCGCCCGCCCTACGCCTTCCTCATCCGTCATCGAGTCCGTCCTCGCAACTCACGCTCGCGTGAGCGGCGCATCGAACCCTTCGGGGGTCCGAGCCGTAGCGAACCGCCCCATGGCAAAAATCGGTCAGCAGGGCGAACGCGTTCCGATCGCGGAACCCCGATGCTTCGCGTGCCATGACGGATTGGGGGATCCTCTGCAATGCCGAAGACGCCTCCTTGGACCTACGTCGTAGCCTTTGCGAGCCCCATTGCCATTAGCGCCGCCGGCTATGGTGTGTGCGTCGCAACGAAGGGTTCGATCGGCCTGACCATCGCGACATACGCCATTCTGACCGTACCCCTTGTTTACTGGGTTCACCGTCTGGCTCGCGCTCGGGTCCCCGAGCGCGAAAAACTGACGTGGGGGACTCCGCAGCTCTCCGTGCTCTACTGCGTTTTTGTTGTCGCTATGATTTCCATCGCGTTCGCCACGTACGCGCTCACGAACAATCGCTTCGCAGAGTTCGCAATCGCGCTCGCCGGCGCCGTTCCCGGTGCACTCTTCTTGAGCCGCAAGAGACTTGCCCTTCAACGGCCGCCGCGATCGAACGAGGCTCCAGCGCTACGAACGCTAGCAATTTCGCAAATGGTGTCGCCTGTTCTCTTCAGCTTTAGCCTCGCGCTGATGCTCGCTCAGCGGCACTACTATGGCAGCGATGTCGAGACATTACGCAATGTTGCCATCGCAGCCGGCTTCTTCCTGATACCGATGTCCCCGATAACTGCATACTACGCATGGCTACGTTACGGCGAGGCGAGGCGCGCCGCGAACGCGATGCTCATAGGCGCTCGCTGAGGCGTTCGTCAGCCGGGCGAATACAAGCGCTACATACGGGCGACCGCCGCCGGGTTGAACGCACAGCGCGAACGCCCCGGCAAGCAGGCAAATGCATCGTCCGCCGCACTCGGAGGCGCGCGCCGGTAGGTCGACATGCGGCCAATGTTCGCGCGAAGCGTGCGAGCGTGTAAAGGCGTGGCGCAGGCAGGTGTTCGCGATCACAGCGATCGCTGACCATACGATAGCAGGAGCCAAACACCGCCCACCAATACGACGCGCTCACTCCGGTTCCGGCTCCCTTCATTTTACTCCGCCGTCAGCCGAAAAGACGAGTATGAAGTGGCTAGTGCGCCTCGCAGCGTCCGTGTTGGGGTGAAGGCGGCGAAGGTGGCACTAATGGTATATTTCGCGGGCCTCGGCATCAGCGCGGCGTTGGGCCTCGTGCTCGGGGTCGTCGAGTTCGCCCTCGGGGGGCGAACGCGATGAGCCTTTTGTCGACGCGCTGACGCCGGCCGATGAGTGCGCGAAAGCCGCTCGTTCTTAGCGCAAGCGCGCATGGTCAGGAGCAGCGAGCGGAGGCCGGATCGGCAGGGGTCCAGGAATTCGCCCTGGGTGGCTTTCAGGCCGTTGGTTTCGCAGCCGTGCTTGCAGCAGTCTCGTTGCGCCAGATTCCGGCATTTGGAACGTCGACAAAACTGAGGGAGAAAATCGGTTCCGTCATTGCCGACTTGGGCACCGCGGCTCGTCACGGTGACGGTGCGACCGTCAGATCGAGCGACCAGGTTTGGCCGTTCAAATCGTGCCCGAACGAACGATGGCGCTCTTCGCGAACCAGCATGAAGCCCGCGCCTTCGTAGATGCGGCGGGCTGACGTTAGGACGTCGTTCGTCCAGAGGGCCAGCGTGCGATAGCCGAGCGCGCGCGCACGTTCGATGCACGTCGCGACGAGCCGCGAACCCAAGCCGAGACCACGCGCGTTCGGTTCGACGTAAAGCATGCGCAGCTTTGCAACCGCCGGATCGTCACCGCGCGTGAGAAAGATCGAACCGATAATTTCGTCGCGGATCTCAGCCACCCAGGCGTCGTCGCGCGTGGGATCGAAGCCCATAACAAAATCGCCGAGGATCCGCGCGGCGAGACCCTCGAATGTCCAATCCCAGCCATACTCGCTGTGATAGAGAACCGCTTGCCGGTGGACGATCCAGCCGACGTCACCCGAACGCAGCGAGCGCAGGCGCACGTTCTCCGATTTCAGTGGAACGGGTTCGAACGCGGCGCGAACGGCGGCCAAGCCCATTGCGAGCTTCGCGCGGGCTTGGGCCGAGAACGGCTCGAGCACGGCTTCGACATACTCCTGCGAACCGCGATCCGCCTGACCGAAAGCTTTGCGGCCCCGCGCGGTCAGCGAGAGCAGCTTCTGCTTCGCATGCACGCGACTGGGGCGGCTCTTCACGTACCCACGTGTCACAAGGCGCGCTACGATACGGCTCACGTGGGCTTTGTCCATGCCGAGCGCGCGAACGATCGAGGCCGCCGTAATTTCGTCGGCGTGCGCGAGCTCGTACAGGACGCGCCCTTCGGCCAGTGAGAGGTCCGTGCCCGGAAGGTACTTGGCAAGCAGCCCGATCTCGCGCGTGTAGAAACGGTTGAAGCTGCGGATCTGATCGATCATGGCAACGCTATGGCCTTCGTGCTGTGTTGTCACAGACAACATACCACGTTAGAACGCCGCTCCGCAATGGTCCCGCGTCCGCTGCGACAAGAGGCGAGCGAACGGCCGCTTAAGCTCTCGATGCGGACCCACAGCCACGTCGCTCCAACCATGCAAAAGGAAGCCGCCGACCTCGTCGACCGCCTCCTTTCCGGCTCGGGAGGGCCGTCTTAAGCTACATTCCGTGGTACAAAAGGGGCCAACTGTCCCGGGAGCCCTTATTTCATGCGCCCGGCAGGATTCGAACCTGCGGTCTCAGCCTTCGGAGGGCCGCGCGTTATCCAGCTACGCTACGGGCGCAAAACGCTTGCCTACTTCGGTTCCTCAGGCGATAGGGGTGCCGTGGTCGGCAGGTGCTTAAAGAGATCGAGCTTGTGGTCGACCAGCCCGCGGTAGAACTTTCGCACGCAATCGGGGTGCCCAAAAAAATACGTGCGAGCATACGCCAAGTCGTCGCCGGACGAGTCTGGGACATAATGGGAAATTTCGATCTCTTCCATCTGGCCCCGGTCGACAGGGTGCGGACAGAAATCGCACGGGATCGTTGACATGGCGAGCTATACCTCGGGAGGTTAGACCTCGTTACGCCGGGAGAAGATGCGCATCCTCGCCGCCGCGACCCGCGGGGCACCAACCGGAAAGCCCGCCGCCGATCGGCGCCGGGCTCCGAAAACCGTGACTCGGGTAGGATTTGAACCTACGACCTAGGGCTTATGAGTCCCCCGCTCTACCGCTGAGCTACCGAGCCGCTGATACCGCAAACCCTTCTTCCATAACCGCGGCCCTAATCTTGGTTCGAATTCAAGTCCGTGTCCTCCCGATCGTAGTCGAGCAGATCGCCGGGCGCGCAATCGAGGACGAGGCAGAGCTTCGAGAGGGTATCGAAGCGCATGCCTCTGACTTTGCCCGTGCGCAGCAGGCTGAGCTGCGTTTCCGAGAGGCCGATTTTCTCGGCGACGTCGCGCGCGCGCAGCTTGCGCCGTGCCAGCATGACGTCCAACGTAACACGCACCGGCATCAGACGAACTCGTCCAGCTTCGCTTTCAGCTTTTCTCCTTGGCGCGCCAGCAGCACGAGCACGAGTCCGACTAGGGCCAAGGTCACGTTCTCGACGTCGAGGTTGAACCTGACGCCGCGCATCTGGCGGAACCCGTTGCCCAGGAGAAACATAAGGCTGGGCTGTGCCACAGTGGCGGCAAACGCTCCGAGCATAAGGCTCCCGCCGATTTCCTTCAGCCCTCTCACCATGGCGGGACCGAAGGCGTCTCCCCGGTCCATGCGGACGAAGACGTCCGACGCGGCCCAAAGCGCGCCCAGGAAGAAGATCGGCGCCAGCAGGCTGATCCAATAGACGGGCGTCGTCATAACCCGGCCGTCGGATCCGTCGAGGTGCAGCAGCTGCCGCGCCCCGGCCTGCTCGAAAAATAAGGCGAGCCCGAGTCCCAAGACGGCAATCCGCGTAACCAGGGCGGCGATGGGCAAACCAGGCTTCGACACAGACGTCTCCCGCTAAGAGCTAAAGTTATTTAACTAAAGCAGACTTTAGTTTAAATAATACTTAAAGTCAAGCGTGAGGCATCGTCCTGCCCCTATACACCGGGCCGCGGCCGGCTGTCGTGTCTAGCAACTCCTAGGTCGTGGCTCGCGGATCGTCGGCCGGTCGGAGCTTGCAGTTAGATTAGCCGGGCACGGGCGAGGCCGCCGCAGGCGCGGCCTTCTTCGGCGGCGGTACGCGCGGTTGCATGATCTGCGAGAGCATGTCGGTGGTCCCGGGGATGCGCTCAAGATGCGGATACTTGAGGCCGTCGTGATATGCCAAGTCGAGGCGGGTGTACCAGCCGCCCTGTTTGATGCGCAGATGGATCGCGTCCGTGCCCCCCTTGGCGTTCGTGATGGCCTCGGTCCAGAGGTCCGAATCGAAAGCCCGGTCGTCGATCGCGACGATTTGCATCCCGGGGGCCAGACCCGCGGCCCACGCTGCCGAATCCTCGCGGACGTCGCCGACTTCGCCTTTCTGGCTCATTTGCACGCCGACGTCGAACCAGGAGTCGATCCGGTGCCTCGTCGCCGCGCGGCCGGCCACGAACTTGTTGGGCTTATCGTCGAAGACGAGTTTGTAGCCCGCTCGCGCGATTTCGTCGGTGGGCGGCTGCGGGGCGATCGAGTAGACGTACTTCTGGAAGAAACCATGCCAGTCGTACGGCGTCACCTGGTTGAGGTAGCCCTCAAGATCCTCGCGCGTGTAGGTGACGACCTTCGGTGCGGAAACGCCCCCGGCAAACACCTTCGTATAGTCGTCGAGCGACTTCGCACCGTGCGTCTGCTGGCGGATGATCGTGTCGACATCCAGCCACATCAACTCGCCCTCGTCGTAGAAGTCGTTCGCCGTGCGCCGGATGCTCGGATAGTCGCCGTAGCCGCAGCAGTAGTAGTAGGGTGCCCCCGTCGTGGTATCGATGATCGGCGTCGTTTTGCGGCCTGGTTCGTAAGACATGGTGGCATACATTGCCGCCAAGAACTCCGGGTAGTCTTTGGGATCGCGTATGCCCGCCCGGAACGAAAGCAAGTCGCCCATGTACTGGTTCATACCTTCGTACTGCCACAGCAGCTCGGTGCGCTCCGGATAAGGGTCGTTGAAATCCGGCTGTTGGAGATCGAAGGGGCGGCGGTACTTTCCGTTCCAGGAATGTGAGAACTCGTGAGGCAGAAGGTCCCCATTCGCTAGCTGCTCCGCAGGACTCGTCATGAAGGAATCACCGGCGCGGTCGTCGCTCGACTGGTGGTGCTCGATGCCCTCGAATCCCAATTGATCGCTCAGCGTCAGCTCCGAATGGTACACGTTCCAGTGCCGGCCGCCGTACAGCGCCAACGCTTCGGGCGTCAAATTTTTATACGCGTCGATGACTTTGTCGTCGATCTTTAGATCCTCGGGCGCGTCGGCGAAGAGGTCGAGATAGGTCGCCGTCCCATTGCCCGTCCAGGTCGTGATGTGTTTGACGTAGCGCCCGATGTCGGTCGGCGAGTCAACCAGCGTCTCAAGTGACACCGTGTCGAAGTCGACGCGGTCGCCGCTGCGGGCCACCACCGGTAGCGCCGAAGCGTAGTCCCAGCCCGGCGGCATGATGAGGCTCGCTCTCACGAAGTACTGCTCGTTGTCGGTGTTTCGCTGGTAGAGGATGGCGCGGTTCCAGTTACCGATCATGATGTTGCGAGTGGCCATCATGCCTCCAAGATCGGTGTTCATGATGACGGTAAAGTCTACGTCGATCGTGCGAACGCCCTGCGGAACGTCGAGATGGAAGGCATACATGTCGACCTGATCGCGCTGCCAGCGGAGCGGCGCGCCGTTTCCTTTAATGCGGAGTTCCGACATGCCCTGGAGCGGACCATCCGGGGCATGGTCGCCGGGAATCCACTGCGGGTAGTCGATCGTGAAAGGCCCGGGGGCGACCGGAATCGTCATATGCGTGTAGGCGAGCCCAAGCGGCGCCTTGCGCGCGTCGAAAACGACGGTCATCGGATCGCTCCGGGTCGCCAGCGGCGGATCGAGATGCAGCGCCGGCTGCGCGTGCGCCGGCAGCGCGGGGGCAAGCGACACGGCGAGCGCAGCGATCCCGGCCTGGATAAGGTGCTTCACGGCGACTTCCTTACTTCGCATACGGCTTCACGATGTCTCGCAGCATGTCGACGGTGCCCTTGACGCGGATCAGATGCGGATACTTGAGCCCGCCGTGATACGTCAACGTGATATCCCGGTAATAACCCGAATGGTTGACGAGAAGAACGAGCGGTGCGAAGCTCGACGAGGTCGCCTTGACGGCAGCCTGCCACGCGTCCGGCGTGAACTCCCGGTCGTCGATCGCGACGATTTTCATGCCGATCCCCATGCCGGCGTTCCAGGCTGGGGATCCCTCCCGCACGTCGGTGACGGTCGCTTCCGCATCGAGGCGCAAACCGACGTCGAGCCAGGAGTCAATGACCTTATGGACCTTCTCGTAGGCGGCTTGATATCTGTTCGGCTTGTCAGTGAGCACGTAACGGTAGCCGGCGCGTTGGATCTCGTCCGTCGGCGGTTCTGGGGCGATCGAGTAGACATAGCGTTGGAAGAAACCATGCCAGTCGTAAGGAGCGACCTCGCCCAGGTAGCGCTCGAGGTCGGCGCGCGTGTAGGTCACCACGCGCGGGTCTGACGTACCGCCGGCAAAAATCTTGACGTAGTCGTCGATGGATTTCTTGCCTTTGGTCAACTGGCGGATGATCGTGTCGACGTCGAGCCACATAAGCTCGCCTTCGAGGTAGAAGTCGGGATACGCGTTGCGCCGAAGCGACCCGTAATCGCCGTCCGAGACGTAGAAGTACGGCGCGCCGGTCGTCAGGTCAATGATCGGCGTCGTGTTGCGCCCCGGTTCCGATGCCATCTGCGCGTAGATTGCTGCAAAGTACTCCGGATAATCTGACGCTTTCCCTTTGATGCCGCAGCGGAAGGCGATCAGGTCGCCCATGTACTGGTTCATTCCTTCGTACTGCCAGAGCAGTTCGGTACGTTCGGGATACGGCTGATTGAAGTTAGGCTGCTGCAGATCGAATGGGCGCCGGTACTTTCCGTTCCAGGAGTGCGAGAATTCGTGGGGCAGCAAATCGCCGTCCGACATCTGATTTAGGGGATCGGTCATGAATTCGTCGCGGGCCCGATCGTCGCTCGACTGATGGTGCTCGATGCCCTGATCCGGTATCAGGTCGCTCAGCGTCAGTTCGGCGTGATACACGTTCCAGTGGCGGCCGCCGTAGAGTGCAATGGCTTCCGGCGTTATGCACTTGTACTCGGCCAGCTCCGTTTTGCTGAAGTCCAAGTCCTCGGGATGATCGGCGAAGGCGTCGAGGTATGCCCGCGCATCGCCGCCGCTCCACGTCAGGATATGCCGAAAGTAGCGTCCCGAGTCGGTAGGAGAGTCGACCAGCGTCTCGAGGGTCACGGTCTTAAAGAGAATCGTATTACCATTGCGCGATGCCACCGGTAAGGCGCTCGCATAGTCCCAGGACGGCGGCAGCATGAGGCTCGCACGCACGAAATACGCCGCGTTGTCGACGTTGCGCTGGTAGAGCAGGTACCGGTTCCAGTTCCCGACCATGATGTCGCGGGTTGCCATTTGCCCGTCGACAAAGTTGTTCGGATGGTTCAGGAGGACCGTGAAATCGACGTTTACGGTGCTCACGCCCGGCGGAACGTCGATGTGGAATGCGTACATGTCGACTTGATCCCGTTGCCATTGGATGGGCTGCCCGCTTGCGCTGATGCGCAACTCCGAGAGGTCGTTGAGCGGACCGGTCGGGCCGTGCTCCCCGGGAATCCACTGCGGATACACGAGCGTGAAGGGCCCGGGCTTGACCGGGATCGTCATGTGCGAGTACGCAAAGCCACGCGGCGCGGTGCGCTCGTCGAGCACGATCGTCATCGGATTAGCGGCGGTGGCTAGCGGCGGGTCCAGCGTCGCCGCCATCCCTCGGCCGGTCAACGCGAGCGCGACGCCGAAGGATGCGAGGAGGAACCGGCCGCGCGCCGAGCCGGACTGCTGGATTGGCTGCATCAAGGCCCCCGTGTTGAGAAAAAAGAAACCTCAGGCGTTTTCGGTTACAGATGCCGGCTTCCCGTCCGCGCGGCTTGCCCGGTTTGCCGTCGACGTTGAAGAAGTTACCTCGAAGCGGATGAGGAGGTTTTAGAATGCCACGAGCGACTGGAATCGGCGGCGTGTTTCTTCGCGCGAAGGATCCCGACGCGCTGGCGCGTTGGTACGCAGCCCATCTCGGTCTAGCGGTCGGGCCGGATAACTACGTGTCCTTGCGCTGGAGCGACGACCCCGATCCGGAGGCGTCTACCGTCTGGGCGACGTTCGAAGAGGGCACCCCATATTTCGGCCCAACTCAACAGGCGGTGATGATCAACTTCCGCGTCGACGATCTCGACGCACTGCTTGCTGCGTTACAAACCGAAGGTGTCGAGATCGTACCAAAGCGGGAGGACCATTCGTACGGCAAGTTCGCTTGGATCGTCGACCCGGAAGGCAATCGCGTCGAGCTGTGGGAGCCGCCCGGTGCGTCGATTCCATCGGTCGACTCCGTTGGGTGATGAGTCGCGCGGTCGGAGGGACTCGAACCCCCAACCTACAAGTTCGTAGCCTGTTGCTCTATCCAATTGAGCTACGACCGCACGTCCTGCAGAGCCGCTCGGCGTTACCGCTTCGCCTGTGCCGCGGTAAGCGGACTTCGGAGAGAGAGGGATTCGAACCCTCGATACGCTTTAAACACGTATAACGGTTTAGCAAACCGCCGCCTTCAGCCGCTCGGCCATCTCTCCAAGCCCCGCTCTCCCTTATGCCACAAGGCTTTGCGGCAGACCGCCTCTCAGGGTTTTACGCTCCGGGAGGCGATTTGCTCAATTTGCTCACGGGAGGCAGCTGTCCTGTCGAGACGAGTCGAAAGGCCGTCGACAGCTTGCCGGCTCGCGCCGTCTACCAGCCCGGCGTAGATCCGGGAACTCAAAACCACCCTAACTTTCCACCCATTCGCGGCATAACTCAAGGCTACACGTCAAACCGATTAGTCTTCTCAAGAGCTGAATGGGATGCTGGTCGGGTAACGTCAGCCTTCGTTGAGATTGCATGCTGTTCGTCCGCGCCTGACGGCGGACGAGCGTCGAACCCGTAGGGAGTTTTCCATGAGAACGATCAGGATCTTCGAACACATCTCGCTCGACGGCGTAATCCAGACCACCGGCGAAGACGGCGATTTCCCTTACGGCGACTGGACTGCGCCCTATCGGACCCCCGCCGGCCGGGAGGCAATCGTCGCCGCGCAAGGCGAGAGTTTCGATCTGTTGCTTGGCCGTCGCACCTATGATCTCTGGTCGGATTTCTGGCCAAAGGCGCCGAGTAGTCCGATGGCTGACGCCCTCAACGCGGCAACAAAGTATATTGCTACCCACCGCCCGGAAAGTCTTGAATGGGGCCCGGTCGAGAGCCTTGGACGGGAGATCCTCGAGGGAATTCGCCGCATCAAGTCCGCGGACGGCCCGGACCTTATTCTTTGGGGCAGCTCCACGCTGACATCCACGCTACTCGAACATGGGCTTGCGGATGAGATCCTGCTGATCGTCCATCCGGTCCTGTTGGGCATGGGGAAGCGCTTGTTCGCGGAGGGAACCCCACCACGCTCATTTGAGCTCGTCAGCACGAATGCAATGCCGTCCGGCATCATCGTCAGCACTTATAAAGTCGCCGGGCCTTTGAAGACCGGATAGTTCGATGGCACGCCGGCATGAGTCGATGTCAAAGGCTGACATTTAATCACCTCAGCTACTATGACCGAGCAGCGGACCGGGATAAGGCGCGTCAGGCCCAGGCTAGAGCGAGAACGCAGCTCTAATTTGGTCTAGTCGACGACGTCTTGCGCCCGGAGTTCGCTGAATCACGAAGAGCGTCGTTGCCCTGGGCCGGCGGTTGCTCGGTCCTCCAGGGGAGCGAGGGGAACGCTAGATACCCGGAAAAGCTCCTAATGGACCAGTCCCTTCCGGGAAGGTCGCGGTACCATTCCTTTGGGGTGGCTACCTTGCAGCGCAAAACGATTCAGTCGCAAGAAGGCGGCTCTGCCTCTGACCCTGACGTGCCAAGGTGCCCTCCCCACGTGGCGGCCTGCGGGCCGCAATAGGAGGATCATCAATGTCAAGCGTTAGGCATCGGATTCACCGTCTCGTCCTAGCGGTTTCGGTGGCCGCCGCCCTCGTATCCGGCGGCGCCGCATTGGCGCGCGTGGGCGCCACCGCGAGCGCTCACGGCAGCTCGAGGCCGGTGGCAGTGCAGCCCGCAACAAAGTTGTGCGAGCCCATCGTTTTTGTAGGCGTCAGGTGGCAATATGTAGGCGGCACTATCAACAAGTGGTTCGAGTGGTCGGGCGGGTGGACATACGGCCCGTCAAACTCGCTGATTCCGTGCGATACCGACATCCTTCTCGCAACATACTCGATATCTCCGTTTACAACGTTTCCTTTCTGCTGCGCAGCGGAAATGTCGTACGCCTTCAATTGGAGCGGCGTAAAGAATACGTATGTCGTCACCGAGCCGTTTTCAAACGGCGTAGGGGTCATCACCTCAACCAAGAGAGGGACGAAACTCGTCGAAACCATCAGTACCGAGCCGTACACTCCAGCCGATGTCGCGGTTGCTGCGAATGGAACGATGTACGTGTCGATCGTTCCTCCCCAGGGCAGCAGCGGCTCGCTGGTATCGTGCATCGTCGTGTATCCGCCTAACTCGTCGAGTTCGGCCGGAATGCTCTCTGACGCAAGAATCGGCACGGGCACGAGCACGGTGGCGGTCGACGGGGCGGGAGACCTCTACGTGGCGTACACCACATACGCGGCGAGCGTGCCGTCGGAGCAGATCGACGAGTTCGTGAAGGGAAAAGGCAAGGCCGTTCCGTTCGCAACGATCAAAGGAGCCACCGCGGGCTCGATCGCGGCCACGAAAAAAGGCGAAGTCGTAACGAGTTCCATCTCCGGATCAGCCGGCAAGATTACCATCTTCAGCCACAAAGGCGGCGCCCCGATCGGTTCGTTCGCCACCTCGTCAGATCCTGGCTCGATCGGTCTAGACAAGAAAGGCGACCAGCTCATCGTCGTCGACCAGGCCGCCGACGTCGTCGAGAGCTATTCGTTCCCGAGCGGTGGCCTCATCAGTGAACAACCGTTCAGTACTGGTTCCTCCGAGCCGTCGGTTGCCGCCAGCGTGCTTCTACCATAGCAATTCGGCGCGGCGCGCGGCATTGCGTCCGGGAGGCGCGATGCCGTGCGCCGATGCCCCCAAATGCACTTAACCGCTTCGGCTTTCTCGTTAGCGAACCAGAAAGGCCCGTAGCTCTTTCGTTTGCCAACCGCGATTTGCTGGTGTGGGATGGACCCCGTCATGAAGCCACTGGTAACTGTGAAGGCTGACTGATTTCGTAGAGCGCGAGGTACTCCTGGGGCGTGAGCATCCCGAGCGTGCTATGCGGATGCTCCTCGTTGTACTTTCGCAGCCATCGATCGCCGCTAACCCGCGCGTCCGCGAGTGATCTGAAGACGTTCGCGTTGAGAAATTCGTCCCGCACGCGACTGTTGAAGCTCTCAATGAACGCGTTCTGGGTCGGCTTCCCAGGCTCGATGAACAACAGCTGTACGCCGTGCTCAAGGGCCCAGTCAAGCATGACCAGAGATGCGAGTTCCGGACCGTGGTACATGAAAAACGGGGCGCCGCCCCCACGTAGAACGGAGCTGTATTCCACTCATCTCCGCTGGAGGCAACGCCTGTGAAATCATTCCGCAGCGGCCGCTCAGGCCCCGCCTGGCTTGCGATCGACGTCGCGAAGAACCGGCATGAAGGTTTGTTGGAGGACCCTAAGGGGAATCGCCAGCGACTCGCCATCGCAAACTCGCGCGATGGTTTTGATACGCTGGCTACGCAGCTGCGCCCGTACGGTGCCTGTGAAATTGCGCTTGAGCCAACGGGTGACTATCATCGACCGCTTGCGAACTTTTTGGTGCGCAAGGGGCACCATATCCACTTTGTGTCTTCTGTAGCCACGAATAGAACCCGCGAGGCGCTCTTCAACTCTTGGGATAAGAATGACCCCAAGGACGCTCAGGTCATTCTGCACTTGCTTAAGAGCGGGACGACGCAAACCTTCCTGGACCCACTCGAGGCGGGGCACCTCGATCTTCAAGAGTTGCTTGGCTCGTATCGAAAGATAGTGGACCGGAAAGTGCGTCTGTATCACGTGCTGATGACCCACTACTTCCCTCTCTACTTTCCCGAAGCTGAGCGTTTTGCATCCAATCCACGAACCGAATGGTTCCTCGAAGTCTTGCATGTGGCTCCGTGTCCCGCCGTGGTCCTAGGATTCACAAAGAAGACGTTTGTAAAGCGGTTTACGGCGGCCGGGGGCCATTTCACGTCGCGGCAGCGGCTCGTTGCTGAGTACTACGAAACGGCCAAAGAGAGCGTTGGTATACCGGTTTCCGCAGATAGCTGGGCGGTGAAGATGTTCCAGCTCACGATCGAACAGTATATCGGGCTTACGAAGCTCCGGCGCAAGATGGAAGAATGCGTTCACGCGCAGCTCGAGGATAACTTGGACTATCAGAGGCTACGTACCATCCCGGGAATAGGGCCGATCATCGCTCTTACCGTGCTGGCAGAAGGGGGCGATTTGCGCCGATTCAGCCATTATCGCAAATTCTTGAACTACTGCGGTTTGTCGCTGTCAGCGAGCCAGTCTGGGACGCATCGCGGCTCACCTCAGCTCTCAAAACGAGGGAATGCTCGCTTACGATGCGCGTTTTGGATGGCCGCTAATGCCGCGATCAATCAGCGCCGCAATGCCTTTCGACGCAAATATGATAACTATGTTCGCGTAAATCCGCTGGATCCTGATCTGAAGCGGAAGGCATATACTGCCGTTGCTGCAAAGGTAGCGCGGGTCGCTTACGGTCTTATAAAGACCGATCAAGAGTATCGCCACTTCGATGAAGCGGCGATATCCAATGGGAGAATCCCTTCGCCTGGGCCGTCGAGGTGACTTCAACCTCGTAGATAATGCTCGGATCTCCCATTTGGTCGCAATCTCTGTTTGAAGCTCAGTGAAGGCTCAACTCTAGAGACCTTGTGTCATCATGGTAAGAGCACTTGCCCCTCCTGGGAGATACGAAAGATGTCCAAGGTTCGGGTCGTTGATGAACCGGTGGATGACGTTTTGCGTTCGGGAGCTTGACAAAAACACTTAGCTCGTTGTCGACGCGAAGATAGACGGGATAGCCGAAGATCGCGGCCTGCTCATCGAGTACGCGGGTCACCGCTGGCGCCGGCAACGAGAAAGCGATCTCGAGCGCCAAGCCGCTCTTGGAGAACTCGTCGATCAATGTTAGACCTCGGAAGCGGCGACCGTGCAACAGCCGATCGGCAACGAAGTCGAGCGCCCATCCTTCACCGGGTCGCGTGGCTCGACGTGGTACGATGCCGCGAACGAACCGAGCGCGGTGCCGACGGCGACGCCGCTTCACTTGAAGATTCCCGAGCCGGTAGATGCGGGCGAAGGCTTTGTGGTTCATGTACTCGTCTGGCTCACCGGCGCAACGTTCGTATACAATGTAGAGTCGACGGCGGCCGAACGATGGATGCTCCTGCGCGAGCTGCGTTAGACGCTTCACTTTGCGCGCGTCTTCTCGCGCTTTGGGGCTTGGCCGTTCTCGCGAGGAACGGCGACGCGTCCTCACCGTTTGGCTCGCTTCGCGTTGACTGAGGCCTTTTGCTTGTAAGGCCTTCGCAGCTTGGGCTCGCTGGGAAGGCCCCACGAGTTTTTTCGTAAGAGTTCTTCGATCGCGTCGATTTTGACGGTTTGTCGCGCAATGATGCGTTGCATCTGCGCGTTCTCGGCTTCGAGCTGCTTGAGCCGCGTCAGATCGCTCGCGGTCATTCCCCCATATTTGGTCCGCCAGAGTCGAATGGTATTACCGTGAACGCCGTGACGTCGGCCAAGCTCTTCCGCCGACGCGCCGGCGTCAAACTCGGCGAGGATCTGAACGATCTGCTGCTCGGTAAACTGGCTCTTGCGCATGCTGCGGATCTCCGTTCTGCCCGCT
The DNA here is from genome assembly GCA_003156715.1 of Candidatus Tityobacter terrigena. Classification (GTDB taxonomy): domain Bacteria; phylum Vulcanimicrobiota; class Vulcanimicrobiia; order Vulcanimicrobiales; family Vulcanimicrobiaceae; genus Tityobacter; species Tityobacter terrigena. Next base: position 43,804 of record PMHO01000006.1, read on the forward strand.
TGGGCGAAAATCCACAGTTATCCCTGGCTCCCGATCCGGGGCCCATCCCAGGTGGATTCCGCGTCGTATCCGCTCGGGCGAGGTCCAGTTGTTTCGGCAACGAACGCGGGCGGCATGGTCGCGGCGATAACCGCCGGGGGGCGCGTGGACGGGGCGCTCGCGCAAGCGATGGGGACGAGCGTCAAAGCCCTAGCGGCGGTCGGCGGCAGCACCTTGCTCGCGCGCGCGATTCTCGCCGCCCGAGGCACCGGCGCCGCCCGCCTGGTCGTGGTAGGCGGGCCGGAGGTGCGAGCCGCATGTCAGAGCGTGGTCGACGACGTTCTGCCAGCCGTGTCGGACGGACGCGAGAATCTCCGGCGGGCGCTCGTCGCGGCCGGCGCGGATCCGCTGCTTCTCCTTTCCTCCGACCTGCCGTTCGTCGACGGCGAGGCGCTGCAAGCATTTCTTGCCGGAACGGGCGATGCCGAGGCGGCCATGCCGCTTGCCGCCGAGGCAGACTACTCGCGCGCGTATCCCGGCGCCGCAAGCCACAGCGTCGACCTCGCCGGCGAGCGCGTCGCCAATGGAAGCGTGTTCTATTTCGCGCCGAACGTGGCGCCGCGCGTGCTCGCGGCAGCCCAGCGTCTCTTCGCCGCCCGCAAGAGTCTGCTAAAACTCGCCGCGCTGCTCGGGCCTGTCTTGCTGGCGCGCTTTGCGCTACGCAAGCTGCGCGTCGAGGACGTCGAGCGGCGCGCGCAAACGGCGCTGGGAGTGCGGGCGCGGGCGGTGCGGGGCGCCTCGCCTTCCCTTTGCTACGACATCGATACGCTGGAGGACTACCGCTACGCGGTCGAGCACGCGCAGCGCCGTTCCTGATCCGGCCCGCTTATGTGCGTTCAATGCGGGCATTCAGCTCGTGTGGGGAGCCATTCTCGCAGTCTCCTTGCAAGCGCGCTCGATCGACCTAACGCACGACGACGTGCGCGCGTTCTCGGCTTTGGCGGCATCGGGAGCTGCGCTTGCCACGGTCGCGCAACTCGTCGTCGGCGCAGCATCCGATCGAAACAGAGCAACGCGAGCCAGGTGGTATTTCGCCGGCGCAGCACTCGCCGTTCCGGCGCTCGTCTGGTTCTATGCCGCTCCGACGTTCGCACAACTGTCCGCCGCGTTCTTGTGCTTACAGGTGGCCATGAACGCGGCGATCGCACCGTATCAAGCCGTGATCCCGGACTATATCGCGCTCGAGCGGCGCGGTGGCGCCTCCGCTTGGATGAGCGCGTACCAGTCGCTGGGCAACGCGGCCGGCGTTCTGATCGCCGGACTCGTCGCCGACGTACGGGTCGTCGCCTCTTCGCTCTGCGCAGGGCTGGCTGCGACGTGCTTGGTGACCGTTGCGCACGTGCGAGGGCTGGCGCTGCAAGCGGAGAGCGCGCGCGCTACGGTGCGCTTGAACGGGCCGCTCGGGACGTTGCTGCTGTCGCGCGGTTTGATCTACGTCGGATTCTTCACCCTGCTCGATTACTTGGAGTTCTTCGTGCGCGACACGTTGGGCATAACCGTCCCCGCGGCGACGCACGAGCAAACCGGCTTCCTCTTTCTGACGTTCACGCTCGCGGCGATCCCGGGGGCCGCGCTCGGCGGGCCGCCCGCTGATCGCTACGACAAACGGCTCGTCGTTACGATCGCTTGCGCAACGCTGGTGTGCGCGCTCGCGCTGCTCGCGGGGGCGCACGGCTTGCCGGCGGCGTACGCCGCGGCCGGATTTGCGGGACTCGCCTGGGGCGGATTCGTCGCCGCCGATTGGGCGCTGGCAACGGCACTCTTACCGCGCGGCGCGATGGCCACGGCCATGGCCGTTTGGAACGTGGCGATCACCGCCCCGCAGGTTGCAGCCCCGTTGCTCGCGCTCCCCTTGATCGAGCGTTTCAATGCGACGGCACTGGGGCTGGGTCCGCGCGTCGCCATTCTAACGGCGATGGCCGAGTTCGCGCTGGGCGGCCTGTGCGTGTGGCGCCTGCCGCGCGCGTGAGAAAGCGGCTCAGCGGCGAGCGCGGCGGCGCAGCAGATCGACGATCCGCTCGCCGACCGCGACCGCTGCTTCCGGCCGGCGCAGAGCGTGCATGCTCGCACGCAGTTGAGCGCGCCGCTCTTCACTGTCGAGCACCTCGGCGACGGCCTGCGTTAAATGGCGCTCGCCGTGCGCTCGAATCGCCGCCTTCTTCGTCACCAAATAGCGCGTGTTACGCTCCTCCTGGCCTGGTAACGGCTTAACGAGCACCATCGGAATCTCCGCCGTCAGCGCTTCGGACGAAGTGAGTCCGCCGGGTTTGGAAAGCAGCACGTCGCTTGCGTGCATGTAGTCGAAGACGTTGTCGACGAATCCGAACACGCGCAGGGGGTAGTCGGTTTGCTCGGCTGCTGCAAGCACGCGGCGCTCGAGCCGGCCGTTACGGCCGACGATCACCGCAGCCGCGAGCGGCGCGTCGATTTTCGCAAGCGCGCGCATCATCATGTCGAGCGGACCGATCCCGATCCCCCCGCCCATCACGAGGACGATATGCCGGTCGAGCGGCAGCCCGAGCGCCGCCCGCAGCTCCATCAGCGGCAAGCGAGGCCGGCTAAAGCGCAAGTCGACGGGAATCCCGGAAACCAAGATGCGATCGCGCGCAACGCCGCGCGTCACCAGCGTCTGACGCATCTCGGGGGTCGCGACCGCGTAGGCATCGATGTTGGGATAGATCCACAACGGGTGCACGACGAAATCGGTCACGATGCCGACGACCGGAAGGTCGGGATCGTACTGGCGCTTGTACTCGGACATGACGCCGCACGGGAAGGCATGGGTGCAGACCACGAGGTCGGGCTTGCGCTCGTTGACTAACGCACGAAGGTTGGATGCCGTAAACTGGTTGACCCAACGGCGGAAAGCCGGCACTCCCGTCGCCCGTTCCGCCCGGTCGTAGATGTAGCGATAAAGCTGCGGAACGGTCTTGACCATGCCGATGTATCCGTCCGCCACGACCTTTGAGAAGATGCTGGCGGCATACTTGTACGAGTCGACCGTTTGACTTTCGACGCCGGCGTCCATCGCACCAAGCGCCGAGCGCACCGCTTGCGCGGCCGCCGTATGCCCGACGCCGACGCTAGCCGACAGGAAGAGAACGCGGCTCGTCAGGCGTCCTCGGCCGATTCCTCGGCGAGCTCGAAGAAGTCGTCTAGAATGTTTTGCGCTAGCTCCTCGTCCTCGATCAACTTACCGCGCTCGTCGGTTACGACGAATTCGTCAGCCTCCTCGCTGTAGGCCACGGCGAAGCCGGCATGCTCGTCATCCTCGACTAGTCCAACGACCTCGAATTCCAGCCGTTTGCCGTCGATCGTCTCGATGACCAAAATATCCTTGAGCTCGAGCTTCCCTTCGCCCCGCATTTCACCGTTATTAGCTTCGATGACGACCTCCAGTTAACGCAGGTACCGAGCGACGTTCGCGTTGTGTTCGGCCAGCGTTCGCGAAAAGGCGTGATGTCCATTCCCCTTATAGACGTAGTAGAGAAAAGGCGAGGCCTTGGGTTGGAACGCGGCGAGCAGCGAGGGCCGCCCTGGGTTGGCGATCGGCGTCGGAGGCAGGCCCGCGCGGCGGTACGTGTTGTAGGGAGAATCGCGCTCGAGGTCGGCTAGCGTAATCAGATCCTTGTGGTGTTCGAAGGTGTATTCGATCGTCGCATCGACCTGCAGCGGCATCCCGCGCCGCAGCCGGTTGTAATAGACTCCCGCCATCAAAGGCCGTTCGTCGTCGGCTTTGGCTTCGCGCTCGATCAGCGACGCAAGCGTCACGACCCCGACGACGCTGAGCCGCAGGCGTTTGGCTCTCTGCACGGCATCATTCGGAAGCTCCTCGCGAAAGCGCGCGGTCATGATGGCCGCTACCGCGGCAGGCGTCGCGTCGACCGGAATCAGGTAGGTGTCGGGAAAGAGAAACCCTTCGAGGTTGCGCGAGCGCCCGGCTTTGCCCAGGTCGAGCGGCGTGTGCAGAAAATATTCCTCGAAAGCAATCGCTTCGCCGAGCGAATGCGCCTGCAGCGTTGCGGCGATCTGGCGCGCGGTGAAACCCTCCGGGATCGTGACCCAAAGCGCGATCTGTGCGCCGCCGCTCGTGACGCGATGCAGCACGTCGTCGAGCGAGAGGTGCGCCGGAAAGAGGTACTCGCCTGCACCCAGGTGGCGCTGCTCGCCGGTGACGCGGGCCAAGAGCTCGAAAGCAAGCGGAGACGCGATCACGCCACGTTCGGCTAACTCCTGTGCCGCGTCGGCCGCCGTCGCGCCGCTTGGAATCACGACCGACGTTTCCGTGCGCGGCAGGGTGCGGTCGGCGTAAACGACGCGGGCCGCGTAGGCGAATAAGGCGCCCACGACGAGCGCGAGCACGGCGCCAAAGACGAGCAGACGCTTCACGATGATGACTCCGCCCGTCTGCGCCGCGCCAGGAACGCTTCGAGAATCAGTGCCGCCGCCAAGCGATCGACGACGCGCCGGCGAGCCCCGCGCGATGCGCCGGCCGAGAGCAGCGAGCGCGTCGCTTGCGCCGTCGTCAGACGCTCGTCAACGCGCTCGATCGTGCCGCCGAACGCTTTGGCGAGCGCAGCGCAAAAAGCGTCCATCTTGCGCGCCGCCGGACCTCGCTCGCCGGCCAGGGTGATCGGGTCGCCGATGACGAGCGTCGTCGCGCCATACTCGCTTGCGATCGCGGCAATGGCGGCTAGGTCGTCGTGCAGTGTGGACCGTTCGAGAGTGCTCAGCGGCAACGCAAAGCGTTCGCTCGGATCGCTGACGGCCACGCCGATGCGGCGCTCGCCGACGTCGAGGGCCACGATCATCGGGCGAGCTCGTCCAAGATCTTTCCGGCTTTCGGCCGCTTCCCGAGGTGATAGGTCACAAATGCGTCAACGGCCCGGGCGGCGCCCGGCGTTGCATGCATCACCGGCCTGCGGCCGCCGCCTGCAACCGCGCCTAAGGCCTGAAAATTCTCGACATCCTCGCGCACGAGCGGCCAGGCGTCCGCGCCCCGGGCGCGACAGCGCTCGCACGCGAGACCGCCCGCTTCGAGGTCGGCCCACGCCGGTTCTCCGTTCAGACTGCGAGCGCAGTGNNCGAGCGCCCCGAGCGCGCCGTCGAGCAGAGCGTAGATGTCCGGCAGCGCCAGGTCGGGTTCGCAAAAAGCGTCGACCAGCTCGACCAGCAGGTGGGCCGTCGCGAAGGCGGCAGGCGGCGTCACGTTCCAGCGAGAGGTAACGATCTCCGCACTCGTGATCACGTCGAGATGGCGGCCGCGATGCATCGTTAGATAGGCCTGCGCGGCGAACTCGAGGCGGCCGGCCACGTGGCTCTTGGCGCGCCGGACGCCTTTGGCAACCGCGTCGAGCTTACCGCGCTCCAGCGTCAGCAAGGTGTAGATCTTGTCGGCCTCGCCGAGGTTCCGGGCGCGCAGCACGATGGCGCGCGTCTTGTAGATTCGCGCTTGGCTCATTGCGAACGAACTTCTACGGCAGCTCGAACGCTGCCGGTAAGAGATCCGCGAGCGCGGCGCTTTGGAAGCCGTCCTTTTGCGTGTAGAGCACGCGCAGACCCGGCGCAAACTCGGTCAGCACTTGGCGGCAGGCGCCGCACGGCGGCGTGACGCTTTCGAGCGGGCCGGCCACGGCGAGCGCCACGAAGCGGCGGCGACCCGAGGCGATCGCCGCGAACACGGCGGCGCGCTCGGCACAGATCGTTAGGCCGTACGAAGCATTTTCGACGTTGCAGGCGCTCAGGACCGTGCCGTCATCGCACAGAAGCGCCGCGCCGACCGCAAAGGCGGAGTAGGGTGCGTAGGCGTGCTCGCGCGCCGCGACGGCTGCTGCGATCAATTCTTCGTCAGACGTGCTCGGCATCGAGCGATCTCTCTGCGGCGGTCTCGCCCTTCCCCAGCGGCCTGCCGTTTTTTGAAATGCGAACCGAGAGAATGCGGCGCCCGCGCGTACGGTCGATCGTGAGCTGAACGTCGTCACCGGCACTGACTTGCTCGCCTTCGAGCGGGAGCCGCCCGAACAGGCCGACCGTCAGTCCGCCGATCGTCTCGAAGTCTTCGTGCGGCAAACGAAGTCCCAACCGCGCGTTGACGTCCTCGATGTTGGTCCCGGCGTCGACGATCACTTCGTCCGGGTTCACGAAGCGGATCGGTTCCTCTTCGCCCTCATCGTGCTCGTCGCGGATCTCGCCCACGATCTCCTCGAGCAAGTCCTCCATCGTGACGAGCCCGGCGGTACCGCCGTACTCATCGACGACGATCGCAAGTGAAAACTTTCCGCGTTGCATCTCGCGCAGCAGTTCGAGGACGCGCTTGCTTTCCGGAACGAGCGTGATGGCCCTCATCAACTCGCGGATCGGAGTGTGCGCCAGCGTTCCGTTGGAGAGCGCGATCAGCAGTTCGCGATCGTGGACGACGCCGATGACGTTGTCGATCGACTCCTCGTACACCGGCAGCTTCGAGTACCCATCCGCGATCACCAGATCGAGCGCTCGCCGGGCCGAGGCGTTGACCTCGACCGCAACCATGTCCGGGCGCGGCGTCATGACCTCGCGTACGATCGTGTCACCGAACTGAATGATCGAATGGATCATCTCGCGCTCTTGCTCTTCGAGCACGCGTTGTTCCGCACCGACGTCGACGATATGGCGAATGTCGTCTTCGGTAACGAACGGCCCCGTGCGTTGCGCCGAGACGCCGAACAGCCGCACGATCGCACCGGTGACGAAGAGAAAGGAGTTGTTGACCGGCGACATCACCCAAGCGATGCGCTCGAGCAAAGGAGCGAGCTGGGTGGCCCAGCGCTCGTTGTTTGCCACGGCGAGCGTCTTGGGGATGATCTCGCCGAACGTCAGGAGCAGCACGGCCATCACGAGGGTCGACCACACCGCCGGATCCTGTACTCCCGAACGGATGAAGAGTTCGGTCGCGACCGAATCGGCGGCCAAGAGCACCACGGTGTTGGCGATCAGGACCGAGGTCAGAAACCGGTTTCGGTCTTCGAGCAGACGCACGACGGCAGCGGCGCCCTTGAGGCCTTGCTCTTTCATCGCGCGGGCGCGCAGCCGGGAGAGGGAAATGAGCGCAGACTCCGAGCCTGAGAAAAATGCCGAGGCCCCGATCAGCACGATCAGCCCCATGATTGCCGGCCAGTGGCTACTCCAGGGTTCGACGCTCATCGGCGGGCAGCGGCTACGGCGGAAGGGTCTGCTCGCGCGGGTTCGCCGGAACAAGGGTTCCCCGCCGACCTGGAGCTGTGCGCGGGGCACGGTCTGGACATCAAATCGCGGCCATTATAGCACAAGCTCGTCCTCGGCCAGGCGCGGCTCATACCCGTGTGAGCAGGTAGATCGCGCTGGACGCGCCGACCCCGAGCACCGCTCCCCAAGCGACCTCGGCCGCACTGTGGATCCCTCCTTCGACCCGGCTTTGGGCCACGAGCAGGGCCAGAAAACCGGCCAAAAGCGCCACCAGGAGGGAGCCGCCTTGCAGCGCCACCAGGGTCGCCGCCGCGAACGCGAGCGCCGAGTGGCCTGAGATCGCGCCGCCCTGCAGCGGCGTGCCGTGCCGCGCCGCGTAGGCCTTGGCAAAGATCGTGCTGATCCCGACGACGGCCAGGCAAACGAAAGCCAGGTTTCTTGGAACGGCCGCGACCGCGACCGAGACCTGCGCGCCGGCCGCCGTGACGCCCTCGTAAAAAGCGAGATAACCGACGATCACCGCGCCCATGGTGACCACCAGGACCGCGCCGGCCGCTGCGTCCTTGGCGATCTTCGCCAGAGGGTGGTGCGCGACGGTCATCAGGTCGACCACCGCCTCGATGGCGGTGTTCACGAGCTCGAGCGCGATCACGAGCACGATGACGACCACGATCAAGGCGACGTACGACCGGTCGAGGCGCAGATACAGCGTTGCAATCAGCGCCAATGCCCCGGCAATGAGGTGGATGCGCATGTTGCGCTGCGTCCGGGTCGCGTACAAGACGCCCTGGAAGGCGAAGTTGAATGCCCGCCAGACGCGGTTGTCGGAGGCGCGCTTGACGTTCGGCGGAAGCCGGACGGGTTGCATGAATTCCAAGCCTTCGGCCCGCGGGGGCGCTACCCCCGGGGACGCGCGAGGTCGGGGCACGGAACCCGCACACCGAACCGACCAGCGATGAGCGCGGCGCGACAGCGGTCCGATCCGACATGGGCGGCCATTCTGCCTGGGGCGCTAGCCTTTGCTACCGCCGAGCTCGTGGTGGTCTTCTTCCACGAGTGCTGCCACGCGATCGCCGCTCGGGCGCTCGGCTTTTTTCCAAGCGTCTACGCGTTCTACGAAAACAACCCGTCGGGCACGCCCTTTCAAGACATCGTGATTGCGGCCGCCGGCCCGCTCGGCAGCCTCGTCAGCGGGTTTGCGATCTTCGTCCTCGCGCGACGGCAACGCGGCTACTCCTACGCGCACCTGTTGATTTTTTGGCTGGGCGTGCTCGGCGTTACCGAGTTCATCAATTACCTGATCGTAACGCCGTGGCTGACCGGTGGCGACACGGGATTGATTGCGGAGCGTCTTGGCCTGCCGGTCTATGCACGTTACCTCGTGTCGCTTGCCGGGTGGCTGCTGCTCGGACTTTTTGGAGCAGCCGTAGCGCGCGCGGCGCTGCACATTGCGCCGAGCGGCGTCGCGCTGTCCGCACCGTACGAAAGAAAACGTTATCTGCGTCGCATGCTCTTGCTGCCGTACCTGCTTGGCCTCGTGTTGTACGCGCCCGCCGCGATCGGAACCAAGCCGTTCTTCGTCCTGCTCGGCTTTCTCGGGACGGCCGGGGCCGCCGGCGTGTTGCAATCGGCCGTCTTCGCGGCGAATCGAGCGCGCGAGACCGATCGGCCGAAAGCGGCTCCTCCGAAGGTTGAGCCCCTCGCCGTTGTAGCGTACCTGGGCTGCGTCGTTTTTTACGTGACGGTGCTGGCGCACGGACTGCCGATCTGAGCGCCGGATTATCGTCGCCGGCTAGTCGTACGGCCAGGGCAAGCCGATGGCCGCTGCAAGGCGCCGTTCCTGCGCGACCATTCGCGCACGGTCGCGTGCTACTTCGTGGTCGTAGCCGATCAAGTGCAACAGGCCGTGCACGAGCAGGCGCTCCACCTCGGACCGCAGCGTAGCGCCGTACCCGTCGGCTTGGCGCTGCGCCGTGTCGAGGCTGATCACGACGTCGCCAAGCAAGACCTCCGGCTCGGAGCGCTGCGCGCGCAGAAGCGACCGGCGCGTTAGCGCCGGATCGCTTCTCGAACCGCTTCCGTACAACGGGAAACTGAGCACGTCGGTCGGCCGGTCGCGCCCGCGATGAAGACGGTTGAGCGTTCGCATACGGCGATCGCCAACGAGCGAGAGCGACAAAGCGGCGTCAGGCAAACCGACGGCCGCGAGCAACGCCTGAGCGGTACGCTCGAGCGCGCGCCGCGCCAGCGCGTGGCGGCGCGTCGTCATGCGGAGATGGAGCAAGCCTTGCTACTGGAACTTGGCGTAGGCGGCAACGATCTTGCCGACGAGCGGATGCCGCACGACGTCCGTCTCGTCCATCTCGACGATGGCGATATCATCGATTCCGGCGAATAGGCGGCGAGCGTCGAGCAGGCCCGCGTTGACCCCGCGGGGCAGATCGATCTGCGTGATGTCGCCGTTGACGATCATCTTCGCGTCGGCGCCGAGGCGCGTCAGAAACATCTTGAGCTGCTCGCGCGTCGCGTTCTGCGCTTCGTCGAGGATCACGTATGCGTCGGACAGCGTGCGGCCGCGCATGTAGGCGAGCGGCGCGACCTCGATCGTGCCGCGCTCGAGGTAACGCCCCACGACACCGTCGTCGAGCAACTCGGCCAGCGCATCGTAGAGCGGGCGAAGATAGGGATCGACCTTTTCCTTGAGATCGCCGGGCAGGAACCCAAGTTTCTCGCCCGCTTCAACGGCGGGTCGCGTAAGGATGATGCGCGAGATCTCGCGAGCACGCAGGGCGCGCACCGCCATGACCATCGCAAGGAACGTCTTGCCCGTTCCCGCCGGACCGATCCCGAACGTCAACGTGTTGCGCTCGATCGCATCGACGAACGCGCGTTGACCCTCGGTCTTGGGACGGATCTCTTTCCCGCGTTGCCCGATGAAAAGGGTCTTCGGGTGCGGGCGCTTGGCGGGCGCGTCGCCCGATGTTTCGCGAGCGGCCAACACGACGTCGTCGGGGGTCAACTGCGCGCCACCGTCCGCGGCTTCGCGCATGCGCGCCAGAATGTCATGGGCTCGCTCGACCGCAGCCGCCGTCCCGCTGACCCGCAAGCGCTCGCCCTCGAGGCGCACCACCACCGGAATCAAGCCTTCAAGCGCAGTGAGGTTGCTGTCGAGTTGCCCGCAAAAATTCAGCGGATCGCGTAGACCCGAAAGTTCGAAGACTCGCTCCGCCGGCGCGTCAGCCAGGGATCTGCCCGCTTCGCATCTGTTTGCTTAGAACGCCGCGCGCGCCCAAAGGGTCGCACGACCGGCCGGCGTTGCGGCCTTTACCACGAGGGGAGTTTGCGAGGCACAAGCGCGAGCGGCGGGGCCAATGCCTCGGCGAAAACGATCGATGCGAGCAGCGCCTTGCGATCGCGAAACGGGAAGAGCAGTGGGACCGTGGGCCGCTCGGGCTGCAGCGCGACGACCGGAGGCGGGGCCTGCGGCGGCGCCGGTCGCGGCGGAGCCGGCCGTGGCCGGGCGACGGGTAGTGCGGCGGAGGGCGCTACTTGGCCGCCGCCGGACGATGGCACCGGCCGCGGGGGCTGGCCCGGAGCCCGCGCGGCCTTCGCCTGCGCTTGGCGCGCCTGCTCGATGACCGCCTCGATGATGCCGGCAAGATCGCTCACGATCGGACCTTACGAGCGCGGAGGGACGGGGGGCGGCGTCGGCGGCGGGATCGTTTCCTCCGGTGAGACGCCCGTTCCGATTGCGGAGCGCATTTCCGTGTCAGCCTTAACATTGTTAATGCGATAGTAGTCCATGATGCCGAGGTGACCGCTGCGAAACGCTTCGGCGATCGCCTGCGGAATGGCCGCTTCGGCCTCGACGACTTTGGCGCGCATGCGCTGCGTCTCGGCTTTTTGCTCCTGCTCGGCCGCCATCGCGCTGTACTGGCGCTCCGCCGCTTTGGCTTGGGCGATGCGCCGGTCGGCTTCGGCCTGCGAGGTCTGCAACTCGGCGCCGATGTTCTTTCCGACGTCGACGTCGGCGATGTCGATCGAGACGATCTCGAAGGCCGTTCCGGC
>PMHO01000006.1:55123-91205 GCA_003156715.1 Candidatus Tityobacter terrigena
ACCGGCGTCTCGATCACTTTCGGGTTGACCGATGTTTGCAGCGCTTCGAGGACGTTGCGGCCGGCCAGATCGATCGCGGCCGCGCGCTGCCAATCGAGCGGAATCTGCGCGCGCTGCGCGGCGATCATGGCGAGCGTGACGTTCTCGACGTTGCCGCCGGCCAAGTAGTGCGACTGCATCTGGTCGACGGTCAGCGGAAGGCCGGCCTTGCGCGCCCGCACGAGGTTGGTGACGATGACGCCGGGCTGAATGCCGATCAGCCGCATCCGAATCAAAGCCATCATCGAGAGCGGCACGCCGGCGGCGATCGTTCGTATCCACAGTCCTAGCGGAAAGTAATACAGAAACAAAAAGAATGCGACGATCGCCGCAAAGAAGACCAGTGGAATGAAGAACGTCGCGGGCATTACTTCTCCTCTGCGTTCGGCAGTAAGGCGCTGATGGGCTGCACGAAGATGCGCGCGCCTTCTACGCGGCTCACCCGGATGGGCGAGCCGGCCGGCACGAAGTCGCCCTCCGTCAGCACGTCGACGCGCTTGCCGTCGACGGTTGCAACGCCCGCCGGGCGCAAGTAGGAAGTGGCCAAACCGATACGCCCGAGCAGGGCACGATAGTCGCCGCTCGCCACGTAGTCGGGGCCCTGCTCGGCAGAGAAGACGATGCGCCGCATGAACGCGCTCTCCGGGAAAATCCGTGACGCAACGAACAAGGTGATGACCGAGAGCACGATCGCCATCGAGATGGCTTGTGCTGCGACGAAAAAGAATGCCAAGCCGAACGAGAACACGACCGCGGCGAGCAAGGCGATCGTGCCTAAAATAACGGCGAACCCGTGGCCGGGCAGCACGTGCAGCTCAAAGAGGATGAGGGTGACCCCGACGATCGCGAGACCGACGATCAACGGGTTGCTAAAGCCGGCGTAGACGTGCGTCCCGAAGAACAGGCCGAGGGCGCCGACCCCGACCGCACCCGCGATTCCGTGAAGCGTCTGCAGTTCGATGAAGAGGCCCAGCACTCCAATGGAGAGGAGGATGCCGCTGACTTCCGGACTCGTCGCGAAGCGCGCGAGCTCCTCGCCCCAGGTGTACTCCGCATGCCGGACCGTCGTTCCGTTGAGCTTCTCGGCGTCAAGCGCACCTTGCAGGGTGGGTTCGATCGCGTCGGCTATTCCCGCGCGCTTGGCCTCGTCGGCAGTCAGCGAGAGGATCGCGCCCGGCTTCTTGTAGGCGGGCGCATCGACGCTCTTGTCCACCATCGCTTCGGCCAGCACGACGTCGCGGTGGTTGCGGCCGGCGGTCGCGCCGAACTCCGAGCGCAGCGCGGCGACGTGCTTGGGATCGTTGGGAATCGGCTCGGCCGCGCCGATCGAAGCGCCAGGCGCCATGACGATCTTCGTCGCCGAAAGCGTGATCAGGGCACCGGCCGAGTACGCTCGCTGCGAAACGTAGGCAACGGTCGGCACGCGCGCATCGAACATCGCATCGCGAATCTCGAAAGCTGAGGCGACGAGGCCTCCCGGCGTATTCACGTCGAGCACGAGCGCCGCCGCGTGATCGGCATCGGCCTGGCTGACCGCGCGAGCGACCAGGTGCGCCATGCCCTCGTCGACGACGCCGTCGATCGGCACGACCAGCACTTCGCCGCCGGCGGCCGCCCTAAGGCTCGACGCGGAGAGAGCGCCCATACCGAGCACGAGCGCCAAACATGAAAGACCCAGGCGCAACCGATGGTTCATGTTTGCTTGCTACCCGAGCTCTCGGTCATTGTTGCGGCGCGCCCAGTGCCTTCAGCTCCTCCAGGACAACGTCCCGAATCGTCGCGCCGTCCGCCTCGCCGCGCAGACGCGGCATGAGCAGTTTCATGGCGGCACCCTGGTTTCGCTGCTCGGGAGCGAGCGCCTCGAGCGCGGCCCGGACCAGCGGTCGCAGCTCCTCGCGGCTCTTCTGGAGGGGCATGAAGCCGGAGAGCAGCTCCCGCTCGCGCGTCTCCTTGTCGACGAGGTCCGCTCGGCCGCCCTTGCGGAACTCCTCGATGGAATCGGTCCGCTGTTTGACCTGCTTGCGCAAAACCTCGACCTGCTCGTCTTCCGTAAGCTCGCGTCCAGCCTCGATCTTGCGGTACGAAAACGCCGACAGGACCGAGCGGAGGGTGTCGAGCCGCAGCTGATCGCGGGCCCGCATCGCCTCCTTGAGTTCGGAGCCGATGCGGTCTTTGAGGCTCAGGGCCGGTTAGGCCCGGCGCTTGCGGGCCGCCGCCGATTTCTTCTTACGGCGAACGCTCGGCTTCTCGTAGTGCTCGTGCTTGCGCGCCTCAGCCAGCACGCCCGCTTTTTGAGTGGCTTTCTTGAAGCGGCGCAGCGCGCTTTCAATCGTCTCGCCCGGCGCAACGCGAATCTCCAATGAACACCCCTCCCTTCGGACCGCGACGCAGCACGGCTAAATACATCATCCGTGAGGACAACTGCTAGACGGTAGCACAAGCCGGTTAGCACGTCAAATACGTGGAGCCCCGGTATCGGCGCAATCAGCCGGGGGGCCAGCTCATGCGCCGTCCTCCCAGGACGTGCAGATGCAGGTGGTGGACCGTCTGGCCGCCGTCGAGTCCCTCGTTGACGACGACGCGGTAACCGCCGGGGGCGAACTCGCGGCCCGCGCGCGAAGCGAGCGCGAAGAGATCGCCAACCTCGCGGGATTCGGCCATGGCTACGAAGTCGCCCAAATTGTCCGCATGGCGGCGGGGCACGACGAGCAGGTGAACCGGCGCCTTCGGATTGAGGTCGCGGAAGACCAGCGCGTCGTCGGTGCGCAAAACCTCGTCGGCCACGATCTCGCGCCGGAAGATCTTGCAGAACACGCAGGCGGAATTGGGGTCGCTCACGGTTGCACCTTCGGCTTGAGTAACTCGAAGTTGATGACGTCGTCGGGCCGGGCGATGACGCCGCGGATCGAGGAGTCGGCCACGAACGTGACGACCGAGTGCACGAGCGGAACGGCCGGCACCTGGTCGTGGATCATCGCGTTGGCTCGCTCGTAGATCTTCGCGCGCTGCTTGTCGTCGATCGTGCGCTGACCCGCCAGCATCAACGTGTGAAATGCCGGATCCCGCCAGAACGAGAAGTTTTGCGCCTGACCTTTGACGGCGCTGTCCTGATCGAGAAGGTCGTACATGAAATCGTCCGGATCGCCGTTGTCGCCCGTCCAGCCGATCAGGCACATCGGATGCTCGCCGTTGCGCACCTTCGAAAGGAACACGCCGAACTCGAAGGGCTGCAGCGTGACATCGATGCCGGCGTCTTTGAGATACGACTGCAGCGCCTCCGCGATGCGCTGCGGCTCGGGCATGTATGGGCGCGGCGAGGTCGGATAGTACAGCTGCGTTGCAAAGCCGTGCGGGAAGCCGCCCTGCGCTAGCAAGGCCCGCGCCTGCTTGACATCGTGCGGGTATGGCTTGAGTGCGCGGTTCTCGCCAAGCATGCCGGGGGGCGTCCAGTTAGCGGCAACCGTAGCGCCGACGACGTTGCTGCCGATCGTCCAAAAGCCGCTCGCGAGCGCCTCCTCGTCGATCGAGTACGCGATCGCGCGCCGTACCAGCAAGTTGTCAAAGGGCTTCTTGTCCATGTTCAGGGCCAGATAGAGCACGTTGTTGCTGGCCGGGTGGTAGACGTTGAGCCCCTGCACGTCATCGAGCTGGCGGGCATCTTCCGGACGCGGATCCACGAGCATGTCGACGTCGCCCTTCTTGATGGAAAGGACGCCGGTCGACTGGTCGGGGATGTCACGCACGATGACCGTCGTGTAGGCGATCTTTTGACGGGTCCAACCCGGGTTGGCGCGCAGCGTGATGTGATCGTCTTTGACCCATTCACCGAGCACATAGGGGCCGCTCGCGACCGGGTGCAGCCCGAAACCTTGATTGTCCGCTTTGATCGCGTCGGGCGCACCGATACCGAACGACGGCATCGCAATGTCGCGCAGGAAGGGCCCGAAGGGCGTTCTCAGCTTGATGACGACCGTCGTCGGCGCCGGCGCTTCGACGCCGGCAATGACGCTCTTGTCATCGAATCCGCCGAACTGGCTTGCGTAGTAACCGTACGGGAAATTGCCGCGGTAGGGGTTCTTGCTGTCGCGCCAGCGATCGAAGTTGAACTTCACCGCGCTTGCGTCGAGCGGGCTGCCGTCACTGAACTTCTGATTCCGGGCCAACGTGAACGTCCAGACGCGGCCGTCCGGCGACGACCTCCAACGTTCCGCCACGTCCGCAACGACGTCGAACGTGCCCGGCTTGAAACGAACCAAGTTTTGGAACATCTCGCTCGTGACGTTCAGCGAAAGGCCGTCGGTCTCGTGCGCCGGATCGAGACCGACTGCGTCTTTGACGCGCGCCACCGTCAGCGTGGAACTCGGGGCCTCAACGCTTTGCCCGCCGCCACAAGCGCCCAACGCGAGCGCGCCGAGAAGGCCGATGGTTTGCGAGAGTTTTTTCACGACACGCCTACTTCGTCTTGATGAAAAAAGTCCACGTTCGGGTGGTGCTGTTTCCCGCTGCGTCCGAGACGCGTACGACGACCGTGACCTCGCCGTCGGGATAGTCGATCCCGGGGCTGTAAGTGATGAACGAGTTCGTCCGGGTGGCCGACGACGTTACGTCGTGGCCGTTGACGACGAGGGTGACGCTCGACGGGTTGATCGCGATCTCGGTCGGCGCCACGAACGTCGCGTAAATGCTAGGGCGGCTGTTGTTGACCGTTTGGCCGGGCGGCGGCGCGACTTCGCCGACGCTCGGCGGCGTGGTCGCGGCCGAGAGCTGGGTCGGCGCCTCAGCCCGCGGCGCACTGCCCGCTCCGTACGTCAGGTGCCCGTAGACCGGGACCTGCGTGACGTTGAAACGCTCGGGTACGACGAACTGTCCCGTGTAGGTCCCCGGCTGCGTCTCGTGCATTTCGACGCCGGTCACGTAGTCGGCGATGTCGAAGCTGGCGCGCCCGCCCACCGTTCCACGCAGCGTGACGTTCAAACTTTCACCCGCTCGCAGCGGACGCGTCGCGTCGATCGTGAAATCCGTGATGACCACGCTCGAGGGCGATGCCGCCGGCAGCGCGGTGGCGGCCGCTTGCGCCGAGCGCGAGGCGACGATTTGGCGCAGTTCGCCCGTCTCGGGGTTGCTGCGCACGGTGACGAAGTCGCCGACGTGCAGGTCGGCCAGTTGCGCTGGGTTTCCGTTGAGGCTAATGTCGGTCGCCTTTTCCGGCTGAACGACGCGTCCGTTGCCGAGCACGATCGCAATCGGCGAGACGGCCGATATCGTGCCGCTCAGCGATTTGAAAAAATCGTGGACTTCGACGACGCGGCCTTGGGCGGTCAACACGGCAAAGAGCGCGTCGCCCACGTGCACGTCGTCGAGGGTGCCTTTGACTTGCGAGTGGATCGTCGCGTCCTCGATGAAGATCTTGGCGTCCGAGGTGATGTTGATCGTGCGCGAAACGCCGCCTTGCACGACGGTGACCGAAGGCGGCGCAGAGTCTGCATCGACGGCCGACACCACCCCCTGGACGTTGGTTCCACCGCCCGCTCGCGCCTGTTCGGCTCCGGTCGCACGCCCGATGTAGGCCGAGACGATTTCGACCTTCGCGCCGAGCTGATCGTAGCTCGCCTGCGCGCCGAGCGATGCGGCGACGAAGCGCAGCGGCACGAAGGTGGTGCCCTCTCGGTCGACAACGGCCGCGTCGAGCTCCACCGGGTTTCCGTTGACGGCCGCCTCCGCGCTGCCGACGGTCACGGAGGCGCTGCCCGTCGGCAAACGCGCCGTAATCGTCTTCCCGACGCGCTGGACGCCGACGCCGAGCGCCCCGAAGACGGCCCGCAGCGGAACGAGCACGCGGCCGCCGACGACCTGCGCAGGCGCTTCACCTTCAAGCGCCTCGCCGTTGATGAGGATCGCGATCGTGCGGGTCGGCTTTTCGGTCGGGGGCGTCGGCGAGGGAGCCGGAGCCGCATGGAGCGATGTTCCCGACAGGGCGAAGGCCAACGCGGCGACGCAAGCCCGGCGGGCGGCGCGCAGCTTCATAGACGGCTTTCGAATCGAGCGGCTCCCAGCACCCCGTTAATGCGATAGCACCTCGCGGTAGACGGCGGCCGTGGCCGACGAGAACCGGTCCCAGGTATACGCCCGCAGGCGCGGCGCGACCTCGCTCGCTCGGTCCCGAGCCGCCTGCGGCGCACTCGCCAATGCAACCAGCAGGGCGTGTAGCGCACGCGCGTCCCGCGCTGGAAAGGTTTGCGCCACGCCCTGCAACACCGACGGCACGGCCGTGTCGGCCGCGATCAGCGGCGTGCCGACGACCGCGGCCTCGAGCATCGAGATGCCGAAACCTTCGAAAAGAGACGGCTGGACGTACGCCAGGGCGCCGCGGTAGAGCCGCCCGAGCTCGGCTTGCGAGACCTCTCCCAGTGCGACGACGGCACCCCCCGCCCGCGCGTAGCGCGCTAGACCGCCCGGGAAGTCGTCGGGGCCGGTGAGGTAGAGGTCGAGCTCGAGCGCCGCCGGCAGCGCGGCGAAGGCCGCGAGCAGCACAGGCAGATTCTTATGCGGCAGGTGGTTGCCGGCGTAAAACAGATACGGGCGCTGCGCGCGCTCATCGCTCGCCGCTGCATCGAGGAGCGTAGGGTCGTATCCCAATGGAACGACACGGCAACGCGCGCGGTCGATCCGGAAGAAGCGTTGCAAGTCTTCCGCGTTTCGTTCGTCGGTGACGCACAGCAACGCCGCACCGCGGATCACGCTGCGCCCGAGCGACGCGTAGAAGGGCGCGGCAGCCCGGCTCACGAGCGCCGGAAAGCGCAGGGGAATCAAATCGTGCACGGTGACGACGTACCGTGCCGGGCGCCACGCGGGCGCGAGCGGCGTCATGAAATGCACCAGGCGCGGCCCCAAGCGAGCGATCTCGAGCGGCAGCGCAACTTGCTCGGCCAGACCAAAATGCTCGCCCCGCCCCACCTCCGCAAAGCGCAGATCCGGGGCGGCCGGCGGCACGCGCGCAAGCAACTCGCGGACGTAACGCCGCGTCCCGACCGACATGCGGCGCGTTCGACGCGCGTCAAGCGCAACGTCGATCACGAGAGAAACTCGCGGTAGACGGCAGCGGTCGCTTCAGCGCAACGGTCCCACGACAAGCGTCGCGCGGCCTGCTGCAGGCGCGCGGCCATGGCCGCCGCGCCGGGCGCGTCGCGCACCAGACGGACCACATGGCCGGCCAGAGAAGCCCAATCGCCCGGCGCGAAGGTGAGCGCGTCGGCGGCCAGGGCGGCTGGTACGCTGGTCGTCGTCGCAACCACCGGCACGGCCAGAGCGGCCGCCTCGAGTAGCGGCAAACCGAAACCTTCGACGATGGCGGGGTGCACGTAGGCGAGCGCGCCGCGATAACTCGCCACGAGCTCCTGACCCGAAAGCATGCCGAGCGCAAGTATCCTTCCGTTGCGCCGAGGATAGCGCTCGCGGATCCCGTCGAGGTCGTCGGGGCCGCTCAGCCGCAGGTCGAGCGCGAGATCGTCCGGGAGGCTCGCCCACGCTCGGAACAGGGTGTCCAGATCCTTGTGGCGGCGCCGGTTGCCGACGTAGAGCACGTACGGCCGTTGCGGCGCCGGCTGCGGCGGGAGTGCGCCCGAGAAACGCTGGTCGACGCCAAGTGGAACGACCCGAATGCGCTCGCGGCGAACGCCTAGGAAGCGCTCGATGTCGGCGACCGTGCGGGGGTCGTCGCATACGATCGCGCGCGCGCGCCGCGCGACCGGAGCGACCAGCCAACGAAAGTACGGGCCCACCTGCTTCTTCCCGAGCTCGGGAAAACGCAACTCGATCAGATCGTGAACCGTGAACAGGTACGGGCGCGGGTTGAGGAGCGGAACGTAGAACGAAGCGTAGTGAACGAGTCGCGGCTGCCGGCGCGCGATCCACAGCGGCATCCCGAATTGCTCGGCCGCATCGAAGTTGTCGCCCGCCCCGAAGGTTGCGATACGCAAATCCGGCGCGACGCGCGGCAGCCGCACGCGCAGCTCGTTCGTGTACGCACGCATCCCGTCGGACATATGCGAGGTGATGCGCGCATCGAAGGCAACGTCGATCACCTGCGCAGAGCTTTCCACGTCGCGACGAGCGGATACAAGGCCGACGCGACCGAAAGGAAGGCACCCCGCCAGCCGTCGCGCCAGCCGCCCTTGAGCAAGAACAGATACGGTGCGCGCAGCAGCGCGAAGGCGGCGGTGCGCAGCACCGACCACGGCGTCGGTCTCAAACCGGCGGCTTCGATCGTCGTGTAGCGCGCGTACTTTTCGGCATAGGCTCGCAGCGTGGGGTACGAGTCGTGCAGCAGCGAACCGGGCAACGGCGGCCCGACCGCGCCATCGACGACGAGCCGTTCGTGAAGGTCCGCGGTTCCCCACGTGGCGGGATTCGGAACGACGCGCGCACGGTCGGCACGCACCAGGCGCAGCACGCGTTCGCGCCCCCAGCCGATGCCGGCGATCGGGCGCCCGCAAAAGAACGTCGTCCGCTCCGCGGGATATCCAACAAACGCCGGATCGAGGGCGCCGGCCAGTGCCGCGCGCAATCCCTCGTCCAGTACTTCATCCGCGTCGAGCATGAACACCCACGGCGTGCGCGCCTCAGTGAGAGCGAAGCGGCGGGCCGTGACGAAACCTTCCCAGGGACGGACGACGACGCGCGCGCCGTGCGCGCGCGCCAGCTCCGCCGTTCCGTCGCTCGATTCGGCATCGACCACGAGCGCCGCCGCGCCGGCGGGCAGGCTTTCGAGCGCGCGCGGCAGATTGCGCGCTTCGTTCTTGGTGAGGATCGCGAAGGTCAGCTCGGGGAAGTTCAGATCGGCGTTGCGATGCGAGCCGGTTGCGGCGCCGCGCGGTGCGCGAGGGCCGCACCGACGAAGTCTCGGTACAGCGGCGAGGGGCGGTTCGGACGCGACTTGAACTCGGGATGCGCTTGCGTGCCGACGAACCACGGGTGCAGCGTCGGCGAAAGCTCGATGCACTCGACGAGCGATGCGCGCCCCGAGAGATGATGCCCCGAGAACACCATGCCGTGCTCCTCGAGCAGCGCCTTGTAGCGGTTGTTGAACTCGTAGCGGTGGCGGTGCCGCTCGCTGATGTCGAGCCGTCCGTAGGCGCGCGCCACCAGCGTGCCGGGCTCGAGGCGGCAGTCGTAGGCGCCTAGGCGCATCGTGCCGCCCATCAATTCGAGATCGCGCTGTTCGGGCAAAAAGTCGATCACCGGATCCGGCGTCGCCTCGTCGACCTCGGTCGTCATCGCGTCAGGCAGTCCGGCGACGTCACGCGCGAACTCGACGCACGCCAGCTGCATCCCGAAGCAAATTCCCAGAAATGGCAGCTGCCGCTCGCGCGCAAAGCGGATGGCGCGCATCTTTCCCTTCACGCCGCGCGAGCCGAAACCGGGAGCGACCAGAACGCCGTCGACGCCGTGCAGCACGGAGGTGCCGCTGTCTTCGACCGTCTCGGAATCGATACGCTTGATCTCGACGCGCGCATCGTGGTAGATGCCGGCGTGGTGGAGCGACTCGTTGATCGAAATATAGGCATCCTTCAACTCGACGTACTTGCCCACCAGCGCGATCGAGACGCGGCCGGTCGGGTGGGTGATGCGCTCGATGATCGACTCCCAGCCTTCGAGCTCGAGCGGCTGGGGATTCAAGCGCAAGCGCCGGATCACGGCGTCGGCTAGGCCCTCGCGTTCCAAGTTTAGCGGCACGCGGTAGATGGTATCGGCGTCGCCGTTTTGCACGACGTTGCGCGCCGGCACGTCGCAGAAAAGCGCGATCTTCTCCTTGAGCTCGATCGCGATCGGATCTTCGGACGTCGTGCGGACCACGATCGCGTCGGGCGAGATGCCGATGGCGCGCAGTTCGCGCACCGAGTGCTGCGTCGGCTTGGTTTTCAACTCGCCCGCGGCACCCAGATGCGGCATCAGGGTCAAGTGGACGAACATGACGTTTTCGTCGCCGACGTCGTAGCGCACCTGACGGATCGCCTCGAGAAACGGCAGCGACTCGATGTCGCCGACGGTTCCACCGACTTCGACGATGCAGATCTGCGCGCCGCTCTTCTCGGCCACCCGCCTGATTTGCGCCTTGATTTCGTTGGTGATGTGGGGGATCACCTGAACGGTCGCGCCGAGATAGTCCCCGCGCCGCTCCTTGTCGATCACCGAGGCATAGATCTGGCCCGTCGTCACGTTGTTGACGCGACCCAACGGCTCGTCGATGAAACGCTCGTAGTGGCCGAGATCGAGATCGGTNNTGCTGGTACGGGTTCATCGTCCCCGCATCGACGTTGATGTAGGGGTCCAGCTTTTGCACCGCAACGCTGAAACCGCGGCTCTTGAGCAGCCGCCCGAGCGAAGCTGCCGCAATGCCCTTGCCGAGCGAGCTAACCACACCGCCGGTGAAGAAAATGTACTTCGACGCCACGATGGGTTGACGGATTTCGGCGCCGCCCACTCGCCCTCCCTGGCGCTTAGCCCCGAACGGCGACGATTCGCTCGCGGGCCGCGTAATCGCGATGAATTTCGACGAACGCGCTTGCCGGAAACGCCCGTCCGGCGAGATCTGCGAGCGCGCTCGCGGTGCCGGGACCGGCCTCCATCAGGAGCCACCCGCCGGGGACGAGATGATGCGGCGCGCGTTCGAGCAGGCGGCGATAGGCATCGAGCCCGTCCGGGCCGCCATCGAGGGCGACGCGCGGCTCGAAGGCCGTCGGGTCGGGGTGGTCCTGCAGTTCCGCGGTTGGAACGTAGGGCAGATTGGCGAGGATGCCATCGAAAAGACGCCCCGCGGCGAGCCCGTTCAGAGCGTCGCCTATCCGGAAGGCGATCCGCGCCCCGAGCGCGTGACGCCGCGCGTTCCGGTCGGCCACCGCTAGGGCCGCCGGCGAAAGGTCGATCCCGTCCGCTTCGAGCGAGGGGAGTTCGCAGCACAGCGTCACCGCGAGGGCGCCGCTGCCGGTCCCGACGTCGCACACGCGCGGACCTCGGGCGGCGGCTTCGCGCAAGCGCCTCAAGGCGAGCTCGATCAGGTGCTCGCTCTCCGGCCGGGGCACGAGCACGTCCCGGGTGATCTCGAAGCTGCGCCCGTAGAAGCCGCATTCGCCGAGGATGTAGGCAACCGGTTCGCCCCGCTCGCGCCGGGCGACGTATCCGGTGAAACGCTCGAAGTCATGACGGTCGAGCGTGTCCCCCGCGTGCGCGAGCAGCCACGCGCGATCGCGGCCGCTGGCCGCCTCGAGCAGCCGCGACGCGTCGAGCCGTGCGTCGCGGCCGTGTCCTCCAAGGCGCGCGCGCGCCTCGCGCAGCGCCGCGGCGGCCGTCGGTTCCACGCTCAGCAAGGCTTCCGCTTAGGCGGCCGAGGTTTGGCCGGCCAGCAGACGCTCGCGTTCGTCCTGTTGCAGGAGCCGGACGATGCGCCCCAAGTTGCCGTCCAGAACGTCCCGAACGTTGCCGAAGTTCTCGTTGATGCGATGGTCGGTGATCCGGTCTTGCGGGTAGTTGTACGTCCGAATCTTCTCGCTGCGGTCGCCGGTACCGACCTGGCTCTTGCGCAGCGAGCCGACGGCCTCTTCGGCTTCGCGCCGCTTGCGATCGAGCAGAATGCTGCGCAGCATCTGCATCGCCCGCTCGCGGTTTTGCAACTGAGAACGTTCTTCTTGCGAAGCGACCACGACCCCGGTCGGCATGTGGGTGATGCGAATCGCCGACTCGGTCTTATTGATGTGCTGACCGCCCGCGCCCGAGGATTTAAAGGTGTCGATCTGCAGTTCTTTGGGGTTGATCGCGATCTCGACTTCCTCGGCCTCGGGAAGGACTGCGACCGTCGCGGTGCTCGTATGAACGCGACCCTGCGACTCGGTGACGGGAACGCGCTGCACGCGGTGCACGCCGCTCTCGTATTTGAAGAAGCGATAGGGCTCGCCGCCTTGGACCGACATGACGATCTCTTTATATCCGCCCGCTTCGCTTTCGCTCGCGGAAACGGTCTCGACCTTCATCTTCAACGTTTCGGCGAAACGCGCGTACATGCGCGCGAGCTCGGCGGCGAACAGGCTGGCCTCGTCGCCCCCCGCGCCGGCGCGAATTTCGACGAAGATGTCCTTGGAATCGTTCGGGTCGCGCGGCAGAAGCAGTTCGGTGAGCGTCGCTTCGAGTTGAACGCGGCGCTCGACGAGCTTGGGGGCTTCCTCTTCCGCGAGCTCGCGCATCTCAGCATCGCGCAGCAGCGCTTCGTTGGCGGCAACGTCCGCCAGCAGCTTGGCGTAGGAGCGGTACGCTGCGACCGTCGGCTCGAGCGCCGCACGCTCTTTGACGAGCGCCGTGAAGCGCTCCTGATCGAACGCACCCGTGCTCCCGGCGAGCTCGGCATCGATTTCATCGAACCGCCGCGAGAGCGACTCGAGCCGCCCCAAGTTCAACATGCTAAACCCCTAAACGGCGCCGCGCAGGCGTTCCTCGAAGAATCGGCTCGCGCCTTCCGTGTCGTCGGGCGCGGTCTGCAGCTCGGCCTTGGGCGCGCTTGCGCCGAGCGGCGCGTAACGGCAAGTTGCGGGATAGACGCCGCAGCCGTAAATGACGATGCCGCGTCCCCACTCGACCCGTTGGGTCCCGGTCCACAAGCGAACGGCGTACGCCGGCGCATCGTCGCCGAAGCAGCCGCACAGCGACGATTTCGTGCCGGAGACGGGTGCGATCGTGTACTGCGGATGGTCGCCCCGCAACGTGAGGTCGAGCGCGTCGCGCGTTGGGTTCACGTAGGTCGTACACGGTCCGAGCGGTCTGCCGGCCCAGCCGCACTGCGCAAAGCTGCGCGTCAAGAAAGCCCCATGGCGGGGCAGCTTGTCGGGATCGTCGACCGTCTCTTGCGGATGCAGGAACGTGAGCGCGACTTCCGGGCAAGCTGCAATCAACGATGCCGCGCCGCATTCGTTGTCATCCACGTACGTCGAATCGGGCGTGACGAACAAGGCGACGATCGCTAGCGCCGAGGCGCGTACCGCCGGGTCGGTTGCGCCCTCGTTGAGCACCATCACGGCCTTGCCGGCGGCGATGACGCGCATCGCGCCGCGCAGTTGTTGCACGATCTCGTACGCGTTCGGCTGGAAGAAACAGTTGTCACAGGCCTCGCCGAGAATCGATCGATCGCCGGCGATTTGGCTCACCAGCGGGACCGACGACGAGTCGCCCGGGTCGTAGAGGCCGTTCAAGGCGTTCACGAAGACCGGTTTGTCGAGTCGCTCCAAGAGCGCTCGCATGCCGTGCAGCCAGTGCTGCGGCGACTCAAACGCGCTCTCCGCTTTGAGGCTGCTGCTGCAAACGTACTTGTGCGGCGATTGGTAGACGCCGACCCCGTCACAGACGGTATCGCCCGGCATTCCGGGAAAGCCAAAATTGTCGAAATACAGGCCGCGCAGGTGCGGGTAGCGTGCGAAAACGTCGTCGGCGATGTGACGCAGGTTGTCGGCCACGATCGGCGAGTTCGGATCGGCGAACACTTGAAAGAGGCCGCCGCTTCCGGAGTCGGAGTCGGTCAAGACCTTGCCGTCGCGCGGCGAACGGAAGAACGCGCTGTCGGGCCATGCATCGCGCTGCGAGCAGTCGGGGCGCGCGTACTGATTCGCCCCCACAAAGCCGCTGGACGCGCCCCCGAACGCCGTGACGCCGCGCGAGCCCATGCAGGTCGTGAAGTCGGCGCCGGCTAGGGCCGGGATCCGAGCGTAGAACGGCGGGAATTCCCCGACGGTCAGATCGACGTAGCGAGCCATGGTCGTCACGTAGTCCGGATACTGGCGAAGGTGGCCGGAGAAATCGCGGCCCAGAAACTCGACCACCGGTAGGTGCATGGGGATACCCGCCGCCGAGGTCGGCACCGCCGCGTGCAGACCCGTCGGCTCGACGGCTCCGCCGCCGGCCACGCAGACGAGCGCGCACGCGAAAACCGCGCTAAATGCAGCCTTCACGCGGAATGTGGCGTGCGGGGCGAGGCGCCGCGATCCCGCGGGACGCGCGACCGTACGCGCCATCCCAGGCGCTACGCGTTAGCGGCGGCTTCTTCCGCCTTACGGCGCTGACGCTCGGCTGCCTCGGACTTCTTCTTGTCGGCGGCGGCAAGCCGCTGATTGAAACGGTCGACGCGACCGGCGGTATCGACGAACTTCTGCTGGCCCGTGAACAAGGGGTGGCAAGCCGAGCAAATCTCGACGTGGATCTCCTTCAATGTCGAGCCGGTGGTGAAGGTGCTTCCGCACGCGCAATGGACGCGCGCCTCGGAGAACCACTTCGGATGAATCTTCTCTTTCACAGTCGTTCCATCATAACACCGCCCGCAAGGAGCCGGTGGCGCCGCGTGGCCCCTCGGTCCGAGAGCGCTATATAAGCTAACGCCTGCTTATACGCCTCAGGCCGTCTAACTCGACGAGTCCCGCCCGGGGAACAAGGTGAGGGTTAGAGCGTTGGCCGACAAGCCACGACGGCTGGGTGCCAGGAACGACATCACGAATTCCACTCCACCGGAGAACGATACGCTGAGAGGCCGCAGCGCAAGCGCGGCGAGCCTCGTGTTCGCCGCCGTCCTGGCATTCGTCGCGGCCAACTTCTTGCTGTTCGGTTCGTCGCTCTACCGCCCGTTCTTGGATCCCTCGTCGAGCGTCGGCAGCTTCGAGCTGACGGTGGCGCGCCTGCGGCAGGCCGGGCTCGACCGTCGCCGGGACGTGCTCGTCCTGGGCGACTCACGCGTTTTGGCGGGCCTCGATTTGCCGAAAGCCGACGCGGCCGGCGGCTCGCTGCGCTTCGTGAGCGCCGCGGTCCCCGGCACGACGCCGCGCTGCTGGGCCTTCCTCGTGCGCGCTATCGACCCGGCTTCCGACCGCTTTCGCGCGGTCGTGATTCCCGTCGACACGTACGCCGACGACGACAGCGCGAGCGGCAGCGAAGACGGCAACAACCGGATGTTCGACTTGCGCTTCATCGTGTTTCGAGTCGGATTCGCCGAGGCGTTCCGCGTTGCGCGAACGTTCAGCAACGTCGTGACGCGGCTGCACGTCGCGATCGATCTGCTCTTGCGCGGCCCGGAACTGCGCGACGACGTGCAGGAGTTCATCGCCGATCCGGTCGAGCGCCTCAAGGTCGTCAGGGCAGAGTGGCGCGCGCCCCAACCCATCGCGCAGGAGCCGCACTTGCGCGTATGGACCCTGGCCGGCTTGAAGGTCGACTTCACGCACGACCGGATTACCTTCCCAGCATCGGTGCCGCCCAACGAGCGCATTGCAATCGCACGGCAAGTGCTGGCACCCGTCGCGCCCAGCCCGTCGTACGGCGCCTACCGCCGCGAATGGCTGGGATGGTTGATCGCGCGCTACCGTGAGACCGGTACGCCGGTCATCTTCGTGCGCATTCCGGCACGGCCCGCCCACCGCACGGCGCCGAGCGGCGCTTCCGGCTCGCTGCTCGAGTTCGCCAGGCAAGGCGGCGCGCGTCTCATTCCTCAAGGCCCGTACTTGGCGCTAGAGCGGCCGGAGTTATTCGCCGACCACGACCACCTCAATGGCGCGGGAGCCGAACGGTTTAGCCGGCACCTCGGGCTCGACGTCGCGCGCGCGCTCGACCCCGACCCCGATCCCGTCGCGCCGTCGGATCCGGTCAACCGAGCGCCGCAGCCGGTGGCCGCTGCGGCCCCGAGCGCCGCGGCAGTGCCGCTTCCCGTCGCGCCCGCCACGAGGACGCGGGCGCCTGCTGCAATAGCGATACCGACCGTTGCCGTGCTCCCGTGGCCTCAGCACGGCGTCCTCTTTCAGTCGTACGACTTCTTCCTCTTCTTCATCGCGGTGTTGATCGCGTTCTACGCGTCGCCGTTACGCTGGCGCCGGACGATCTTACTGGTCGCAAGCTATGCCTTTTACGCCAGCTGGAACCAATGGTACGTGCTGATGTTGATCGCCTTGACCGCAACCGATTTCGGCGTGGCGCTGGCCATCGAACGCGCTCCTCCGGCGAGCAGGCGCGGGCTGCTCGCGCTCGGCATCGCGGCCAACGTCGCCTTTCTCGGGTTTCTCAAGTACGCGAACTTCGCGACCGGAACGCTGGCCGCACTTCTGGGACTGTCCGGCGACCCGTGGTTGCTTTCCCTCATCGTCCCGGTCGGCATCAGCTTCCACACGTTCCAAAGCATCTCGTACCTTGTCGACGTCTACCGTAAGACGATCCGGGCGGTCCGCAATCCGCTCGACTACGCGCTGTACATTGCCTTCTTTCCACAGCTTCTCGCCGGGCCGATCGTGCGCGCCGGGCGCTTCTTCGGCGAACTGTACGGATGGCAGACGCCGAGCCGGGAAAAGGTCACGCTCGGCGTCGGTGAGATCATCGCCGGCCTTCTCAAGAAGACCGTACTGGCCGATCAATTCGCGACGGTGTCCGACGTCTATTTCGGAGCGCTCGGCACCCCAACCCATTTAGGCGCGCCGGCGGCATGGAGCGGGGCCCTCGCCTTCGCGCTGCAGATCTATTTCGATTTCTCGGGCTACAGCGATATCGCGATCGGTTCGGCGCGGCTGCTCGGATTCGACTTCCCCGAGAATTTCCACCGGCCGTATCTCGCCTGGGGCTTCACCGAGTTTTGGCGGCGCTGGCACATGACGCTGTCGAGCTGGCTGCGCGACTACCTTTACATTCCGCTCGGCGGAAACCGCGGCGGACTCGCGGCGACGGTCCGCAACATCATGCTCACGATGCTGATCGGCGGCCTTTGGCACGGTGCGAATTGGACGTTCGTAGCATGGGGCGGCTACCACGGGATCTTCCTCTCGATCGAGCGCGTCTGCCGGAACCGGTTCGGCTCGTTTCGGCCAACCGGCCTCATCCGGGTGGCGGCAACCTTGCTGACGTTCCTGCTGGTACTGTTCGGGTGGGTTTTGTTTCGTGCGGGCAGCTTTAGCGACGCGTGGCTCGTGCTCGGGCGGATGTTTGCCGGCGGCGCCGGCGACGGTCTGCTGGCTCCCTGGACGCTGGTCCTCGCTGCAATCGCGTTCGGGATCGAGGTCGCGCAGGAACGCGGCGCTCGCATCGATTGGAACGCCTTACCGCGACTCGGCCAAATCGGTGCGCTTGCCGGCGTACTGCTCGCGCTAGAGTTGCTCGCCGTTCCGTCCGATGCGACCCCGTTCATCTACTTCAAGTTCTGAAGGCGCTTCATTCCCGGTTTACATGCTGAGTCGGCCGCCCGCAAGAACGAGGCAAAAGGCGGGGCGGGAACGACTGAGCCCTTCGCGAACGCGCTGCCTTGCTTTGAAATCAGCCCTGCTCAACGTGGTCGCGTGAAGCACCCTCGCCTCCTCGCTCTGCTGCCTGCGTTCGCAGGGGTAACGTTGACGCTCGCGCTCGGGATTGGCCTGGCAGGCTCGCACGCCGTGGCCGAGACCCAGCCGGTTCCGGGTCAGCCGACGCCTCCGCCCGGCGCGTTGACGCCACCGCCGCCGCCGGCACCGAACGGAACCTTTTCGCCCTTTCCGGCGCCGACGCCGGTCCCGGTCGGGAGCCCCACGGGGAGCCCCAGCGGGCGCGGCCGGCGCGCCAGGCCGGCACCGGCGAGTGCCGAGCCTTCTCCGACCGAGACCCCGACCTCACCCGCCTTCGCGACGCTGGACGGGACGTGGGAAGTGCAAGTGCAGTACCGAGACAGGACGCTGTATTCGTATTTGAAGATCACGCAGACGCAAAGCACGCTCGGCGGCACCTGGAACGTGAACGCGAAGGCCTATCCGCTCGATGGTTCGTACGACGGCCGGCTGATCCGTATCGTGGTAAAAGAACCGACCGGCAACGTCGTTCTTTCCGGCTACGTTGAGGGCGCCACCGACATGGTCGGCTTAGTTGATTACGGCAAAGGCGATCCGGTCGCATTTACCGCCGAGCACCGCGCACTGCCGCCGAAGAACCCGCTCAAGCGCTACTAGCGCCCTCGCGCGCCGCAAGAGCGACGGCTAGCCCGGGCGTCGAACCGGGCAGCATGCAAGATCGGCCATTTGGCTTTCGCACGCGCGCGCTTCACGCGGGAACGCCGCCGGACCCGACGACCGGCGCGCGCGCCATGCCGATTTACCAGACAACCAGCTTCGTCTTCGACTCGACCGAGCATGCGGCCGAGCTCTTTGCATTGCGCACCTACGGGAACATCTACAGCCGGATCGGGAATCCGACGGTCGCCGCTCTCGAAGAGCGCATGGCGAGCCTCGAAGGTGGACTCGGTGCGGTCGCGACGGCGAGCGGCTTGGCAGCACAGCTCGTGGCCGTCCTTTGCATCGCGCAAGCCGGCGATCACCTCGTCGCGAGCGCCTCGTTATACGGCGGGACGGTCACGCAGTTCACGGTGACCCTCAAGCGCATGGGGATCGGCTGCACGCTCGTTCCCGGGGACGATCCGGCCGCGTTGGCCGCAGCTATCATGCCCAACACCAAAGCCTTGTTCACCGAGACGATCGGCAACCCGCTCGGGAACGTCGCCGACCTGGAGGCTTGGGCTACGGTAGCGCACGAGCACGGCCTCCCGCTCATCGTCGACAACACCTTTGCTTCGCCTGCGCTCTGCCGGCCGATCGAATGGGGTGCCGACATCGTGGTGCATTCCGCTACGAAGTTCTTGGGCGGCCACGGCACGGCGATCGCCGGCGTCGTCGTCGAGAGCGGACGGTTCCCATGGAACGCCGGAAAGCATCCGCTGCTTTCAGAGCCGAGCCCGGGTTACCACGACATGAATTTNNCTCGCGCCGATGAACGCCTTCTTGGTGCTGCAAGGCGTCGAAACGCTTCCGCTACGCATGAAGGCGCACGTTGAGAACGCGCGCATCGTGGCCGCGTTTTTGCGCGAGCGCGACGAAGTTGCGTGGGTCAATTACGCCGGGCTGCCGGACTCGCCGTTTCGCGAGCTCGCCAAGAAGTATCTTCCGGACGGCGCGGGCGCGGTCTTTACGTTCGGCCTGCGCGGGGGGCGCGAGGCAGGCCGAGCCTTCATCGAAACACTCGACCTATGGAGCCATCTCGCCAACGTCGGCGACGCGAAGAGCCTGGTCATCCATCCCGCAACGACGACGCACCAGCAGCTGACCGAGGACGAGATGCGGGCCGGCGGCGTCACACCCGAGATGGTTCGTCTTTCGGTCGGTTTGGAAGATCCGGACGACCTGCTGTGGGACCTCGAGCGCGGGCTGCGTGCGGCGGCCGCGGTCGCGGCACGCGATACAGTCGGAGCCCAAGCGTGATCCTGACGACGGTCTCGCAGCGGCGCGACCTCTTGGCCCGTTCGCGCACGGTCGCGATGGTGGGCGCTTCGCCGAACCCGACCCGACCCAGTTACTTCGTCTTCTCCTACCTGCGGACGCGCGGCCGGCTCGACCTCTCGCCGATCAATCCGGCGGTCGCACAGATCGACGGCGTCAAAGCCTATCCATCCCTCGAAGCCTACGCCGCCGAACGCGGAGCGCCCGACATCGTCGACGTCTTCCGCAAGCCGGCGGATGCGCCGGCAGTCGCTCGCGCGGCGGTAGCTGCCGGGGCAAAGGCCATTTGGTTCCAGTACGGCGTCATCAACCAAGACGCGATCGACATCGCCGACGCAGCGGGTCTCGACGTCGTGGTCGATCGCTGCATCAAGGTGGAGTCGGCGCGCTTCGACGGCGGGCTCTCGATCGGCGGCCTCAACAGCGGGCTCATCACCGCGCGCCGGCCGGCACAATTCGGAGCACCGCGGCACTGAAAGCTCAGCTTGGTCTCGACCAGCGCTTCCTTGCAATCGTCGCCGACTGGCGTTCCGGCGGCATCGGTTGCGACGATGCGACCTTCAACGCGCTCGCCTGCGACCTCTTCGCCGCGCAAATCGAGCGCAACGAGCCCTACGCGCGCTTCGCGGCCTCGCTCGGTTTTGGACCGCAACGTTTGCCGCAACACTGGCACGACATTCCGGCCGCGCCGGCCTCGGCGTTCAAGGATTCAACGCTCGCCTCATTCGACGCGAGCGTTGCCGAACGGGTTTTTCACACCAGCGGCACGACCGCTCGGCTGTGCGGCAGGCACTACATCGAACGCGTGGTGCTCTACGATGCTGCGCTGCTGGCGGGGTTCGAGCGGTTCATGCTTTCGGACGGCGCGCGCCTGCGCTACCTCCTGCTGGTGCCCGATCCGCGGCACAACGCGCACTCGTCGCTCGGCCACATGATGCACTGCGTTGCCGCGGCGCGCGGTGACGGACGAACGGCATACTTCCTCGAGGACGATCGCATCGATGCAGCGCGCTTCGCGCGGGCGATGCAGTCGGCGATCGACGAAGCGCAGCCGGTCTGCATCGCGGCCACCGCCTTCGCTCTCGTCTCGCTGCTTGACGCGCTCGAGTCGACGGGGACGCGATTTACCGCGCCGCCTGGATCGCGCGTGATGGAGACCGGCGGCTTCAAGGGCCGCACGCGCGCGGTCGAACGGGGCGAGCTTTACGCCCGCGCCGAGCGCACCTTCGGCATCGGGCAACGCTCGATCGTGGCCGAGTACGGGATGACCGAGCTGCTCAGCCAGTACTATGATACCCTCGAGTCGCGCGCCGGCGCGGAACGCTGCAAAACAGGGCCGCCGTGGCTGCGCGCGCTGCTCGTTGACGCCCACGGTCGCCGGATCGCAACGGCGAATCGCGCCGGTTACCTGCGCCACGTCGACCTCGCGAACCAATCTTCGGTGATCGCCGTCCAGACCGAAGACCGCGCCTATTTGGTCGACGGCGGCTTCGTACTGCTGGGGCGCGAGCTCGACGCGCCCGCGCGCGGCTGCTCCCTCGACGCCGAAGATCTGCTTGCCTCCGGTCGCTAAGCGCGCAACGGGCGGCCTTCGGGCCTTGCGCGCCCGCGAAATCGTCGCGGCAATCGGGGATGCCGCGGCCCGCTGGTGCGACGCCGACTTTCCGGCACGCATTCGGGCCACCCGCGCCAGCATGGAGCGCACCGGATACACCGAGCCGGTCGTCGACTACGCGCTGGACCGGCTTTTCAGCGGCATCACGCCCGAGGCGCTGACGGCGACGATCGTGAGCGAGCTGGGCAGCCTCGCTGCGCTGGACGGCTTTGTCGAGCGCGCCGGGCGCCCCGCGGTTTTTTATCGCGGCATCGATGAGGTTGCGATCCTTTCCAGCAACACGACCCTCGGCGTGGCGATTCCATACCTGGTCTTTGCCTTGTGCGCGAAAGCGCGCGTGACGGTCAAGGATCGGGCGGACCGGCTGGTCGCCGCCTTCGCGGAAACGCTGGTCGAAGAGCGTGCCGAATTCGAGGACGCCGTGCGCGTCGAGTCCTGGCCGGGCGCGGATCCGGTCGAGTCGCCGGCGCGCATCGGCGCGGCCGGCGTCGTCGTCGCTTTCGGGCGCGCCGCAACGCTGCGCACGATTCGCGCTCAACTGGCGCCCGATGCGCGCTTCATCCCGTTCGGTCATCGAACGAGCATCGGCTACGTATCGCGTGACGATCTGCCGGACGAAGCAGCTGCGCGCGCCGTTGCGCGGGCCGCCGCGCTCGATGCGCTGCTGTACGACGGCGAAGGCTGTCTGTCGCTCCACGCGCTGTTCGTCGAGCAAGGCGCGGCGGTCGATGCGGCACGCTTCACCGAGCTCGCCGCCGCAGCGTGCGACGACGTGGCGATCGAATTCCCCTCGAACAACCGCGAGCCCGCGGCCAGCGCGCTCGCCTTTCGCAACGGCATGCTGTTCCGTACCGCACAAGGTCAGGGTTCCGTTCACGCACGGGCCGGAGCCGCGCACGTCGTCGCGTTCGATCCGCGCCTCGTCGAGCCGCCGCCGCTTGCGCCGCGGACCCTGGTCATCTATCCGGTCGACGGACCCGAGTCTGCCCTTGCGTATCTTCGCGAACACGAGTTGCCGCTCGAAGCCTTCGCTTGCGCGAGCGTTCCTCGACCCGACGTCTTGGCGCTCGCCGTCGCTTCCGGTGCCGCACGCATCGCGCGCCTGGGTGCACTCCAGGATCCGCCGCCGGCGGGGAACCACGGCGGTGAAAGCCGCATCCTTCCGTTCGTGCGCGCCGTCTATCGCGATCCGTTCCCTGCCGCGCCGATCGCGTGAACGGCGACCTCGAGTCGATCGTCACGGAGATCCCAGGGCCGCGCTCGCGCGCACTTGCCGCTTCGCTTGCACGGACGGAGTCGCGCGGCGTCACTTATGTCAGCGCGGAGTTTCCCGTCTTCTGGGAGTCCGCCGCCGGTGCGACCATCAGCGACGTCGACGGAAACCGCTACCTCGATCTGACGGCGGCCTTCGGCGTCGCTGCGGCCGGTCACGCGAACCCCGCCGTCACGCGCGCGATCGCCGAGCAGGCGGCGCGTTTGCCGCACGGAATGGGTGACGTCCATCCGAGCAGCGTCAAAGTCCATTTGCTCGAGAAGTTGGCCGCGATCGCGCCGCTCGATCGGCCCAAGAGCTTTCTCTGCTCCAGCGGAGCCGAAGCGCTCGAGTTCGCACTAAAGACGTCCTTGCTCGCGACCGGCGAGCCGAACGTGCTTGCGTTCGCCGGGGCATATCACGGGCTCTCGTACGGCACCCTCGAGATCGGCGGCATTGCGAAGTTTCGCAGGCCTTGGCGACGGCAACTACGCGGCACGACGAGCTTCGCGCCTTTCCCCGACCCGCGCGAGCCGCGCAGCCGGGAACGAACGCTCGCATTCGTGACAAAGACGTTGCGCAAGGACCACTCGATCGGAGCGGTCGTGGTCGAACCGATCCAAGGCCGGGCCGGCGTCATCGTGCCGCCCGAGGGCTTTCTGCGCGGTCTGCGGGAGTTGTGCGACGCGCGGGACGCGCTTTTGATCGTCGACGAAATCTACACCGGTTTCGGAAGAACCGGAACTTTATTCGCCTGCGAGCGTGAAGGCGTGCGTCCCGACATTCTCTGCGTCGGGAAAGCGATGGCCGGCGGATTCCCGATTTCTGCGGCGATCGCACGCGGCGATGTGGCCGACGCATGGGAGCCCTCCGGCGGCGAAGCGCTTCACACCTCGACCTATCTAGGAAACCCGATGGGGTGCGCTGCGGCGCTGGCCAACATCGAGGAAATCGAGCGTCTCGACTTGGTCGCGGTCGCGCGCCGCCGCGAGCCGCTGATCGCCGAGCGTCTGCACGCGCTCCAGCGCTTCAACACCCAGATCGCCGACGTGCGCGGGCGCGGCATGCTGTGGGCGATCGAATTCAAAGACTCTGCCGTCGCCGCGGCCGCGACCGTGCGAGCGCTTCAAAAGGGCCTCATCGTGCTGCCCTGCGGCTTGCGCGGCGAGGCGCTCACCATCGCCCCGCCCCTAACGATCACCGAACCGCAATTACAACGAGCCTTCGACCTGCTCGCAGAAGCCGTGCGCGACCCATTGCTCGCGTGAACGGGAGTGTTCCGACGTCGACGCGCGCGCCTGCGAGACGCTACCTTCTCGGAATCGGTCATGCTTGCTGACGCGGACTGCACGATCTTGTATCGACCCGTCGGTCCGGAAGAACTCGAGCTCATCAAGCAGTCCGATTGGACGCGTTTTCCGCCGAGGTTGGCGGAGCAGCCTTTCTTCTACCCGGTGCTAAACGAAGCATACGCGATACAGATCGCGCGCGATTGGAACGTGGAGGCGAGCGGCGCCGGCTTTGTGACGAGGTTCGCCGTCGCCAATAGCTATCTGAAACGCTTTGTACCGCGACGGGTCGGCGGGCCCGAGCACGTAGAGTATTGGATACCGGCGGAGCAGCTTGACGAGTTCAACGCCAATCTGCTGGGCAAGATCGAAGCCATTGCTGATTTCCGCCGGAGCGACGCGCAGAACTCCAGCGCCGGCTAGGCTGTCGGCTCGGCGGCGCCGGGCGAAGGCCGATCCTCTCCTTGACCGGTGAACATGCGCACGAGCGCTGGGTTCGGTTCGATCGAGGCGCCGCAATGAGGGCACTGTTCGCGCTTCATTGCCCACGCAAAAGCGATGAACGGGGCCGCCACCGCCGAGCAAACCATGACCACAAAGACCGTCCACATACGCAATCTCCTCTGAAAACAGCATCCCCGCAGGGCCCGATTCACGCGATATACGACGGAGAAGGCAGCCGGTTTCAGCCTGGCGGCAGGGCGCATGTCCCAGCCTGCGCGCGGAGAAGGCCCCCCTTCCATGGACACCGATGGAGGCATCGCCCGTGCCGAGCGGACCTAGCGCACGCCTGCGCGTCGGCGTGCTGGGGTCGGGCTTCGGAGGGGCGGTGCACGTGCCGGCTTTTGCGGCGCAGGGGCGCTTCGATGTGGTCGCCATCGCTTCGCCGAACCGCGCGGAGGAGGTTGCGCGCGAGCGCGGCGTGCCCCACGCCTTCGACACGCTCGAAACGCTGCTCGACGGCGTCGAGGTCGACGTCGTTTCCGTCGCCACGCCGCCGTACTTGCACCGCCAGGCCGTTGTGCGCAGCCTCGAGCGCGGCAAGCACGTGCTCTGCGAGAAGCCGTTCGGACTCAACGTCGCCGAGTGCGAAGAGATGGTCGCGGCGGCGACGCGGGCCGGCACGATCTGCGCGGTCGCGCACGAGTTTCGCTACATGCCGTCGGCGATCGCGATCAAAGAACTGCTGGACAACGGCCATCTCGGGGCGCCGCGTCAGATCGAATCGCAGTTCGTTTCGACGTGGCTGCGTGCGCACGAACAGGGACGTGGCCCCGGCTGGTGGTTCGAGCACCGGCGCGGCGGCGGGATCGCCGGTGCGATCCTCTCGCATTTGATCGACCGCGCTTCGTGGCTTGCCGGCCGGCCTCCGAAAAGCGCCAGCGGGTTCTCGCGCACCGCGAATCCGCAGCGGCAATTCAACGGCAGTGCGTTCGCAAGCGACGTCGCCGACGGGAGTTTCGCGCTGATCGACTACGGCGAAGGGCTCGTCGCGAGCGTGAGCGCCGACGCCACGCACGCCGTGGACTCGATGCTCTTCGCGGTCCACGGCGAGCAGCGCACCGCCGTCGCGAGCGGCAAGGGCTTGATCGACGTCACGACCTTCCTCGTCGACAAGGACGAGACGGCCGAGCTTGAGATCGCCCCTGCTAAACACGCCAACTTGAGCTCGATCCGGCCCGACATCCCGCTCTTCGTCGCGCTCCTGGACGAGTTCGCGAACGCAATCGACGGCAAACCGGCCCACTATCCCACATTTGAGGACGCACTTGCCACCCAACGCGTCCTCGAAGCCGTCGGCTACAGCACGTCGTCGAACCCGTAGGAGGCGGCGCCGGCGGACCGATTCAAATTCGGCACGTTTTGCCGTGGACGCTACTTGTGTCCGCTATCTGTGTTCCTTGTGTATCGACCGTCCGGCCGCGCGCGGGCAGGATAGGAGCGCAAACCCTCCGTCAGATGTGAGGGTGCACAGACATCGATGAAAGGAACATCATGACACAGCACATACCCTCGGAGGGCCGGCGCGCGCAAGCAAAAGTTTGGGCGGTCCTCACCCTTGCCATGGCGATGACGGCGAGCGGCGCCGTGGCGATCGCCAATGCCCAAGGCACTGGCCACCAAAGCGTACGCCCAGACAAGGGAGGGGCGAAGAGCTGCTCCGGCTCGGGCTCTTGCATCGAAGGCAGCAATTCTGGAGACGGCGCGGGCGTCCAGGGAAATGCCAACACCTTCTTTGGCGTTCTCGGTGAGGCGAGCGGGGCCAACGCGGGCGTCGGCGGTTATAACTTCGACGGTACGTCCGGCGCATCCGGCGTCTACGGGCAATCGGATAACGGTTTCGGCGTGTACGGCTTCGCCGCGGCGTCGAGCGGTTACGGCCTCTTCTCGCAGGGGAACGCCTTCATTCAGGGCCTTCTCTATACGAGCGGCGATTGCCATTCCGGTTGCAGCCGCACGCGCCACCAAGCGTCGTTCGCGGCGAGGACGAGCCAGCCGACGATCGACGACGTCGGTGAGGGGACCCTTCGCGCCGGCGTTGCCCGCGTTGCACTGGCGCCCGACTTCGCGAACACGATCGACGCAACGAGGCCGTATATCGTGCTCCTTACGCCCGAAGGCGACGCGGCGCTGTACGTTACGAATCGCACTCCCGGCGGCTTCGAGGTGCGCCAAATCGGCGGCGGCCGCAGCTCGGTGACCTTCGCGTATCGCATCATTGCCAAGCCGTACGGTGCGGCCGACGAGCGGCTCCCGTTCAAGACCGTTGCCGACCCGACGACGGTCGACCCGAGGCACGCCGCACACTAGTGCCGGCATTGAACCGGACTTGAAGAGAGGGAGCTCGGGCCAGAAGGCTCGAGCTCCCTACGACGTGGTCTGAAGAGCGCGCCGTTCGCCGAGGCGCGACTGATGTAACCCCGCGGCGCTACGGTTTCAAAGTTGCCAGGTAGGCAGCGATCGCAACCATGTCGCTCGCCGTTAAATGCCGTACGACGGCTTTCATCGGCTCGACGCCGGCACCGGTACGGCGTCCCGATTGGATGTCGAACAGCTGGCGCACGATGTAGCTGGGAGAGCGGCCCGCGATGCTCGGTACGGCCCCGGCACCGTTCAGCCTGGCGCCGTGGCATGTTGCGCACGCCGTCGTTGCGCCGGAACCCAAAACGAGCGCTTTGCCGCTCCGGACGCTACCGGCCGGCACGTAGGCGATGAAGAGCGCGCGATCGTCGCGGTTTTCAAACTGCTCGAGGTTGGCCGGCACCTCGATGATACGCTCACCGATCGGCTCGCTTCTTCCCGTCGTGTCGATCGCCAGGAACCACCCGGCGACGCGCGTTGCAGGAACGGTCGCGGTTTCGACGACCCGAATGTATGATTTTGGCCGCAGGTTGGAAAAATATCGGGCGGCAGCCACGGTCTCCGCGCCGGAGATCGAACGCGACAGCGCGACCATCGATCGCGGGGGCGACCGCTTCGGAACCGAGGTCCGCCTCTTGCCGTTCTTAAAGTCGGCCATCTGCTGCACGATGTAGCCGAAAGGCAGCCCCGCAAGGCTTGCGTTCTCGGGGCCGCCCGCACCATTCGGGCGATGACAGAACCCGCAGGCAAAGACGTGTGGCCGGCGGCCGCGCGCGACCACGTACGGCATCGGGGGATGATCGTTGGGATGCCAGTCGGGCGCATTGAAAAAACTCTGCAATTGCGCCGGTAAGAACGTGCGCGAGCTTCCGGGCACGTGGCGCGGGACATGGTCATCCGCAGGATACTTGAAACCGGGCGGATTGACCGGGTAGGCCCATGCCGGCGGCGATTGCGCGGGGGACGGTTCGGCACGGCCGCGCGTCAGCGAAACGGCCGCCAAGACAAGAACACAAGCGGTGATGACTGCCGCGCCGTAGGCCGCTCGAAACGGGTCGCGCTTCATGCCGGCTCCAAATGGCGCCACAGAAGGTTGAGGGCGAGCGTCGTGGCGCGGCGCCGAATGTCGTCGCGATCGCCCGGAATCGTCACCCTGCGCGTGCGCACGTTCCCGTCCTCGCCGGCGAGCGCGAACCAGACGAGGCCGACGGGCTTGTCCGGCGTGCCGCCGCTAGGCCCTGCGATGCCGGTCGTCGCGAGCGCGAGGTCGGCGCTCAGCCGGGCTCGCGCACCGCGCGCCATAGCGACGGCAACCTCTTCGCTAACCGCGCCGTGCCCCTCGATCGTGGCCGCGTCGACGTCGAGCAGCGACGTCTTCAGCGCGTTGTCGTATGCGACGATTCCACCGCGAAAGGCGGCCGACGCGCCCGGTACGCGCACGAAGCGGTCGGCGATCGCGCCGCCGGTGATCGACTCGGCCGTCACGACGCTCAGGTTGCGTTCGCGCAAGCCCTCGATGATCGCACCCTCTAGCGTCTGCTCGTCGACTCCGAAGATGCCGCGCCCGATG
The DNA here is from genome assembly GCA_003156715.1 of Candidatus Tityobacter terrigena. Classification (GTDB taxonomy): domain Bacteria; phylum Vulcanimicrobiota; class Vulcanimicrobiia; order Vulcanimicrobiales; family Vulcanimicrobiaceae; genus Tityobacter; species Tityobacter terrigena. Next base: position 83,043 of record PMHO01000006.1, read on the forward strand.
CGTTCGCGCAGCTCCGCCTCGACCGGACGAATGAGAGCCTCGGCGGCAGCGCGGTTTTCGGCCTTCGCCATGATCTTCACGTCGACGCGGAACTCGTGCGCCAGCACCGCGATCTTGGGATTCTCGAGGCGCCGGAAAAGGTCTTCGATGCGGCGGTCGATGTCGGATTCCGCAATGCCGACGGTGTGCAGCGTGCGCGTGTAAATCGCGGCGCGTAAACCATAGCGCGCGACGAGCCAAGGCATCACGCCCTCGCCGAGCATCGGCCTCATCTCGCGCGGCACGCCCGGCATGCACGCGACGAACTTGCCGTCGTCGCGCAGCGCGATGAAACCGGGGGCGGTCCCGTTGCCGTTCGGCAGCACGATCGCACCCTTGGGAAGAATCGCTTGGCGGCGGTTGTTTTCGCCGATCTCGCCGGCTCGCCCGAGCGCCGCGAAGCGCTCTTCGATGGCTCGCACCGACGGCTCGTGCAGTTCGAGCGTCGTGCCGACGGCCGCCGCGACCGCATCCTTGGTCAAATCGTCGACGGTCGGGCCGAGCCCGCCGGTCGTGATCGCGCCGTCGGCCCGATCCAGTACCCCGCGCAGCATTTCCTCGAGCCGAAGCGCGTTGTCGCCGACCGCGTGCTTGGCGAAAACGTCGATGCCGGAGTCGGCCAGCGTGCGCGCGATGTGGGCCGAGTTCGTATCGACCAGTTGCCCGAGCAGGATCTCGGTGCCGATGGCCACGATCTCAACGCTCGCCATCGAGCACCTCCGGCACCGGCATCGAACGGCCTTCGTCGAACCATCGCGGATAGCGCACCGTCACGTCGATCTCAAAGCCTCTCGCCGCCGCGCGCATGGCCGAACGCCGTCCCTCCGACTCGGCGATGCGAACGCGGTTGCGCTCGCGCTGCGCGTTGAGGCACTGCATGAAGCGCACGAATTTTCCATCGAATGCCCGCTGCAAGGCCTCGCGGATCTTTCCGCCGACCCGCGGCGAGATGCCGCCGGTGGAAACGGCGACGCGCACGGGGCCGGCCTTGACGATGGCCTGCATCGCGACAAAGCCGTGGCGCGGCTGGTCGATCGCGCAGAGCAAAAAGCGGTGACAGTCGGCTAACGACCGCAGGCGCGCCGAGAGCATTTCATCCTGCGGTGTCGAGATCACGAAGAACGCGTCGGCGACGTCCGCGTCCTCGAGCGATGCCGCATCTTCAATCCGGCGCACCTGCGCCCCGACCTCGCGCAGTGCTTCCGTTTTCTCGTCGGCTTCGCGGTCGGAACCGATGACGACGCAGGAACGCCCGCGCAGGTTGAGGCCGACCGGGAAGAAGACGAACGGATACTCGGTGACGTCGCGCATCAATAGTCGACCGGCCGCAGGTAAAAATCGTTGATCGCGGTGTTGGAAAGCATCGCGGTCGTCGGCAGATGCCGCTTCCAGTGCGTGCTCGCTACGCGCTGCCGCACCAGCCGAATGTCTTCGGGATCGAGACCGCGGGCGGCAATCTGCGCCTCAGAGTAGCCGAGCAGCATCAGCGCCAAAATCCGGTCGGCCTTGAGATAGGTGATACCGAGGTCGCCTTCGTCGGTTTGATTTGCCTCGAGGTCCGCACTTGGCGCCTTGTCGACGATCGCGCGTGGAACGCCAAGATACCGAGCCAGGGCCCACACCTGCGTCTTGAAGAGATCGCCGAGCGGGTTGACCGGCGGCGAATCGTCGGCGTGCCAGGTAAAGTATCCCATCAAGCGCTCCGTCTTGTTTCCGGTGCCGACCGGCAGCGCGTCAAGCTTTGCCGACTGGTCGAAAAGGACGATCATTCGCGTGCGTGCCATGATGTTGCCGCGGCGGCGCGCGCCGGCCTCCGGCTCGAACTGCAGGTAGCCATCAACGGCTGCGCTGATCTCGATCGTGCGCGAGCGGCAGCCGAGCGCATCGATAACTACCTGCGCGTCCGCCAAGCTGTCCGCGCTAGAGGTGTGGTACGGGAGGCGCAGAGCGTGAACGTGGTCCGCTCCAAGGGCCCGCGCGCACAGGAACGCGGTGACGGCTGAATCGACGCCTCCCGAAAGGCCGATCACCGCCTCGTGGATCCCGCGGCGTTCGACCAGTTCGTCGCGCAAGAACGCTTCGAGCCATTGGGCCGCGAGCGCGCAATCGATCTCGAGCGACGGTTCGCTCGGCGCCGTCGCATCGATCACCGGAAGCAGACGCGGCGCTGCGGGAACGTGGCCGGCGCTCATCGTTCCACGGACGGGAGGGCTGCGCCGGCACGGGCGCCGGCTTGGGAGAATAAGTCCGGATCCGCCAAAAGATCGGGCAAGACCGCGTCGAGGTCGCCGAGCAACGGAAGCTCCGCGCGCGCTAGCTCGATCTCGCTCAGATCGATATGCGCGCGGATCAGGCATGCCCCCAAAGCCGGGGCGGCGGCAAGGATTGCACCGTGCGGGTCGATCACCATCGAGGAACCGGTCATTCCCTTCCCGCCCTCGAATCCGGCAAGCCCGGCATAGATGACGAAAACGCCATGTTCGATTGCATAGGAGCGCAGGACGTCGCGCCAGCGCGAGACGCTCAACAGCTCGCCGTCGCCGCCGAGCCCGCGACCCGGAGACGCGCTCGGAACGATCAACAGGCGCGCGCCTTTGACCGCAGCCAGGGTCGGCACGATCGCATGCCATGCATCTTCGCAGATCAGCAGCGCGGCGCGACCGAAGCGCGTTTCAAATACCTCGAGGCGGCGGCCCCGCGACAGAAAGCGCTCCTCGTCAAACACCCCGTAGGTCGGAAGAAAGAGCTTGCGGTGCACGTGCGCGATACGCTCCGCGGCGCGTTCGACGCTCAGGTACATCGCCGCATTGTAGTACGTGCCCTCGGCGTTCTCGAAAAAGCCGAGCACGATGTCGACCGGCCCGCGCTCCGCGCCGGACTGCGAGCGCCACAAACGGGCGATCTCGCGCGCCAGCTTCTCCCGCTCGAAAGCCAGCTCGTAAACGGCGCCCTCGAGAAAGTACCCCGTCAGCGCCGCCTCGGGGAGGACGATCATTTCGTACGGCGTTTCCTCGGCGGCGAGCTGTGCAAAAACCTCGCCGAGCGCGGCCATGTTGGACGGGATATCGCCTTTGCGCGGCTTGCTTTGAACGACGCCGAGCTTCACACGACCACCGCTACCGCGCTCGAGCCGAGGCTTCGCTGGGCGATGATGTCATCGGCCGGGTAGGTCCAGATCTCGGCCAGCGTCGGATGCAGGTGAGGGATTTTTACGAACTGGTCGACTGTCGCGCCGAAGCTCATCGCGACGATGAGTTCGTGAATGAGATCCGAGGCCTCGGGCCCGACGATCGCCGCACCCAGGATGCGCCCGTCGTCGGGCGAGGCCATCATCTTCACGAACCCTTTGGTTCGGCCGATGGAGACGGCCTTGCCGTGATCGCTGAACAAGTACGACCCGCGCAGGTACGCCGTGTTGGAGCGCTGCAGCTCCTTTTCGGTCTCGCCGACGATGCCGATCTGCGGGTCGGTGAAAACGCAGCGCGTCTTGATCAGCCAATAGTCGGCCCGTTCGCGCGCGCCGACGGCGTTGCGCGCCGCCATCTCGCCCTGATAGATCGCAACGTGGACCAGCTCGTACGGACCCGTAACGTCGCCGATAGCAAAGATCGCGGGGTTGGTCGTGCGCAGGTCCGGTCCGATCTCGATGCCCGTTATCGCGTGGTACGCGACGCCTGCTTTTTCCAGATCCAGTCCGGCCACGTTGGGCACGCGGCCAAGCGCGTAAAAGATCTCTTCGGCTTCGACGCTCTTGGGCACGCCGTCGACAAGGTAGTGCACGACCTTACCCCCAGCCCGGCGCTCGACGCGCGAAAGTTGGGCGCCCGTTTCCATGCGGATGCCTTCTTCGCGGAAGTAAAACGTCACGGCGTCGCCGACGTCGTCGTCTTCGCCCGAAAAGACGTGGCTTGCCCGCATCAACATCGTGGTTGCGGCGCCCATGCGCGCGAAAAACTGACCGAGCTCGGTCGCTACGTAGCCGCCCCCGAGCACGATGAGCGATTTCGGCGGACGCTCGAGCTCCAAGGCCGCATCGCTGTCGATGTACCCTGCCTCGGCCAATCCTGCCAGCGTGGGCGGGGCAACGATGCTGCCCGTTGCGATGATGAAGTTCGCAGCCTCGAGCACGTCTCCGTCGCCGACCTGCAACTGTCCGGGCGAAAGAAAGTGCGCCGGTCCCTCGAAGAGCGGAAACGAGCGAATGCCCTCGATGCGATAGTCCGCAAAGCCGCGGATGATCTCGCGCTTGCGAGCGATGATGTAGGAAAAGTCGATGGCCGGAGGGCTCGCTCGGACGCCCAGCTTGGGCGACTCGCGTATCGCTTGGACTGCATCGCCCGAGGCCAACAGCGTCTTGGAGGGCATGCACCCCCGCAGGATGCAGAGGCCGCCGAGAGGTCCGTGATCGACCAGGGCAACGCGCGCTCCGAGGTCGCGCGCGGTACGCGCTGCAGCGTATCCGCCTGACCCCGCTCCGACCACAACGAGGTCGAAATGCTGCGTTCTCACAATCTCTCCAACACCGCGTCACCTCCGGACTTTGCACCCGCTTCGCGATGCTAAGGGTCTCAACCAGCCTGCACAGAAGATGAGCTGGCCCATGTCCGCACAAGCCACCTTCCCCGAAGGCACGGCCAGCCGTACCTTTCGGCCCTTTGACACGGCGCTCGCATGCGGACCACTGGCCCTGCTGCTGGTCGCCTGCGGCGGCACCGGCATTGGGCTATTCCTGTGGTACGTCGCGGTTACGCGCAGCTCCGTGCTGGCCGCTTGGACCGACACGACGCTGATCGTAGCCCTGCTGGCCGGAGTCGCGCTCGCTTTCGTCGGCTGGAGCTGGTACGGCGCTTATTTCGCACGTCGCGCGGTGGTCGGCACGGTCGTTGCGATGCGCTGGGACGCCCTCTCGTGGGGCGCGCTTGGACTGTACGGCCTGAGCCTGCTCTCACCGGTATGGATCGGGACGCCGGCGCGCTCGGCCGGGCTCGCCATCGCAGCCGCGGCTCTCATCAAGGTTCTCGTCGCGGCGCGGTTCGTGCACACGGTTCGCGACGTGCTGGTCACGTTCGTCGTCACGCGGCTCCCGATCATCGTCATCGCGGAGCTCGCTTCGGTGGTCATCAGCCAGCGGCCGGGGGTTCACTTCTCGGCCTCCACCAATCCCCTGCTCGCGGTCTGGGGCCGGTGGGATGCCGTGCACTATCTCGATATCGCCCGGCGCGGATACTACGGCACCGACATGGCTTTCTTCCCGCTGTATCCGGCCTTGATCTCCGTCGTCGGGCGCTTTACCGGCAACGACCTGGTCGCCGGCTTGCTGATCTCCAACGTCGCGTTCTTCTTCGGACTGCTTTTCTTCTATAAGCTCGTGGAGCACGAATACGATCGCAACGTGGCGCATCGCGCCATTTTTTACATGTCCATCTTTCCGGCTGCGGTCTTCTTCTCGGCGGTCTACACGGAAGCGCTTTTCTTTGCCCTAACGGTCGCATCGTTCTACTACATCCGAGAACACAAGTGGCTGACGGCCGGCGTTTTGGGCGGCCTGGCCGCCCTGACCCGCGTCGAGGGCGTGCTGCTCTTCGTGCCCTATTTGATCGAAATCTTTATGCCGAGCTCGGGCGGTTCGTGGAAGGCGTTCCTCCAGACGCGCGGACGAGCCTTGCGCGTGACCGCCGGCGCCGCTTTGATTCCGGCCGGTCTGCTGCTGTACATGGCTTGGCTTTGGGTGCTGCGCGGCGACCCGCTCTACTTCTCTCACGTTCAGAGCCATTGGGACCGGCACTTCTCGCCGCCGTGGGTCAGCTTTTGGCATGGCATCATGCTGATCGCGACCACGCACAACCCGGCGACCATCTCGAACCAGATCATCGAATTAGCATTCACCCTGATGATGATCGCCGTGCTCCTCTTCGGCTTCCAACGGCTGCGCCCGTCGTTTTCGGCTTACATGGCGCTTTCGATCCTTGCACCGCTCTCGACCTCGAGCCTGATGAGCATGCCGCGCTTCGCACTCGTCCTTTTTCCGATGTTCATCATCCTCGCGCTGTGGGGCCGGCGGGTTTGGGTGAACTCGGCGATCGTCGCGTTTTCGCTTCCGCTGCTGGGCCTTTTCACCGTCTTATTCGCCGATTGGTATTGGGTAGCGTGAGCGGGGCGAACCTGGTCGGACGCATCGCGCAGCGCCGTGGTGTGCGCCAGTTCGTCAAGTTCGGCATCGTCGGCACGTCGGGGATGGCCGTCAACCTCGTCCTCTTCACAATTCTGCAGCGCGGCACGACACTGCCGCTGTGGTTCGACTTCTCGGCCGGCTTCATGTTGGGCGGCGTTTCGAACTACTTCCTCAACCGGATCTGGACGTTCCGCTCGAGCGGTCACGCCGGTCGCGAAGGCTTTCAGTTCTTGACCGTTTCGTTCATCGCCCTGCTCGTCGGCAACGCCGTCGTTTACGTGCTGGAGACGCGCCTCGGCTTCCACCGCCACCACACGGTTTGGTTGGTCTCGACCCTATCGGGCGTCTTCGTCAACTTCTTCCTCAATAAGTATTGGACGTTCCGGTCGGTCGACTGAGGCTGCGGCGGCCGGCGTGGTTCGAGCTGTGCCTGATGGGGGTCGTCGTGCTCGGCTTCGCGCTGCGGCTGCGCGGGATTCACGACCCGCTCCTCGATCACCCGGGTTGGCGACAAGGCGATACCGCTGCGATCGCGCGCAACTTTGCTACGCTCGACCTCAACCCGTTTCATCCGCAAGCCGACTACGACGGCCCCCCGCCGAACTACGTCGAGCTCGAGCTGCAGATCGTTCCGTTTCTAGCCGCGCTGCTGTACAAACTCTTCGGCATCCACGAGATCTTCGGCCGGCTGATCTCGATCGGCTTCAGCCTCGGCACGGTATGCTTGCTGGCCGAGTTCGCGCGGCGCATTTTCGTTTCGGAAGCGGCGGGAATCTTGGCGGCGTTTCTGTTTGCCGTGTATCCCGGAAGCGTGTACTACGGCCGGACGTTTATGCCCGATACGGCGATGGTCTTCTTCTTGACGGCAGCCTTGTACGCCGCCGTGCGCTGGCTCGACGAGGTCGAGAGCGATTCGTGGGCGCGCTTCTGGGCGGCCGCGCTGCTGTGTGCCGCCGCGATCCTGGCGAAGCCGGTCGCTGCAGTCGGGCTCGTACCGATCGCAGCGCTGATGTTTGCCCGTCGCGGCTTGGTCAAGACGCTGCTCCATCCGCAGTATTATGCCTACTTCGCAATCGCGTTGCTGCCCTACGCCGGCTACGATGCGTACCTGCGCTCGATCGCCGAGTGGCACTGGGCAAGCGGGATCGTAGCCAAACACGTCCTCCCTTCGCTTAGCGATTCCGTCTCCTCGGTTGCAAACTTCCGCCACAAGCTCGCAGCCTTCCGGGATGCGCTTGCCCTGCTGTGGTCGACGATGCTGGGCCCGTTCGCTTGCGCGCTGTTTGCGATCGCGATCGCAGTGCCCGTCCGCCCCGCGGCGCGACCGCTGGTCTTTGCGTGGCTCGGGGCCCTGCTTGCATACGCTTACGTCGTGGTCACGGTCGAGCGCGTGGACTACTACCTGTATCCGGTGCTTCCGCTCGCGGCGCTATGGAGTGCCGGGTCGCTCGACCGGGCACTTTCCTTCGTGCCGGCCTGGCGGGAACGCCGGATGGCAGCCTTGCCCGCGCTCCTAGCGCTGTGCTCGCTTGCGATCTTCTTCACCCCTTCCCCGGTGCGCGCATACTACCGCTACAACAAGGACGTCTTCCGGGCCGCGCGTGCGCTCGATGCTGGGCTCAAACCGGGTACGCTCGTCGTGATGGGTCACTACGACCCGTCGGTGCTGTATTACATCGACCGCAAGGGCTGGGAGGAAGATCCGTACCTTTGGACGCCCTTCGACGAGCAAAGCGCGATCCGCAAGGGCGCGCGCTACTTCATTGCGATTGAACGCCGCCGCCTGGAGCGCAACGTCGAGCTGTACGCCTGGCTGCAGCGTTTCCCCGTCATCGATCCCGACGCAAAATGGCCGGTCTACCAAACCGATTACGCCAAGATGCTGCCAGGCGCCGAAGCGCGTTGGCGCGCCTTCCGCCGCCGCGAAAAAGCGCGCCAGCAAAACAACGGCG
>PMHO01000006.1:91217-171166 GCA_003156715.1 Candidatus Tityobacter terrigena
CTCGATGTCGTGGAAGCCGCCGATAACGCCCGTTTCGTAACCCGGAGGTCCGGTGGGTAGGGGCGGCGGCGTCGGATACGGGAACTGCGTGAATTCGTAGTACAACGCGGGGGCAGCGTAGCCGAAGCCTTTCTTCGAGCCATACGCGCTCGGATGCGAGCTGAGCAAGCGTGACCAAACGCCGAGCGAGAGCGGCGTGGAGAGGCTCGTGCCGCCGACTCCCTCGGCTGCTCCGCTCACGATGACGATGGCCGGACTGAGTTCGTTGTCGGCATCCATCGAAATGTCGGGGACCGTGCGGTCCTCGCCGTCAACGCTCAGTTCGGCTGGGACGACCGTATCCTGCCAGTAAGTCGGCGTCTCGAATTCGCTTTGCCCGCCGCCGGTGCCCTGCCAGCCGATCTCACCGCCGTAGACGGAGGTGTTCGCATTGGACATGAGCGATGTGCCGCCGACGCCGACGACATACGGCGAGGAGGCAGGATAACACACGCCGACCACGCCCGGAACGTACGGAACGCCGGTTGCGACGAGTATCGGACAAGCCGCCCCGTTGTCGCCGGCTGAGGAGAAGACCGTTTGACCCTGGCTCGCCGCCTCGTTGAAGATCTCGTCGTCGATCGTCATGGCGCCGTCGGCGTACGCGAGCGCTTCGGGCTCGCCGAAGGAGGCGCTGCCGGCTTGCGCGACCACGTCGGTCGCGAACCGGTTGAACTCGAGCGCGGTATCCGAGTCGCTGAGCGAGGTCGTGTCGTAGATGTAAAGGTGTTTGACCCCAGCCGCGATGCCGGTGGAAACCTGCGTATCGAGATCGAACTCGTCCTGACCCGACGTATCGCCTGAGGGTGTGCCGACGGGGACGATGCTCACGCCGAATGGCCGCTCGAGGCCGTAGGCAAACACGTTGAACGTCTGCTGATAGGTAGCCAGATCCGTGACGACCTGCGTGACATCGCCTTCGGCAAAGATCGCGATCTTGGTGCGGAAACCGCTCGTCGAGTTCGATCCGGTGAACTGGCCGGCCTTGAGCTTGTCGTTGGGGCTGAGCCCATCATAGTTCGCTTGGAAGTCATACGGCCCGTATTCACGCGAACAGACGCCGTCGATCTGGGTCACCAAGCATGCTTGGGCAGTCGGGTACGAAAGCGGGGTGGGGCTGGGCGAGGGCGCCGGGGTAGGCGAGGCGGTCGTGGCCGGATGCTCGACGCCCGCACCGAGCGAACCGCCGCGCAAATGTGCCGCGAAGGTCGCAGCGATGCGCGCCTGGATCGCCCGCGGCGACTTGCGGATAGCGGTGCGCATCGTGAAATTGTGCAGCCCGAGCACGCCCAGGACCGTTCCGCGCAGTGCCAGGGGGACCGATGCCGGGGTGACGTTTGCGTAGACGACGCGCGTGCCGTTGAGCGATTGCCGGAACCAATGAATCTGCGTGGCAAAGGCCGCTTCGACCGCTGAGGCGCGCGCATCGGCGCTGATCAGCAGGTTGTTGGGCGCTGCAACGAGGTGCGCGAAGCCGTGCTGCGCGAGGTAACGCCCGACGGCGGCAACCTGGGCACCGGTCGGGTTGAAGCGCGCGGTGAACTCCTGCGGGGTTAGGTACGACCCGAACATCGGGTCACCGTGCGTGTGCTGGCGGCGCACGATATCACGGGCTCCGGCCGGGTCACGCATCTGCAAGCCGACGACGACGCGCATCGGCATGTTGGCCGGAACGGGCCCGAGGTCCGAAGCGCGAAGCGGCACGATTTGACGGGTGGCGGTGGCGCTCCAGCCCGCCGGAACTCCGGCCGCGGGAAGCGCGCTACGCACGAGCGTGGCTGCCGTCGCCGAGCCCGCGGTGATCGACAAGAAGCTCAAACTTGCGGCGAGCGTCGCCGAGAAAGCATTGTGCACGGGGTATCCTCCGAGAACGAGCGGTGGGTGCTCTCAGCGTAGCCTCGTGCCCGTAACAGGCGGAGAACAGCTCCGTTACAAAGCCCGCAATCAGGGTAGGGGCAAGAGCGATGCCGCCGGGGCCAAGGGCTCCGGGGCGGCTCGCTCGGGCGAGCCGGACTCGACCAGCTGGCGGTAGGTGACCAGCCGGTTCGTCAATTTACCAACCTCGTCTCGCAGGGCGAACGACGCCTTGATCGCACTGACGAGCTGCTCTGAATCGTAAGTATAATCGAAGCGCTGCAGCGCCGCGACGATCGTCGCCGTCTCGGACTTGAGCTGCAAATACGCGCGGCGCAACGAGCGCCCGGTCTCGGCATAGGTCGGATAATTCGAGACGACGATCTCTCGCTTGATGCGCGCCTGGCCGATGTCCGATTTCAGCTCGGCGAGCCGCACGCTCTGCGGATCGTACTTGGCGGCGACGGCCAGCGCCGTAAGCGCCCCGTCGAAGTCGGACTTCTGAAAGAGCTCGGCGGCGATGTGGAGTTGCACCGCCGCCAAGCCCGCGCGCGCGTGTTCGTCTTGCGGGGCCAGGCGCAGCGCTAGCCGATAGGCCGTAGCGGCGTCGGCGAAGTTGTGCGCCTGGTACGCCAGGTCGCCTTGATGGTTACGCGTATCGACGATGTAGTGCGTGAGCGTGCCGGCGCAACCGGACAGCAGGAACGCCGCGCCGCAGACTGCGGCACGCAGGATTCGAGTCATCGAAGACCACCTATCGGAGTTGGTTCACGAAGTGAGCGACGAACGCGATTGCGTTTGCAGCCGGGTAAAGAATCAACTGCGAAAGCAGCGTGCCGATGATGGCGGTGGCCGCTAAATAGAATACCATCGACTTCACCTCCCCAAGCGTGCGCTCGCCTTTGACCGCTTGATCGGTGATGTACGCCGAGGTGGGGTCGACGATCAGCGCAAACGAGACGGTTGCGACGCCGTTGACGATTCCGGAGAGCGAGATCGCGGTGCGCGCGTCGGCCGGATCGAGCACGCTGCCGAAGTTTGCCGCTACCACCCCAATCGCATAGATGCCGGTGACGATGACGTTTCCAAGCAGCAGCTTGCCCGGCACGTCCTTCAAGCGAAAGTTACGAAGCGATGCCGGTGAGGGCAGACGCACCGAGTGAGCCAGCGCGAACCAGACGCGCGGGTCGCCCAAGCGCAGGAGCGCCCGCGGCACCGAGCCGAGGCGCTCGAACGCGCTGATGCCGCGCACGAATAAGAACAAGAAGGCGGGCAGCAACAGGGCGCCAAGGATGGTGCCCGCGGTGCCGGCCAAGACGATCAGGCGGATTTGCCACTCCAGTTGGTTCACGGCGCCCGCCGCAAGGTGCGGGTCGTGAACCGCGTGGCCGGCCCGGTCGGAAAGCGTGCCGAGCATCGGAGCATAGGCGAGGTTCGCCAAACGGCTGGCCGTTACGAACAGGTTGAAGAGCGAAATCGAGGTCGCGATGCGGCCGGTGACGACGCCGGCTAGGCGAGCCGCGTAGGCGCCGATTTGGATCGCTTGGACGACAGCGTTCAACACGAGCGCGACGACGAGCTGCACCGACCAAAATGCGGCCGGCTCAGCGCCCGCCATCACGCGACGGCAGTGCTCGGCAACCAGCGAACGTTCGACTCGTCGAGCGGTCCCAGCACGCACAAGCCGAGGCTCTCCGCGCGGAATAACTCGCGGGCCAGCATCCAAACGCCCTCGCGCTCGACGGCATCGACCTGACGTTCGATTTCCTCGGTCGTTATTTGCCGCCCGAGATTGAACTCGCTGCGTCCCAGACGCATCATGCGGCTCGATGTGCTCTCCAGCGAGAGCGTGAGGCTTCCCTTGATGTGTTCCTTTGCGAGAGCGACTTCTTCGTTGCTCGGCCCTTCGGCGGCAAGACGTTGCATCTCGCCGGCGATGACGTCGACGCACACCTGCACGCTGCCAGGCGACGTTCCAGCCGAGATTCCGAAGAGCCCCGTCTCACGATAGCTCTGTTGAAAGGAGTACACGCTGTACGCGAGGCCGCGCTTCTCACGCACCTCTTGAAACAGCCGGCTCGACATCCCGCCGCCCAAGATGGTATCGAGCACCGAAAGCGTGTAGCGGCGTTCGTCGCGCGACGAAACGCCTTGCGTCCCCATCAGAATGTAGGCTTGTTCCGTGTCCTTGCGCTTGATGCGGCTAGCAGGCGTTAGACGCGGGCGCTCGGGAACGGGCGAGAGGGCCTTGCCCTCGAACCGCGCAAAAGCGTCTGCGAAGAGCTCGACGATGCGGTCGTGGTCGACGTTGCCGGCGGCGGTGACGACGACCGTCGTCGGGGCGTAACGCGCCCGCAGGTGCGCCCGCAGATCCTCGCGGGTCAGCGCGGACACCGTCTCGGCGTAACCGATCGTCGGTGCGCCCAGGTTGGACCCGCTCCACATCGTGGCGATGAAGAGGTCGTGGATCACCTCGTCGGGCGAATCGTCGTACATCCGAATCTCTTCGAGCACGACCTTCTGCTCTTTGGCGAGCTCGGCCGGATCGAAGACGGAGTGCAGAAACATGTCGGCGAGAACGTCGACCGCAAGCGGGACGTGGCGGTCGATCACCTTGGCGTAGTAGCAGGTCGACTCTTTGTCGGTGAACGCGTTGAGATTGCCGCCGACGCCGTCCATCGCTTCGGCGATTTCGCGGGCCGAACGCCGCTGCGTCCCCTTGAAGAGCATGTGCTCGATCAGGTGCGAGACGCCGCGCTGTTCGGGAGGCTCCGCGGCGGAGCCGATGTCGGCCCAAATGCCGAGCGAGGCGGAGCGGACCGAAGGCATCGACTCGGTGACGACGCGTACGCCGTTTTGAAGGGTTGACTTGCGATACAACGAGTTCTCCGCGGAAAAGGAAAAAGAATGGGCTCTAGTGCCATTGGCGGGGGGAGGGTCGGGTCCTTCGCAAACGCGCGCGGAACGCGCCGTCCCAGTAGACGCCGTCGCCGCGAAACAGGCGCCGGCGCAGAAGCGGCGCTTCGCTTCGAGTCGTCGTGACGGCGAAGACGGTCTTTGAGGTGGGCTGTGCGTAGTCGCCGCTCACCGGCAAGCCTGGCGCCACATGGAGCGGAACCGTCGCCCAAACGTCGACCTCCTCGAGCGGTTGCGCGGCGAAGCTCCGCCCAACGAGCGCGACGACCTCGTCGTCAAAGCCGCGTTCGTCAAGCCGGCCGTGAAACTTCACCGCTGAAAGAACCAGGGCGGCGACGAGGTGCGACCCGATTCCGTCGACCCGTACGCGCACGATCTGCGCCGGCCATATCGTTGCGAGCAGCCTCTTGCCCAAGCCGATCGCCACGTCCTTACGGTTACCCGCGGCCCGCGCCGCAGCATCGACCTGGGCGATCGAAGGACGCCCCTCGGCGGCGCAAAGCGGGGCGGCTAGGAACGCGCACGAGCCGAGCAGCGCACAAAAGCCGGTCAGCGCGGCGAACCCGCGCCCGCTTGGCCCCGTGCGGCCGGCGTGCCTAATAGCTTTGAGCGAAGTAGGCGCGCACCGTCGCCGGCTCCCCGCAGGCCAGACACGTTGCGGCGCCGTCGAGCGGGCGAAGGTTTCGTGTCGTCGCGCTCGTCTCGACTTTGACGAACGCCTCGCACTGCGCACGACCGCACCACGGGATGTCGATCATCCCGGCACGCTCGCGCAGCAAGTGGAAGAACTCGGCCGTGTCGCCGGCCGCAATCGTGTGGGTGCGCAAGAATTCGCTTGCCTGCGCGAACATATTCGTCTGGATCTCCTCGAGCAGCGCCGTCATTCGGCTGGCGACATCGGCGAGGGCGACCGTCACCTTGCCGCCCGCCTCACCCTTGGCCTTATCGCGGCGTACCAGCGTCGCGACGCCGGCGGCGATGTCGTTCGCTCCCAGCTCGACGCGGATCGGGACGCCGCGCATCTCCCAATCGGCAAACTTGTTGCCGGGGCGCAGGTCGCGCTCGTCGAGGCGCACCCGCAAGCCGCTGCCTTTGAGCTGCGCGAGCAGATCCCGCGCAGCGTGTATGACTCGGTCGTCGCCGGCCTTGACGATCGGCACGACGACCGCTTCGATCGGGGCCATCTTCGGCGGCATGCGCAAACCGCGGTCGTCGCCATGGACCATGATCAAGGCGCCGAGCATCCGCCACGACATGCCCCACGAGGTCGTCCAGACGTACTGCAGTGACTGGTCTTCGGCGGCAAACTTGATATCGTAGGCGCGCGCGAAGTTTTGCCCGAGCTCGTGGGACGTCCCGGACTGAAGGGCGCGCCCGTCGGGCATCAGCGCTTCGATCGAAAACGTATGCGTGGCCCCGGCGAAGCGTTCGCTCGAGCTCTTCTCGCCCGTGTAGACGGGCACCGCTGCGATGTCTTGCGCCACCTCGCGGTAGATGTCGAGCATGCGCACAACCTCCTCGCGGGCTTCTGGCTCGCTCGCATGTGCCGTGTGACCTTCCTGCCAGAGAAATTCAGTCGTGCGCAAGAAAGGACGCGTGCGCTTCTCCCAACGCACGACGTTGACCCACTGATTGATCAGGATCGGCAGATCGCGGTAGGAGCGTATCCAGTCCGCGTACATCGGGCCGATGATGACTTCCGATGTCGGCCGTATGGCGAGACGCTCGCTGAGCCGTTCGTTGCCGCCGTGGGTAACCCACGCCACCTCCGGCGAGAACCCTTCAACGTGCTCTTGCTCTTTGAGCAGGAGATGCTCCGGGATCAACAGCGGAAAGTATGCGTTCTCGTGACCGGTGGCTTTGAAGCGCTCGTCCAGCGCTGCGACGAGCCGCTCCCACAGGGCAAAGCCGTATGGGCGCAGCACGACACAGCCGCGAACCGGAGCGAGCGAAACAAGCTCAGCCTTGTAGCAAACAGCCTGATACCACTCCGAAAGATCCGCGCCCTTGGGCGGGATCTCTTTGACGAGCGGCGTTTTCGGCTGGGCCACGCCCTCGTCCACTGTGTTCGGCTCTGACATGAGCGCCCTAGGTTCGCACCGAAGGCAGCGTTTCATGCCGAAGCTGACGCGAATCTACACACGTACCGGCGATGACGGCACGACCGGCCTGGTCGGCGGCCAGCGCATCAAGAAAGACTCGCTCCGCCTCGAAACGTACGGCACGATCGACGAGCTTTCGAGTTCGATCGGCGTGGCGCGCACCGCGCTCGCCGATATTTCTCGCAATGCTTGCGACCCCGCGGCGAACAAACGCATCGACGAGCTCGACCGGTGGCTAGCGTGGACGCAGGACATGCTCTTCAACCTCGGCAGCGAGCTCGCGACGCTGCCCGAGGACCGGCGCACGCAAGGTGCGTTCGACGGTGCGAGCGCGGCCCGCGCGCTCGAGCGCGCGATCGATCGCGCGCAAGCCGACTTGCCGCCGCTAGCCAACTTCATCCATCCGGGCGGATCGTACCCGGGTGCATTCCTGCACGTAGCGCGGACCGTCTGCCGTCGCGCCGAGCGGCTGTTGGTCAAGCTTGGTTCGGAAGAACGAAACCCGAGCGAGCCGGAGCGTTACGTGAACCGCCTTTCCGACGCACTGTTCGTTTGGTCGCGTTGGATCAATCACACGCTTCATCGTCCCGAGCACCTTTGGAATCCGAGCGCCGCGCCGCCGCCGGAAGGCAGCGAAGAAATACGCGGACCGGCGTAGGGCCGGCCCCGGGCTTGCGCTAAGACGCATCGCCGATGGCAAACGCTAGCGCACCGCCGCCTTTCGGTGGTGATTCCAGTTTCGTCGGGCGCCTCTTTGCAAAGACCTCGATCGACGCCATGCGCGACGATAAGAGGCCTTCCCAGTTGCGCCGGGCGCTACGCGCGCGGGACCTGATCGCGGTCGGACTCGGTACGATGATCGGCGGCGGCATCTTCACGACGATCGGACCGGGCGTCAAGCTCGCAGGGCCGGCGATCATCTTGGCCTTCGTCGTTGCCGGCCTGGCGTCGTTCTTCGCGGCCCTCTGCTATGCCGAACTCGGGGCGATGGTGCCCATCGCCGGGAGCGCCTACACCTACGCGTACGCAACGCTGGGACAGCTGGTCGCCTGGATCATCGGCTTCGCGTTGCTCTTCGAATACGGCATCAGCGCTGCGCCGGTCGCACAGCAGTTCTCGTCGACGTTCCAAAGTGCGCTCAACGCCTTCGGCGTCACGGTGCCGTTCGCGATTCGAACGTCGCACTTCATCTTCGATCAAAACGCGTGGTGGGACATCACCAAGTGGGACATCGTGCATTCGCAGTACGACCTGATCGGCGCGGCCTTCGTGCTGCTGCTTTCCGTCCTTCTGGTGCTCGGCATCCGCGAGACCGCGACCGCCAACAACATCTTCGTCGTCTTGAAGATATCGGCGCTGGTCGTTTTCGTCTTCTTCGGCCTCTCGCTCTTCCACGCCGGCAACCTCGTCCCGTTCGCGCCGCTAGGGTGGGGATCGCTTCGGCCATTCAGCGGCGGAGAGGGGGCCGGCATCATCCCCGCCGCCGCGCTCGTCTTCTTCGCCTACATCGGCTTCGATACCGCGACGACGACCGCGGAGGAGTGCCGCAACCCGCAGCGCGACATTCCGCTAGGCGTCATAGGGGCGCTGGCCATCGGGACCGTAATCTACTGCACGGTCGCGGTCGTGCTGGTCGGCGTCGTGCCGTGGCGCCAGGTCGATGAGAATACCGCGCTCGCAAGCGCCCTTCGCCCGCTGCACAGCCCCTTCATCGACTGGACGATCACGATGGGCGTGCTGGCGGGCACGACGAGCGTCGCGCTCAGTTCGCTGCTCGGGCAGACGCGCATCTTTTACGTGATGTCGCGCGACCGCATGCTGCCGCCGTTCGTCTCTCGGATCAATCCGCGCTTCAAGACGCCGGCCCTCATGACGATGATCACCGGCGTCGGCGTAGCGCTCCTAACCCTCATCGTGCCGCTCGACAACCTGCTGCGGCTGGTCAACATCGGGACGCTGGCGGCATTCATCGTGGTATGCGCGGGCGTGATCTGGCTGCGCCACAAGCGGCCCGACATTCCGCGCCCATTCCGCTCGCCGTTCGTACCATGGTTCCCGCTGACCGGCATCCTCCTGTCGCTGATCCTGGTCGTCTTCGGACTGAGCACGGCGACGCTCGAGTGGTTCCTCGGCTCGCTCTCCGTCGGCCTCGTCATCTACTTCGCCTACGGCTTCCGCAAGTCGGATCCGTCAGCGCTCGCGCGCGGCGAGTAGGCGGCACGACCTGCTTGCAAGAAGACCGGCAGCACGATGACGTTCGAAGAGTTTCTCCCGGATTACCTCGCCGCGCACTCCAATCCCAACACGCGCATCGCGCACGCGGCGGGCACGCTGACGGGGCTCGGCATCGCAGCCTACGGGCTCCTCAAGCGCAAGCCGAAGCTGCTGCTGGTCGCGCTAGCCGCAGGCTACGTCCCCGCTTGGCTCTCGCACTGGGTGATCGAGGGCAATCAACCCAAGACGTTCGGCTACCCGCTCTACTCCTTGCGCGGCGACTTCGTCATGCTCGGCCGAACGTTGCGCGGCCAGCTCTCGAACACCGGGTAGAGGCCCCATTAGCTGCGGAACGTTAGGATCGAGCGGAATCCGGCCGGCTCGACGTGCAGGGCATCGGTCGGGAGCGGTCCGAAAATCGGGCTTCCCGAAGCGTTCTGCCCGACGATTCCGCGGTACGGTTCGCCCGCCCCGAAAACCGTGAAGCGCCCGGCGCCGGCGTTAAAGAGGTTGGTCGCAGCGAGCGACAAGTCGAGGCGCCGGCCGAAGCGGTAGCCGGCGAGCGCGCTCAACACGGTGAACGGCCCCAGGTTCAACTCGTTGTTCTTCCCGCGAAAAACGGCACTGGCGTCGGCGTGCCAGGCCCCCTCGGCCCAGTCGACTTGGAGCGAGCCCTGCTGCTGCGGAATGCCGAGAAACTGCTCGTCGTCGACCAGATTGCCGCCCGACGTCGGGTTGGAAAACTGCGCGTCGAGATCCTTGGGATAGGCGACGTTGAGGCCATACCGGGCGGTCAGAAAAACGTGCTGCGCGGGGAAGCGGTGAACGAAGCGCGCTTCGAGACCTTGGTACACGGCATTACCGACGTTGCTGTTATACGAAACGCAGGCTGGGATCGGGTTCGCATACGAATTGTTCGTACACGTTCCGTTCGCTACGGCCGCTAGCGGATAGAAGATTTCGATCGGGTTACGAAGGTTCGTCTGATAGAACGAAAGATCGAGCGTCGATTGCGACGAGAATTGATGCGAGGCGCCAAGCTCGTACTCAGTCGCGTGCTCGGGGTGTTCGTTCGGATTGCCCTGGGTCACGAAAACGTTGCTCCCGTCGAGCGTCAGTTCGTCGTAGGGGTATAGGTAGCGTTCGGCGAGCAGCGGAGCGCGGAAACCCGTACCGATCGAAAAACGAACCGACGTGGCCGGATCGGTCTGATAAATCGCCCCGAAACGGCCGTCGAGATTTGCGCCGAAGCTCGTGTAATACGATTGAAAGAGGCCGGCGTCGAGTCGCAGCTTGGGAACCGGCTGGAACCCGCCTCGCAGGTACAACACGTCGATCGTTTGACCCAGCTGCGCCTGGGCTTGCGTCGGTGTAAGCGACGCATCGCTTTGAGAGGGCGGTCCGGCGAACTCGAGCGACTCGTAGCGGGTGTATCCCCCGACCGCGAACTGTGAGGTATCGAAGGTGCGCTGCCAGGTCAGGCCGCCGTTGTAGCGTTTGTCCTCGTGGTCGATGTCATAGGGCGATGCCGTTCCGCCGTTGACGGCGACGTCGTTGTCGCTGAGCGACAGATCGCTTGTCAGTTCGCCCGCACCCAGCGGCGTGCGGGCCCGAAGTTGATAGGCGCGAATGGTTTGGTCGAAAATCTGCGCGCCCGGCCCCGTCAGCTGCCCGTATTGCGGCGTTCCGAGGTCGGCTGAGTTTTCGTCGATGCCGTTGATCGAACTGCTCTGATCGCGCTCGTCACCCAGGAGAAACACGCGCGCGGTGAGATCGGCGTTCTGAGAGAACGACCAGGTCAGCGTTCCGAGGCCCAGATGCGAGGCAATCCACGAACCAAGGGCGGTCGCACACGGCGCGCACGCCGGCTTGGTCGTCGAATACAGCGGAAGCGTCGAATTGACGTAGCCGGCTTCATTTTGATCGTCGAAAGCGCCCGCGTATCCGAGGCGCCCAACCGTCCCCGTTGCGTTCAACCACGACTCGCTCCCTCCCAAGGAACCCTCCGAGAACGAAAGGCCGTAGTGCGGCTCCACGGTGGGTCGCAACGAAACGAAATCGATCGCGCCGCCGAACGTATTGCTGCCGTTGGAATCCTCGGGCCCCAGACCCTCGGTCACGTCGATCGCCGAGAACGCCGCCGATGGGAGCCGGGAAAGATCGAGGTCGCCCGTATTGCCATCGTTGAGCAGCTGCCCGTCAAGCGCTACGAGCGATTCCGACGGATCGGGCCCGCGAAGCGACACAACCGCGACCGCGCTCGCCGCGCCGCCGTCCGGACGCGTAAAGGTCGCGCTCGGAATCGTCTGGAGCCCCTGGATCGCTAGGTCCGCACCTAGCAGATCTAAATCCGGCCGCGTCAGGGTCACGCTCGGGATCGTGCCCTCGATAGGCACGAGGCGGCCGTCGACCGTTACCTCGCCGATCTGCCGCAGCTTGGGCGAATCGAGCGGTTCCAGCGCGACCTCCACCTTCGAATCGTGCTCCACGTCGGCTCCGATCGTCACCGGCGCGAACCCTTTGGCTGACGCGACCAGCCGGTACTTCCCGGGCGCGACGGTGAGCGCAAAGTTGCCGTACGCATCGGTCGACGCGGAGGCGGTCGCGCCGCCCCGGAGTTCGGCCTGGGCACCCGCAATCGGCGCACCTGAAATCGCGTGGACGTTTCCGCTGACGATGCAGCAGAAGACGAGGACGAGCGGATGCGCTACTGGCTGTCGTCTGCCTGGGCGCCGGCTTCAACGAGGCCGGGGCTGGTGACATCGATCTTGGCGCGCGCCTTGTCGTAACGCACTTTCGTACCGAACGCTTCGGCCACGAGCGATAACCCCACCATCGTGCGCCCGCGAACGGCGAAGGGTACTTGTTTGAGAAGCATTCGCTGGCCGTTGAGCGTCGCGATCCGGTCGCCGGCCCGCATGCGCAGCGTGTCGTTGCCGCGGATCAGTTCGATCGTACCGGTCTTCGCATCGTACGACGTATCGGCGCCGAGCGTATCGGCGATCGCGCGCAACGGAACGAACGCTTCCCCTTTGGCGGGGATGACGGGCGGGACGTCGGTGATAACGCGCTGCCCGTCGATGCGCAGCGCGGCGGGATGCGACAGCGCGCCGATGGCCGCGGCGACCGTTGCGATGCAGACGGTCGTCGTCAGCATCCGCAGGCTCGGCGCAACGAAGCGGAGGCGCCCAGGTGCGCCATCGCGTGCTTTCGCCACGGGCGCGGGCGCCGTGCGGTGCGCGCCGGTAGCGGCGCTAGGCGACCGGCTGACGCTCATACGACGTCTCGTGGATGAAATCGGGGTATTGATCGGCGATCACTTTCTCGATCTCGACGCGCAGTGCGCCGAGGAGCTGGGCCTCCGGAAACGTGCCAACCAGCTCGCCCTTGCGATAGATCGCACCTTTCCCCTTGCCCCCGGCGACGCCGACGTCGGCCATCTTACTCTCACCCGGGCCATTGACGACGCAACCCATGACTGCGACCTTCACCGGAGCGGTGTACTCTTTGGCGATCGCTTCGACTGCCCGAGCGAGTTCGACGACTTCGATTTCCGCACGGCCGCACGAGGGGCAGGCGGTGATGTCGAAGCCCTTTTCGCGAATCCCAAGCGCCTTGAGGATGCCCCAGCAAACGGGAACCTCCTCGACCGGATCGGCCGCGAGCGAAACGCGCAGCGTATCACCGATGCCTTCCCATAGCAGGATGCCCATACCGATCGAGCTCTTGATCGTGCCCTCGCGGGGTAGGCCCGCCTCGGTGATCCCGAGATGCAAGGCATACGGCGTGTCGCGTTCGGCGAGCTTCTTGTCAGCCAAACGGTAGGCGTGAACGGTCGTCGGCACGTCGTGCGCTTTGAGCGAAATGACGATGTCGGTATGACCGAGGTCCTCGAGGATATCGACGTGCCGCAGCGCCGAGAAGACCATAGCTTCCGGCGTGTGGCCGTAGCGCTCTTCCAGATCGCGCGCGAGCGAGCCCATGTTCACGCCGATCCGAATCGGAGTGCCCATCGATTTGGCTAGCGTGACGACCTCGCGCGTCTTCTTCGGATCGGTGATGTTACCGGGATTGAGCCGTAGCTTCGCCACGCCCGCTTCGAGCGCGGCCAGCGCCATGCGGTGATCGAAATGAATGTCGGCGACGATCGGTACCGGCGAGCGCGCGACGATGTGCGGCATGCCGGCCGCGTCGGGTGCATCCTTGACGGTGACGCGCACGACTTCGCAGCCGGCCATCGCCAGGCCGTAGATCTGCTCCAACGTCTTTTCGTAGTCGGCGGTATCGGTCGTCGTCATCGATTGCACCGCGACCGGATGGTCCCCGCCGATCCAGACCTTCTTCGCGTCCTTCGACCACGAGGACTTGTTCTCGAGCAAAACGGGTTTCGAGCGGCGCCGCAGACGAATTGCCACTAGAAAACTCCCTTGCCGCTGACGATGTTGGCGATGTCGCGGTACGCGGTGAAGACCATCAGCGCCATCAAGACGGCGAACCCCGTGAAGTGGACCAGCGCCTCGCGCTCGGCGTCGATCGGCCGGCCGCGCAGCATCTCGGCGACGATGAAGCTCGCGCGCCCGCCGTCGAGCGCCGGGATGGGGAGCAAGTTGAAGATGCCGAGTGCGATCGAGATCATGGCGGCAAAGTAGAAGTACGGAGCCCAGCCGAGCTCTTGCGTCACCGACGCGACCCGGCCCATCCCGATGACGCCGGTGAGATTCCCGGCGCGCTGCGCGGGATGGACGACGATCTGGACGAGCCCGCCAAGCTGCTGATCGATGCCCTCGCGCAACTCGAGACCCGAAAGCGCGAACGCCTCGAGAACGCCTACGCGTTTGAAAACCGGGATGCGCTCGAAACCGATTTGGCCGACGGTACGGCCCTTGCCGTCACTCTTGGCGGCCGGTGTGATGCTCACGGTTCGTTCCACGCCGTGCCGCGCGTAGGTAATCCGCAGCGGCACGCCGGCCGACGTTTGAATCTTCTTCACCAGGGCGTCGGCGTCGCCGTAACGCACGCCGTCGATCGCAACCAGATCGTCGCCCACCGCAAGCCCCGCTTTGGCGGCGGGGCTGCCGTCCATAACGGGCCCAACCTTGGTCGAGAACGAGGCCGAGGCTGAGCCGAAGAGCACGACCCCCGTTAACAAGATCAGATAAGCCAGCACGAAGTTCGCAAAAGGGCCGGCAACGATGATTGCGAGCCGAGCGAGCGGCGTCTTCGCTTGAAAGTTGTCCGAGACGTCCGCCGGGGCGTGGGCTCGGAAGGTGCGCTGCTGCTCGGCCTCATTATTCTTGCCGTCCTCGCCCTGCATGGCGCAGTAGCCGCCGAGCAGCACCAGATTGATCCGGTAGTTCGTGCCGCTGCGGGGTGAGGTCCACTTCAAGAGCGTCGGCCCGAAGCCGATCGCGAAGTCGTTTACCCGAACGCCGTTGTAACGCGCTACCCAGAAGTGACCGGCTTCATGGAGCACGATCAGGACCGACAAGGTCAGCAGAAAGACGAGGATCTTTTCGAAGCTGTCGAGGCCGGGATGGGCGAGCAGGCTAGTCATAATCGTTCCGTTTTACTTCGCCGCGGCCGCCGAGCGCGCCTCGACTGAGTTGCGCGCAAGGTCACGTGCCCGGCTATCGCTGCGCCGCACGTTCTCCAAATCAGCGAGCTCGTCGGGGGTTTGCGCCAGCACGTCGGAGACGACCTCGGCGATCTCGCCAAACAGAATGCGGCCTGCGACGAATGCCTGGACGGCAACCTCGTTGGCGGCCGAGAGCGCCGCCGGCACGGTGCCGCCGCGGCGAGCCGCCTGGTAGGCAAGGGCGAGGCAGGGAAAGCGCGTGACGTCCGGCCGTTCGAATTCGAGTCTGGCCGAGGGCGCCCCCAGGGCTCCAAGGGCCGCTAGCGGATCGCCGCCCGCGCCGCTGGGAAGGCGGTCGGGATAGGCCAGGGCATAGCCGATCGGCAGTCGCATGTCGGGGGGCGCAAGCTGCGCTTTCACATTGCCGTCGGTGAAAACGACCAGACCGTGGGCGACGCTCGTCCGGTGTACCAGCACCTCGATCCGCTCGGCAGGGATGCCGAACAGGCGACTGGCTTCGATGACTTCCAGGCCTTTGTTCATCATCGAGGCGGAGTCGACGGTGTTCTTGGGCCCCATCTGCCATGTCGGGTGGCGCAGGGCGTCGGCCAAGGAGGCGTGCCGGATATGCTCGGCGTCGAGCGTCCAAAAGGGTCCGCCCGAGGCGGTGAGGATCAACGTCGCGATCCGCTCGGGCGGCTCGCCAACCAGGCATTGGAAGAGCGCGCTGTGCTCGGAGTCGATCGGAAGAATCTCTGCACCGGTACGTTTCGCGGCGGCGACCAAGAGCTCGCCGGCGGCGACGATCAGCTCTTTGTTGGCAACGGCTATTCGAATGCCGCGCTCGACGCTCGCAAAGACGGCGTCGAAGGCGACCGCCCCGTCGGTGGCCGCGACCACGACGTCCGCGCCGCTCTCGGCGGCGGCCATGGAAAGGCCGACAGCACCGTGCACGACGCGCGTCGCCGGGGCGAGTTCGGCGCGCAGACGCTGTGCATCGTCGGCGCGAGCGCAGGAGACGATCTTGGGTTGAAAGCGCCGCACTTGGTCGAGCAGTTCCCGGACGCGCCCGCCGGCTGCAAGGGCGACGACGCTGAAGCGATCGGGGTGGCGCGCGATGACGTCGAGGGTCTGCGTTCCAATCGACCCGGTCGAGCCGAGAATCGCAATCTTCTTCGTCACGGGCCTAGGCCTTTCGCAGCGCGAGACCGTTCTACTGCGCGCTTCCGTGCCGTTAATTGGGATTTAACGGTCGATCCACGAGATTCGGCTAGTGCGGCGGAATATGTCCCGTCAAAAAGAGCGCGCCGT
Source organism: Candidatus Tityobacter terrigena (assembly GCA_003156715.1). Classification (GTDB taxonomy): domain Bacteria; phylum Vulcanimicrobiota; class Vulcanimicrobiia; order Vulcanimicrobiales; family Vulcanimicrobiaceae; genus Tityobacter; species Tityobacter terrigena. The sequence continues at coordinate 107,229 of PMHO01000006.1, forward strand.
AGCAGGCCACGCCGCCGAAAGTATACGAGTCGAAGCGGTCCAGGACGCCGCCATGACCGCCCAGGAGACTGCCGGCATCTTTGACGCGTGCATCGCGCTTGAGGGCCGATTCGACGAGATCTCCGGCTTGCGCCGCGAAGCTCGTGACCGCTCCGATCAGCAGTCCATGCCACCACGGGATGTGGAGTCCCGGAACGACCGCGAGCGACGTACCGGCAGCGCTCGCAACGAGGAAGGCGCCGATCGCGCCTTCCCACGTTTTGCGGGGTGAAATGCTGGAAAGGGGCGTGCGCCCGATGGTCGTGCCGACTAGCATGGCACTGATGTCCGTCAGCGCGATCAAGACGATCGAGGCGACCACGTAGACCGTCCCAACGCCCGGCAAGGTGCGCAGCGCGACGAAGTACGAAGCCAGCTTCCCGATGTAGAGCACGCCCAATAAGGTGTAGGCACTGCGCGCAAAGTAGCCTTGACGCGAGCCGTACAGCGAAAGGGCGAGCGACGCGATCAGCGTTCCGGCCACGAGCGGAGCCTCGTAGCGGCGCAAAAGCCCGAACCCCGCCAGCACGACGTAGGCCGCCACCGCGACGGCCGCGATCGGAAAAACCAGCTCCTGCCCTTTGCGCGCCGACAGCCCGGCAAGTTCCCACAGCGAGAGCAAGGCAACGACCAGCACGACGAACGTGAAGGTCGGTACGGTGTAGATCGAAGCGAATACGATGAACGCGAGGATAAGGCCGCTCACGACGCGCCGGGCGAGCTCGGGACTGGGCGGGACGCGCTCCGAAGCGGTCGCCGTCACAAACCTCCGCTCGTGGCGCGCGCAGCGACGCGCCGCTGGTAGTGTTCGATCGCCTCCGCTAGCTCGCGGCGGCCGAAGTCGGGCCACAGCACCTCGCTGACGACTAGCTCAGCGTAGGCAGCTTGATACAAAAGGAAATTTGAGAGCCGCGACTCACCGCCGGGGCGGATGAGCAGTTCCGGATCCGGCATGCTCGAGGTGAACAGATACGAGCCCATCGTCGATTCGTCGATCGCATCGGGCGAAAGCCGCCCCGCGGCAACGTCGGCGGCGAGGTTTCCCAGCGCCACGCGCAACTCCGTTCGGGCGCTATAGTTGACCGCGAGGTTTAACTGCAGCCCGTCGTTAGCGGCGGTTCGCTCCATCAACCGGTCGAGGGCTTCGCGCGAAGCGCGGGGCAGCAACTCGTACTGGCCGATCACCCGGACGCGTACGTTATTACGGCACAGCTCGGCGAGCTCGCTGCGCGCGAAATAGACGCATAGGTCGAGCAGGAGCGAGATTTCCGTCTTGTCGCGCTTCCAGTTCTCGGTCGAGAAGCCGAAGACGGTGACCATTTCGATGCCGAAGTCGCGCGCCGCGTGGGTGACCTCGCGCAGCGCGACGATGCCGCGGCGGTGACCCTCGATGCTCGGCAGCTTGTGCGCTTTCGCCCAACGGCGATTGCCGTCCATGATGATCGCTACGTGCTTCGGAACGGTCGCCGGATCCGGCATCGCGCCGAGCCGGGCCGGGTTACGCATCCGGCGACGCGAGCCGTTCGTAGCGTTCGTAGCCGGCGACGAGCTCCGTAAGGGTGCCGCGCACTGCAACCGACAGCACGCGCAACACGCCCACGCCGAGCGCCCGATAGGGCGGCGTAAGCAAACGCAGCGAAAGCGGCCGGTCGGCAAGGAGGCGCCGCACGGTGACTTCAGGCAGCAGTTTGAGTGAATCCCCCGTTTCCAACGTTTCTCCGCATTCCACTTGGAAGGGGGTACCCCCCGCCAAGCCGCCTGCCCGGCGTCAGCGCCCGAAACGTATGCCGAGAGCGACCTCCCTCGGCGGCGCGTAGTGATTGCCCTGCGCGTTGAGCAACGTGACGTAGCAACGATCGTCGAGCAGGTTCTCGACACGAAGAACGAGCGCCGGCTAGACCTCCATGATCTCTTTTTCTTTGTGGACGACCAGGGCGTCGATGTCTTTGATGTATTTGTCGGTCAGCTTTTGGATGTGGTCGGCCGCCCGCTTGTGCTCGTCCTCGGTAATCTTCGAGTCTTTGTGCAGCATCTTGATCTCATCGACGCTCTTGTGGCGGATGCTGCGGACGGCAACGCGGCCGTCTTCCGCTTTCTTGCGGACGACCTTGACGAGATCTTTACGGCGCTCCTCGGTCAGCGGCGGAACCGTTAGGCGGATATTCGAGCCGTCGATGTTCGGCGTCAAGCCGAGGTCGCTCGTCTCGATCGCGCGCCTGATCGCCCCGACCGTCGAGCGGTCGAAGGCTGTAATCTGCAGCGTCCGTGCATCGGGCGTGCTGACCGAGGCGAGCTGTTTGAGCGGCGCCTCGGCCCCGTAGGCCTCGACGTGCAGGCGGTCCAGCAGCGCGATCGACGCGCGGCCCGTGCGTACCGACGCGAAGTCGCCGCGGGTCGATTCGATCGCCTTTTGCATCTTGTCTTCGGTATGCTTGTACACATCGTTGATAGAAGTCGTCGTGCTCATCGTTATGGTACCTCGCTGATGGCGGCGGCCGCCTCGAGCGCCGAGGCGCTGGTGACGAGAGTACCGATCCCTTCGCCGAACACCACGCGCCCGATATTGCCCGGAACGTTCATGTCGAAGACGATGATCGGCAACCCGTTGTCCATGCAGAGCGTCAGCGCCGTGTTGTCCATTACTTGGAGCCCGCGCTGGAGAACGTCGAGATAAGCCAGCTGCGTGTAGCGCGTTGCCGTCCGGTCCGTAAACGGGTCGGCACTGTACACTCCGTCGACCTTGGTTGCTTTGAGAATCGCCTGGGCGCCGATCTCGACGGCGCGTAGCGCCGCCGTCGTGTCGGTCGTGAAGTACGGATTGCCCGTGCCGGCGCCGAAGATGACGACGCGGCCCTTCTCGAGATGGCGAATCGCCCGGCGGCGGATGTAGGGCTCGGCAACCTGCTGCATTTGAATGGCCGTCTGGACGCGCGACGGGATGCCGATGCGCTCGAGAGCGTCCTGCAGCGCAAGCGCGTTGATGACGGTGGCGAGCATGCCCATGTAGTCGGCGGTCGCCCGATCCATCTCGCCCGCCTCGTGCGCCTTGCCGCGCCAGATGTTGCCGCCGCCGACGACGACCGCCACCGAGACGCCCAAGCGCGCAACTTCCGCGATCTGCCCGGCCATCCAGGCGGTCGTGCCGGCATCGATCGAGCTTTCCGTTCCGGAAAAGGCTTCACCGGAGAGCTTGAGCAGGATGCGGCGATAAAGCGGAGACCGCGCCGGAATCTCTCTACTGCTCACCGAGCGCGAACTTTGCGTAGCGCCGCACCTGGATGTTCTCGCCTAAGACGCCCACGACCGACGCAATGAGCTCGCCGACGGTCTGTTCGTCGTTCTTGATGAACGGCTGGTCGAGTAGGATGTTTTCCTCGTACCACTTGTTGAGCTTGCCCTCGACGATCTTCTGCGCGATGTTCGCCGGCTTTCCCTCGGCGGACTTCGCTAGCTCCGCCTTGACCTCGGCTAGGAGCTCGGCCGGGACTGCCTCGCGGTTCAGATACAGCACGGGGCTGGCCGCCACGTGCATGGCGATGTCGCGAACCAGTTCCTTGAAGCGCTCGTTGCGAGCGACGAAGTCCGTTTCGCAGTTGACCTCGACCAGCACTCCGATCTTGCCCCCGAAGTGGATGTACGACCCGACCAGGCCCTCCTTGGCGACGCGCTCGGATTTCTTGGCGAGCGTCGAGCGGCCCTGATCGGCCAGCTTCTTCTTAGCGGCGTCGTGGTCGCCGCCCGCTTCCAGCAGAGCGTTACGACAGTCGATCATGCCGGCGCCGGTATCCTCGCGCAGGCGTCTCACCTCGTCGGCCGACGGCTTATAACCAGTTGCGGAACTCACGGGAAACGATGCCTTTCTGTGGGGGACGTGAAAAGCGCCGCGGTTGCAGCGGCGCTCGATTTGCCTGCTAGACCGGGGCTTGTTCGGGGGCGTCGGGGACGGGTTCGGCGGGAAGCTCGCGCGGCATCGGCTCGGGCGCGTACGCCTCGTCGTAGTCGGCCTCGTCGTAAGCGCTTTCCGTTTCGGTGCGCCCTTCGACGATCGCATCGGCGATGCGCGAAACCATCAGCTTGACCGCCCGAATCGCATCGTCGTTGCCGGGAATCGGGTAGTCGATCTCTTCCGGATCGCAGTTGGTGTCGATCACCGCGATGATCGGAATTTTGAGCTTACGCGCCTCGAGCACCGCGATCCGTTCCTTTTTCGGATCGACGATGAACACGGCATCGGGAAGGCGATGCATGTCCTTGATCCCGCCCAGAAAGCGCTCGAGCTTGTCGAGCTCGTCGGTCAGTTTCGAGACTTCCTTCTTGGGGAGCATATCGAAGGTGCCCTGAGCTCGCATCCCTTCGAGCTCGCGCAAGCGAGAAATGCGTTTCTGAATCGTGGCGAAATTGGTCAGCGTGCCGCCCAGCCAGCGCTCGTTCACGTAAAACGTACCGGCCCGCTCGGCCTCTTCCCGGACGACTTCCTGGGCCTGCTTCTTGGTGCCGACGAAGAGAATCACTTTACCGTCGCGCGCCATCTGTTTGACGGCAGCGTAGACGTCGCGTAGCATCAACACCGTCTTCTGCAGATCGATGATGTAGATGCCGTTGCGCTCCTGGAAGATGTACGGTTTCATCTTCGGATTCCAGCGGCGGGTCTGGTGCCCGAAGTGAACGCCCGCCTCGAGGAGCGCTTTCATGGAGATAACTGATGCCATGACCGAACCTTTCTGAGCCCCGGCCGCTGCCTTCCCGGCAGCCCAACCTTAGCGGGCCCATCGCACCCGGCGTCCCTGCCGGGTGAATTTTTACAACCCAGGTACTATAACACAGGTCGGTTTCGAGCGGGCATTCGCCCGTTCACGCTCGCGCCCATGGGCTGGCGGCCGCGCCCGAGGGGCCGGCTAGCAGGGGCGGGCTCGGCCCGGTCCTAGCTGACGGCCGCCTTGCCGCGCCCGCGGACGATCTCTTCGTACACCTCGGCTCGATGGACGGTCACCTGACGCGGCGCTTCAATGCCCAGCCGAACCTGGTCCCGGTCGACGGAAACGATCACGACGCGAACGTCGTCGCCAATCACAATAGCCTGATTCGGCTTGCGGGTGAGAACCAACATATTGACTCCGACGCTTTGAGGCACCGCGCTCGTGCGCCCGTATGCGACCTCTCCGTCCTTCGTGGCTCGCCGCAACCGCCATGCTCCTTAGGATGGGTCCTTGTACCCAAGTCAACCTGACATGCGGCCCACTCATCACAGGGCAAATTGGGCCGCGTGAAGTTGCGCGTAGTGGCCACCTGCAGCCACCAGATCGTCGTGCGTGCCGACTTCGACGACGCGACCCGCTTCAATGTACAGAATTTTATGGGCGCGGCGGATCGTCGAAAGGCGATGCGCGATAATGAGCGTCGTTCGGCCTTTCAAGAGCCGGTCGAGCGCCGCTTCGATCAACCGTTCGGAGTGACTGTCGAGGGCGCTGGTCGCCTCGTCGAGGATGAGGATGCGCGGATCCCGGAGCACGGCGCGCGCGATCGAGATGCGCTGGCGCTCTCCCCCGGAGAGGCGCATGCCACGCTCGCCGACCGGCGTCCGGTAGCCGAGCGGCAGATCGAGAATGAACTCCTCGGCATTGGCTTCGCGAGCCGCTTCCTCGATTTCGGCCGCGGTCGCATCGAGCCGCCCGTAACGAATGTTCTCGGCGATCGTCCCGCTGAAAAGCAACGCCTCCTGCGGTACGATCGCGATCGCGCCGCGCAGGGCGCTCAGCCGAAAGCGTTCGAGCGCGAGGCCGTCGAGCGTGATGCGGCCGGACTGCGGTTCGTAAAAACGCGGCACGAGGTTGACGATCGTCGTTTTCCCGGCGCCCGAAGGACCGACCAGCGCAACGATTTCTCCGGCCGCGATCTGAGCGCAAAGATCGTGCAGGACGGGCAGCGCGCCGCGCCCGTAGCTGAAGGTCACGTCTTGGAAGCTCAATGCGCCTTCGATCGAAGCGGGCGTCACGGCACTCGTGTCGTCGTCGCGCTCGATCGGCAAGTCGAGCACTTCGAAGACGCGTGCCGCGCCGACCAAGCCCTTCGAGAGATCTCCGACATAGGTGGCAAAACGGTTCATCGGGTTGATGGCAATGACGACTAGCGTCCAAAACTGGATGACCGACCCGCGGTCCATCCGGCCGACGACGATCTCGCGCGCCGAGAAGATCACGATCGCCAGCAGCGCTATCGTGATGATCATGGCGACGACCGGCGTCTGCGTCTGGCCGAGCTGCGTCACCTTCATGTACGCGCCGAAATAGTTCTCGTTGCTTTCGGTAAAGCGCCGCGCTTCGTAATCCTCCCGGCCGAAAGCTTTGACGATGCGCTCGCTTCCAAGAACCTCGGAAAGATTGGCGGAGAGGTCGGCGATGCGCTCCTGCGCGCGTTTCGTCCCGCTCGAAATCAGCCGGGTGAACGTGCCGACCGCATAGTTCACGACCGGCGCAACGACGAAGAGGAACAGCGTCAGCAGCCAATCGGTGTAGAACAGGCCGGCCAGCGAGCCGAGGAACGTGATGATCGTCTGGAACATCTGCGGCAACGAGATGCTTGCGGCGTCCGTCATCAGCGCGAGATCGTTGGTAAACCGCGCCAAGAACTCGCCCGGGCGCCAGCGGTCGAATTCGCCGAGCGGAAGCCGCAGCACGCGCTCGAAAAGCCGCACGCGCAGCGTCGCTATCAGGCGCTGGCCACTCCAGGCCGTCAAGTAACTCTGACCGTACGATGCGGCGTTGGAGATCAAATTGACGATGAAGAGCGCGCCTGCGATCAGGTAGAGCAAATGCAGATCGTGGTGGGGCGAGTCGATCACCCGTCCGATCAGCAGGTTGAAGGCGGGAGCGTAGGCGAGCGGCCCCAAGCCTGCCAGAACGCCCAAGAATAAAGAAACGAGCAGGCGTGGATAATACGGCCGGGCTTCGCGCAGGAGCCGGCGCATGATTTCGCCCCGATTCACGATCTCGCCGTGGCTTCCAGCGGCGCCGGAGGTCGTCAGTGCTCGAAACCTTTCCTTGGGAGGACGGTAGATGCGCTAGAGTTTGACGTTCGCCGGAGATGTGGCTGTGGACTGTTACTATCACAACGCTGTACCATCCGTGGCCGTTTGCCACGACTGCATGCGCACGATCTGCGCGACCTGCCGCGATGCCGAGGGTATTTGCCCGAGCTGCCGGCTCGACCGTCGCATCAAAGCCGCGCAGGCAGCGCGTCCGGAGCTCGGTGGACGGGTCGGCCCGTCCAATCCGCCCCCGCGCGAAACGGCGCCACCCCCTTACGTCGACCCGCAGCCTCAAGCCGCCGCCAGCACGTCGCTCGCGACCGTACCGCTCGAGACCCGCGGCCTGCTGGCCCTCGGCTATCCGCTCTGGCCGCTAGCCGCGATCGCCCTTCTATCGCCCTCGAAGTCGCCCGAGTCACGCCGCCAAGCCATCCAAGCCATCGCCTTCAACTTCGCGACGTTCGGGCTGTACTTCGCGCTCGGTGCGATCGTACACATCCCGCTGTTGGGTTTGTCGGCATGGCCGCTCTTGATCGGGCTGCTTCCGGTTTGGCTCGTGGCCAGCGTGGTATTCGGCCTCAAGGTTTGGAACGGCGAGGACGTCCGGGTACCGGTCATTGCGGACTGGCTCGACCAAAAATTCGACCTGCCCCACATGCGAACGCTGTAAGCGTCACTCGCTAACGCCGCACGCCGGCGTTCTTGATGAAACCGGCGTAGCGCGCAAGGAAGGCGCGCGCTGCCTGGTCGTGATCGACGATCGGTTTGGGATACGTGCTGCCGTCGAATAGCGGGAGCGACAGCTGCATGCGGCGAGTTGCGCCCGTCGGATCGAGAATATCGACGTCGGGTACCGCCGCGAGCTCGGGCAACCACGTGCGCGCGTATGCGGCTCTCGGGTCGAACGATCGGAGCTGCTTGACGGGATTGTAAATGCGCGGAAACTGGGCCAGATCCGCGCCGACCCCGGCGCTCCACTGCCAATTTCCGTTCGCTAGCGCCGGCTCGTCCTCGACGAGATAGCGTTCCCATTCGTCGCGGCCGACGCGCCAGTCGACGCCGAGGTCGAAGCACAGGAACGACGCCGCGACCAATCGCACCCGCGGATGCATCCAGCCGGTCGCGTGCAGTTGGCGAATTCCGGCGTCGATCAAGGCGAAGCCGGTTCGTCCGTCGCGCCATGCCCCCAGGCCCGCGTGCGACCGTGCGCTGGGGAAGCGGCGCATGCGCTCCTGCAGCAGTGCGTCCGGCGAACCTTCGAAGAACCAGGCGAGCTGTAAGAAAAAATCGCGCTGGGCGAGGGCGCGCACGAGCTCGCGCAACGAGCGCCGTTCTTCGGCGAGCAAGAACGGATCGCGCATCCGTTCGTCGATGCGGGCCAGAACCGTGCGCGCCGAAATCGTTCCAAACGATAGATCGCCCGAGAGGCGCGACGTCGCTTCGCTCGATGGCACGTTGCGCGCGGTCAGATACTGCAATGCAGGGCCCGCAAGGTACGCGTCGAGCGCGTTCATAGCGCGCGCTTCCGAGGGTCCTTCGCAATGCGCCGCGTCGAACTCGCTTGGCGCGGGAAGCTCTTCCGAAGAGACCTCCGGCGCGGCGAAGCGCACTTTGACTCCGAGCGGCGTACGCGCTTGCTGCACCCAGGCGGCGAAATACGGCGCAAAAGCGCGGTAGCCGGTGCCGCCTTCCGCGCTGCGCACCGAGGCGGTTGCATCCGGCGGAACGGCCGGCGCGTCATGCACGAGCGCGACCCGCAGGCCGGATTCCTCGAGCGACGACTGCAGCCGGCGTTGGCGCCCGGCCGAAGTGGCATCGTACTGCGCCGACATGGCAACGGTGCGCGCGCCGACTTCGCGTGCGAGCCGCTTGGTGGCCGAAATCAGCGGGCCGCGGCGCACGATGAGGCGCGCTCCCCGCTCTTGCAAGGAGCGCGCGAGCGAAAGAGCCGCGCCGTAAAAGAAGGCCGCGCGCCGAGGGGAGCGTTCGGCGCGTTCGCGGAGCGTGGGATCGAGAACGAGCGCCGGGACGACCGCTCCGTGGCGCGTCGCCTCCGTTAGACCGGCATGATCGTCGAGTCGCAGGTCGTGCGAAAAGAGAAAGAGCGCGGGCGCGCCTGCCTCGGGAGCGCTATCCACGGTGGCCTCCCGGCATGGGCATGAGCGCGCTGACTTCGCGCGGCCGCCGGGCCCGTCCCTGGGGTCAGCGGCGGAGGTTGCCGGCTTTCTCGACGACGAGGCTGCGGGTGCCGTCGTCGCCGCCGAACGTCAGGCCGCTAAAGACCGCGGGCGGCTGCGATGCTTGGCTGCGCGCGCCCCGAGCGGCCCGGTGCTTGGGGATGGGGCGCATCAGTACCGGTGCGGACTTGCGGGTGCTGGCAAAGAGCAGCGCATTTGCATCAAAGGCCGGCGTCAGCTTGGCATCCGAGCCGAGCGCCGCGCCGCCCGCCGGGGTAAGAACCGCCGAAGCCGGGGCGAGCGCCGCGAACGGGCGATGCAGCGCTTCCCCGAGCCGGTCGGCAAAGCCGGTCACGACGACCACGTTGAGCACGACCGCCAGCGCCCCGCCGTACGACACCGCTCCGAACGCGAAGCGCCAACGCTTGGCGCGGCGCTCGCGGATGCGCGTCAGCACCGCCTCCGTCAGCGCGGGACGCCACGTTTCCTCGTCGCGGAGCAAGGCGAGGCGGCGCAAAGCGCTCCCGTCGCTTGCCGTCCGCTCGTCGCAAAGCGGGCAGGTCGCGGCGTGCGCGATGAACTCATCGCGCTCGCTCTCGCTTGCCTCGCCCAGCAGCATTGCCCCGGCTAATACTTCGTAGCGCGTGTGCCGCCACCTCATGCCTTCACCTCGAGGGTACGGCGCATCGTGCGCATCGCGCGGCAAACGCGCTGACGCACCGCCTCGGCGGTGATTCCCAGCATCAGCGAGGCCTCGGCCGACGAGTAGCCGGCATACGCCGTAAGCAAGACGCAAGCAAGCTGCTCCGGCGCCAGGGCGGCGAGTGCGCTCTGCAGATCGACGTTCGATGCGGATTGCTCGTCGAGTCGAAACGCAGAGCCGGTGTCGTCGAACGGTAGCGACTCGCCGCGCCGCTTCCGTTTACGAAGAAGCGAGATCGCGTGGTTCGTCGCGGTCTTGTAGAGCCAGCCGGCGGTCAGCGGCCGGTTCGGGTCGGCGCGCAGCATGCGGTAGGCAGCAAGAAAAACGTCCTGTACGAGGTCGAGAGCCGTCTCTTGCTCGTTGACGAACCGCCGCAAATAGCGGGCCAGCTTCGTCTGATGTTCGAGCATCAGACGTTCGATGCGGGCCTCCGCCTCGATCGTGCGGTCGACCCCCAGGACGTAGACGTTGTCCAAAGCGCTTTCTCCGGATGGTCCGCATTCTCGGAGCCGTCCTCAGGCTACCTGCGAGAACAAACGTCGGCTTGGCCGCCCGCGTGACCAAAGCAGCGCCGGGGCGGGGGGTGGGTTAGCCGCCGATTTCTGAAAAGGCGCGCATGCGGCTGGCTGCTTCGCCGAGGCGCAAGTGGTGTCGCTCGGGCTTGATCAGCATCCCGCCCCGCAGCAGCTCGGCGATGTCGTGACGGGTCGCGCCCGCGCGTAAGGGCGTGCGCAAATCGATTTCGTAGTCGCCGAAAAGGCACAGGCGCAGCCGTCCGTCGGCCGAGAGCCGCACGCGGTTGCAGCGCTCGCAATAGTCGTGCGAAAGGGGGCTAATGACGGCTACGGCGCCACGCGCGCCGGCGAACGCGAAATAGCGCGCCGGACCGTTCCCGCCCGGGCCGAAAACCGGCTCGAGCTCGCCGACGGTCCGCACGCGCTCGAGGATCTCGTCGGACGAAACGTACTCGTCGCGCTGCATCCCGAGGTTTTCACCCACCGGCATCAGCTCGATAAAGCGCACGTACAGTTCCCGGTCGCGGGTTAGGGCCGCGAAGTCGCCAAGCTCGTCGTCGTTGCGCCCGCGCATCACCACGCAGTTCAGCTTCACCGGGGAAAGCCCGGCGGCGATTGCGGCGTCGATGCCCTCGAGCACGCGCTCGAGCCCGGGCCGGCGCGCGATCTCGACGAAACGATCGGGCCGCAAGGTGTCGAGCGAAACGTTCACCCGGCGCAGCCCAGCCGCGCGCAGTTCGGCCACCTGCTCGGCCAGCAGAAGTCCGTTGGTCGAGAGTGAGATGTCGTCGATGCCCTCGATCGCCGCGAGCATGCGCACGAGCGCGGCGAGATCGCGACGGATCAGCGGTTCGCCGCCCGTGAGACGCACGCTGCGGAGCCCGGCCGAAGCGCCGGCTTCGACGATCCGCACCACCTCTTCGAAGCTGAGGATCGCCCCTTTTGGAATCCAGGGCAGGCCTTGCTCCGGCATGCAATACACGCAACGCAGGTTACAGCGGTCCGTCACCGAGATGCGCAAGTAGGTGATGGGACGGTTAAACTGATCGGCGAGCGGAGCCATCGAGCCCGGCAACTCACCAGTCAGGTCGATCAACGCGAGGGCCATTTCCCTCGAGTTAGGAGCACGGTCTAGTTCTCCTGGAAAACCGAGTCTTGGATGGCGACGTTGAGCTTGTAGTCCGAAAATGCGGAGGTGACGTCGGCTTTGTAGGCGGGCAGATCGACGTGGCCGGTCTGCCGTTGCACGAGGAAGTTGCCGCCGATCGTCTGATAGCTCTGATCGAACGCGACGGAACCGCCATCCTTGTAGGTCCAGGTGTAGGTCTTGACCGTGGCCGTCGCGTCATCGGCCTTGACGTCGAGGTGCTCGACGCGACCATTCTTCTTTGGAATCAAGCGGAACGTGGTGACCGTCCCGTCGTCGCTCATTACGGTAACGTCGTAGATGGCGAGCCACGTGCTGGGCGGGTCGAGCCGCGGATAGACTTTCTTGAACTGGCCGGCCAGGGCCGGAACCGTATCGAACACGACGGCCGTCTTGTCGGGCTGTTTGTAGTAGACGGCGCCGTCGAGCGATGGGCTCAGGAACGGAAAGGACTTCATCGCGACTTCGAGGTGAACGGTCGCCTTGTATGTATGCAGGTTCGCGTTGAGCTGCGTCATGCGCTTATAGAGGGCGTCGTTAGCGGCACCGAGCGGGGCCGGCAGTCCCGGGGCGTCGGCCACGGCTGGTCCCGTGGAAAAGAGGGCGGCGGCGAGCAACGGGACGAGTACGACTGGCTTCATTTGGGCAGGTTCCTCCGCGGGGTCAACGGCGCTTCCATACCAAAGGTTTCCCAGGAAGCCAGTGCTCGATCGATCTCCCCGCGTACCCGGGCGTCGGCTTCCGCCCCGCGCCGCAGGCGCAGGGAGGCGAGCGCCCGGGGCGAGCCGAGGCGACCCAACGCCCATGCGGCGTGGCCACGCACCATCGCATGCGGGTCGGTCGCGAGCGACACCTCGAGAGCCTCGACCGCCGAGCGGTCGAGGCTGTTCCCGAGCGCAACGGCCGCGTTGCGGCGCAGGACGGCTGCCCCCCGCCAACCGAGCGCCCGCCGGCGATACCTTCGCTTAAACTCGCTCGAGCGCAGCCGTAGAAGGCGCTGCAGGTCGGGAAAGGCCTCCTCGGGCGCGGACGGGCCGCGGGCGGAGGCCGGCTGCGAACCTGCAAGGCGAGTGGGCGGACAGACCTCCTGGCATAGATCGCATCCCCAGACCCAATCGCCGACGAACGGCCGCCACGCAACGGGGATATCGTCCGTCCGCTGCGTGAGATCGGCGATGCAGCGCGTCGCGTCGATCGTGTAGTCGCCGCGGAGCGCGCGGGTTGGGCATGCGTCGACGCAGCGCGTGCAGGCGCCGCAGGTTTTCTTCAGCGGCGCGTCCGGTTCGAGGCGTAGCGTTGTGACGATCTCGGCCAGAAAGACGTACGACCCGAGGCCGGCTGCGATCAGGTTGGTGTGCTTCCCCACCCAACCCAGTCCCGCCATCGCGGCAAAAGCGCGCTCGGCAAGCGGCGCCGTGTCGCAAACGACGTGCGTCGAAGGAGCGCCTGCGATGCGATCGATCTCTTCCGCGACCGCGTGCGCAACGCGGCGTAGCCGCCCGTGGTAGTCCTCGCCCCACGCATACACCGAAACGCGCCCGGAAAGGGGCGCGCGCCCGGGCGGCGCGGGCGCCGCGTACGCGACCGCGAGGCAGACGACGCTCTGGGCGTCCGCGAGCAATGCTCCCGGCGACGCCGCGCGTTGCGCGTATGGTTCCCCGTAAGCCCACGTGGCGAGATCGCCTCGCTCGAAGGAGCTCTGCATCCGTTCGAAGGTGGCTCGATCGAAGGCGGCCGGCGCGAACCGGACCGCTCCGGCCCCGGCCGCCAACGCCGCCTCGACGATCGCCGCCTTGATCCCGTGCATCGGCTCAACGCTCGCGTTCAGAGCATGGCCAGCGGTTCGTCGCGGCCGGGCTTTGGAAAGGCGGCTTCAATTGCAGCCAGATCGCCGGCCCCAAGCTCGAGCGACGCAGCCGCCGCATTTTCGCGCGCATGCGCGACGTGCGCGGCCTTGGGAATCGTGAACGTTCCTTCAAGACGCACGAGAAAGGCCAGAGCGACTTGGCGCGGCGTGGCGCCATGCCGGGCCGCGATCTCGTTGAGGACCTTCCCGCCAGGCGTGCCTTCGCTCGGGAAATCGCCGGACCCGAAGGGGCTGTAACCGACGAACGCGATCCCGTGCAACGCGCAGAACGGTTGCACGCCCCACTCCGCCCCGCGTTCCTCGAGATGGTACAGAACTTGATTGCAAGCGAGCGGGTGCGTGCGCAACGCCGAACGCGCCTCCTCGAGATCGGCGACATCGAAGTTGCTCACGCCGAGCATGCGCGTCTTGCCGTCGTCGACCAAACGCTCGAGCGCCGCCATCGTTCCCTCCAGCGGATACGCGCCGCGCCAGTGCAGCAGGTAACAGTCGAGATATTCGGTGCGCAGCCGTCGCAGCGAGGCCTCGCACGAGCGAATCGTTTGCTCGTACGACGCGTTCGACGGCAGCACTTTGCTCACCAGGAACAGGCGCTCGCGCGGAATGCCAGCGATGGCCTCCCCGATGGCGCGCTCGGATGCACCGTCGCCGTACATCTCGGCGGAATCGATGTGTACCATGCCGAGCTCAATGCCCGCGCGCAGAGCGCGCTTCGCTTCCTCGAGCGGCGCACCGCTGCGCGGTAGATTCCACGTGCCTTGCCCGATCACCGGAACGTCGTACCGGCTCGCGCCGAAGGGCCGCGTCCTGACGAGCGCCATCTCAGAAGGCTTCGAAGCGTTCGGTGTGCGCAGCGTAGGCGAGCAGGCCGCCGTGCAGATGCCGCAAGCGCCGGAAACCGGCGTCGTAGAGCCGCTGCGCAGCCCAACGCGACTTCACGCCGATCCGGCACGCGACCACGTAGGTGGCGGCCGAGTCGAGCTCGTGCATGCGCGATTCGAAACGGCTGGCGGGCACGTGCAAGGCGCGCGGCGGCGCGCCGAGCGCCGTTTCATGCGGTTCGCGAACGTCGAGCACGCGGGCCTGCGGATGCTCCGCCAGATAGAGGTCGAGATCGCGGGCCTCGATCTCGGCGACATCGAGCGGTGCGCTCGGCGGTGACGCGATCTCCGCAACGTCGAAGATCTGCGGGTGTTCGCCGTGCAAGGGGCACGCCGCATCCGGCTCGATCGCGAACTCGCGCACGCGCCCGTCGAGGGCGTCGATGACGACCAGGCGCCCGATCAGCGGGCGGCCGATCTTTAAGATCAATTTCAAGGCTTCGTTCGCCTGCCACGTGCCGACCAAGCCGGCGAGCACCCCGAGGACGCCGCCCTCGGCGCAGGTCGGCACCGAACCCTCGGGCGGCGGCTCGCTGAAGATGCACCGGTAGCACGGGCCGCCCGGCGCGAACACGCTCACCTGGCCGTCGAAGCGGAAGATCGCGCCGTACACGTCCGGCTTGCCTTCGAGGCGGCAGGCATCGTTGATGAGGTAGCGCGACGTAAACGTGTCGGTCGCGTCGACCACCACGTCGTACAGTCGCACGAGTTCGCGCGCATTGGTCGCATCGAAGCGGGCGACGATCGGATCGACCGCAATCTGCGGATTCAGCGCGAGCAAACGTTCTGCCGCAACGGCCGCTTTATGACGCCCGATGTCGGCAGTCGCAAAGATCACCTGACGCTGCAGGTTCGTTTCGTCGACGACGTCGTCATCGACGACGCCAAGCCTCCCCACACCTGCGGCAGCTAAATACTGCAAGACCGGCGCGCCGAGCCCGCCCGCGCCGACGATCAGCACGCGCGCACGCATCAGGCGCTCTTGCCCGGCTAGACCCACGTCGGGAATCAAGAGATGGCGGCTGTAGCGCCGCAGTTCGCGCGAGCCGGCGAGCCTCACCTCGGGTGCCGTTCGTTCAGCCACGAGAGGATCGTTGCGCGCGAATTTTCACCGGCGGAGGTGTGGTCGCTCGCGATCACGGCGAGCGTCTTCGGTTCCGGGGCGCGTTCGAAGAGCGCCTCGACGCTGGCCCGCGAGACCATTGCGTCGCAATCTCCGGCGATATACAGCACGGGTCTTCCCGCGAGTTTTGGGAGCGCCGCCTCCAATAACGGCGCGCTGAGCTCGACCAGCTCCGGTAAGGTCAGGCCATCGACGTACGCTGCGCGCAGGTCGACCACTCCCTTGATCCCGAGCGCCTGCAACGCTGAAAGACGCCCGTATCCGCCGGCAATCGAAATCGCCCCGGCGATCGCGCGATCGTCGGCGCACGCGCGCAAGGCCGTCGTCGCGCCCATGCTATGCCCGACCGCGTAGGTCGTCGCCGAGTAACGTTCGCGCCCGTAAGCAACGGCAGAAGCCACGGCGGCCGTCAAGTCGGCAGGATCGTCCAGCCGCCCGCCGCTCGCGCCGAGTTTGTGGCCGGGAAAGTCGAGCGAAAGCACGCGGAATCCGTGGCCGGCTAGGAACGCGCACATCGAATCGAGGTTGTGTTTCGAGCTCGAGTATCCGTGTCCGACAACGAGCACCACATCGCGCGAGCGGCGCGGTTCGTAGTCGAGTACCGCCACAGGAGTTCCGCGAACGGTCTCGAGATGGACTAATGCGAGGTTCACGCGCGCGCCGGCGACCCGCCGGCGTTCGCTCGCCAGGACGCCTCGCCGTCGCGATAGTGCTCTTTCTTCCAGATCGGCACGCGCCGCTTGAGTTCGTCGATGACGTACTCGCACGCGTCGAACGCGACGGCGCGGTGCTTGGAGGCAACCGCGACGGCCACGCTCGCGTCCCCGAGTGCAAGCGCGCCGGTGCGATGAACGACGGCCACCCGCGCTTCCCCAAAACGCTGCGACGCCTCCGCCGCGATGGCTTGCAACTCCGGCAACGCCATCTCGGGATACGCCTCGTACGAAAGGCCGTCGACCGCACGATCGTCATCGGCGAACTCGCGCACGACGCCCAGAAATGCGACGACGGCTCCGCAGGCATCCGTCCGCACGGCAGCGATCAGGCGCTCGAGCTCGATCGGACTCGCCACGATGTCGCACGGCAACCCCACTGCGCTCGCCCCTTCCATCGCCATCACCCTCCTCCGAACGGCGGCATCACGCCGATTTCATCGCCGTCGCTGAGCACGGCGCCGCGCTCGACCAGTGCACCGTTTCGCGCCAGCCGCGTCGAAGACTCTAGCGGAACGAGTTCGGGGTGGCGCTCGGCGAGCTCGCGCCAGAGGGAGGCGGCGGTCGCGCCTTCCGGCAGCTCGAGCGTGGCGCTCGAAGCCCCGATGACCTCGCGGATCCTCGCAAAGGCGAGGACCGTCACCCTCACGCCGAGCCGTCGGTCATGCGGGCTTCTTTTGCGTGTCGGGAACGAAGCGGCCGATGGCAAGCGCGACGCCGTCGTCGCGATTCGACGCCGTTACGAAACGAACGCTCTCCTTCACCTCGGGCGCCGCATTGCCCATCGCGACGCCGACGCCGGCCCAGCGCAACATTGGGACGTCGTTGCGAGAGTCGCCGATTGCGAGCACGCGCTCCGGCAAGATTTGAAAGTCGGCGCATAGGCGAACGAGCGCGTTCTTTTTGCTCGCTTCGCGGTTGAGGACCGCGCACTCAATGAAGTCGCCCCAGGTCTCGTAGCGGAACGCGAGCGGCCAGTCACCGAACTCGCGCTGCATCGCGTCGACCGAGCGCTGGCCGAGAAAGCGAATGAACGTAGGCGCTTCGTGCATCACGTCGCCGAACGTCTTTGCTTCCTTCCAGTTCGGGCCGGTCATGTCTTCCATAAAGACCTGCGAGCCTTCGAGCCGCCAGAACGTCTCTTCGTGGTAGAGCGCGAGCGACAACCCCTCGCGCTCGGCGAACTCGACCATCGGTTTGGCATACTGCAGTGCGACGGGAAGGTGCACGAGGGTGCGGTTCGCGCCAAAATCCTTCGTTAGGGCGCCGTGGCAACAGATCACCGGCAAATTGAGATCGAGCTCGCGCGAGATGCGAATGGGCAGATCGACGCCGCGGCCCGTAACGAGAACGATCCGCACGCCGCATTCCAATGCCCTCCGGATCGCATCACGGTTACGTTTGGAGATCTGCTCCTCGGGGTCGAGCAGCGTGCCGTCGAGATCCAGGGCGATGAGGTCGATGCGCATTGGCGACGCCCAGGCTTATCGGCGGCGGGGCTTCCTTCCTCCGGTGCGAAACGAGGTTTCGCTTTCACGCGTTATGGAGGTGACGTGCTCGCTTTACCGGCGCTCTGCCTTGCATTGCTTTTGGCGACGGCGTCCCCGCCCGCGCAGGCAGGAGGCGACGGCTGCTCGCACGATTCCTTCGTGGTCGACCGCCAGCCCGTCACCGTGCAGATCTGCGGGCCGAGCGAAGCGGCCATACGTGGTAGCGGCGTGGCGTTGATCGAATCGGTCGAGTCGCGCGGCACGTCGTTCAGCCGTACCGTGACGCTCGACGTGTTGGCCGGAAGCGAGTATTCGCGAACGATCGACGATCTGCCGCTGGGGCGCATCGGGATCGAGAAGTCGCTTCACTTGACGATCCGGTACAAAGCGGGAAGCGTGCGCTTGGAACACGCGCTTCTCGTGCCTGGGGCGATCGCGCTCAAGTAGGCGCGCCCGAGGGACCGTCCCTCTGGAGGGAACGGCCGCAACCCCAGGCCCGGCCCGCGTTGTTGACCAGCCATATGAGGCGCCGCTACATCGCGTTCTCGAGCGCGAAAATCCCGGAAGGCTGTTGTCGCCGGACCTACCTCGCTGCCGGGGAGAGCGGTTAAGATCGATGGGCTGCACCGCGCTCTACCCCGACATGACCCAGCGCGAACAAGCGCTCTTCCTCAACGACCACATGCCGGCAGGCCTGTTCGGCGGGGTCGGGGTCGATCAGGACAGGGTCGCCTGGCGCCTCTCGCCCGAACCCTTCTGGCTCTCGCCGGCGACGCTGTCGGCGATCGAGCAGCTCGGCGGGGACCTCCTCCGTTTCTATCGCGCTCTGGCCGCCCTTTACCAGCGCAGCGCACGCGGCACCGCACCGGCCTTCATCGCGGATTACCTCGACCGGGGGAAGCCCGATTCGATCGTCAAGCTCGGGCGGCAAAACCGCTTCAAAAGCGACATTCCCGGCGTCATCCGCCCCGATTTCATCCTGACTGAGGCGGGGCTCGCGGCCGCCGAGCTCGACAGCGTACCGGGCGGCATGGGCTTCGTCGGCGCCATGGCGAGCGCGTATTGCCAGCTCGGCTACGATACCGTCGGGGGCGAGGAAGGCATGCCGGCGGGGTTTGCAGCGATGCTCGAGTGGGCGTCCCGGGGCGCAAAGCCGACGGCGGCGCTCGTCGTCTCGCAAGAATCGGACGCCTACCGGCCCGAGCTGACTTGGCTCGCCGATGCGATCAACAAGCGGGGCCTCGGCGAGGACTACACCTGCCGCCCTGAGGACATCGTCTTCACCGAAGAAGCCCTCTTCCTGCGGTTGCCGGACGGTGCGGAGAAAAAGCTCGACGTCCTGTACCGCAACTTCGAACTGTTCGACTTACCGAACATCCCAAAACAAGATTTGATGCTGTACGCCGCGCGCCACAATCGCGTGGTCTTTACGCCGCCTCCCAAAGCACATCTCGAGGAGAAGCTGACATTCGCGCTGCTGCACCATCCGCGGCTCGCCAAGCTGTGGAAGGCAGAACTCGGCGACGCGCTGCCGCGCCTGCGCACGATCTTTCCGCAAACGTGGGTGCTCGACCCGCGCCCGCTTCCGCCGCAGGCGTCGATCGACAACTTGTTCGCCGCGGGCGAGCCGGTCAACGACTGGACGCAGCTCGTCCCGCTCGGCAAAAGCGAGCGTGACTTCGTGGTCAAGCCCTCAGGTTTCTCCGAGTTCGCGTGGGGCTCGCGCGGCGTTAAGGTCGGTAACGACCTCACCCACGATGGCTGGCAGCAAGCGCTGCAAGCAGGCTTAGAAGCCTTCGATCGCACGCCGCACATTTTGCAGCGTTTCCACAAAGGCAAACGGGTGCGCGTTCCCTATTACGACCGAAAGAGCGATTCCATCGCGATGCTCGACGGCCGCGTGCGGCTTTGCCCGTATTACTTCGTGGTTGCACCCGACGCCGTGCGGCTCGGCGGTGTTCTGGCCACGATCGCGCCGGCCGATAAGCGTTTGATTCACGGCATGTCGGACGCGATCATGTCGCCTTGCGCCGTCAAAGAAGACGGATACTAAGGCGAGTCAGCCCAGGGCCGTGAAGTTTTGGCGGCTCTTGGGCATACTGCCGGCATGGTCGATGAGAGGGAGCTTCTGCACTCGCGCGACGCCGAGCCGGCCCGCTCGCTCGTTCAAGATATTGTCCGCGACGTAACCTCGCTCGCTGCGCTCGAGGTGCAATTGACGCGGCTCGAGCTCGCGCGCAAGGCGGACGCCGCTCTCAAAAGTGCCGGGAAGTTGGGGGCGGCGGCGGTGTTCGGCTTCGTCGCGCTGATTTGCTTGAGCCTTGCAATGGTCGCGGCACTGGATAACTATCTGCCGCAGTGGGGAGCGGCGCTTATCGTGGCCGCGCTCTTCGGCATCGTCGCACTCATCCTCGCGGGCTCGGCAAGAGCCGGGCTTTCAAATGTGAAAGGGTTCTCTCGCGCTCACACGGCACGCCGTCTAATGCGGCCTGGGAAGGCGAGCCAGTCGCTCGAAGACGTTGAAGCTCGTGTCGAAGTCACGCGCGCGCGGATCGAAGAGTCCCTGGTCGCACTCGACCTGAAAACGGATCTCCTTACGCCGCTGCGCGACACCGCCGTCGGCTTGGGCTCGCTCGGTGCGGCGGTAGCGGCCATTCTGCGAGCGAACAAGGAGCCGCGCTCGTCCTAAGGCGCTAGCGCAGGCGAGCCAAAAATGCGTCGATGTCGGCTTCGGTGTTGTGGCCGTGGGGCGAGACGCGTATACCGCTCTCCCGGTACGTCGTAATGAAGCCCTCGCTGCTTAGCCGCCGGCCGAGCGCAACCGGATCGTTTTCGGGAAGACGAAAGGTAACGATGCCGCTCGAGATGCCGGGGCCCCGTTCGCTCGCCACCTCCGCGCCAAGTTCGCGCAGTCCGGCGACGAGACGGTCCGTCAGCGCGACGACGTGAGCCTCGATGCGTGGGACGCCGCTCTCCTCGATGAGGTCCATTGAGGCTGCCATTGCCGCCACACCCAAAAAGTTGGGCGTGCCGCCTTCGAAGCGAGCGGCGCCCGGTGCCAGCGGTTGATCGTAGTCGAGAAAGTTCCAAATATCGGCAACGTCGCGCCAGCCGCGCCAACGCACCGTCAAACGCTCTTGCAACGCCGCGTCGAGATAGAGGAAGCTCACGCCCGCTAAAGCCAGAAGCCATTTAGCGCCGCCCGCGTAGAGCGCGTCGATGTGCCACGCCTTGACGTCGATCGGGAACGCGCCGAGCGCTTGAATGCCGTCGACGCAAAAGAAGGCACCCGCATCGTGCGCAACCCCGGCTAATGCCGCCAAATCGTGACGGTAGCCGTCCGTGAAGCTGACCCACGAGAGGGCAACGATGCGCGTGCGCGGGCCGACATAGCGGCTCAGCACCTCGGGGCTCATTCGCTCCCGAGGAGCATGGATGAAGCGCACCACGACCCCGCGCTCGCGCAGGGCGACCCACGGCAGTGCGTTGGCGCCAAACTCGTTGTCGCACAACACGACCTCGTCGCCGCTCCGCCAATCCAGGCCGAGCGCGATCACGTTGGCGCCGTCGCCCGTGTTGCGCAGGAATGCGATCTCCTCGCCGCGCGCGCCTCCAATGAAGCGCCCGACGCGATCGCGAAAACCGGGCAAGTTTTTCTCGATCGGAGCGGTCCCTAAAACGCCGGCTCGAACTTGACCGTTGACGACGTCCTCGATCGCGCGACGCGTGCGCAACGGCAAAAGGCCGGCGGCCGCATGGTTGAGATAGACAACGCCTTCGCCGGGAGCAAACTCGGCGCGCCGCAGGGGCGCTTGCGAGGCCGTTACGATGGTGATGGTTGCGGCGTGAACACGCCTAGCGAAATGATGGATGTGTCGATCGACGTGGCCGTCAGCAGCCGGGCCCGCAGCGTATAACGGCCCGGGCCGGCACGCGAGAAGCCGGGCCACTCCGCGCTAAAAACACGGCTCTCGTGCGATGCGAGCGTCAGGTGGACGAGCGACTGCGTGAAGCGTTTGCCGGTCAGCGAAGACCACACTTGGGTGCCGTCCTTGAAGACGATGAACGCGACCTGCGCACCGCTCGTGAAGGTGAGCGGATAGGGCTGTTCGGTCACGTTGAAGACTTCGAGGTGCGCGTGCAGCCCGGTTGCGTCGACCGTCGCCGTCGGGGTCAGCGCCAGCGCCCGCGCAGGCGAGGGCACCAGCGTCTCGTCGACGCGCGCGTCGCTCGTCTGTTCCGCGGCCGGCGGAAGCGGCGCGCTATTGAGATCGATCTCGACGGCGCGGTGCTTCGAATCGACCTTCAACGTCGCTCCGGCGATGTATGCGATGGCGTTGAGCGGAACGAACAGATCGCCGTCCCGCATGAACGGCGCCGCCGACAGGTGCCATGGCGCGCCGTTGAGGCGAGCATTCGCCGACCCGACCGTAAAGCTGCCCGTTTGCTGCCCGATCGTGAGGGTCGCAACGCCGCCGCCCTTGGAATAGGTGAGCAAACCACTGAAGGTGCGCGTGGCGCGCACCACGTCCATGAAGATCGTACCGTTGCGGTTGTATGCCACCACCGTCCGGCCGCCGGCGATGGGCCGATCGATCGCACCGAGCACGATCGCATAGGGGATGTCCGAGCCGGCACCGGCAGCGCCGATCGAACCCGGAACGACGGCGCAAGCGACGATCGCGGCGGCCAGCAGACGTCTCATCCAAAGAAGGTTTAAATCTTGCCGAGCATCTCCTTCGTGTGCCAGGCGATATTCTGCGCCCGGTCGCCCACGCGTTCAACGTTGGCCAGCACGAAAAGCATGATCGTGCCGGCCCGAACGAGGCCCGAATCGGCTTGCATCTCGTCCTGAAGCGCTTCGATACCGCGCGCGTACAGGTGATCCACCTCGTCGTCCCGCGCGATGACCGTTTCGGCGACTCGGGCGTCCGCTTCGGTGTACGCGCGCATCGCTTCCCGCAGCATCTCGGTTGCGATCGCCGAGATGCGGCCGATCTCGACGCGCGCCGGACGCAGCGCCACATCGGCCAGCTTGATCGAATTCTTGCTGATGCCTACCGCGTAATCGCCGACGCGTTCGAGGTCGACGATGATTTCCAGCATCGCAGCGACCGCACGCAGTTCGCCTGCAACCGGCTGCTGACGCCAGATCAACTCGATGCACGCCGCCTCGATCTTGCGGCGCAACTGGTCGACGTCGTCGTCGCCGGCAATCACGCGCGCCGCCAATGTCGTGTCACGCCGCTCCAGCGATATCACCGAGGCATGCACGGCGTCCGCGGCCAGCGCGCCCAATCGCACGACGTCGAGCCGCGTTTGCTCGAGCGCCTCGTGATAGGCGGTCCTCACCTTAGTCAGCCGGACCACACAACGGAGGGCCCGCGACGGCAATGCTCAACACCTTCGGTGAAGTATGGCATGCCCTGCGCAGCTCCTGCTCGGGCGAGAACATGCATCGGAGGCAACATCGCCGTGGAAGTCTACCATACCCTAACGATCGAGCGCGACGGCGCGCTCGCACTCGTGACGCTGAACCGTCCGAATGTTCTCAATGCGCTCAATGCGCAG
Organism: Candidatus Tityobacter terrigena; assembly: GCA_003156715.1. Taxonomy (GTDB): domain Bacteria; phylum Vulcanimicrobiota; class Vulcanimicrobiia; order Vulcanimicrobiales; family Vulcanimicrobiaceae; genus Tityobacter; species Tityobacter terrigena. The sequence continues at coordinate 130,479 of PMHO01000006.1, forward strand.
ATGATCGGCGAACTATACCGAGCCTTCAGCGAGCTCGATGACGACGATGAAGCGCGCGTCGTGATCTTGACCGGCGCCGGCGAGCGAGCGTTCGCAGCCGGAGCGGACATCGGCGAGCTCAACGGGCTGCCGGATGCGGTCGCGGCAACGGGTCTGATGCGCAGGGGCCAAGGTTTGACCCTGGCAATCGAGCGCATGCGCACGCCCGTCATCGCCGCGGTCAACGGGTTTGCGCTCGGGGGCGGATGCGAGCTCGCGATGGCCTGCGACATTCGCATCGCGAGCGAGCGTGCCAAGTTTGGGCAACCGGAGGTCGGTTTAGGACTGATGCCGGGCTATGGCGGGACGCAGCGGACGGCTCGGCTCACCGGGCGTGGAATGGCGATGTACCTGTGCCTGTCAGGCGAGATGATCGACGCGCAGGAGGCCTACCGGGCCGGACTGGTCCAGAAGGTCGTTCCGGCGGACGTGCTGCTCGACGAGACCAAACGCATCGCCGGTCAAATCGCGGCCAAAGCGCCCCTCGCCGTCGAGGCGACCAAACGGGCAATCGCAAGCGGCATCTCCCTATCGATCGAAGCAGGCCTCGAACTCGAAGCGCTGGCTTTCGGCTCGCTGATCGGGACGGCCGACTTCGCCGAAGGCACGACGGCGTTTCTCGAAAAACGCCAGGCGCGCTTTACGGGCAGTTAAGGCCAGGCACGAGTTCGCGTCCGCCGGGAGGCGGCGGCTGCCCGGCTTGCAAAGACAAAAGGCGCATGACGAACTCTCGTGTCCCAGCCGTCACGCTGGACAGCCGGATGCTGCCGTCGCACAATCGCAACGGAATCATCTTCGAGGCGTTCGATAAGCTTCAGCTGGGCGGAATCCTAGAGCTCCCGGAAGAGAGCGACCCGCGCGCCCTTCGCAATGAGTTCCAGCAGCAGCGTCCCGGCCGCTTTTCGTGGGATGCGCGCAACCTCGGATCGGGGCGCTGGACGATCCGCATCGAGCGCATCGACGAGCAGGCCGACGTCGCAACCTTTCTTTCGCATGCCACGCCCTTCGCGAACGCCAAGGCGGCGACGGTACGCGAGCTCGCCGGGGCCGCAACCGAGCGCAGTTACAAGCAAGGCGAGACGATCTTCGATGAAGGTGAGATCTGGCCGTATTTGGCCTTTGTGCGGACCGGCAAGGTCGTCTTGACCCTGCTCTCCGCCGACGGCAAGACGCACGCGCTCGGCGAGCGGCTGCCGCAGGATCCGCTTAACGAAACGAGTACGTTTGACGGCGGCGGCGCAACGACGCGCGCCGAGGCCCTCATCGACTGTAGTCTGGTGCTACTCGCCCAGGAAGCTGTGCTTCACGCCGCCCGCAACGACGCAGAGCTCGCGATTGGGTTTCTCGCCGAGGCATCGCAGGCCCGCCGGCGCTCGATCGATTCGATCGGCGACCTTGCATTCGCGCACGTCCTGCAGCGCGTGGCCAAGTTCTTGTTGTCCTACGCACCGACGACGACCGGCATGGCCAAGGGTATCTCCGGCATCGAAAACCAGTCGCAAGCGCAGATCGCCGCGGCCGCCGGAACGGTGCGCGACATGGCGGCGCGGGCACTGCTGCGCCTCAAGAATGCAGGCGCGGTCGAACTCGACCGGGGGCGCGTGCGCGCGCTCGACCGCGAGCAGCTTGAAGCCTTCGCCCACAACATCCAAGCCCCACCTGTCTAGGGAAGCGCACATTTAGCCCAGCCCGTCGTTGGTCTGAGCTAAATCTGCGCTTCCATCGGAGTGGGAAGTTTCGGAGGAACCTTTAGCCCAGACCGTCGTTGCCGGCGGTCTGAGCTAAATCTGCGCTTCCATCGGAGTGGGTGGCGCTCTTGGGGCGGGACTTTGGGGCGGGTACTCTTAGTGGACTAGCTTGTTGAAGTCGATGTGGAAGTCGGCGGACAGCGTCCACGAGGCCTCGTGGATGACTTCGGATGCCGATGTCGGGAACGGGGTGCCTTGCGGTGCTTGCCAGAGATTTGACTCGGTGGCTTTCAGGCTGAAATACGGGTTGAAGTGCTTTTCGGCCGCGAAGACCCAAATCTTGTAGAACCACGGGTACGGTGCGTCTTCGAAGTAGTCGAGGTCGCCGAAAACGTAGGTGGCGGTCGTTACGAAGCCGTGCGCCCCATCAACCGGGACCACGAGCGTTGCGGCCTGAGATGTGCCGAACTCGCGCTTCGCCGAGTAGTTGGCGCACGTTGCCGGGGTAGTTGAGGTGTTAATGACCGGACAGCTGATGTCGAGCCCGCCTTGCGATGCCGCCTCGACAGAGCCGGGATCATGGTTGGCGGTGTGGCCGGTCACGTTGAGGACCAAGAACGAGTTACCGAGGCCCTTGCCCAAACTTGGCGTCGCGTAGGTGATGCCGAAGTTGCCGGTGTGCCACTCGGTTGACGGCGCCCCGAACGGGTCGGCGCTTCCCGGGCAGCAGACGCGATGACGATTGGCCAGGCTCACCTCGAACGTAAACGGATGGTCCGAGTAATCGAGCCGGTAGTCGTCGATGATGTCGTTGAACGTGCCGCCGGGAACCAGGGTGTTTCCGATGAGATCGCCCTGGAGCCGGTCGAACGAGAACGTCAGATGCTTGACAAGCGGGAGTGTGGCGGTTCCGGTTAGCCACGTGGTTCCGCTAACGAGCGGATTGGTTGGGGTGCCCTGAGCGTTTGCTGCGCCGGCCCACGTTGCGATCGGAACGATGTCGATGATCGGCAGGTGATCGTCGGCCAGCACGGCTTGGGCGCTCGATACGACCCCAAATGCAATTGCCGATAGGATCCCTGCTGAGCGCAACCAGGTGAACCTCATTCGAAACATTTTGCCTCCTCTAGATTGAGCGGAGTTTGAACCGCGGTCAAGCGGAGTCGTCGACAACCATGATGGTTTGCCGTGAGCCGCCTAGGACGTCGAGGGAAACCAGGCACGCCTTTCACAAGGCAGCGATCGGCACGATTCGACGAGCCATCGATCCCTTCTCTTGACTTGAAACCGAGAGTTGCCCTGCAGCTCAGCCACAACTGTTAAGCAGGGACGGCCGGCGAACCGGCCCGCGATTGGGACGACTTTAACACCACGACGCCCACCTGTCAAAAGGTCGTGTGCGAAAGGGCGGGAGCGAAACCCTGCCTTTAGACCGATTCCAACTCCACCGCCTCATGCGAGGCGTCGAACGCCATCCGTTTCGACTTGGCGGCGGCATCGGCGAGGCTACCGCCTGCCTCCCCCCTTGCGGGCGGCGGCTTGGGCGCGAGCGCCTCCTGGCCTTTCTTGACCGACCCGAGCGCGGCCGCGAGGCGCGCTTCGAGCTCGGCCAGGACGTGCGCCGCGTACCCGTCCGCGCCCGCTCGGACCTTGCGCGCCTTTTCCTCGGCCTCGCGCAGGATGATCTCAGCCGTGGTTCTCGCCTGGCGCACGATGTCGGATTGATCGACCAGCTGCTGTTGCGCGGAGGCCGCCTCGCTGACGATCTGCTGAGCCTTCTCCTGGGCATCCCGGATGACGCGGTCTTTATTGGTCGCGATCACCTTCGCGCGACCGACCTCCTCGGGCAGCGTCGCGCGCATCTTCTCGATGAACTCGATCAACCGTTCCTCGCTGACGATGCGGTAGCCCAACGGCATCCAGGTGCCTTCGCGCACGTAGGCCTCGAGTTTATCGATGACTCGATAGATCGACAAATCATTTCCTCCCTTGAGCGGGACGCTTTGTTTCCATTTGGTGCAGAACGACCGGAGGGACGTACTTTGAGATGTCACCGCCTTGCAGAAACACCTCTTTAATGAGGCTCGAACTGACGAATGAGTAGCTCGAATCGGACATGAGGAACATCGTGTCGACGCCCGAGAGCGAGCGGTTCATGTGCGCGAAAGCCATCTCGCTCTCGAAATCCGAGACGACGCGCAAACCCTTGACGATGACGTCGGCTTTGAGCTTGCGGACGAAATCCGCGAGTAACCCGCGAAAATGGGAGACCTTGACGTTGGGATACTCCGCCGTGCAGCGCCGCAGCATCTCTTCGCGCTCGTCGAGCGTAAAGAACGGGCTGCGCTTCTGCGGGTTGACGACGACCGCCACCGTTACGAGCGGGAAGACTGCTGCCGCCCGAGCGATCACGTCGAGATGCCCGCTGGTCGGCGGATCGAACGAACCCGGGTAGACGGCGTGAGCGTGGGCGGCCAAACCGTTTAGCATAGAACCTTCAAGAACTGAAGCGTCACGTCGCCGTAGCGAGCTTCGCGAACCGTTTCGAAGCCGGGGCTCGCGAACGGCGCTCGATCGCTGTGGCGCTCGTACACGACGAGCGACGCCGCGTCAATCGCACCCCGGGCGCGCAGCGTGCTGAACGTTAGGTGCGGGGGAGGGAGACCGTACGGCGGATCCGCGTAAACGAAGTCGAAGCGGCCGCTCACTCGCTGCACTGCCCGTTCCGCCGGAGCGCACGTGATGCCGGCGCGCTGGCGCACACCGAGGCGTTCGGCCGTCTCTTCGATGAGCGCGGCGGTGGGCTTATGCAGCTCGACGAAGGTCACGTATTCGGCGCCGCGCGAGAGCGCTTCGAAGCCGATCGCGCCGCTCCCCGCATAGAGATCGAGCACCCGCGCGCCGGCGATGCGTTCGCCGATGATCGAGAACAGCGCCTCCTTGACGCGTCCCGGCGTCGGGCGGACGGACGTCCCGCTCGGCGCCGGGATGACGCGCGAGCGCAGTTCGCCCCCGCTAACTCGCACCGAAGCTCGCCGGCTCGATGGGATTTCGCACGCGCTGAATCCATTGTGCGTCGCCGAACCACTCCCAGGCGATCGTCGCGTACGGCACGGTTCCATACGAAAGCAGCCGGTCGTGAAAGGCGCCGAGCCGGGCCGAGGAGCCGTAGTGGTCGAGGTAGTCGGCCAGTAACGTTTCGACCTGCGTCTTGCCGGCCAGGTAGTCGATGGCTTGGCCCGGACCCATCGCAAAGCGCGTTCCTTCGCCATACGCGGTGCCGCGATCGATGCCGGCGTTCGCTTGGAAGTAGGCGATGGCTTGCGGCAAGGTCATCGTACCTGAAGCCAGGCCGACGTCGACCCCCACACGCGTCGCCCGATGGCGCATGAGATGAATCACCTCGCGCCTTCCGGCCGGATCGTCTTCGTAGAGACCGCTGCGCATCAGCATCTCTTCGCCGTAAAAAGCCCATCCCTCCGCGAATACGCCGTCGTCGTGCATCCGGCGAACGAAGTCCGGATTGTGGTTCGCGATGGAAAACTGCAGGAAATGACCGGGAACTCCTTCGTGTGCGAGGACCGGGAGCACGGCCTGACGGGCTTGCGTCGCGAAGAACCCAGTATTCTTGGGATCGTAGTCGGGAACGAAGTAGAAGCCGGTGTGGTCGGAATCAAACGGACCGGGCGGATTCATGAAGCCGCCGGGGTAGATCGGAGCCAGCGCCGCCGGAACCTCGACGATCTTGAACGGCCCAAGGTACGAGGGCAACGTGACGAGGTGACGCGAGGTTACGAATGCGCGCAACCGAGCGGTTTGGGCTTCGTAGTACGCTAAGAACTGGGCCTTGTTCGCAAAAGACGGCTGTTTGGAGACCGCTCCTTCATACCGTTCGCGTTGAGCTTCCCAGGCTTCGAGGGCACGGTCGCGGGCGAGCTCGACCCGCGCGATCCGGCCCAGGTCTTGCGCGGTATACGGCAGCAGCAGCACGCGCCGCAGGTAGAAATCGTACTGCGCTTCCCCGACCGCGAAACCGCCGGCATGCCACGACGGGGTCATCCGGTCGACCCAATGCTTGAACTCGTGCAGCGCGGAAAGCGCATCATCGCGCGCGGCGAAGAGCGCGCGCTTGTCCCGTGCAGGAATGCCGATCGCTAGCGCAGCGAGGCTCTCGGTGTAGAGGGCGTCGCCGCCTGCGACGTCTTGAGATGCGACGACCGCGAACTCGCGCACCACGTCGGTGAGGTTGGCTTTGGCCGCGCGCAGCACGCCGCGGCAGGCGCGCAGGCGCAGCGTCACGTCGCGCGCGCGCACCACGTTCGGCGCGAAGCTCTTCTTCAATAACGAGAAGACGCCGTTCGAGCACTCGCTCTCATAGATCGACGGGTTGCGTTCCCTCGCGCGCAGGTAGGTGCGCTGCCACCAATCGCCTTCGATGTCCGCGCGCAACAGCAGGTAGTCGACTTGGTCGTGGACGCTCGTCCCGCCTGGGGCGAGGGCCGCAAGCTCGTCGCGAAAGGCCTTGAGCTGCACGCCGTACGCCGCATACCCCGATCGCGAAAAGTCGGCTAGGCGTCCATCGGCGGTGTGGAGGCCGGCGTCGGTCGCCGAGGTCGGGCTGGCGGCGTACACCGCTCGATAGTAGCGTTGGGCGAGCCCTTGAACCGCCTGCGCATCGGTGGGCGCCGCCGAGGCCGGCGCCGCGATCGCCGCAAGGGCGAACGAGACGGCCGTTACGGCAGCCCAGCCGGTCATTTGGCGGCCTTCGCTGCTCCCGCTAGCTGCCCTTGAACGAGCGCCGCAAGCTCCTCGAGCGAGCCGATGCGGCGGCTGGGCGGCGCTACGTCATCGGGGTAGGGGCGGCCCTCCCAATCGAGCCACAGCGCCGTCATCCCGCACGCCAGCGCCCCGCCGCAGTCGACGATCGGGTCGTCGCCGACGTACCAAACCTGGTCCGCGGGATACTCGAGGTGGCTCGCCAGGAATTCGAACGCCTCGCGCGCGGGCTTGCGCAGTCCGATGCGTTCGCTTACGTAAACGGGCGCTGCAAAGCCGATCAAACGCGCCTTCTCCTCCTGCAGCGGGCTCCAACCGTTGCTGAGCGCAGCATAGCGCACGCCGGCCGCATCGAGCGCGGCCAACAGCTCGCTGCAGCCGGGCAGCGCGCGCACGAACTCTCCGGCCCGTTCGCAAACGACGTCGCGGAAGCGCGCCGCCTCGAGCTCGTTGCTCTCATCGGGCCCAAGCAGCCCCTGAAAGAATCCCTCGAGGACCGTCTCGAGTACGATCTTGCCGTTACGAAACGTCACGAGGGCTTGGTCGACTGCGGCCTCCGCCGCGGCGGCATCGTAAGCGACGTTACGGGAGCGTGCCAACTGCGCAAGCATCTCGAGGGCGATCGTGCGCTCGACTGCGTTATCCAGCAGAAGCGTGTGGTCGAGGTCGAAGCCGATCGCGATCATCGCACTTCCGCTTTCATAAAGTCGTTCGCCGGCGCGAGCGCAACCGATGCTTCGCCTTTCGCGGTCGCGCTCCCGTCGCGCTGTTCACTTCAGCTGCTGAGGAAGACGGCACGGGCGTCGGCGGCGCCCTCGAGCAGCGCACGCGCGGCGCGGTGCTCCGCTAGCGAGAGGTCCGGGTCGGCGTCGAGAAGCGCATCGGCATCCGCTTTGGCCTGCATGTACAGTGCGAAGTCCTGCACGACGTCGCCGAGCAGATCGATCTCACCGGCCTGCGCGGTTCCGGCGAACTCGCCGGTTCCCCGCAGGCGCATGTCCTCTTCGGCGATCTTGAAGCCGTCCGTCGTGTCGGCCAGAATCTGCAGGCGTTCGACGTGGCTGCGATCGTCCGGTGCGATCAGAATGCAATAGCTCCGCGCGACTCCGCGCCCGACGCGGCCGCGCAGTTGGTGGAGTTGCGCCAGCCCGTAGCGGTGCGCGTCGAGGATGACCATGACGCTGGCGTTCGGCACGTCGACTCCGACTTCGACCACGGTCGTGGCGAGTAAGACTTCAATTTCGCCCCGCTGAAAGCGGCCCATCACGGCTTCCTTTTCGCGCGACGGCAGACGGCCGTGCAGCAGCGCGACGTTGAGGTCCGGAAAGATCTCGTTGCGCAGCATCTCGAGCTCGGCGAGCGCGCTCGTGAGTTCGGCCTCGGACTCGTCGATGGCCGGCGCGACGACGTAGGCTTGACGTTTGCGGGCTACGTTCTTGCGAACGAACTCGTACGCCATCGCCTTGCGGCTTCCGCGCAAAACGAAGGTTTCGATCGGCGTACGGCCCGGCGGAAGCTCATCGATGATCGACAGATCGAGGTCGGCATACTTGGTCTGGGCGAGCGTCCGCGGGATCGGCGTTGCGGTCATATGCAAGGTGTGCGGCGCGCGGCTCTTCGAGCGCAACTTGGCCCGCTGCGCGACCCCAAAACGGTGCTGCTCGTCGATGATCGTTAGTCCCAGCTCGCGGAACGCCACATCTTCGACGATCAGCGCGTGCGTTCCAATAGCCAGATCGCACTCGCCGCTTTCGAAGCGGCCGCGCACGCGTTCGCGCTCGCGCGTTCCCATGCTGCCGTAAAGCGCGTCGACGCGAATGCCGAGCGGCAAGAGAAGCGGCGCAAGCCGCGCGGCGTGCTGGGCGGCAAGGATCTCGGTAGGCGCCATCAACGCGCTCTGCACGCCGCAACGTGCGGCGAGCAGAACGGCGGCGGCCGCTACCAGCGTCTTGCCGCTCCCGACGTCGCCTTGCAGCAGGCGGTTCATCGGCGAACTGCGTCCCATGTCGGCCCAGATTTGCGCGACGACGCGCTGCTGCGCTCCGGTCAGCCGGAAGGGAAGCGCCGCTTCGAAAGCTTCGAGTGAACCCGGCGCAGCCCGCAGCTGCGGCGCGCCGCCCCCCGCCAGGCGTTGCGCGCGCCGCGCCGCCGCCGCCAGGGCGAGCCCGAAGAATTCCTCGAAGACGAGCCGCTCGCGGGCCGCCGCAGCGGACTCGGGGCTGTGCGGTTTGTGCACCTCGCGCCAGGCCTCGAGCAACGAGCCGTAGCCGTGTTTGGCCGCGACTGCGGGCGGAAGCGAATCGTGCAGGAACGAGCCGAGAACGTCGAGGTTGCGCTCGATGATGCCTGCGATCGCGCGCGAGCTCAGCTCCTTTCCGGCGGGGTAGACCGGCATGACGGCACCCACGTACGCCTCGTCCTCGCGCAAAATGCGATGGTGCAGTACGTTGAGTTCGACGCCGGTTGACTTGCCGGTGCGCTTAAGCTGCGCCCGTCCGTGAACGAAGACGCGATCGCCGGGGGCGAGTTTTCCGGCGAAACCGCGGCGCCCGAACCAGGTGGCCTTGATGGTGCCGCTCTCGTCTTCGAGTTCGGCCGATACGATCGGAATGCGGCCGCGAAACTCACTCGTGCGCACGACGCGTCCGATCAGAATTTCCTCGGCCGATTCGGGAGCTTGCGGATCCTGCGCGCGTCCCAGCGCGCGGCGCACGACGTCACCGACGCTTGCCGGACGGCGCCAGTCCTTGTAGTCGCGCGGGTACGTCGCGGCGAGATCTCGCGGCGTTCGGATGTTGATCTCGGCAAGCTTACGGGCCGACTCAGGACCCACCCCGCGCAGGCCAAGCAAACCGCTTGGCGCGTTGAGCGCTACTTCGCGCGTTTGAGCAGCTCCTCGCCGACCGCGTCGAGCGCCACGCCCCGCTCTTCCAAGAGCACCAGCGTATGGTAGAACAAGTCGGCAACCTCCCAAGCGATCTCGCCGGGCACGCCGTTCTTCGCGGCGATGACGACCTCGGTCGCCTCCTCCCCAATCTTCTTGCCGATTCGATCGATGCCGTCCGAGAGCAAACGCGCCGTATAGCTCGTTTCGGGCGAGGCGTTGCGCCGCGCGGCGATCGCCGTCTGCAAATGCGCGACGGCCTGCGCGAACGGCCCGCTTTCGACGCGCGGTTCTCCGCCGAGGAGCCGCTCGTCGAAGCAGCCGCGCGTTCCGGTGTGGCAGGCGGGGCCATCGGGAACGACGCGGTAGAGCAACGCATCCGCGTCGCAGTCGTAGTCGATGCCCACGACGGACTGGGCGTTGCCGGAGGTTTCGCCTTTGCGCCACAGCTTTTTACGCGAGCGGCTGTACAGGTACGTTCGGCGCTCCGCCAGGGTCCTCTCGAGCGCCTCGCGGTCAGCGTAGGCAAGGGTCAGCACCGCGCCCGTGCGAGCGTCTTGAATGACGACAGGCAAGAGCCCGTCGAGGCCCCATGACAACTCGCTCGGTGACATGACGCTCAGTGTACGCGCAATCCTTGCGAAAAACCGTCCACGTCGGGTGGGCGGATCGGGATGCCGCGCGAACGCAGCGCCGCCTTCAGGTCGGCGACGTCCAACTCTCCGAAGTGGAACAGCGAGGCCGCGAGCGCGGCGTCGGCCTCAGCTTCCAGGAAGACCGATGCGAAATCCTCGATGCTGCCGGCGCCGCCGCTAGCGATGACCGGGAGCGAAACGGCGGCGCGGACGGCGCGCGTCAACGCCAGATCGAAGCCGGCTTTCGTTCCGTCGCGATCGATGCTCGTCAGCAAGATCTCGCCGGCACCGCGCCGTTCGGCCTCTTGGGCCCAGGCAACCGCGTCGCGGCCGGTCGGCGTGCGGCCGCCATCGATGACGACTTCGAACCCGCCTTCGATCGGTTGGCGGCGCGCATCGATGGCGAGGACGACACACTGGCTGCCGACGCGATCGGCCGCGCGCGAGAGGACTTCGGGATCGCGCACGGCGGCGCTGTTGAGGGCGACCTTGTCGCAGCCGGCGCGCAGCAAGTCGCGCACGTCGTCCGGGCTCGTGACGCCGCCGCCCACCGCAAACGGAATCGTCAGCTCCTGAGCGACCGCGCGGACGGCCGCGTGCATCGCGCGGCGCCCCTCGATCGTCGCCGTGATGTCCAGAAAAACCAGTTCGTCGGCGCCGCGCCGCTCGTACGTGCGGGCGAGCTCGACCGGGTCGCCCGCATCCGCAAGCTGGACGAAACGAACGCCTTTGACGACGCGCCCGGCCTTCACATCCAGGCACGGGATGATGCGGCGCGCTAGCACGCTACCGCGCCGCACGCCCCATTGCGCGGAGGAAAATTTGAGGCGACGCCCAGATTCGAACTGGGGAATAGAGCTTTTGCAGAGCTCCGCCTTACCACTTGGCTACGTCGCCGTGCTGGAGCGGGTGGCGGGAATCGAACCCGCGCGTCGACCTTGGGAAGGTCACAGGCTACCATTACATCACACCCGCGCGCCGCGCGAACGCCGGGCTTCTCCCCGCGACCCGGGGAGACCCGCGCGAGCTCGCAGCGAGCGGGCTTCGCCCTCCCTCAGCTAGCAAGCCAAGCGAGCAGATCGCGCCGATCTACGGTTGCAGCGCCGCGTAGCCGCGCGACACTTTGCCCAGGAGCTCCGTCAGCATCTTCTTTTCGCTCGCGTTGAGCGCACGCAGCGCGTTCTTGTTGCGCAAGAAGTACTCGGGCAAGACCGATTCCACGATGCGTTTGCCGCTGCGCGCCAAGCTTATAAAGGAAACCCGCCGATCCTCTTGGCTGCCGCGGCGCTCTATGAAACGGTCGCGCTCGAGGCCCGCGACAAGGCCGGTGACGTTGGCCTGAGTCGTGCCCAGATAACGCCGCAGGTTTGAGAGCGAGACCGGGCGGCCCTCGGCCTGGAGAATGACGAGCACGCCGAATTTTTGCGGCGTCAGCCCGGCCGGTAGGAACCACGATCCCAACGAGTTCTCGACGCGCTGCGCCGTGATTCGCAACGCCAAAATCACCCGCAAGCTCGCCGGATCGAATTCCGTGAAACGTTGACGGTGAGCCGCAAAGTGATGTTCGGGCCAGCCTACGAGGTCGCCCGCACCGTCAGTTTCCGCGCCTTTCATGCCTCTATGCTATCAAAGCCCGCCGCATGGACATCGCCTAGCCTTATCTTTACGTTAACGCGCGTCCAAGAAGATCATCCGCGGTGGAGTCGGCTTGGCGCATCGCCGTGTCATGCCGCACTTGGCGGCTTATTCCTTTAGCCAAAAGGAAAGCGAAGGCGACCGCTTGGACTAGCTATACGGTCGCCACAACCCCTTTGGCCCAGAGAACTCCGTTGCGAGGTGCACGTGCGTCACTGGTTTGCGTCCAGTCTCGTTGTTTCAAGCGCCCTCTTCACGTGCTCGTGTGGCGGCTCTAGCGGCGGCCTCGCACCGGCTCGAGGAGCCGTCGCCGGCGGCGCGCATGCGGCGGCGCATTGGGCCCAAGACGTCGACCGGCCGTTGTCCGCCAACGTCATCGAGAACGGCGGCTTCGAGACCGGCAGTTTGGCGCCGTGGACTCAGGTAGGAACCGGCAGAGGCGCAGCGGTCGTCACCTCGGCGAAGGCGCATAGCGGCACCTATTCCGCCTTCATGGGCACGAAAAAGGCTCCGGAAGTCGACGGGTTGATCGGCATCCAACAGCAAGTGACGATTCCGAGTGGAACGAGCAGCCTGTCGGCCTACATCCAAGGGACCACCACCGACGAGATCAAGTATGCCGACCAAGAGGCTGATCTCGTCGACGGTTCGGGGAGTCTCGTCTTTCAATGCTTCAAGGTCTTGCTCAAGACGACGACTTGGACGCAAGAGTCGTGTGACGTGAGCGCATACGCAGGACAGACCCTCGACGTGCTATACGGGGTTCGGGGCAACGGGTATTCGAGCGCATACGTCGACATGTACGTCGACGACGTAACGCTCGGCGCCGGTTCGGCCACTCCAACCCCAGTGCCGAGCGCAACCCCGCATCCGACGCCGACCCCGGTCTCCACGCCGGCACCGACCCCGACGCCCGCCGGCGCGAGCCCGATACAGCACGTCGTGATCGTCCTTCAGGAAAATCGCACGTTGGAGAACGTCTTTCACGGCTACCCCGGCGCCCACACCGTTAACGCGGGCCTCGACCACAACGGCAACTCGGTGCCGCTCGTCCAGCGGAACTTCATGCAGTCATGGGATCCGTCGCATCACTACGCCGACTGGAACACGGAATACAATGGCGGCGGCATGAACGGATTCGATCTCGACGGGCTCGACTACGGGTCCGGCGCCCCGGCGGATTTTGCCTACACCTACGCGGTGCAATCGCAGGTGCAGCCCTATTGGGACATGGCCTCGCAGGGCGTGCTCGCCGATAACTTCTTCGTCGATCACCGCTCCGAGAGTTTCCCGGGCCACCTCTATCCCATCGCCGGCGCTTCCGGTCCGATCACGCCGGCCCAGCCGGATTACTACGCCTCGGAAGACCCCTCCGATGGAACCTGCGATCACCCCGGTACGGCGGCCGCCATCAACATCATCACCGGTGTCGAGGACGGCACGTTCACTTCGTGCTTCGACTTCCAGACGATGGCCGATCTCCTCGTCGCGCAAGGGAAGACGTGGCGCTACTATGTCGACGCCGCATCCAAAGACACGAGCTACGTTTCCGCGTATGCCACGATCAAGCACATCCGCAACTCGAAGTCGCAGTGGGCCAACGTCGTGACGCCGGCGACGCAGGTCTATGCTGACGCCGAAAACGGTACCCTGGCAAACGTCTCGTGGGTGATCGGAACCTTCGCCGACTCCGATCACTCCGGCCAGAACGTTCCGAGCACGAACGGTCCGGACTGGGTCGCCTCCGTCATGAATGCGATCGGCGAAAGCAAGTCGTGGGGCTCGACCGTCATTATCCTAACCTACGACGATTGGGGAGGCTGGTACGACGAGGTCGCGCCGCCGGCGCAGTTCAATGCGTTCGACCCGGGCTTCCGCGTCCCGTTCGTGGCGGTGTCGCCGTACGCGGTTCGCGGCTACGTTTCGCATAACGTGCACTATCTCGGCAGCATCCTCCACTACATCGAGTCGAATTTCGGGCTCGGCTCGCTCGGGACGGCCGACTCGACCTCGGATGCGCTCGACGATATCTTCAACTACTCGCAGACGCCGCTCCAGTACATCCCGATCAAGACCGCCGAGCAGCCGGCGTCGTTCTTCAACCGCCCGAGCGGCATTCCGAAGGGCATCGAGCGCGACTGAATTCGCGATAACGGTCGCGATTGAGCCTCCGCTCGGCACGCCAGGCCGGGGGCAGGTTCTGCGGTCAGTATGCGATAACCGGGCTACGGGCGAGCGGGCTTTTCAGGCCGCGTATGAGAGACCCATCATCCAGGAGGTCCAGATCGATGGCGTATCAAGTCACATGTCCGCTGTGCGGGCAAACCATCAGCGGTGACGACGAGGACGCGCTCGTCAACGCGGCCGACGCCCACGGCGACGAGAACCACGGGATGCGCGCGCCGCGCGAGATGATTCTAGCGAACGCGCAAGAGACGTAGCGCGCGGTGACGGCCGCCGATTTGCGCTTCGCGGCGACGGCCTTCGCGACCGCCTTCACGATTATCGACCCCGTCGGCATGATCCCGTTGACGTTAGCGGCAACCACCGGCGATTCACCCGCGGCACGCCGCAGCATCGTCAACCGGGCCGTGGTCGTTGCCGCGGCGGTCATTCTTTTTATGGGTTTGGTCGGACGCAGGCTGCTGGAATATCTCGGGATCACGTTGCCGGCCTTTACGATCGCAGGCGGAATCCTGTTGTTCCTGATTGCGATCGACATGCTCTTCGCGCGCAAGACGGGAGTCAAACGAACCGACGAAGAGGAGCGCGAAGCGGCCGCGACCGAGAACCCAGCGGTCTTTCCGCTGGCCGTACCGATGATCGCAGGCCCTGGCACCATCGCGACCGTTCTGCTGCTCGAAAGCCTCACCCACGGTTACCCGGCTCGAATTGCGGTGTTGGCCCTTGCGTTCGCGGCCGCGCTCGTTGCGACGTGGCTCTGCATGACGGCCGCCACCACGCTGTTGCGCATCATCGGCAAAACCGGCATCCACGTGATCACCCGTCTGCTTGGAATCATCCTCGCGGCGCTAGCCGTGCAGTTCGTCATCAACGGCCTAGCCGATACGCCGCTTCTCCACGGAGCTGCGTAGCGATCCAATCGGCGCTTTCGTTACTTGACGGCGCAGGTCCCGAGTTTCGCGTTCGTCGGCTTGGCGCCGGAAATCGGACCGAGTTTTACGGCGGCGAGCGTGCTGCTGTCGGTCTGCGGGAACGGCCTGGTTCCCGCGGGATAGCAGCTCGATGCCAGCAAGAATGCGCTGACGTCGGCGTACTGTTTGGGCGTCAGCGATCCGGGATTCGAGAACGGCATGTTCTGGAATACGGTCACGCGCAGATCTTCGAGCGACCACTTGTTGCGTTTGGCCGTCGTGAGAAACTCCGTACCTGCTACGGCCGGCCCGGCAGTTCCCTGCAGGTCGGCACCGTGGCACTGGAGGCAGGACTTCCTGTAGACGGCGCTGCCGGCGTGCGCCTGCGCCGCGGTGAACGGGGGCTCGGGCGCTGCGAGCGCGACCTCGCGCGTCCGCTGCATTCGCGAAGCGTGACCGCACGCTGTCGTCGCTGCGACCGCGCCGTGCGTATAGAGGACGACGTCGTCGGCGCGGACGACCACGCGACTGATACTGAGTTCATCGGGGATCGCGGCGGAGGCCGAGCGTCGCGGCAGCGCGACGTAGACCAAGCGCTGCGCCACGATTCCGTATGCGGGCGCCCGTGAAGGCAGCGCGCAGCCGGATACGCTCGTAGCCCCCCAGGGAACGCCGAGCGTCGTGTTACCGAGCGCGCCGCTGATTCCACCGAGCACGCCGTCTTGCGCGGGCCGCCCGACGACGAGCGCGAGGTTCGCGAGCGCACGCGTCAGGTCGGCCTCGTACTCCTCCATCTCTTTTTGCCCGAGCGCGCTCTGGAGATTGTCGGCCGCAGCGAGTACGTTGGCTTTCGCTCCCTCGATGGCAGGCGTCCAGAGCGAAGAGCCCACTTTGTCGAGCATGATATCCAGATGACCGAGCGTCCCGACGCCGTCGCCGGGATCGCCGTAGGAGGCCGCATAGCCGTCGTCGCGTCGGCCGACGAGGGCGTTCATCGCCCGGTGAGCCGCACGCACGTAAGCTCCGTGCCCAACCGCGTAGCCGTCTTCGATGCGCACGATCTCTGCGACCGCCGCGCGCACGTCGGCGAGCGCGCCGATCGCGCCTGCGTGATCGTCGGGAGCTGCCTGTGCCCAAGGCGGCGACGCCAAGGCCAGGACGCATGCGAGCCACAGGACGATCGTGCGCATCGAGCGTTCTCCTACGGTAGGGTGAAGGCCGTAATGGTCGCTTTGGTCGGGTGCGAGTACGTCCCCTCGAGGGTCGGTGCGCCAGCGGCGAAACGCGGATCGGCAAAGTTGATGCCGGCCGGTCCCGACGCTACGACGACGTACTGCTTCCCACCCAAACTATACGATCCCGGCGGTGCTTGAATCGTTTGGTTCGTCGGGTAATGCCAGAGCACGCTTCCGGTCTTCGCATCGTAGGCGGTAAAGTCGCCGTTGACGCCTCCCGTGAAAACGATGCCGGACGAAAGCGATAGGGCGCCGCCGATTTGCGGAAACGCGAGGTGCTTGCGCCACAGGAACTTACCGGTCCCGATGTCGACCGCGCTCATGTAGCCGGTGCTCGGACCCACAAGCTTCGGGAAGGCGCCGCCGAGATAGAACTGCCCGGAAACGTACGTGGCGGTTCCCGGCGAAGTCCACTGCCCGCACTGGTCGACGCTGGGAACGTAAAACGCATTGGTTTCCGGCATATAACTGCCGCCGTTGAACTCGACGCCGCCATTGGTGTTCGGGCATGCGATGTTCCCCGTTCGGCTCGGCTCGGTGTTCTGGCCCTTCTGCGTGCTGACCGGGAGGTGATAGACGAGTGCGCCCGTCCCCGCGTCGAGCACCCAGAAATTCCCGCCTTTGTCGCCGGCGGCAACAAGTTTGCGCGCCGTCCCGCCGACGGTGCCCGAGAAGAGAACCGGCGGCATCGCCGGATCCCAGTCGTGGGTATCGTGCGGGATGAATTGGTGATACCACTTCAGCTTCGGCGTCGCCCCGCTGATGTCGAGCGCCACCATCGAGTTGGTGTAGAGGTTCGTGCCTTTACGGATCGTTCCGAGGAAGTCGGGCTGCGGATTGCCCGCGTCCGCGTACAGCGTGTTCGTTGCCGGGTCGATGGCAACGCCGCTCCAGATCGCGCCGCCGCCGCGTTTCCAGGAGTCGCCGCTCCAGGAACCGTGCCCAGGCTGGCCGGGTCCGGGAATCGTTTCCCAATCCCAGATGCGCTTGCCGGTCGCGGCGCTGAAAGCGCTCAGGTAGCCGATGCCGCCCCAGTCGCCGTTCGAAGCACCGAGCAGGAGCATGTCCTTGTACGGCACCGGCTGCATCGTGTAAAACGTGTTGGTCGTATCGTGCGCTGCAACGACGCTCCAAAGGGTCTTGCCGGTGGCGGCGTCGAGCGCGATCAGATTGCCGTCGAGCGTGGCTTCGTATACCTTTCCGTCGCCGATCGCGACGCCGCGATTCGCGGAAAACGCAATGACATGCGGTTTGTAGGCGTGATGCCACTTCACTGCACCGGTCTTGGCGTCGAGCGCATAGACGTCGTTGTGCGACGACGTCACGTACATCGTGTCGTGCCAAACGATCGGAGAGGTTTCGAGCGGGCCGCGGGCGTCGACGTTGGTCGCCCACGCCTTCTTGAGCGTCGAGACGTTGGCCGTGGTGATATCGCTATGAGCAAGATAGCGGTTTCCGGTGTAACTTCTTGCCGGTAGTATCCAGTCGGCGGTGTCCGTATCCGCATTCAGGTACGAGTCGGTCGTCGGCCACGAGCTCTGCGCTCCCAGTCGCGAAACCGCGACCACAGACACGACAGCGATGACGGCGAAACCGATCACCTTTCGCAACATGAGTCCTCCTCTGCCACCGCGCGGCGGCCCTCCGGGCTTGCTCGCTTAAATTGCCCGCTCCTCTCACGACCTTCACCTCCATTGCCGCAGCCCCTCAGGGGGCTGTCATTCGAAGAGCGCGAGCGTTTGGTCGGTGGTGGCGATCTGATCGAGCGTGCAGGAGCGGGGCGCTTTCTCGGGGCGCCAGCGAAGCGGCCGCGTTCCGTGCCGAAAGCGCTCGCCCGTCACCTGGTCGAAGGCGACTTCCAAGACGAGGTCGGGGCGCAGCGGTTGCCACTCCGTCGGCTTGCCGCGGTTCCAGCGGCTCGGTCCGCCGGGGGCGCGCCCGGTGAACGACGAGAGCGCGTGCAGCGGTCGCAAACGCTCGAGCAAGGCGCGTTTCTCGACCGCGGTGAAGCCCGAGGTGAAGCCCACGTAGTCGAGCTCGCCGTCGGCGTCGTAGAGCCCGAGCAGGAGCGAACCGATCGCGTCGCCGCTTTCGGCGGTGCGATAGCCGCCGACGACGCAATCGGCGCTGCGAATCGCTTTGACCTTGACGACCGCGTCGCGCGCTCCCGCACGATAGGGCGCGTCGACCCGTTTGGCGACGATGCCGTCGAGCGCCCCGCCAACGCGCGCATACCAAGCGTCAACCACCGCACGCTCGCGCGTCGCAGGCGACAAGCGTAGACGCCGATCGTCGCGCGGAACGTATCGCTGCGCAAAGGCTGCGAGAGCGTCACGCCGTGCTTCGAGCGGTTCGTCCACGTACGAGCCGCCTTCGTCGGCTAGCAGATCGAACAGCAAATAGGTCGCGGGATGTTCGCGTGCCAAGCGCGCGACGCGCGATGCGGCCGGATGGATGCGCTGGAGCAGATCGTCGAACGAAAGCGCGCATCCTTCGGGCACGACGAGCTCGCCATCGAGCACGAAGTGGCTCGCCTCGAGCGCCTGCAGGCGCGCGACGATCTCGGGAAAATACCGTTCGAACGGTTGGCCCGATTTCGAACGCAGAGCGATCTCCTCGCCGTCGCGAAACGCCAGGCAACGGAAACCGTCCCATTTCGGCTCGAACTGCCAGCCCGGGTCGCGCGGGATCGCATCGACCAGGCGCGCTTCCATCGGCTCGAGGTCGAGCGGCACCGGCAGCCTCACAGGAAACGTTCGAGTTTGACGCGTTTTGTTTTTGCGAGCAACGGCGCCCACAGGTCGCCGGTGCGCGCCAAGCGTTCGCGCACGTTGTCGACCCGAAAATCGTCAATGGTGATGCCGCGCTCGATCTCTTCCCAGCTGACCGGCGTTGAGACCGTCGCCCGCGGCGTCGGGCGCACCGAGTACACCGAAGCCAACGTCCGGCCCCAGGCGTTCTGATTGTAGTCCACCAGGACGCGTCCGAGCGGGCGTTTTGCAATCTTGTATTCGGCTGTCAGGATGTCGGGTCGCTGCCCTGCCAGCGTCAGCGAGAGCGCTTTCGCGAAGCGCCAAACGTCGTGCTGTTCGGGGCCGCGCGCGATCGGAATGTAGACGTGGATGCCGTTCGAGCCGGAGGTTTTCGCAAAGCTGGGCATCTTCAGATCGTCCAGTGCGCTTTTCAAGGCAAGCGCCGCTGCGCGCACGACGTCAAAGGGTGTCGGCCCGTGCACGCTATCTTTGACCGGATCGAGGTCGAAATGGAGGTAATCGGGACGGTCGACGTCATCGCAGGTCGCATACCACTGGTTGAGGTCGATGCAGCCGAGGTTGACGATCCAGAGCAGCGCCGCCAGGTCGTCGACGATCGGGAAGTCGATGACGTTGCCTGAATCGTGCGTGATCGTACAACGCTTCAGCCACGCGGGCGCGCCGGCCGGAGTTCGCTTCATAAAGAAAAACTCGCCCTCGGCGCCATGTGGGTAGCGCTTCATCACCATGGCGCGGTCGCGCAGGTGCGGCAGCAGCAGCGGGGAGACGTCGGCGTAGTATTGCAGCAGATCGCGCTTCGTCAGGCCCGCCTTTGGAAAGAACGTCTTGCCGAGGTTGGTGAGCCCAACGCTACGCGAGCCGACCGTCACCGTCGTATCGACGGCATCCTTCGGGATCGAGATGCTGGGTGCGCTCGCTCGGGCGGCCATGTGCCCTCTCTACCCGCCCGGCGGGCGAAGCTCCCGGGAGGGTGACGACGAAGGCACGCCCATGCTGCGGGTGACGACGTTCAACGCCAACGGGATTCGCGCCGCCGCGCGCAAGGGCTTCTTCGCGTGGCTACGCCGGACGTCGCCCGACGTGCTGTGCCTCCAAGAGACGAAGGCGCAGGAGCACCAGTTGCCGCCCGAAGCGCTCGATCTCGACGAGTACCACTACGCCTTCGTCGACGCCCAGAAAAAGGGCTACAGCGGCGTGGCCATCTACGCCAAGCGCGCGCCCGAGAACGTCGTACGCGGCACCGGCTTACCCGACATGGACGCCGAGGGGCGCTACGTGCAGTTCGATTGGGGCGATTTCAGCATCGGCTCGATGTACGCGCCCTCGGGTACCTCGGGAGAGATCCGGCAGGCGGTCAAGGACAGCTTCCTCGAGCGCTTTGTCGGGATTCTTGCTGAAAAGCGCAACGATGGCCGCCGCTATATCCTGTGCGGCGATTACAACATCGCGCACCGCGAGATCGATACCTTCGACCCCATCCGCAATGCCCGGATCACCGGACACCTGCCTCACGAGCGGGCCTGGATGGATACGGTGATCGAACAGATCGGCTGGGTCGATGCCTTTCGCGAAGTCGATTCCGAACGCAAGCGATACACGTGGTGGTCGAACTGGCCGGGTGCCTTCGAACGCAACCTCGGCTGGCGCATCGACTACGAACTGGTCACGCCGAATCTGGCGGCCTTCGTTCGTTCGGCTTCGATCTACGTCGACGAACGCTTCTCCGACCACGCACCGCTAACGATCGGCTACGATCTCGATTGGAACGACATAATCTCGCGTTGAGAGCCGTCGCTGGGGGGCTCGGATCAGCCAGGGATGCCGCTCCCCCATCCGAAGACCTTGCGCTCGTTCCGAAAGCGTCTCCCTGAGCTCGCTCCGATGTTGAGGGGAAACCATGCAACGCACGTTCGTGACCGTCCAAAACCCGTATGCCGTGTGTTCGGCCCTGGTCGTCCTTGCCGGAATCCTATTGATCACGCTGCTTCCGTCGTTTGCCAGGTCACGGCAAGCCGGAGCCACGTACTACGTCGCGACCACCGGCAGTGACAGCAACCCGGGTACGATCGGCGCCCCTTGGCTCACGATCCAGCATGCGGCAAATACGGTCACGGCAGGGGCGACGGTATACGTCTTCGGCGGCGTTTACTACGAATCGGTGAACTTTCCGACGTCGGGCACGGCCTCAGCCCCCATCACATTCGAGAGTTACCCCGGACAGACGGCGGTCCTCGACGGGACGGGCGTGAGCTGCTGCGGCTCGACCGGCACCCAGGGCCTGATAAATATTACCGGAAGCCGAAGTTACATTACCATCAGCGGATTTGAGTTGCGCAATTACACGACTAGCAAGAAAAGCGACACTCCGGCCGGCGTTTGGATCACGGGCTCGGGCACCGGCGTCCAGATTCTGAACAATCTGGTACACAACATCACGACCACCACGGAAAAGAGCGGCAACGCTTTCGGCATCTCCGTGTACGGCACGTCAAAGACTCCCATCACTGCGCTCGTCATCAATGGGAACGAGGTCTACGACCTGAAAACCGGGGAAAGCGAATCGGTGAACACGGACGGGAACGTGACCCATTTTCGGATCACCAACAATCTCGTTCACGATAATGACAATATCGGCATCGTCGCGATCGGGTATGAAAAGGTCGGCCCGGTCGGTTATGACGAGTCGATGTACGGTGAAATCAGCGGCAACACCGTCTATAACATCAGCGGAATCACGAACAAAGGTGAGGGCACGAGCTACGACGCCGACGGCCTCTATTGCGACGGATGCGCCTACGTCACGTTCGAGAACAATTGGGTCTATAACGCTGATCTCGGGATAGAAGTCACCAGCGAAAATCAAATCTGCCTGGCCAACGGCACCGAGTGGTCCGGCCCGAACGGCACCGGGAGCGCGGGAGAAGGCAAGTACCCGTGTTACGGCAGGTATGCTACGGTGCGCAACAACCTTTTCTCGAACTCGGCGAACGCCGGTCTTTCCATCGGCGGTGCTAGGGCTGCGACCGCCAAGGGCGGCGAGGAAACGACCGGAGGCAGCACCTACGACGCCGTCTTCGTCAATAACACTCTGTACAATAACGTCAAGGTGACCGCCGATAACAACCCGAGCGCGCCCGGCGGCGAGTTCCAGATTCAGCACCAGATCGGTAGCGCGCAAGAAAACTACTTCGAGAACAACCTCGTCTATGCCGGCTCGTACAATCACTGGATCTATAGTTACGTCAAGAGCTCGACCTCGTATCCTGCGCCGCCGGCGACCACCAATTGGAATCTGTACTATTCGAACGCGGGTTACGTCGAGGGCAAGTCGATCCGCTGGGACGGCGTTGACACCTATCCGAGTTTCGCGGCCTTTGAGAGCGCAACCGGGGAAGATGCAAACTCCCTGAGCGGCTCGAATCCCGAGTTTGAAGGCCTGCCGTCGACCCCTCCAGACTTTGACGTTGCCGGCAGCTCGCCGGCCGTCAATGCGGGCGGGACCGCCCTTTCCTGCAGCGTCGGCTGGTGCGATCCCAATGGAAGTTCGCCCGGTTCCATCTACGGCGCCACCGACTATGTCGGCCAACCTCGAATGAACGGCTCCACGATTAACATCGGCGCCTATGAAGTCACCGGGATCGCCAATACGTTGATCGCCGATCTCAGCTCGGGAATGAACAGGCTTGGGGCGGGTCAGGCGACCACGCTGACGGTTACCGTCTCCGCCAGCACCGGCGGCGGCGGCGTCCCCAGCGGCACGGCGAACATCGTGCTCAATTCAAGCTTGCTGTCGACGCAAACGCTGCTACCAACCAGCGCCACGGAGTCCGCCGCCAGCCTACCGCTCAGCGCTTCGGAGCTGGCGCCTGGCACCAACACGCTAACGGCTGTGTACTCGGGCAATACGATTGCGACTGGGTGTTGTACTGCATCGTCGCCGCCCGGGGGCGGAACCCAATTTGCGAACTATCCGAGCGCAACCTCGGCGTCAATCACGGTGAGCTGCATTTCGGGCTGTGCGAGCAGCTCGGAATTGCGCAAATCAAGGCCGTCGATCAGGCGCCGCTAACGACCGTTTGAGCACCTCCGAGATACCTGCGTCGACAAGCATCGGCGACCGCGCGACGCCGGCGTCTCGGGCGGCTCAGGCCCAGGGCCGAGGCGGCCCCACCAAGCACGCGGCGCTTCATTTCGGATATGCCGATGGCCTTCGCGCGCTCGCGGTCATTTACGTCTTCATCTACCACGAGATGATTGCGGCGCCGGAGCTGGGCCACGGGGTCCGCCTGGCGGACCTGTTGATGGCATTCAATCCCGTCGACATGTTTTTCGTGCTGAGCGGCTTTCTTCTCTCCGGCCCCTTCCTTAAATCGTATTTCCACGACGGCCGCGACTTCCCACTCGTGGGCGGTTACGCCCTAGCGAGAGCGTTGCGCGCACTTCCCGTTTACTACGTCGGCCTCGCGATCATTTCGGCGTACCTCTGGTTCACGCACGTTCCACCGAGCCTTTGGGACGTTGTCTCTCACGTGCTCTTCCTGCACGATTTTTTCTCGGGAACGACACAATCGATTTCCGGGCCGCTCTGGACGCTGGCCGTGGACATCCAGTTTTATATCGTGCTACCGATCGTTGCCTGGTACTTTTTCAAATACACGCGCACCTCGACGCGAGGGAAGCGCATCGTTCTCTTGTTCACGGCTCTCGGCGCGATTACCGTCGCCTGCATCGTCTATCGATACCTCGTCATGCTGCTCGTGAACCCCAGTTCCTACGAGCAGCAGATCGTCTACCTTCACCAGCTCCCCGGGGCAGCTTGCATATTTGCTGCCGGGATCGCCGTGCGTGCGCTTCTCGAAGCCGCGACGCCGGGAGTAAGGCTACGGCTCGCCGACTCATCGTGGCTACTCCTCCTTGGCGTGATCGCTTTCCATCCGCTGGACTGGGCGCTCGACGCCCACTACGACCAAATGCTGCAGCTCAAGCTGGGCACCTTCGGCCTCGGTCCCGCCCTCGTTGCGGTCGGCGACCCTCTCGGCGCGCTGGCGTGCGCGATGGTCATCTTAGCGCTCGCCGGAACCGCGAATCCGATCGCTCGATTGCTTTCGGGGCGGCTTTTTGTCTTCGCCTCTTCGATCTCGTTTACGTTTTACGTTTACCACATGACGGTGATTTTCGCATTCGCGGGCCGGCAGCCCCATCCGAGCTGGTCGCTCTTCATCAAGAGCGCGGCACTTTCACTAGCGGTGCTCGTTCCGCTCAGCTACGTGCTGTATCTGCTTGTAGAAAAGCCATTCCTCGAGCTTAAGTCGACGGTAAGACGTTCAAAGCGCACCCACCTTACCGATTGGTCGGACGTTCAGAAGGCCGGGGCCACGATCGTCGACGCTCGTCTTTTCCCCGGCACTTCGGAGCAGGCATAAAGGTTCGTTTGCGGCCGGGCGCGGCCGCGTCGGGCGCGCCTCGTGCCGCGCCCGATAACCGGCGGGCGAAAGGCGAGCGTTGCGTGTCCGGCCAACGTGTCAGACCGGCGCCGCAGTGAACTGCCCTTGCAGCATCACCGCCGAGCCCGAGGATGCTGTGAGATGGTGAGCCCATGACAATACGCGATTTCATGCTTTTAGCGGGCCTCAAGAACAGCGGCCCCACGATGGGAAGGTCGCCGGCCTGGACCACAGCGGGCGTCGTGGCGGCCGTGCTGCTCGCCCTATCCGGCGGCGGTTCGCAGGTGGCGTACGCCCACCTCAATGCAGCCGATCTGTCCCGGCCCTTTACGAAACCCCTTGGCGCCGGCGCGCAACTCGTGTACGTTTCGGACGGACGAAATAATCTCATCGACATCTTCGATCGAAACGGGCGGCAGGTTGGCGAAATCACGACCGGTTTGAACGCGCCGGCCGGGTTGTTCGTCGACGCCAGTCACAACCTCTGGGTCGCGAACGGCGGAGCAAACAATGTGCTCGTGTTCCCGCGCGGCTCGACCGCGCCAACCCAGACCTTAACCGATCCGAACCAGCCAAACGATGTGACGATGTGCCCTGACGGCACGGTCTACGTCGCCGACATCAGCGGAGCAGGCGGCATCGGAGTTTACCCCCCGGGCAGCACGAAGCCGACGCGGCGCCTCGAGGCCGAGGTCAGCGACGTCGATGGCTTTGAATACTTTGTGACGTGCGATACCTCGGGCAACGTATTCGCTACCGGTCTCCTCGGAGTGTCCCCGGCCGTGGGAGCAACCGGATGGACCGGCGGCAAGCAATCCGGGTACCACTTGCTCACGTGGAACGCCGCGGCCGGCATCAAGGCGACAAGTAGCGGGACGCTCTTGATCGTCGGTTCGATCGACAATGGGTCCGAGCCCGGCATTACCGAGTTCACGGAGAAAGGCAAGCCGACCGGCAATGCGATCGGCACGGGTTCGGCCTATTGGGATGACATCGCGCTCAGCCGCAACGGAAAGTTCGTCTTTGGCGCCGTCCCGAGCCTGGCGGTTTGTGATTCGAGCGCATTCCCGAGCGGCGCCGCAGGTCGTCAATATGCGAGTAGCAATCTCACGCAGCCGGAAGGGGTCGCCGTCGACCCCGGGAGCTAGCGACCTCCGGCCAAGAGCCGTCCCAGTTGCACGCGCGAGCGTAGCTTCAGCTTTTCCAGCGCCGAAGAGACGTGCTTTTCGACCGTTCGCGGACTGATATGCAGGGTCTGCGCGACCTCGTCGTTCGAGTGGCCCCTCGCTACGAGTTCGGCGACCTCGCGTTCGCGCGCGGAGAGAACGGCCGTCGTGTCGCCGGCGCGGCCCGCTTCGATGCGCCTTAGGTCGCGAAGAGCACCTAAGGCGCGGTAGGTTTCGAGGGCGCGTTTCGACTCTCCGGCGAGTTCGTAGCTTCGAGCGGCCAGCCACGGCCAACCGATCGTTTCGAAGGCAGACGCCGCGTCGAGAGCGACCTTTGGTACGTCGCTGTCGACGATGCCGCGCTGCGCGGCGAAAGCATCGAAAAGGCCGAGCGCTGCCTTGTTGACGCGGTCTTGCGGGCGTGACGCAGCCTCGACCACTACGCGGCGCATCGCGACGACGTCGCTCGGCCTTCCATACTGGGCCGCTGCGAGAAACGCGAAAAGGAAGCGGTGCGGACCCGGCAAGGCCTTGGCGATGCGACGGATCCAGGCCGCGGCTTCGTCGACGTCACCGCGCAAGCCGAGTGCCCAGGCATACGGGCCACCGAGCAATCCGCTGGCAAGCTTCATGCCGTGTTCCACCCCGTAATGAAGAAATGAGGCGGCATCGTCGCCGCGCAGATACGCTTCGTCGCCGGCGCAGATGCCAAGGGTGAACTGCGCACTCTTGATGTGGACGTGGATCGCGTAACTCTGTTCGGAGGCATTGCCGGCCCGAGCCAGCAGATTCGCTGCGGTTGCAAAGTCGCCGCGCAGCGAGTGTTCGAATGCCGAAGCTGCAAAGGCCAGCGACCGGCCCGCGACTGGCCCCACTCGATCGGCGGCAATGGCCGCGCGAAAGTGCTCGCGCGCGCGCTCGACTTCACCGAGCCCGACGGCGTCCAGAGCGATCTGACAGTGCGCCTGGTAAAGCCGGTACCCATCGTCGGAAACTCGCCGGGCCGATTCGAGGGCACGTTCGGCGTCGACTCGCCAGCGCTCGATGTCGCCGCGCATCGCTGCGACCTTGAAACGCGCTTGATACGCATGGGGTCGCCGTCGCCGCGTCGGCGATCGGTTCGCCGATTTCACTCACGAGCGTAAGCGCGGAATCAAAATCGAGGGCTGCGACGCAGTCGTAACCCATGCGCGCGCGCAAGAGGTCGACCGACGCGGCCGGCAGCTTCGGGGTGAGCGCATCGATCGTCCGGCGGTAGAGCTCGATGGCAGCCGCCGTATCGCCGGCATTGTAGATCAGTGCTCCGAGCGCCGAAGCATTTTTCGCAAAGCCATCGAAATCGCCGGCCTCCCAGTAGAGGTCGCCGGCACGCTGAAGACGCCGGATGCCGCTGTTGAGGCGACCCAAAGATCCGAGAGAAACACCGATTTTGTGTTCTAACCCGGCCGATGGAACGCCGGGGTTGCGCCAAGACAACGCACGCTCGTAATACGAGATCGCATCGGCCATCGCGCCGATCGCGTACGCCTGGTCTCCCGCCAACTCGGCATATGCGGCGGCGCGCTGCAGGTCACCGGCGCGTCGCCAATGATGCGCCAGTTCTACGCTTGCGGCCTCCCGGTCAGGCCGCCGTTCGAGTTCGAGGCCGATTGCCTCGTGCAGCGGCCGAACCCGCTCGGCAAGGAGTTCTCCGTAAAGCACCTCCTGCGTGAGCGCGTGGCGAAAATGCAATTCGCCGGGGGCGCTGCGCCGGTCGTACACGAGATGCAGCGCATGCGCGCGTTCTAGGGCGCGCAGCACGTCGTCGCGGGGAGCGCTCGAAAGCGCTACGAGGCGATCGACGGAGAAGCGCTCGCCCAGCACGGCGGCCAGCGACAAAATCCGCCGTTGCTCCTCCGACAGCAGAGCGGCTCGTGCGAGAACGGCGCCCCGAATCGAGAGCGGCAGCGACTCCTGATCGTCGCTTGCGCCCCACTCCAGCGCGTTTTTGACCAGTTCCTCGGCAAAAAACGGATTGCCTTGACTTCGACGCACGATACCGGCGACGGTTGCCGCATCGAGGGCGTCCGGGCGTGCCATCGCAAGCTCGATCAAGGCATGCGTGGAACGCTCGTCGAGCGGGGACACGTTGATGTTCGACACGGTCGACTTTGCGAGCAGCGCCGCGAGATCGCTCAAATGTGGATGGTCACCGCCAACTTCGTCGCTGCGATACGTCGCAACCACGAGCATGCGTCGTTCCCCGATGCGATCCGCCAGATACGCGAGGAATCCAAGCGTCGAACGGTCAGCCCAGTGCGCATCCTCGATGAGGAGGATGACCGTGCCCCGCAGGGCGTAGCGCGCAAACGCCGCATCGATCGATTCAAAAAGCCAGCCACTATGCTGAGCCGTCGTGCCGTCCGCGTGGCGTTCGAAGGTAAGGCGCTCGATGACGGCGCGCGTTGCGCCGTCACGCGGTGTTGCGCCGCGGCGATCGAGGCTCTGCAGCAGTTCGCGGAGCGGTCCCAAAGGTGCTTGAACGAATTCGACGCAGCGTGAAAAAGCGAGCATCGAACGGCCGACGCCCACGCTGCTTTCGAACTGACGGAGCAACCGCGACTTGCCGACGCCGGCCTCGCCGCCAAGCAGGACGATAGCCCCATGGCCGCCCGCCGCTTTGCGGCGATACCCGGCCAAAAGACCCATTTCACGCTCGCGGGACACAAGGTCCCCGCGAACGTCCGCAGTCATCGCCTTATGATTCAACGGCAGAAATAGCCCTGCTCGAAAACGGTACGGGAGGGGGTCGGTTTTTTCCACGCCCGGTACCGAGGCACCCCCGTAGCGGCCTCGTCCGGAGACAGCATGTCTGCCGGCGTTTTCTTCCGGGCCGTTTTCACGCGAGCCGCGACGTACGACTTTGACTATCGTCCTATTTCTTCGAGCCCTGTTATAGCAAAGCCGGACTGAATTCTCGCTCGATCGCTTGCGGTGTGTAAACGCGCAGAAGCTGTTTGCGCGACGGAGGCTGCGGCGACCCATCGCGTTGAGATGGGTCCGTACCTGAGATCGCCGGCATCACGTAATTCCGGAGACAAACGTGAAGAACCGATTTGGCATTGCAGAGGCGCGCGACCATTAGAGACGCTCGATCTGCCATGAGAGCGTCGACGGCTGGCCCCCGGGCATCGACGGGCTCTGGTCGTCGGCTGTTTGATTCGTCTCGGCGATCGTCGCCGACATCAGCTCGCCATCGCGGTTGAAGTACGCGGCGAGCGTGATGGTCGTCGTCACCTTCGTGCTCGAGCGGTTGGAGCTCGAAGCGCCACTCATGCGGCCACCGCCCATCCCGCCGCCACGGCCCATTCCGCCACCGCCCATTCCGCCGCCGCCCATCCTACCGCCGCCGCCCGCAGATCCGCCCGGGCTCGACACCGTGCGATTGATCGAGCCCGAGGCCGCTAGGTTCGTGCCGCTTGCATCGACGCTGCGCGTCGCCGCCACGGGGATGGCTAGCGGCTGCGGGGTTTGCGAACTCTGCGCGTCAGGTGCGGGCAGCGCGGCCGGCGCGGGCGGCGCCGCCGGCGCGAGCGGCTGCGCGACCGTCTTCCATGCTTTCCCGCCGCTCGGTGCGGAAGCGGCGAAACTATCGAAGCGATTCAGCAAAACCGAGCGCCGCCGCGATGCGTTGTTGTTCGATATCGTCCGCGTTCACATTGTCGAGCATGAGCGTGCTATCGGCCGCGCGCGTTGCGACGAGCGGCATCGCCTGCGCCTGGCCGGCGGGTGTAAGCGTCACGGTGACCTTCTGTCCGAGCTTCCAGTGCAGTGCCAGAGTCCGGACGTCCGCTACGTTCCCGGCCGGACCACCTGACAGCTTGAACTGGTAGGTTACCGTGCTGCCGAGGCGATCCGGTCCCACAATCAGCGGCGCCGGCACCTGCGCGGACGCCGTCGCGGCGATGGCGCAGGCCGCCCCAACCCAGATCGCTGCGCACGCGCAGAATCGCGCTGTTCGAAAGTGCATCGTCATGACGAATGCAACTATACCTGCCGAAGCTGCGAACTGCTTT
This sequence comes from Candidatus Tityobacter terrigena, assembly GCA_003156715.1. GTDB lineage: Bacteria > Vulcanimicrobiota > Vulcanimicrobiia > Vulcanimicrobiales > Vulcanimicrobiaceae > Tityobacter > Tityobacter terrigena. The sequence continues at coordinate 159,905 of PMHO01000006.1, forward strand.
GGAAAGCGACCGGCCCCAGGCCCTGAGCTCCGAAGGATTTAGGAGAGGGGCGTCTAATTGGGTGCGCGTCCGAAGGATTTAGGAGGTGGAGGCGATGGGCAGAAGGCGCGCCGCGGCCCTTACCGATGCGGAGTTGTCGCTCATGGAAATACTGTGGAGTCAGGGGCCTTCGACGGTCGGCGACGTCATGCGTCTCTTACCGGCGCCTCAGCCGAGCTATAATAGCATTCAAACGCGGCTCAACATCCTCGAGAATAAAGGTTACGCCACACGCACCTTTGCCGGGCGGGCTTTTCGGTACCGCTCGGCAATCGACCGCGAGCACGTTCTGTCCTCGGCCGTCAGCCGGCTCGTTTCGCGCTTCTTTCCTAGCGGCAGTGCCCTTGCTCTGCGATTGATCGCGGACCACGACTTTTCGCAAGACGAGCTCGGAGCACTCGAAGCCGCCATCGCGAAGAAACAAGGGAAGCCGTGAGCGCCGAGCAGTTTGCAGCGGTAGCGCTCGTTGACAGCGTGTGGCAATCTCCGCTCATCGCGCTTGCGGCATGGTTATTGCTGCGGGTCTTCCTGCGAACCACTGCTGCGGTACGGCACGGCACATGGCTGGCGGCCCTGCTGGCCTGCGCCGTATTTCCATGCCTGACCGCCTTCAGGGAAAGCGGCGGCGCGACCGTTGGATTCCCCACCGCTCTTGGAATCGCAGAGGGAGTGTGGGCAATAATTGCGTTTGCGTTGCTGCTTCGCCTGGCGATAAGCATCGTCTTTATGGGGCGGGTCAAGCGGAACGCGCTTCCGCTCGGCCCATGCCACCGTGCCACGCTTACGCGCTGGAATTGCAAATCTGAATGCGCACGCGACTTGCGGCTGTGCGTCTCGGCCGACGTCGAATCGCCCTGTGCGGTCGGGCTCTTCGATGCAATGGTCGTTCTGCCGGAATGGCTCCTCGGCAACGATTCGCATGGCTTAGACAGTATCGTCATCCACGAACTCGCGCACCTGCGCAGGTACGACGACTGGACTCGCCTCCTGCAATACGTCATCGCGTCCTTGCTGTTCTTCAACCCGGTGGTCCACTGGATCGTTCAGCAGCTCGAGTTGGAATGCGAGGTCGCGTGCGATGATGCTGCCGTCGCTTGCCCAGCGGATGCGCCCGCCTACGCGGCTTGCCTGGCCGCCGTCGCGCGGGACACTGCGTGGCTCCGCACGCTTGCAACTGTTCCAAGCTTCTGCGGAAGTCGTAAGGCCCTTTCGATCCGCGTGGAGCGTCTGCTCGAAACCCGAAAACGTCGTACCAGCACGGCCGTGCAGGTTGCCGTGCTCGCAACGATTGCTCTCGTTAGTGTCTTTTGCGTCTGCTTCGCCCTCGGTCCGCTCGCGTCCGCGGCTATGGGCAGCGCGCAGGACGACGACCCCAGCGTCCATGCGCGCGCGCTCAGCATTTATGAAGCGCTCCGAGAGGGCCGTTACGCCGACACGCGTCTCGATCGGGCCGAAGAGGCTTTGGCACAGATCGGAGCCCCTTACGACCTCCATTTGCTCGATCGCACGTCCACCTCCACGGGCTACGCCCTCCGGTACCGGGCGCGCGCGGCTCACGGCGAAGCGACGATACAAATCCGAACCGACAGCAGTGGTCGCGTTCTCGGCTTCACCATTGCGGCCGATGGAACCGATCGTCGAGGCCGGCGAATCACCGCCTACGCGTACTCAAGCACCGGTGCGGATCTGCCCGTGCCGTGATTCAAGACATCGATATCGAGGAACCGGCGTCATGATCGCCTCAGCTACGCTTTTCGGGGCACTCGCCACAGCGGCCGCATCACCCAGTCCCGAGGATCGCCGCGATATCGCCTTGAGCCGCGCGATCGTACGCCGCGTCGGAGACCGGATCTGGCCGAACTGGTCAAAGACGCCATTTGCAATCGATCTTCTCACGGCCCGTGGCCCGGTGGCGATCGATTTTCCAAAGCCTCTTGCGCCGCCGTCGTTTCCGCGACAACTTGAAGCCGCTTTCCCACTCGCCAACGGCGTTCCCACAATCGTCATCGGCGAGCGTCAGTTCACTGCCGCAAAGACCCCGACGCGTTGGAGCGTCACGCTCATACACGAGCACTTTCATCAGTGGCAGTATTCGTGGCCGGCTTATCAGGCCGCGATAACGGGCCTGGCACTAGCTCCGAAGAGCGAGAAGAACGCTATGTGGATGCTGAACTATCCATTCCCCTATGAAGAGCCGCGGATCGATCGACTTTACAACCGAATGGCAACGAGCCTCGCAGCTGCCGTCACGGCGATCGGAAGCGGGCACTTTAAGACCCGCCTCGTCGCGTACCTCGGAGCGAGGGGAGCCTTCCGGCGCGCGCTCAAGCCAAACGACTACCGATATTTTGCGTTTCAGTGTTGGCAAGAAGGCGTCGCCCGTTATACGGAAATCACCGTGGCGCGTTCGGCCGCGGAGGAGCATAAAAGCGACTCCGCCTTTCTCACGGACACCGAGGCGCGCGCGTTGTTGCAAGATAGCACGGCAACGTACGCGAGCGTTGTAAAGCGACTCCGATCGAACTCGCTGGCCAGCGAGCAGCGCACTGACTTCTATGCCCTCGGCGCCGGCGAAGCGCTCTTGCTCGATGAGGCGAACCCTCAGTGGCGTAGAGGCTACCTCGACAAGCGAATGGATCTCGGGCTCTATTTCTGAGGGTTTCGGCGCCAAGCCTTGCAAAATAGGGACGAGAATCTAGTCAAGCCGTCCCGTGAAATGGCAAGCGCTCGCGTAGTCTGCCAATTTCACGTTGACAGTTGCGCAGGCGGCGGGTGGGACCTTCACGAGCTCTCAGTTACGCTTTCGAAAAACGTCGAATAGCAGGCGCTAGCAAACGCACGACGATCACCTGCAGGATCACGGCGGCGGGCAGGGCAAGCACGACGCCGTCGATGCCGAGGAGCCCGCCACCGATCGCGGTTGCAAGCACGGTCGTGAGCGGTGCGAGGTCGAGTCCTCGCTTGAAGATCAGCGGCGAGATGAAGCTCCCTTCGAAGCCCTCCAACAATGAGATGAGGACGACCGCCTCGGCGGCCTTTACCCAACCTTGCCCCGCGAGCACAACGCCGCCCACCGCCAGCACGCCGATCAGCGTTCCGAGGTACGGAATCGCCACCAAGAGGCCTTGCAGGAGACCGAGAACGATCGCAAAGGGCACCCGCAACCAAAGCAACAACGCCGTGCTGGCCAGCGCGACGATCGCGCCGTTAACGAGCGTGCCGCTTACGTAAAGGCGGAGTTTCCTTCCCATTTCATCGAGAAGAGCGGCGGCGCCGTCGCGCGCGCTCGGCCCCAAGAGGCTCAGGATAAAACCTCTGAGCGTGTCGGACGAAACCAACCAAAAAACGGCCATCAACAGAACCAGCACGAGCGTAGAGGCGACCGCCGCGAGTCCGGCTTCGGCGTCGAGCAGACCTCGAGCGAACGGAACGATCGCACCGCCGACCGAGCGCAATGCCGGCTCGAGGCCGGTGTTGGCCGGTTTGCCGGCGCTCAAGAAGCGCTCGATCACGGATGCGACCGCTAAGAGATAGCCGGGTAATGTGCTCCAGAAGGCGGTGGCCTGCGGCACCAGCGCCCGAAGTGGAAGCGCCCACACCAAACCGATGGCCGCCGAGATGCCGGCAAACGTCAGCCCTAACGCCACGCCGCGGGGAACGCGCGCGTTCAACCGGTCGACCAGCGGCCGCGCCGCTTCGGCCACGACGACCGCGCCGAAGAACGCTAGCACGACGGCGTGTGCTCGCACCACGACGACGCAGAGCGCGATTGCCGTCATTGCGACGCCGGCCACGACCGTCGCCGTAACGGCGACGGTCGCGATCCCTTGCCGCGACACGGTCGGCTGATCCGGCAAAGCTACGACTTCGTAAAGATTGAGTCGGGAACGTTTACGTTGATTTGGTAGTCCGTGAACGTCGTTTGCGAGTCGGCGTGGATTCCGCCCCCTCGCGTCTTGGTCGACGTCGCGTGCACGAGTTGGTAGCCGCCGACTGTTTCGTACGTCTGGTCGCTCGTGATCGTCATGCCGTTGGAGTTCGACCAAACGTACTGCTGTACGAGACCGGTCGCATTCTGCACGGTCGCGTCGACGCTGCGCACGCCGCTTCCGGTCAGCGGGACTAGGTGGTATGTCGTGGAGTCGCCCGTATGGGCGGTGACCGTTATCGTGTACGCCTTGCGCCAACTCGAAGCCGGCCCGATCGAAGGCTGGTTTTCGACGATCGACTTGGCAAGCGCGGGGATGTTGTCGAAGCTGACCTTCGATTCGTCCCCGCGGTCGTACAGCGTTCCGTGCAGCGTGAAGCCGCCGAGCCGCAGGTGCGTTACTACCGTGATGTGCGCCGTGTACGATGCCAGGCCGCTATTGACGCCGCGCATCTTTTGGAAAACGGGATCGGCGCCGGGGTCGAAGCTTTGGGCGCCGGCGGCAATCGGCAAGACGCACGCGAGGGCGATTCCGAAAACGGCCTTACGCAGGCTCTGGGGCGTGCCTTCCGTCGTTCGCATTTACTTCTCGCTATCTGAGGAAATGTTCGGCCTCGTTCGCCGGAAGAGCTAAATGGGTGGCGGTCGCGGGGTCGCTGCTAAACTGTGCAAAGGTTCCGGGGTCGTCTCGAAAGTGCTGCTCGAGGGCTCGGATGCGATGGGCATCGTTCGGATGATCCGACAGTATTTCGGGCGGCGTTTTGAGCTGAGCGCTCGAAAAGTCCTGGAAGAGCCACACCAGTCCCCAGGGATCGTATCCTGCGGCTGCACACGTGTCGGAGCCTTTGAGGTCCGCTTTTTCTTCCACGGCACGAGAACGGTGGAGGGAATCCAAACGGCCGATCGCAGCCACCGTGAGCGCAGTCGTGATCGTCGGCCCGAGCAGAATCGTTGCCGCAATTGCCCGCTGGGTAATCGCCCGGTTCTGTTTCATCAGTGTTACGGAGTCGTGGTGGAGCAGGTGCGAAGTTTCGTGACACAAGGTGCCGGCAAGCTCCTCGGTGTTCTTGACGAAGTAGAACAAAGAGTCGACCACGTAGACGTTTCCGCCGGGGGCTGCGAACGCGTTCGGCTGCTTCTCATGAACGATGTAGAAGTGAATCGGGTAAGGGTACTGCGACTGAATGGCTTTCGTTATTCGGGTCGCGATCGGCTGGAGTGTCAGATACAGGGGAGACGTGGCTACGATTTCGCCCTGCTCCTTGAGCTGCGCGAATAGCTGCGCTCCAAGTCGTAGTTCATCGTCGTTCGAAGCCGAGGCCGGCTTCGCCGCCGGGCTTCGGGCCCGGAGCGGCAGCGGCGCCAGCGACGCGGCCGCAAACGCTAGCGCGAGGAGTCCGAGCAGGGCCCTCATCGGAGGGCAGCTTCCGCGGCATTGACGACCTTGGTGCGGAGCTTAGCGACATCGCGGCCCGCATTCTTAATGCGGATGCCAAGCCCGATCAGCGAGCCGCCGGCAAGCGCGGCATAGATCCCGATCGAGTACACGAGCGCAAGTACCCCGAGATCGGGCCGCAGCACGACGTACATTCCAAACGCCAGCGTGATGATTCCGAGCAGGACCCACCAGAACTCGTTCTTGATGAAGTTGCGTAGAGCGATCGCAGACGAAACCTCAGCAAGCCCAGTTGAGATCGCCCAGATCGCGACCAAATAGGCGAGTGCGAGGGGCCCAGTTCCGGGTTGGTTCAGCATGATGATTCCGAGCGCCGCCTGCACGACGCCCAGTAGGATCAGCGCCCAGCAGGAACCGATGCCCGTGAATGAGACGCCTGCGGTGACCGCCAGCAGCGCGCTCACGATGAAGAACGCAGCCACGACGAAAACCAGGCCGCTCGCCATCGTGGCCGGGATGGCGAACGCGAAGAAGGCCAAGGCGACCCCTATCAGACCGCGCAGCACGAACGTCCACCACTGCCCGGTTAAGCGATCAACCACATCGTTTGTCATTACCGTGTTCCTCTGCCTTTCTTACGTGAAGTATGGATCGTATTCGTACAGGTAGAGATGGCCGTCGAATTCGTCGCCGAAGAACGCGCGCGTCACCCTAGGCTTGCCAGTAGGATTAGCGGCGGTCTCGGCGCTCACATTATGCACGGTGCGAATCGGCCCAGGAAGGAAGTGTGAGTTACGCCGGAACGCGTTCAGGCTGTCATTCAAGGTTGCTCGGTTACATGAGAGGAAACAAACTCGGGCATGTTGCCCGACCCGAGGCGCCGGCTCGAGCTACGGGACTTCCTGGTGATGGCCAGGGCTCGCCTGACGCCGCCTCAAGTCGGTCTGCCGGACGGCGCGCGCCGGCGCCGCGTCGCGGGCCTCACGCAGTCTGAAGTTGCGGAACTTCTCGGCACGAGCACTGAATGGTACCGCTGGTTCGAGGTCGGGAGAGAAGTTCGGGTCTCCGAGCGCTTTCTGGAGCGGCTGGCCGAGGTGCTTCGGCTGGGTCCGTTCGACCGGGTCACGCTATATCGGTTGGCGCTACCGGGGTTGTACGCCGCTCAAACCTATCTCGGCGGCGTCAATCGACCCGCACAGCTTAGCCTGGTCGGGCGCTCGCCGGCCACGCTGCCGCCGGCGCTCAGCGTCCCCCTAGGTCCCGGAGCGAACCTTGAGGCGGCAGCGCGTAGCTTCGCTGCATCGCGCGAAGCATTCTTGACCGGCGATTGGGGCGCCCCGCCCGCCGCGCGACCTCGCGTTCTGCGCTCGTGGCAGAGAAGCATGGCTCTGGGAGTCGATTCAAACCGTCAAGTCGCTCCATGCATGGCCGAATCCGACGCCGCGCTCAAAGACCGGCTCGAAGCGAACGAAAGACTCCTCCGCGCGGCAGATCCGATCGTACGATGGCTGGCGGACATGCTCACAGACACGGGCTACTCCGTGGTCCTCACCGACCCGGAGGGCTGCCTCCTACGTTTTGAGGGCGGCTCGGAGATTCGGCGCCGTAGCGCGAAGCGCCGATTCGAGCCCGGCTGTGATTGGAGCGAAGGAGGCGCCGGCACGAACGCCATCGGGATCGCGCTCAGCGATGGACGAGCGTTTCAATTGATGTGCGGAGAACATTTCTGCGAGGGCTGGCGCGACTATATGTGCACGGCGGCGCCGATCCGGCATTCCGCAACGTCAGAGATCCGCGGCGTCCTCGACGTCACCGCACCTTACGGTCTAATTCGGCCCGAATTGCTTGGTCTGGTGATGCAATATGCCGGCGAGATCGAGGAAGCGCTGAATGAGCTGAGCTAGCGCCTTCGAGATGCCCTCTGCGGCGCAGCGCGTTCATGCCCCAATCTAGACAATGCCTTGGACGATTAGTCTCGCGTTCGTTTTATGATCCAGCGGGCTCTTACGCAAAGAACAATTCAAGAGCATCGCCGTCCGGCAAAGAGGGGCAGAGCGCCCAGACGACTCGAAGCGTTGCTGGCCGCCCAGTGGTCAGCGCGGCCTAAGCGGCGGCATCAATGGATGTAACGAAGCGTGCGGAAGGCGTGCCCTCCGGGTTCTATGGAGGATCGTGCGGGCGCTCCCGATGGCGACTGCGGCGCTCTGGTCCTGGACCGCGCCGCTCGAGTCGCCGAGCTGCTCGCGCGCGTCGCCGCGATCTTCGTATGCTGCGGCATCGCTGGGGTCAATGGCGATGGCGGAGGTCTCATCGCGAATCTCAGCCCGCCAGTCGCCCAGCTGACCCTCAGCATAGCCGCGGTCTTCGTAGGCTACGGCATTTCGCGGCGCGATGGAGAGCGCGGCCGTCTCATCGGCGATCACGCCTTTCCAATCGCCCAGTTGGCTGCGAGCCTCTCCGCGCTCCTCGAACGCGTCCGCGTCCTTTGGGTCGATGGCAAGCAGGGCGGTCTCGTCGGTGATCACGCCTTTCCAATCGTCGATTTCCATGCGTGCATCGCCGCGATCCTCGTACGCATCGGCGTCCTTCGGGTCGATGACGATGGCGGCGCTCTCATCGCGAATCTCGCCTCGCCAGTCGCCGCGTTGGCCCCGTGCGTAGCCGCGGTCTTCGTAGACGTCTGGGTTCCTCGGATCGAGGGCGAGAGCGGCGCTCTCGTCGGCGATCGCGCCTCTAAAGTCGCCGAGCTGCAAGTGCACGTCGCCGAGCGCCTCGTATGCCGCTGCCTCCGTTGGTTTTATTGCAAGAGCGGCGCGATCGTCGCGAATCTCGCCCTGCCAGTCGCCGAGTTCACCGCGCGCATAGCCGCGATTCACGTATGCGTCGGCGTTCCTCGGATCGAGGGCGAGGGCCTCGGTCTCATCCGCGACCTCACCTTTCCAATCGCCCTCGCGCCCTCGCCCAACGCCGCGATCTTCGTATGCCTCGATAATGATCACATTCGCCAGGACGTGAGTCAAATCGCCGGCAGGCACGGTACCCTCGCCGGCGATCGCGGCGCTGTCGTCGGCAATTTGGCCCGTCCAGTCGCCTAGTCGCCAACGAGCGGCGCCGCGATCCACATAAGCTTCGGCGCGATTCAAGGATGCGACGGCATCCGCCGGGTCGGCGGCAAGTGCCGCGTCGTCCACGGCAATGGCTGAGCTCTCATCGCGAACCTCACTTTTCCAATCGCCGAGTTGCCCGTTCGCGTAGCCACGATCCACGTACGCGGCGGCATTCTTGGGATCGAGGGAAATGGCAGCGCTCTCATCGGCAATCTCGCCCCTCCAATCGCCGAGCTGCCCGCGCGCGTAGCCGCGATCCTCGAACGCGAGTGCATCGTTCGGATCAGCAGCGAGGGCGGCGCTATCGTCTTCGATCTCGCGCTTCCAATCCCCGACGCGGTCGCGCGCGATGCGGAGATCGACGTAGGCGGCTAAGTTCTTCGGGTCGATAATAAGAGCGGCGAAGTCGTCGCGGACTTCGCGGCGCCACTCGCCAAGTTGCCCATGTGCTGCGCCGCGATTCACGAGCGCGTCGACGTTTTTCGGGGCGATCGCGAGAGCGGCGTCGTCGTCCGCGAGTTCGCCGCTCCAATCGCCGGTGTGGCCGCGCGCGATGCCACGATTGACGTACGCGTCTACATTTCTCGGGTCGATCGCGAGCGCGGCCGTCTCGTCGTTGATTTCGAGGCTCCATTCGCCGAGAGCGCCGTGCGCCGCGCCACGATCCACGTATGCGTCTACGTTCTTCGGGTCGATCGAAATGGCGGCGCTCTCATCGGCGATCTCGCCGTTCCAATTGCCGAGACGGCCGCTCGCAACGCCGCGATTCACATACGCGTCGACGCTTTTCGAGTCGATGGCGAGAGCGGCGCTTTCATCGTCGATATCACCTTGAAAGTCGCCCCGGTGGCCGCGCGCCGCGCCCCGATTCACGTATGCGGCTACGCGATTGACGTTCGGTGAGGATGTAAGCGAGTCGGCGCTCTTCGCGCCATTGGCAAGCGCGGCGCCGTCAATGGCGAGCGCCTCGCCGTCGTCGGCGATCTCTGCGTTCCAATCGCCGAGCCTCCCGCGAGCAATGCCTCGGTCCACGTAGGCGTCAGCGTTTCTCGCATCGAGAACGATAATCGCGTTGTCGTCGGCGATCTCGCCGTTGAAGTCGCCCAAAGCGCCTCGCGCCCTTGCCCTGAATGCCAGAGCTGTCACGTTCGGGCCGCGTGCCAGAAGCTTCGTAGCCAATTCGATCGTTAGCTGATAGTTCCGGGAAGTATATGCGCTCTGGATGTCCTTGAGATCCGATGCGGTGCTCGCAGCCGCAAGCAACGAACATAGGAGTACGAAAACCGCTGCAAACGAGGATGCCCGGCCAATATTAAACGCGTATATAATCACAATCCCCACCTTCGCAAAAGGCGCTGAAACGGGCCGGAAATTCCGCGCTCGACAGGCGGATTCCCTGGAAGCGGCCTGACGAGATGTCCCCAAGGTTGAAGATGGACGGATGGATTCCGAGGACCAGCGCTTCGCCCTGAAGTCGTGCTCTCTCGCACGACGACGGCGAGACCGGAGCAGGCTCGCTTCAACGGGCTGTGGGTGACAGGGTCGGTTGACGGGCTAGAGCGACGCACGGTCCCCGTAGCAAAGGCCGCGAGAGAGCCAGTGCTCGCGCCCCTGTCCACGACTTGCCGCGGCCGGCGTCTGCATCGTCTCGCGACTCGCTATTTCTTCGCGAAGCTCCTGTCGGCATCGCTGGTTCCCGAATTCTTGCGCCTGAAACGCCTTCCGTTCGCCGCAGCAGGTCAAGGGGCTCACCCCGTTTCCCAGCTCCCCCTAAGATAGAGTGGGTAAAAGGGCGGCATGCAGCACCATCGCTCGAACGCCGACACCGGACGCATGCTCGCAGGGCTGGCGGCGCTAATAGTAATCTACGTGATCGCTGCGATGCTCGCGAGGGCTTCGTTCTCCGATCTTCTGCAAACGGCGCAGGCGCCGGCAGGGCCCGCATTCACCGCCGTCGCGTGGCGCGGCGAGCAGATTTCCCGCCAAGCGTAGCGCACACAGCAACCTACCAGAAGCTCTTGGGCCAGCGTCCGACCCATGCCGCCAGCATGTGCCGATGCCATGGGACCGAGCCGAACGTTTCGCGCGCTGTTGCGCGTCGAGGTGCGGCTGGTATATGTGTCAAAAATGCGTGCGCGCCGCAGCCACAACTTGACCAGCGCGCGATCACCGCAGGCGCGCTGCGTCATAGGCGGCCCAGGCGGCCGTGGTTGACCGGAGGCTTCGACAGGCGGCTGCGGATCTGTTAGCAAACTGTTAGCAATGCGCCTGGAGTCCGGCCGGTGACCGGAACCAGGCAAGGGCCGGAACCCTTATTTCATGAGGCTTTCCGGGGCACGTGGGAGAGTACGGGACTGGTGTCTCGCACGGTCTTCAAAACCGCTGAGGCCTTCGCAAGGGGGCTGGTAGGTTCGATTCCTACACTTTCCCGCCAGTTGCGTCTCGCGGGCCGCCAAATCGGTTTTCGGCGGTGTGTGGGTGACCCCGGGGCACTAACGGGGCACTATGACGCGGTTTCGGCGCTCGAAAGCGGACGAACGCCGCGTCGAGATAGCTGTCGAGCGTTGCAGCCTTCTCGCGCTTGTGTTCGTCGAGGATGTGCGTATAGAGCTCGGCCATGATCGCGATGCTGGAATGACCGAGCGACTGATCGTGTCCCAGCGCGTGGTGTATGAGAGGGCCGCTTCTGTAGCCTAGAAAGCGGCCATCGTGGCTCCTGGCGAAGGTTGTTTTAGCGACACAACTTTCCGCGAAAGGGACACCACGATGGCCAAGGCCAGTATCGCACTTAC
>PMHO01000032.1 GCA_003156715.1 Candidatus Tityobacter terrigena
CCGTCGTGGTCGCCGTGGGCGCGTCCGGCGCACCGACGCTCGCGCACGCAATCGACGACGTGGCGGCGCTCGTGGCCCGGCTTTCAGTGCCACGAGCGGATCCGAAGGAGGAGTCGGTGCGCATCGAGGGTGCCTTGACCGTGGCCGCTGCTGCGGCGCTCGTTCGGGAGCAAGAGCGCCGCCAAATCGTCGTCGCGGATCCCACTCGAATCGCGTTTGGGGGACGCGTGTTCTTGACGCTCGCGGCCCAGCTCGATCTGCGCTGCGAGCGCACGCNNTCACTTCCTTATGCGTTTTTTTCACTTCCTTAGCGGAGAACCACTACATGCCCGTGTCAAACGCGTCTGCGATCAAGGGAATCGATATCGTCACGTATCTGGTGCAGGACGGCGAGCGCGCGAAAGCGAGCCGCCGTTTCGGCCCGGCGACGAACGGAAGGCTCGCGCTTTGCTCGAGCGCGTCGACCGCATCGCCCAAACCGCACCACCCGCCACCCTCGGGTCGCTGCACGGCGCTCTTGCGGCGGCGCCCGATCCCAATCCCATCGTGGCCCGCGCGCGTGCGGGCGCGGTGTTGGCGGACGTGGATTTCTTCGAGTTGCTTCGGTTCTTTGATGCGCTCGCGGAGATCGGCCGGCTCGCGGCGGAAGGCGGCTTTCGTAAGATCCCGCTCGGGCGCCCCGCACGCGAACTGCGTTCTCTCCTGAGTGGCGGGCGCACCCCGGCGCGAGCTTTCTATCTTGCGAGCAGTTTCGAACCGGCGCTCGAGCGCGCGCGCGGCGAGGCTGCCGCAATGCAGGCGGCTTTCGACGCCGCGCGCAGCCGGCTCGCTGCGGACGTCGCGCGTCAGCTTGGCCGCGAAACGCTGGCGGAGGGAGAATTCGTCGTCATGCGCGATACGCTCGACGCGCCGTTGCCGGGCGGCCTTCGCGTATTGCGCGAGGCGCCGACCTACCTGCTTTGCGAGTTGATGCTCGACGATGCGGCGCTCGCGGCGCTCGCCGCCCGCAACGCCGCCGCGACCGCGGTGGCCGAAGAAGAAGAAGCCGTCCGCACGCGCTTGTCGCAGGCGGTGGCCGGCGCGGCCGAAGAACTCGCCCGCGCTACCGATGCGTTAGGAGAAATCGATTCGCTCGCGGCGCGCGTCCACTTCGCGCAACGGTACGCGGCGGCGCTTCCCGAGATCGGCCCCGAAGGGCGCCTCACCTTCGAGGATGCGCGCTTCCTGCCGCTCGAAGCGATTCTGCGAGAGCGCGGACATCGCTATGCAACGATCTCGCTCCAGCTCGACCGCGTCGGCGTGCTTACGGGCCCAAACATGGGTGGAAAGACAGCCGCCCTGCGCACCTGCGGTTTTGTGGCCGCGTGCGTCGCGCTCGGCGTACCGGTTCCGGCGCGCTCGGCCAGCGTACCGCTCTTTGACGAGATCGTCTGGATTGGGCTCGGGTCTGGGCCTGAAGACGAGGGCTTGCTTTCGGCGTTCGGACGCGAAGTGATCGAACTGCGCGAATTCTTCGAGCGGACGGCACCGCGTCCGCTCGTCCTGATCGATGAGTTCGCACGGACGACCTCGCCGCGCGAGGGCCGAGCTCTGCTCGTTGCGTTGCTCGAGGTACTGCAGAAACGCGGCGCATGCGCGCTGGCCGCTACCCACCTCGCGCACGTCGCGGAGGTCGCGCGGGTCGGGCACTACGCTATCGCCGGGTTGCGCGAGTTGCCCGCTCGCGACGGGGCGGAGGCGCTCGAACTAGATGCTGCGCTGGAGCGTATCGCGCGCGTCATGGATTATAGCATCGCGCGCGTCGGGGAAAGCGATTCGCCGCACGCCGATGCGCTGGCGCTCGCCGACGTCCTCGGCTTGGATACGGAACTCATCGCGCGGGCGCGCGCGGCATTGTAGGTCCGGCCATCGCCGCCGGGTAAGCGTCCGTCCGTGGTTCCGCTGATCATCACCGTTGCCCCGGTCGGCGCCGAGCTGCGTCCCGAGCAGACGCCGCACTTACCGATCACGCCGGCTCAGCTCGGCGAGACCGCGGCGCGTTGCCGTACGGCCGGCGCCTCGATCATTCACGTGCACTGCCGCAACGACGATGGCTCGAACACGAGCGACCCGGCGCGTTTTCAGGCCGCTTACGACGCAATTCGCGCGGCGAGCGATCTGATCGTGCAGTTCACGACGGGCGGCGCGGTCGGTATGACGCCGGAGGAGCGCGCCGCTCCGCTCGCGGTACGCCCCGAGATGGCGACCTTGACGTGCGGGACGGTGAACTTCGGTGACGAGGTGTTCGAAAACAGCTTTCCGATCATGCGCGGCATCCTTGCGGCGATGGAGCGCTACGAGGTCAAGCCCGAGCTCGAGATCTTCGACGCCGGGCACCTGGTGAATGCAAAACGTCTCGTCCGCGAAGGCCTGCTCGAGTTTCCGCAACACGTCGACTTCGTGCTCGGCGTGCCCGGCGCTCTCGATGCTAGCGCCGCGCACCTGATCGACCTCGTACGCGATTTGCCGGCCGGCTGCACCTGGTCGGTCGCCGCGATCGGGCGCGATCAGCTTCCCATGGCTGCCATAGCGATCGCGATGGGCGGCCACGTTCGCGTGGGTCTTGAGGACAACATCTATTATGCGAAGGGACGGCTGGCGGCAAACGACGAGCTGGTCGCGCGCGTCGCGCGCATCGCCGCCGAGCTCGGCCGCCCGATAGCGTCGCCCGACCAGGCGCGCTCCACCCTGGGCCTGCCGGGCGGGCCGCGCCGTCCGGCGACGCCGGCCTAGCGGCGTAGCCTAGGGAATCGCCGCGACCGCGCCGTAAGCGGACGCGTTCGCGATTTCGCGCACCCGTCTGAGGGCGTGCTGACCTGTTCAACTATATCGTTCGCAGGACTTGGCAGTCGATTCCACTGCTGCTGCTGATCTCCGTGATTCTTTTCGGCATCCTTTCGAAGGCCCCGGGCGGTCCGCTTACGCCGTACCTGCAAAACCCGCACATCACCGCTGCCGACATCGCCCGCCTCAAGCACAACTTCGGTCTCGATCAGCCGGTGTACGTTCAGTACCTTCGCTGGCTGGCGAAGGTCGTAACGGGGGATCTGGGCTATTCGACTTCCCAATCGGAGCCCGTCGTCACGGCCATTTTGGAGCGCATGCCGGCGACGCTGTTGCTGGTCGGCAGCGCCTTTGTGTTTTCGCTCGCGATCGGCTTGACGTTCGGGATCGTTTCGGCTTTGCGGCCGTATTCGGCAATCGACTACATCATCACCACGTTCGCGTTCTTCGGGCAGTCGATGCCTGTTTTCTGGTTTGCGCTCATGATGCAACTTGCCTTTGCGGTCACCGGGATCACGCTGCTCGGTTACCACATCGCGCTTCCTTCGGCCGGCATCGAGTCGAGCGACCAGTTCGACCTAGGCGACCGAATCGAACACCTGATCCTGCCCATGCTCGTGCTGAGCTTGCTCAACATCGCGACGTGGAGCCGCTTTACGCGCAGCTCGATGTTGGAGGTCGTGCGCACCGATTACATGCGAACCGCGGCGGCCAAGGGCCTCGACCGGCTCACCGTCATTCTGCGCCACGGACTGAAGAACGCCCTTATCCCGGTCGTCACCATCATCGCGCTCTCGCTGCCCAGCCTCGTCACCGGCGCCGTGATCACCGAGACGATTTTCGCCTGGCCCGGGATGGGCCGGCTCTTCATCAACGCGCTGGGGCAGTTCGACTTTTCACTGTTGATGGGATACCTGATGATGGTCTCGGTGATGGTCGTCTTTTGCAACCTCCTGGCCGACCTTGCGTACGCGTGGCTCGATCCGCGCGTCAAGTACGACTAGGCCGCCGGTGAGCACGCGCTGATGGCAACGACCACTGTTCCCGGGGCAATCGCCGCCCCTCTCGACGACGAAGTACGCATCGAGCGGCACGGCGTTTGGAAACGCTTCCGGCGTCACCGGATGGCACTGGCGGGAGCGATCGTCATCCTGTGCATTTCGCTTGTCGCGCTGTTCGCGCACTGGCTTGCCCCGGCGGATCCGAATTTTATCGACCAGGCGCACTGGACCGGCTTTCCGCTGGCTCCCGGCGTTGCCGGGCACATCCTCGGCACCGACGAGAACGGCCGCGACTTGCTTTCGCGCCTGATGTACGGTGCACAGATTTCGCTAACGGTGGCGTTCTTTGCGGTACTGATGGAATTGTCGATCGGAACCGTGCTCGGAGCCGTCTCCGGA
The DNA here is from genome assembly GCA_003156715.1 of Candidatus Tityobacter terrigena. Taxonomy (GTDB): domain Bacteria; phylum Vulcanimicrobiota; class Vulcanimicrobiia; order Vulcanimicrobiales; family Vulcanimicrobiaceae; genus Tityobacter; species Tityobacter terrigena. The sequence goes on from PMHO01000032.1 coordinate 4,224, forward strand.
TACTACGGCGGCGCGATCGACTACGCGCTCATGCGCGTGACCGACGTCTTCTTGTCGATTCCCCTGCTGCCGCTGCTGCTCGTCCTGACGGCAATCGTTTCCGCTTCGTCGAGCAAGGCCGCGCTTGGTTTTGGGGTGATCGTCGTCATCATCGGCGGCATCTCGTGGCCCTCGGTCGCGCGCTTGGTGCGCGCGTCCTTTCTCTCGTTGCGCGAGAAAGAGTTCTGCGAAGCGGCCCGGGCGCTAGGCAACCCGGCCGGACGCATCATTTTCCGGCATCTGCTCCCCAACGCCGTCGCGCCGATCATCGT
>PMHO01000065.1 GCA_003156715.1 Candidatus Tityobacter terrigena
CGCCGCGGCCATCGCGCGCGGCGATGGGCCGACCGATCTAGCGCGGATCGCCCTAGGCACGGGTTTCAAACCAATGGCGATCGACGCTTTGCGCCACGTCGCCGCAGGCGTCACCTCCGAAAGCGAACTCTTGCGCCACCTGTCCTATGAAGATGCTGCATAAGAACTCATGCTAGCGGATGTCGAGCAAGTGATTCAAATCGTGCGCCAGAGCACCTTCGCTGCGAGCACGTCCGACGTGCACGTCAACGGCAACGACGCCCCCTGGTATCGCGTTGACGGTGTGATTGCGCGGATGGACCTCCCGCATATCGAAGCCGAGTCCATCCGGTTCTTTTGCGAAACCCACCTTAGCAAGAAAGAATACGAGCGGCTCAACGGCATCCTCGGAGCCGCGGACGGCGCCATCGCTCACCCGACACTCGGAGCGATTCGCATCCACGCCTTTCGCGCCGAAAACGGTCTTGCGCTCTCGCTCCGGCTGTTGCGCGAAGCGCTTCCCGAACTCGCAATGCTCGGCTTGCCGGAGATCGTTTCTACCTTCGCAGGTTTTTCGTCAGGCTTAGTGCTTTTTACCGGCCCAACCGGCTGCGGAAAGTCGACCGTCCTTGCCGCCTTGATCAATGAGATAAATAAGAAGTACCCGCGTCACGTATTGACCGTCGAGGACCCGATCGAATACCGACATCGCAGTATGAAATCGCTAATCCGCCAGCGCGAGATCGGCCGCGACGTCAGCTCCTACGCCGAATCTCTGCGCGGCCTGTTACGCGCAGACCCGGACGTCATTCTTATCGGCGAGCTACGCGATCCCGAGGTCATGTCGGCTTGCCTTCAGGCGAGCGAGACTGGCCACCTCGTATTCAGCACTCTCCACACTTCCGAAGCGGCAGAAACGGTGCAACGGATCGTCGGTGTCTTTGAGGGTAGCAGGCAGGAGCAGGTGCGCGTACAGCTTGCTCAAGCCTTGCAGGCCATCGTATCGTTGCGGCTCGTACCCGATTCGAGCGGTCGCGGCCGAAGGGCGGCCTGTGAGGTCCTTCTCAATTCCTCAGCCGTTCGTTCTCAGTTGATGTCACCGGAGAAGGCCGTGCAGATTCGCAACACGATCGAGACCTCACGCAAGGAAGGCATGCAAACGCTCGAAATGGATCTTACGCGATTGGTAGCAAACGACCTAATTTCCTACGAGGCCGCCATCGCCGCATCAGACTATCCCGACCAGATTCGCATCGCGGCCGGCGCGCGTTAGCAGCCATGACGTTCACGTATCGCGCACGAACGCCGAGCGGACGACTCGTGCGTGGCAGCGTACGGGCCATCGACGCACGGATCGTGTACCAGCAACTCCGCGAGCGTATGCTGACACCGTCGCTCATCGAGTCGAGTTCGCAAGACTTTTCTCTACCGCGCGCTTGGCGGCGCCCACGAATTACCGAGCGTCTAGCCTTCTTTCGGGCCTTTTCCTCGCTAGAGCAGTGCGGAATTGACTTTTCGACGGCCTTTGACTTGCTCGTCGGACAAGCGCGCTCAGGGCGCTTCCAGGACGCGCTCGTAGCCATCCGGTCGAGCGTCGAGCTAAGCGGTGAAAAGCTCCACGCTGCGATGTCGCAGCGACCGGACGAGTTTAGCGACCTGGAAGTGGCTATGGTCGCGGCCGGCGAGGAAGCCGGAAACCGCGAGCAGATATTCGACCGGCTGGCCGGCTTGCTCGAGCACGAGCATCGCATACAGAAACGCTTGCAAAGCGCGCTCTTGTATCCGGCGATTGTCGTATTCGTGGCCGTTGTGATTACCGGCTACCTTTTCGCCGTCGTCGTTCCGCAGTTCGGAAAACTTTTCAGCGGCTTCGGCGTTGCTCCGACGGGAGCGATGGGCGCACTGCTGGCCCTCTCGGCGCTCTGGACGCACCCTTTTCCCTTGTTGCTCGTTTGCGCAGGCGCGCTCGCAATGCTCGCGGCTTTCACGCGAGCGATCGGGACGCCGGCGGGCGCGCTGCTTTTCGACCGCTTCGTACTGCGCCTTCCGTTGGTCGGCGATGCCGTCCGAAAATCGATCGTCGCGCGGCTCTTTCGCGTACTTAGCACCCTTCTACAGGCCGGCGTCAACCAGATACGGGCCCTTGAAATCGTCAGCCCCGTTGCCGGAAGTCCCTCCTTCTCGCAGGCGATTGACGCCGCCCGCGATCGATTGCTCGCGGGTCTTTCTGCCTCACTCGAGGAGGCCGTGGAGGCCGCTTCGATATTCGACCCTCTTACGCTCGGCTTCATCCGAGTCGGCTCGCGCGCCGGCAACACCCCGCAAATGATGGTCAAGATCGCCGAGTACTTTGAGGAAGACGTCAATGCTCTGCTGGCGATCGTTCCCACGCTGGTCCAGACGGTCGTCACGATCGGACTGGGGGCCGTGGTCGGCCTGATCGTTTACGTCGTGTACGTCCCATTGTCGAGTCTCGCTGCCGGCATTCACTAATCGTTTAAGCATCACAGGGGGAGCGATCATGTCCCAGGTGTACCAGGACGAGCTTACCTTCGACTTGCCCCAGCAGCGCGGCTTTACGCTGGTCGAACTCATGGTCGTCGTGGCAATCATCGCCTTGATAGCCACCATCATCATCCCGAATTTCATCCACGCAAGGCAGCAGGCCGACGTTTCAACGTCAGAAGCGAATTTGAAGCAGATTGCAACGGGCCTCGAGCTATACTTGGGTGACTTCGATATCTATCCCGCCGGCTCGGATCTCAAAGTGACTCCTACCAATCTCTATAAATCGACGAACAATGCATATATGCAGCAGACCCCCATCGATCCGGTCGACGGGCAGGATTACATCTACACAAATACGAGCGTCACAGGCGGAGCGGACTACACGCTCGAGGCACCTGGAACGTACGACTCCGTCGCACTTACCAACGTTGGAAACTGCCCGACGGGCGTTGGCTCGTCTGCGGGCGACACGCAACTGTGGTACAGTCCTCAATCCGGCATCTGCAAGAACTAGCGATGCTGACCGTCATCCTTGCATCCTGGGTTGTCCTTGTCTTCATTCTCGCGTGGATAGCAGAAAGCGGGCTGCGAAGCTCTCCCGCGCCCATCTCTGTCCTCGCGCTGGCGGTCGGTTTCGCGGTAGCCGGTATGGCCGCACGCGTGATGGTGTTTCCGGAAGGCCTCGCACCCGCCATCGCAACGATTTCGCTCGTCGCCGCGGCGCAGGCAGATGCGCGGAGCGGCTTCCTCTTCGACGCGGTGACCCTGCCGAGTGCGGTGCTCGTTTTGATTCTCGTGGCAGTTCTCGGTCGAACCGGTGAGGCCGCAGCAGGTGCCCTGCCGGTGACCGCGGCCTTCGGAGCAACCATCTTTCTTTCGCGGGGCCGGGTTCTTGGAATGGGCGACCTCAAAGCGATGTTCGTGATGGCCGCCGCCTTCGGTCCGCTAGACTCTGCGATCGCCCTCCTCGTCGCAAGCCTGAGCGGTATCGGAACGACCATCGTAAGCGGCCGTTTTCAGCGCGGGGCCGAGCTTCGCTTTGGCCCCCACCTCGCCGCGGGAGCTATTTTCACGTTGCTCGCCGGCGACCCGATCGCTCGAGCGCTCGCAAGGGGTTCGTAATCGTGCGAATCTTCAGACGTTCACAGAGCCTTCCACTCGGCGTCGACTTACGGCCTGAAACCGTGTCGATCGTGGCTGCAGTCGCTTCCGGCGACCGCTTTGATATTCGAGAAATGCAAACACTCGAGGTTCGGCCGGACGAGGGTCTGCCGGACGACTTAAGGGTAGCGCAAACACTCCGAGACCTCGTAACTTCTTTTTCGACCCACGAGCGGCGCTGTGTCTTGGCGGCCCCCAGTAGCGATGTCGTTACGAGCGTTTTCCGGTGCCCGCCCGGCATGAGCCGATCGGAGGCCGAGCGAGCCGGGGCACTGGAAGCGGACCAAACGGTTCCGTGGCCCACTTCTGAGAGGCTGGTCGCGCTCGACCCAATCCCGGGCCACTCGGACCAAGCGCTCCTTTCGATTGCGCGCACCTCAGTCATAGAGCGTCTGATCGCACTCGCAAACGCGGCCGGACTCCGACCGGTTGCTATCGACGTGCCTTCGTGTGCGTGGCGACGAGCCGTTGTGGAAGTCGATGCCTTACTGGACTGCTCGAGCGATCGCGCCTGCCTGATCGTTTTCGGGCAGTTCGTGGGCACGTCCAGCACGTTCGCTCCGCGCCTGCTCGACGAACGGTTGGCCGCTTTGGTGCGGACCGCACTTGGAGAGGCCCGACGAGATGGCTTTGCTGACGTTCAGCGGCTCGCCGTCATCGGTCCAAGGCTGCGTTACGAGTCGCTACAGGAGCTTCTGGCGATCGACGGCTATCACGTGAGCCCAGTCACCATCGGCACCGTCGAAATGCCGTCATGGGCGTTCGCGTATGGCTTAGCTTCCTGGGCGGTGGCGCCCAGAGGATTGAAGGCCGCATGATACGAGCAAACCTTCTGCCGCGACCGAAGGAACATCTCAATGCCTTCGGCTTTCGGATAGACGCCGAGTATTTCAAGGAGACAATGCTCGCGCTGCTAGCGGTAAGTGCCGTCGCCTTGACTTGCATCGCCTTCGAATATTTTCGTGCCTACCGGCTGGCTGCGGCTTCCATCGACGCGGAGGCCATCATTGCTTCGCAGTCGGACCACCGCCGGAAAACGCACGAGGTCGCGCTCGATCTTGCCCGCCTCCAGGCGCTCAAACGAGCGAACAGCATCCTTCATAACAGCGGCAACGACGCGGCCCTCGCGATCGCTCGAATCGGCAATCCCTTCCCGGCCGGCACGTGGCTAGATGCGATTTCGGTAACGAACGCCGGGGCTTACCGTCTTTCCGGCGGAGCGCGCGACATCGATTCGTTGAGCGTGGCAATTCGCAATTTAGCGCACGCGGGAGCGGGGGGAGCTTCGCCGGCGGTGGATATCGCGGATCCGGAGCAAGGAGCGCTCCGCTTTACGATTCGCGCCTCCGGCCCGCTTGCGCCGGGCGGTCCCCGTGCATCCGCGACGATGCTCGGTAGGTCGCAGCGGTAGCGCCGTGCTTCTGAACGCAAACGTTCCACGACTCATCCGAATCTCGGCCGCCCTCGCCTGCGTCAGCGTCGCCGCACTGGTCGACGTCGATTTCCAACCACGAATATCGGCGGCTCAGCAACGCCTCGATTTCGATCGGCAGACCCTTCGTTCCAACGAGGAGGCCTTTGCGGCCGAGCCGCGCGTCGCTAGAGAGGATGCAGCAATGACGGCTAAGTACGGGCGGCTCCTACGAGAGAACCCGCAGGCGGCGTTCTTGCGCTCGCTCGTCAGAATCGCATCAAAGGACCACATTCGCATCTTAGCGGCTACCGCCGCCGACGCGGACGAAACCTCTTGGACCTCGGCCGCACCTTCACCGGACTCGTTCGCTCCGCTCCGATATTCCGTCGAAATGGCCGGAAGCTATCGCGCTCTGTTGGCTGCGGTCGCAGATATGTCCCGCGGCCCGGAGCTCGTGAGGGTAAAAACGCCAAGCCTCGCGCGATACGAATCGATGCTGACCGCAACGGTTCCGATTGAACTTCTCTTGCCAACGCAGAGACGTGAGCCATCGAAGGAAGGCGCCCTGTGAGGCTCGGCATCACCCGGTCGCAACGAACGCTCCTATTTTTTGTCTCCGCCCTCGGCTACGTGGAATGGCTCACTGGGCCTGCTAGTCGCATCGATGCTGAAGGTAGCCCGAACTCTGCAAACGACACCATTACCTTGACTGAGCCGTCCAGCACGCCGGTCGAATTCGTGATCGTGCGCGATCCCTTTGCCGGAGCTCCGCGCCCGCAGCCATCATTCAAGCAAGTCGGACGGCCGTCCGCGCGTGTGTTCGATGGTCAAACCGCGACCCCGGCAGACGGCGAAACAGTGGTTCCTGATCTCGAAGTCGGTTCGCCGACCACGGTCGGTGCGACCGGCTCGAAGCTCGAGCTGAAGGCTACGATCGTCGGCGGCAATTCGGTTGCCTACCTTCAGGATGGTACGTCGATGCAAATCGTTCGCGTCGGCGACATGCTCGGTTCACGTATCGTGCGGTCGATCGACCTCGCGGGAGTTGAACTCGATGACGGTTCGCGCATCGATCTCCGCGCCGGAGGCAGAAGCGAAACTCCCGCGCACCAACGACCTTCCGTGTCGGTCACCGAGCGTCTTGCGGAACGGTTACAGGCGATCTTGAACCGGGCTGCTTCGTCCATGCGATCGGCTTCGCCCATTTCATCCGCTCAGCCGAGCGCGCCGCCGCCTCAGGCCGCCGGCCGCCCCACGGACTCGTACGTCACGCCGGGGCCGCTTCCGACGATCGTCCCAAACGTTCTTCCCGTCGGCGCGAGCCCATCGAGCCCACCGGACGGCGCTTCGCCGTATCCACTTCCACCCTTGCGACCGCCAATTTGAGGAACGTCAACATGAAAATTGCCGCGCTGTTGGCCGCCGTAACTTTTCTTGGAACGGCCATGGAAAATCCTCATGCCGCAGCTGCCGACGATGCCGTGATCTCGCTCGATGTGCGCGACGTAGACATCTACGATACCGTCCGGCTACTGGCGACTCAGGCGAATGCCAATGTCGTCGTTGACAGTTCGGTGCAGCACCGTAACGTTACGATTCGCCTTCGACGCATCCGATTTAGTCAGGCTCTTTCGACGCTGGCTCAGGCCAACGATCTGGAGGCGATCCGGATCGGTAAGGTCGTCTATCTGGGCGCGAGCGACGTCATGAATCGTCGTTACCCGTCCAGCCCGGCTTACGGGAACGTGACGCGAATCCTAAGCCTCAAGAACGCCAGCCCCGACGACGTCGTCCGAAACCTGACCGACGGCCTCCCAAAAGGCACCGTCATCCTCGGCGACAAACGAACGGCAAGCGTTGTCGTAAGCGGGAGCCGATCGGCTGTCGATCGAGCCGCCCAGCTGGCCCAGGCGCTTGATGCGGGCGCCAAGCTGCCGAGCATTGCGCTTCCGATGCACTTCACGAAGGCTAGCGCCGTCGTCGACGCCCTCAAGGCGACGCTCGCGGTTGCCGCGCCATCCAGCTTGTATGCGAGCGACGTCCAGAACGCCGTGATCCTCGTTGGTCCGAGCGACTTTCTGGCTCAAGCCAGCGCCTTGATCGCGAAGCTCGATCGGCCGGGAGCGCAGGTGCGCTACGACGTGCGAGTAACCGACGTCACCCCGCAAAGCGACACGGGCAACGTTGGACTTCTATTCGGGGGCGTCGACGTCTCCGGCGAGCAACAGTCGGGCAGTGGGTCGACCGTGACGACATTTACCAACAACACCGTCGCGATCAATGCCACGTTAAACGCCCTCGTGACGAAGGGGCAAGCCTCAATTCTAGCTCGGCCGAGCCTGTCGACCCTCAACAACGTGCAAGCGTCGCTTCTCGTCGGTCAGTCGTACCCAATCGTGTATTTCGATCCGCGTACGGGAACCCAGCAGGTGCAGTTTGTAAACGTGGGCGTTAACTTAACCGTGACGCCGACCGTCGGTGCTGGTGGCGAGATTACGACGGACCTTGAAACGGATTACAGCCAATTCCTGAGCTTCGTCAATTCTTTTCCCGTCATTGGAACCCGTAAGGTACAATCGACGCTGCGCGTGCTCGACGGCCAGACCATCGTTATCGCCGGTTTGTTCTCGGACGTCGATAATTCGACGATCTCCAAGGTTCCTTTTCTGAGCGATATTCCGGTAATCGGGGAGATATTCAAGAACCGGCAATGGTCGCGGACGAAGGATGAAGTCGTCTTCTTGATTACTCCACACTTGGTGGCTCATGACGCTCCGTCGAGCCCAACGCCGGCAGTAGAATGAAACGTTGAGAAGAGAAGACTTGCCGGTTCTCGCCGTCCTTCGCGTCCTGTCCCCTGCCGGGCCGTACCAGGCCGGCGACCTTCTTTCCCTAGCATGCACTTCGACGGGCGCGGGCAGACTCGTCGCTCACGTGCCCGCCGAGTGGCTGCCGCAGGAATCACTGGTTCCTGAGGTGGTAACTGCGCGCGTCGTAGACGCACTCGGGGCGTATCACATCGGCGACGTCTTGACGCTGTCTTTCGTGAATCCGTCCGCGGTTCGCGTGCATCCGGCTCAACGAATGGCCGATCAGCAGCCGAAGCCGACCGAGTCAACAAATGGCGAAGGCAATTTGTCCGAGCCCCCCGGACGAAATGATTTCCATTACCTAGAAAACGCGGGCGGCGGAGTCAAAGCGGGCGTTTGGGTTCGCTCGGCCTGGGACGGCGCTCGGGTACGTCGCTTCGCGCAACTGACGGATAAGCTTTTTGCTATCGACCGATTAGGCTGGTACCGCCACGCGCTGACCATGAGGCTGCTGATTGCCGATCAAATCGTCTGCCGCCAGCCCGATATCACGACGGAAGCAACCCGAAGGCTCGGCATCCTGCGTTCCGCCACGAGCGAAACGCTCGGCGCGCCGCTTCTTGCCGCCTTCATGCCGAATTTCGCGGTGACGCCGGAATGGCTCGATACGATCGACGATCTAGCCACGGCGAAAGCGCTCGCCGGCGTGGTTGAGGCGATCGCGCCTTACCTCGAAGACACTTGCACGTTTCCCGTTACGGGCGCCACGGATACCACAGGTCCGATTAGCCGCGCAGAATTCGCGAGTGCGCCGAGCGGCAGCGTCGAAGCACTGTTGCCTCTCCTGATTCCGACGTCGTCCCGATACCCGAAGTTGAGCGACGGCCTGAGGGCTTACCGAGAAACGCTCCTAGAACTATTTGGACAGGCGGCGGCCTCGGCCGGAACCGTCCGTTTAAGACAGATGTCCGTGCCGAATCCGCTGCTTGACGATCGCCTTCGCCTTTTGAGCGGAGCACTGCGCGATTCGCTGGAAGACGCCTCGCTAGAGCACGGTGCCCGAGGGGCCGCGGTTTAGGAAGGCGTGTACGCTGTCGCTTTCAGGAACGTTGCTACCGCTTGCCGCTTCGATCACGCTCGGCGCGGCGCTGCTCGTGCCGCTTCGTGACGATCGGCGCGGACGCCGAGCGACGGTTTCGGAGGGCGCGGACCCGCTTTATCCTCAGTTTGTATCACGAAGGTCTGCCAAGGATAACGGCGATGCCGCGCAATCTCATACGACGAGCCTGTTGCTCAGAGCTCTCGGCGCGTTGAGCGCAGCTCTAAGGAGAACTGCGCACTCGATAACGGCCCCGTCCGCTCGTCAAGAAATTGAACCCAGGCCTTCCAATGATTCGGCTTGCTACGAAAATGATTCGCGAGACTTCACCTTCGAGGAAATCCTGATTGAGCGACTCACGTCCGGAGCGCAAGCACCGGATCCGCGGCTCGAACCCGCCGAAGAAAAGAACGAACTTCTGGAGCGGCAAAGCACGGGTAGTGACACGGAGCAGGAGGCACGAGCCTCAGCGTCCGAGGCGCCAGCCTTCTCCCAAGCCCATCATCCTCATTTGCCTGAGCGCTCCGCAGTTTATCCGCCCGGCGAAGTGTGGCGGGCGGTGCCGCTCACCCGAGCTCCTCTTCGTCCAGCCATCAAGGCGATCACCTGGCCGGCCCTCACGGGCTCGAATCTCGGAGAGTCCTTCCACGAGGACCGGCTGGATCTATTGCGCGCAATCTGCGACGGCGGTCAGACCCCTCACCGCGTGGAGATCTTGTGCCGGGCATATAACGAGGAATGCGGCCCGGGACGAACCGTCGCGTTGCGCGGTCTGTGCCGATACCCCGCAACAGAAGCGCGTCAGGCCTTCATTGACGCGTTGCGCGCCGGAAGCGACGAGGAAAGGTCGTTGGCGATCGATGGACTGGCTGCGCTCGATTTGCGCGACCCGCTTGTCGATGCCTTCAACGACCGCGTCGAAGCCATCGCCGCAAAGGCGGTTCTGGCGTGCGCACGTTCTCGAACCGCCAACGACATCCGAGCGATATTGCGGCCCCACGTCGACGAGACCAGAGTCGAATCCATACTCGCCCTCCTCGCTGGGATCGTCGAATGACGGAGCAAACAGATGTGAGACCCGACGTCCGCCGCATCGTCGAATTGCTGCAGCGAGGTCGTGAGCGACAAGCTTCCGATCTCCACATCGAGCCCGGACAGGGCGCGGCTTACCGCATATTCACTCGCATCGAGCGCGTTCCCGGACCGCCTATCGAGCCCGAAGAGATCGGCACGTTCATTGACTGGACGCTCGATAAGCTTTCGCGCGCGAGGCTCGATAAGCTCGGCATGGCAGATGGAGTTTTTGCCGAACATCAACTTGGCAGCGTGCGCATACATGCCTCACGCGGGAAGAACGGGTCGCGACTTGCCATTCGTTTTCTTGCGCGATCCATTCCCGAACTGGAAAGCTTACGGCTGCCGCCGGTCATCGAAACACTTGCAAGCTTGCGATCTGGGCTCGTGCTCGTCGTCGGCCCAACCGGCTGTGGAAAATCTACAACGATTGCATCCTTACTCGACCGGATTAACGCCTCGGATTCGAAGCACATTATCACGCTCGAGGACCCGATCGAATACCAGCACGCGTGGCTTTGCTCCGTCGTGACGCAATACGAGATCGGCCGAGATGTCGCGAGCTTTACCGATGGGGTACGCGGCGCTCTGCGAGCGGATCCCGATGTGCTTTTTATCGGCGAGCTGCGCGGTTTCGAAACGGTCGCCGCTTGCCTTCAGGCCGCGGAGACGGGACACCTCGTTTTCGCGGCACTCCACACGCCTTCAGAAACGAGCCCTGCAATCAATCGCATCATTGGGCTATTTCCGTCGAACGAGCAGGAGCGGGCACGGCACAGAATGGCCGACGCCCTGCGTGCGATCGTCGGGCTGCGTCTTATTCCGCTGATCGATGGCAGCGGCCTGCGAGCTGCGGTTGAGATTCTGATGATGACCGACGCATCGAGACGCATGCTGCGCGATGGGGCGACGCATCAGCTGCGCGGCGCCATAGCGTCTTCTCGCAAGGAGGGTTCGCAGACGCTCGAAATGCACTTGTCCGAACTGCTCGCCCGCGGCGACATCGATGCGGCAGCTGCCCGGGCGGCGTCGTGCTATCCTGACGAGTTGCGCGACCTTTCGCCCGCGGCAACGCGGCGTCGCTACTAGGGACGACGGGCGATGGCGCCGAGCGAGAACCCCCGACAGCTCACAGCGCTCAACGACCGGTTGATCGAGGTGGAGCTCGAACGTGCCGAAATTCAAGATCGCTTGAGCCTTATCGTTGCGCTTCAAGACGCATTTGGAAGGATAGCAAGCGCACGTGAGGCACGGCACGTCATCGCCGAGACGCTTCGGGCGGCACGGGTTACCCTCGGCTTCTCACGGGCGATCCACTTCACTTCCCGCGGGTTAGGGGTCGCGGTGGAAGCCTCGCTAGACGACCGAGAGCATGTTGCCGGCCAAGTTGATTTGTCCGATTGCCAAACAGAGAGCATCCTTTGGCATGTCGCGAGCGATCCAGGCCGTTGTTGTGTGGGATTGGCGAGCGACCTGTATGCGCCTCTCGTCGACGTTCGAAACTGGTTCGTCTTAGCGCCGCTCGATGGTGCGCAACAAGCGCATGGGTTTCTATACGTCGACGGGCACCCGAGTCCGGAGCCGCGGGAATGGGAGTCGCAGCTCGTGCAAACGCTGGCAGCCGTCGCAACCGTCTCCCTGGACAGCGCTCGCGCGCTTGAGAGTACGAACGCCCTGGCAATGCGCGATCCGCTAACCGATTTGTTCAACCGGCGAGCGTTTGAAGATCGTCTGCGCCAGGAGATCGAGTCGTGCAGACGCTACGATAAGGCCGTCGCGTTCGTCCTCATCGACGTCGACGATTTCAAGAGGATAAACGACTCCTTCGGCCATGCCTATGGCGATGGGGTGCTCAAATCGGTGGCGAAAACGTTGAACGCGGCCACGCGCTCAGAGGACGTCGTCGGCAGGCTTGCCGGCGACGAATTCGTCGTCATCCTGGTCAACACCGACCCGAAACTGGCACATCAAATGGTCGTCCGCCTCTCCACGCAACTAACGGCAAACGGGTTGCGTTGTTCGCTCGGCACCGCACTCTTTCCACGCGATGCGAGCGACGCCGAAGGGCTGCTTAAGGCGGCGGACGAGGCCCTCTACGCTGCCAAAGCGGCCGGCAAAAATCGCTATGCGTTCCGTTAGGTATCGGAGTAGCCCGCGCACTGTCAGGCGGCGCGTCTGCGGCGGCCGGCGTTACAGCGGCGCTCCAGGCTGTGCGGCATTGAGGGCTATCTTCCATTGGTCTCCGACGCGCTTCCAAACGATGAGATAGCGACCGGCGATCGTCTGCTGCGCATCTTTTCCGTTGTGATCGACGACGAACTGGTAACGCCCGGTCTCATAGACCACATGTCCGTTGAAGCGTGTGTCGAGCGAGGTCGTCTGCGCGCTGAGAAAGCGCATCCGGCCAAGAGCCTCGTCGATCGCGTTCTGGAGCGCGGCTCGTCCGTGCAAGACCGGCCCGTCGAGCGGAAGAGACAGAGCGTCTTCCGTGAAGTTCTCTACATAAGCGGCGGCGTCGCCGCGCTGGAGGGCTTCGATGCAGGCCCGGTTCCGGAGCATTATCGCTGCTTGAATCTGGGCAATCGACTCGCTCGCGCTTTCCGATTCAGGGCCAGGAGGCGCTTCTTCGGGAGCCGGCTCCAGATCCGCTTCAGGTTCGCGCGAGACGTCAAGCGGCGCCGGTCCACGCGCGAGGGCTAGGACGATGCCGAACAACAAAAATATTCCGAGCAGCGTCCAGCCGATACGCGACGCCGCCTGCTTCTTCTTCACTCTCTATCGCCTGCGGCCGACGTTTTGGGTAGCATACGGATCCGTTAAGGTCGAGCGCGCCATCAGCCGCGGTGTACCACGCTTGCCGGCGAGCGTCCTTGCAATCACCGGTTCCAGGCGACCCAGCAGCGTTCGCCAAAAGCAGCGTGACTGACGACGGAGCCCACGCTTGCAGCCACGTTCGAACGCACCCATGCCGGTCGCCGCGACCGCCGATCCTTCGACCACCGGCACCCCGATCGCGCCCGGACGGCCTTCCGATGGCAGGGCTGGGGTCGTCTCGCTCGTGGAGGGAGTGGCGCTTTTCCTTATCGTCGCCGGAGTTTACCTGCGGTCAGTTTCGCCGTTTCCGGCAAGCTGGGACACCGGCGAGATGCAAGTCGCACCGTACATCCTCGGGATCCCGCATCCGACCGGATTCCCCGCGTTCATGCTGCTGGGATGGCTGTTCTCACATGCCGAGCCGCTCGGAACCGTGGCGTGGCGGATGAACGCCTTTTGCGCGCTGCTGATCGCGTCGGTCGTGTTGATGGTTCGGCAGCTCGCCCTCGAGCTGGGTGCGAACCGCCTGCCGGCTCTCGCGGCGAGCCTCGTCTTCGCATTTGGCGCGCTCGTATGGAACAAAGCGTCCCACGCCGACGTCCATGCGCTGGCCTTGGCGTTCGCAACGCTGACGCTGTTGGCGTCCGCGCGTTTCATCGTGCGGCGCGAGCGCAGCTGGTTGTACTGCGCGGCGGTCGCGTATGGCCTCGGTCTTGCGACGCACCCGAACGTCGTTTGGACGGGACCTGCGCTGCTGATCGCGCTCGGCGTCGAACTACGGCGTAGTCCACGCGCGGCGTTCATTGCCGTGGGGCTTGCGGTTGCACCGCTGTTGATTTACGCGTACCTGCCGATACGCTCGTTCGTCATTGCGAGCAGTGGGCTCGATCCGGCGAACCAAGCGCCTTTCAACGGCGTGGGCGAGATGATCTGGGACACCAATCACCCGCGAACGCTCGATGGGTTCATCACCGAGGTTTTCGCGACGCAGTTTGCGGCTTCGAGCTTTCTGGATTGGCCGTGGCGGCTCTCGACCTACGACGCAGCGATCCCGTTTTGGTTTTCGCGCGCACCGAGCGAGTTGACGGTAGCAGCGATCGTCCTCGCGGCAATCGGGTTGCTGGGCGCCTTGCGCGAAATGCGCCCAACGGCGCTTGCGACCGCGGCAGTCTTTCTAGGCGCCTTCGCTACCGTACCATTTGCCGCGGTGTTCGCGCCGGTTGAAGGAGGCGACGTAGCGCGTTACCTGCTTCTCTCATTTGCCGTGACCTGCGTGCTTGCGGCGCTCGCCCCATATGGATTGCCGCTGCCGCGCTGGATCGCAAGCACGCTAACGGCCGCGGTCTTATCTCTCGTAGCCTGGCATCTCTACTCCGTCAACCAATCGGCCTACGGCTCGCGTTACGACACCGGCGGTCAGGCGATCATCAACGACGTGCAGGCCGCGGTTCCCGACGGCGCGGTCGTCATTTCGAACTGGATCGATGCAACTTCGATCGCGTACGGAGCCTATGTCGACCATTCGCTGGGTCGCCGCATCCCACTGACGTACAACGGCGACGAGGCTCACGTATACCGATCGTGGACGAAGCGATACCGCGTGTTCATCTACGCAAACTTCGCGATCCTTCCCGGCGTACCGCACGACATACCAAAAGACTGGCTGATGGCACGCCGCTCGCCGGACCTGAGTCACCAACTCTTCGAGATTCGCCCGCTGCCGTGACCCTTTCAGTCCGGCACGTATCGCGTTGGACGACGGAAGCCCGCCGGCGTTTTCGCCGGCGGGCTCATCGTATAATCTGGCGCTGACCTACTCTCGAGGGACCCTGCGGTCCGACTACCATCGGCGCTGGCGGGCTTAACTGCCGTGTTCGGGATGGGAACGGGTGNNCGAGCCGGAGCTCGAGCGATGCGCGGCGGAAATCTGCACAGAGAAGAACCTTCAGTGCCAAACGAAGACAGCGAAGCGTAGTTAAAGTATCCGAGCTATTAGTACCGGTTAGCTGCACGCCTTGCGGCGCTTCCACCCCCGGCCTATC
>PMHO01000011.1:0-27911 GCA_003156715.1 Candidatus Tityobacter terrigena
GCGCGGCTTGCGCCGAGCTCGACGAGCCGAAAGGGGACGCGGAGGGCGTCCCGCGCGTGAAGCGTGGTTATGAGAGATATCCCCGTCAAGCTTGCTTGCATGGCGATCGCGGCCGTCTCTTCGTCGCGCAACTCGCCGATAAATAGATGATGCGGATTCTGCCTGAGCAGCGCCCGAAGCGCAGTTGGAAAGGTCACCCCGGCCTTTTCGTTTACCGCTATCTGCGCCACGCTGGGGATTCGGCACTCAACGGGATCCTCGACGCTACAGACGTTGGCTTGCTCCAAGTCGAGGGTCTGCATGGATGCGTAAGAAGTCGTCGACTTACCCGATCCCGTTGGACCGGCGACGACACAAAAAGAGCTCGGACGCTTGATCGCACTCTGATAACGCGCGAGCAGATCCGTGCCCATTCCGAGCTGTTCCAAGTCTGGAACGAGATCGAATCGCTGCAGAAACCGAAGCACGAGCTTTTCGGCACCATCGAGCGGGATGGTCGAAGCGCGCACGTCGAAAGAGCGGCCATCGAACTCAACGCTCAACCTGCCGTCTTGGGGGACGCGCCATTCGCCCGTGTTCATGTTAGCGCGGACCTTGATCAGTGCGATGACGCGCTCGAGTAGGCCGGCCTCCAAGGTTCGCTCGCGCGCAAGCACGCCGTCGACATCGAGCCTTACCCGCCCCGCCCTGCTTTCACAGGGCTCTAAATGGACGTCCGAGGCGTAGCAGGTGATCGCTGAGGCAAATATCTCCTCGACCGCATGGGCGGCGACCGAGTCGATGTCGCGGGCCGCGCCCGCAGGATAAAGCGCCTTGATCCCCTCTCGAATCTCGCGCACGGGAAGCACAACGGTGCAAACGTCTCTGCGCGTCTGAGCGCGCACTTTCTCGATCGTTTCCAGGTTTTCGTTTGCGACGGCGATCGTCAGTCTCGTGCCGTCGAAGGAGAGCGGCAGAACGTCTGCGTCGTAGGCGAGCGTACGTGACAGAAGGGACGCGGCCGTCCGCTGGGTTGGCGAACCACTCGTCGCGACATCGCTCATCGAGAAGATCCCGTAGAGTCGCGATGCCCTGCTAGGGCGCGCCGTGCGCTCGAGGCCGCAGGCCTCGGATCTTGCCAGCGAAGCGAAGCGGCAGTGGCGTAGACGCCTTGCGCGTACTCCAGACCCGCCCAGTAGCGACCGGTGTTGTAAGCGCTCAGGGCGTGTTGCAAGGCGATCTGGCCGGGTCCGTAGAGCCTTACCGCCCCGCGGTAGCTGCGCCCGAGAATCCGAGCCGCCACGCCGACGTTGGTGCAGGGCACGAGCGCGTCGTGCAAAGACAGCCCATAAGCCGCGAAGTTGGCCACATTGAGCTGTGCGTACCCGACATCGATATTATGGCCGGCGTCGATCAGTCTTTGCGCGAGTCGCTCGGCTTCGCTTATTGAGCCCGGCAGATACGACGTCCGCGCGGTATTGTCCCCGATCGCGTAGGGGCGAGCCCCGCTTTCGTAAGCGACGAGCGCAGTCATCGTGACCGTGCCGACGCTCGGGGCGCACGCGGACAAGAGGTTGGAGAGCACGGCGGGAATCAGCATGCCTTTAGTTCCACGCACGCTGCATGCGCGAGAGCGCAATTCGCCGAAGGCGCGAAACCTGTCTTGAGGAAACGCCGAGTTGTCGTGCGACTTCAAGTTGGGTCATGCCGAGCAAATAGACGCCGACCACGATTTGTCGCTCGAAAACCGGCAGGCCGCCGAGTGCTGCTTCAAGCAGAACGCGGTCCTCGACTGCAATGGTCTCGGGGATTTGCAGCGCGCGGCCGCAGCGTGAATCGCCTCGCGCAGCATCGTCGATACTAACGGTCTGGATGCCTTCGCGCGCCACGCGCAGGGCCACGAGCGAAGCGCGCTTGACCTGCATCTCGGCCGCGACTTCGGCGTCGTTTGGTTCGCGGCCCAGATGCGCCGTCAGCCTATCAACGCTGATGCAATGTTCGCGCTCGAGCTTGCGCAACCAGCGCGGAATCCGCACCAACCACTCGTGGTCGCGGACGTAGTGCATCAACTCGCCAATAATCACGACCCAGGCGAAAGCCTCAAACGGCGTCGCCAGCCGCGCGTCAAAGCGATCGCAGGCCTTGACCAGCCCCAGCGCCGCGACCTGTTCCAAATCTGCGCGCTCGAGACCCGGACGCTTGAATTTGCGAGCAGCGCGGCGGCAAAGATAGGCGTGAGTTCGGATCATGGTCTCCCGCTCGCTCTCGGTCGGTACAACGGTTACGCCGTGGCGTGCGCAAAGAGCGACCGGATGGCGCGTTGGACGGGATGGCTCGGAAGATGCTCGGCGGTTTTCGTGACGGCGATAATCGAGCACGCGTAAAGCTCCATGTCGTCGAGGTCTGGCGTGCCGCGATTATGGGAAACAAATGTGTCCGAAATAAGACCGGGTCCTTAAGTTTTTCTTAATGATCTGCCGTGACGCTCCCGAAGCGCTCGGCTGGGCTTCCGCTCGAGCTGCGATACGCGCTAGGACTTAAGGCTCAACACTAACTCCGGGCTGTGCCTTTAGGGAAAAGTGGTCGGGTTGCGCGAGGCGCGGGAGAGCCCGGCTCCGCAAGGCACCGTCTCCGTTCTCCTCGCTCGATCCCGGGCTCCATCCGTTCGCCGGCCGGGCACGGCCCTTGAAAGGCACCTTGCCGCAATTGCGCCTAAGGCGGGCACTGCTCGTAGCATGCCAGCAATCCGTATCCTAGTCGCGGAGGATGATCGTGCCATCCGCGAGCTCCTCGTGCACCACCTTCACCGTGGAGGCTTCGTCGCAATTGAAGCCGGCGACGGTCCGACGACGCTACGCATGGCTCGCGACGGTGTCGACCTTGTCTTACTTGATATCGGCCTTCCCGGAATTGATGGCTTCGACATCGCGCGGACTTTGAGACGCGAAGGCCGCACGGCGCCAATTTTGATGCTCACCGCTCGTGCCGAAGAAGTGGACCGCGTCGTAGGCTTCGAATTGGGTGCGGACGACTATGTAGTAAAACCGTTCTCGCCGCACGAAGTGCTCGCTCGCGTTCGGGCAATTCTGCGACGCAGTGGAATGAGTCAAGATCCGACGCCGCGCGTGCTGCGATTTGGGCGGCTGGAGATCGATGAAGCCGCGCGCGAGGTGAGGGTCGATGGCATCGACGTCTCGCTCAAGCCACGGGAATACCAGTTGCTGCTAGTGATGGCCTCAAATCCCGGCGTTGCGCTATCGCGCGATACGCTCTTGGAACGCGTATGGGGCTACGATTTTGATGGTGACGAGCGCACCGTCGACGTTCACGTGCGACGCCTTCGGATGAAGCTCGAAGAGCACCGCAAGCTAACCACGTGCTTGCATACGGTTCACGGCTTTGGCTACAAGTTCACACAGGGGTAGTCGCAGCCTGGCTCCGAGCGTGAATGACGTCGCGCAGTTCACTCGCCGGCTGCGTCTGTCCGAAGGCGTTTTTCCGACGCCGCTGCTCGTATTGCGGCTCCGGGATTTGGAGCGGATTGCCTGGCGGGAAGGCCGGGCAACCGCGAGAGCGGTCGAAAGGCGAAGCCTTCGCCGGTTCGTCGAAACGGCGGCGCGCACGCTCCGAAACTCGGACTTGCTCGGTCATGACAACGACAGCGAAGATTTCTTGGTCGGGCTTATTTCGCCGACCCGAAGCTCCGGCAGCGTTGCCGCACCGACCGATTGCCGCGCCACGCTCGCGCGGTTGGCGTCGGCTATGCAGTTCTTCGGAGAGCTCCACGTTGAAACCGGTTGGACGATCCTGACCGGTGTCGAGGGCGATCCGCGGCTGCAGAACGCGGTGGAGCAGGCTTTGGAAAGAGGCGGGCGCGAGCGGGAGCGGTACGCTTTCTTTTCAACCATCGGACACGAACTTCGGACTCCGCTAACTTCGATTCGCGGATACATCGAAACGCTGCTCGAGGACGACCTCGACCCCCAGACGTCGCGCCGGTTTCTGGAGATCGCTCGGGACGAAGCGATGCGGGTCGGGCGCCTCGTCGAGAGCATGTTCGACGTCTCGATGCTGGATCTTCGAGCCGGATACGTTCGGGGCGAGTCGAGCGACTTGGGTCCCGTTTCGGCACGGGCGATCGATGCAGTAGTCCCCTTGGCGGCGGCGCGATCGAGCACGATCGCACCGATGCCGAGCGAGCAACGCAGGGTTGCCATCGCTGCCGATCGTCTGACGCAAGCGCTTGTCAACGTTCTCGAAAACGCAATTAAGCACGGGCGCGAGGGAGGCCACGTCGTGGTGTCGTCGGAGCTGCTCGATGGAAAGTATATCGAGATTCGAATCGACGATGACGGCCCTGGGGTTCCCGCGGAGGAGCGTGAGGCGATCTTCACGTTGACGCGCCGCGGACGGTTGGCCCGAGCGCACGGCAGCGGCATCGGACTCGCGGTCGTGCGGCTCATGATCGAGCGAATCGGAGGAGAGGTCGATGTGATTGACTCGCCATTGGGCGGCGCGCGCTTTCGCATTCGCTTGCCACTTATCGACGAGGCCGAAGCAAATCCCGAGGGTCAGCCTGTCAGTCTGGGGGCGTGATGCCTGCCGGGCTTACCGAGGAATTGGAAACGACGCTGCCCGGTCCAGTAAATCTAAGGGCGTCTTAAGCTGGCCCGCTATGGACCAGCAAGAGGGCGTTGAACCGGCCTATGCGGCGGCCGCCGCGGAAATGTTGGCGATAGCGGAACGTTTACCGATCGCTCACCGGGACGACGCTGCAGGTTTCGTGGACGCAATCCAACGGGTGCGACTTCAACCTAGCCGGCGCATCGAGCGACGGCGGTTCGAATCAGCGGTACCTATACCACGACCGGGTGCGGAACGAACTCGAGCGGGACGTTCAGCTTCGGCAAGCAGTAAGGGACGTCGAAGAGTCTATGAGTCCTCGCGATAGATGATCTCGGGCGAAGGACGGATACCCGCCTCGTCCTGCGGCTCGACCGGCGCCGGCGGATCCGGTTGGACTCCCGCCTCATGCGGGCCGGGCGGCGGGGAACCCTCGGCATACCTGATCTCCGGCGACGGGCGGATGCCGGCCTCGTCAGCTGGCTTGCTTGGAGCTTGCGGCCGCGGCTGAACTCCCCCGTGTCGGTCGTCGGGAGCGTCTACGGCCCCATCGTCGACCTCGTACACATCGACCTCGTCGACTTCAACGACGTCCAGATCGTCGTCGTCTAGGGCGTCGCCGCCCAGCGCCATGCGATTACCATTCATAGCTCTCTCGTACCCTTCTTGACGCGCCTTTCAACCCAGCCATAGCCCGTCTAAACGTTCGCGTTCCGGTCGCTCAATCGAGCGGCAAATCGGTGATGTTGGCATAGCGATTGACGAGCTCGCGAAGCATCCGCGCGGTTGCGCCCCACACGTGAATTTCGGCGTAGTCGAACAGCCACGTATGGACCAGGAACTGCTGGCCGTCGCGAGTGACGTGTTCGGTGCCGGGGTGAAGGGCCCCCGGCGCGTAGAGCGCCGTCAGCGGCACCTCGTGGACGCTCGCCGTTTCGCCGGTATCGAAACGGTAGTCCACCGGCGGGTCGAGGATGCCCACAAACGGGGTCACGATGACGCTGAGGGCAACGGTGACCACGTCGTCGAGCCGGTCAACCAGCCGGACGCGCTCGCGCGGCATGCCCAGCTCTTCCTCGAACTCCCGTAGCGCCGCCGTCTGCGGGTCGTCGCCGTCGGCATCGTCGATAAAGCCGCCCGGGAAACCGATCTGCCCGGGGTTGCGGGCCAAGTGATCGGCGCGGCGCACGAAAATGAGGGCCGGCTCGGGATGCCGGACGATCGGAATGACAACGGCGGCGCGGTTCACGCGACGTCCTTTGACGCGGCACCGCCGCGCCCCGCGGACCGAGTGGGGAACGGCGTTCGCCGCCGAACGGGTAGCCTGTGCGTCACCTCGGTCTCGCGTTCGATATCGTGGCGATCGGCGCGGCGCTTGCAATGAAGCTGTTCGTGCCCTCGCGGCTCTGGGTCGAGACCGCGTACTCGAACGGCCTCTATCCACGCATCGACGGCGCGGTGCGCGCCGTGACTGGGCCGATCCCGTTCACCCTGGGCGATGTGCTCTTCGTGCTCGCCCTGGTTGCGCTCGTAATCTGGTGGGCGCGCAGCCTGCGCGGGGTGGAGCGGCCGCGCTTGCTGCCGCGGATCGGACGCGTCGCCTTGCGCACGGCTGCGCTTGGCGCGTTCCTCTTTGTCTGGTTCATCTGGTCGTGGGCGTATAACTATTCGCGCCTTCCGGTCGCCGACAAGGTCGTGCTGCACAACGAGCGGACGAACTCCACCAGCGTCGCCGCGCTGGCCGATCGCGTCGTCGATGAGCTCAACCGCAACGTCAAAGCAGCTCACCGCAAGCGCCTGACGCATGAGGAGGCCGGAGCGCGGCTTCTGCCGACCTTCAGCGCGACGATCGCGCGCCTGGGCGACCGGTTCGCCTTTGCCCCACCGAGGATCAAGCCGACGATCTTCCAGTCCGTGATGGAATGGACGGGAACCGATGGTTTCACCGACCCTTGGACCCACGAAGTCAACGTCGACTCGGGCGCCTATTTTTTCGAGTGGCCGGCGCTTTACGCCCACGAGTGGGGTCACATTTCCGGCTTTGCGGACGAGGCCGAGGCCAACTTCATCTCGGTTCTGGCTTGCACCAACGCGGCCGATCCGCTGCTGCGCTATTCAGGTTGGATCTTGACCTGGTTCAACTTGCCGTCAAACGCCAAGGTGACGCACCGTATGGACCGCCAAGCTTACCGCGACATCATGGCGATCCAGAAACGCTATCTCGCGCACATCAACCGCACGGCCGAACACGTGCAACGGATCGCCTACAACAGTTACCTCAAAGCGAATCACGTCGAAGCCGGCTACGCGAGCTACCAGATTTTCGTTCGTTGGCTGACCGGCGCGGATTTCGATCGGAGCGGTCTCCCCATCGTCCGTCAAGGCGTTCCATGACGCGCCGGCGGCCGCAGCGCCTTTCGCGCGTGGCCAGCGGGATCGTGCTTGTAGCGCTCGCGTGGGGTTGCGCGCCGCATGCCGCTCACCAAGGCGGGGACGATCCGCGCACGATCCGAGCCGAGCAAGCGGAAATGGATCCGGCACTCAAGCGCATCCCGCACGCCCCCAGCGTCGTTCAGGCTTATGAAATTCAAGACGAGCGCCTGACCGTAACGGTCGACGGGACAGCTTGGAAGCAGTTGGGGACGGCCGGGCAGGACACGCTCAAACGCGCAATCTGGCGCAGGTGGGCGGCCGCCTACACGCGCCACAACGGCCCCACCGGCGATCTGATCTTCGTGCTCGTCCAAGATCAGGTGCTGAACAACCTGGGTTCGTACTTCGCCCGGACCTCAGACCGCTAGACGCTAAAGCGCGGGACTTGCTACCGGACGTGCTGCCGATCGCGGAGCTCGAGGAGCGCGTTCCGCATCTTGGCCATTTCGGGGTGGTCCGGACCGAGCGTACCCTGCCTGATCGTTAGCGCCCGCTCCAAATGTGCCGCCGCCTCGTCGCGCCGGCCGGCATCGGCGTACAGCGAGGCCATACCGAGTAAACTCTCGGCGACGTCCGTGTGGTCCGGTCCGAGAGCCAGTTCGCGAATCTTCAAGGCGCGTTTGAAGAGCGTCTCAGCGTCGGCCCGCCGGCCTTCTTTCATGTCCACGTGCGCGAGGCCGTGGAGGCTGTCGGCGACGACCGAATGACGCGGTCCAAGCGTGCGTTCCCCGATTGCCAGCGCTCGTTCGAACAGCGGGCGCGCATCGGCGTACCGGCCCTGCTTCACGAGAACCGCTGCGAAATCGTTGAGGCTCTCTGCGACCTCGTCGTGATGCGGCCCGAGGGCCTGCTCGCGAATTCCGAGCGCACGTTCGTGCAGCGCTTGCGCTTCGGCGAAGTTGCCCCGGCGCGCTTCACCGTTCGCGAGCATGCTCAGACTGAGCGCTACGTGCGGGTGATCCGTCCCTAACACGCGTTCTCGGATCGCGAGCGCCCGCTGATCGAGTTGCCGGGCCTCGTCGTATCGGCCCCTCTTTTCATGAATGCGCGCGATGTTGTTGATGGCCGTGGCAAAAAACTCGTCGAAGTCGATACCATGGAAGCCTTGCCAGATCGCCGCCGCTCGTTCGTATCGCCACGCTGCTTGCTCGTAGCGACCCTGAAGGTAATACAGGTTTGCGTAGTTCAAGAGCGTGTGCGCGACTTCGGTATGATTCGGCCCCAGTACGCTTTCACGAATTGCGAGAGCCTGTTCGTATAGCGGCTCGGACTCGGCCAGCCGGCCCCACCTTTGGTAGACGATCGCAAGATTGTTCAGACTGGCTGCGACGTCGAGGCGATCCCTTCCGAGCCGTCGCCCGAGCAGCAGTGCTTTCTGCGAAACGGCCTCAGCTTCGGAGTAGCGGCCACGTTGCATGAGGTAGCGGCCGGTCTTGTTGAAAAGCTCGGTCACGCCATCGGGTTGCGCGTCGAAAGCGATGACCCAATGCGCGACCGATACGACGTGCTCGACCAACTTGTCGCAGCGCACCCACGACCGATAATGTGCGTCGGGAAAGGCGGCACTGAGCACGGTGACGGCGCGCTCGAGGTACATTCGGCATTGGGATTCACCGAGTGCCGCCCGCACGATCTCCTGTACCAGACGGTGCACGCCGTAGGCGCGCGCCGCCGCGTCGGTTCGAACGAGCGAATAACGCGCGAGCGGTCGCAACAACTCGACCGTCGCCAATTCGTCACAATCTACAGCAGATTCAAAGAGCTCGAACGGGATGGCATCCGGTGCGAGGAGGGCACTGAGCCGCAGGACGTCTGCCGATTCGGGCGACGCGTGCTCGACTGCAGCGAAGTTCGCTGCCCAGGTTACCGAGACGGTATCGCGCGACACCAGGCCGCTGGCCTTTTCCAACAGCGAAAGGCGCCGTTTTCGAAATGCGCTGAGATAGCTGCTGAAGGCCGCAGCGGTTTCCGCGATGTATGCGGCCGCCTGCTCTAGCGCGAGCGGAAGATTCCCAAGTTCGGCCGACAGTTCGCTCGCAGCGGCGCGCTCCTGCGGTTCGCAGTCCTCGCGGCCCGTTCTCGCGAGCAGAAAACATACGGCCTCGTCGTTGTCAAGGTCGCGAACTTCGAGCGCGCGAGGGATTCCCAACTCTTGGAAAACGGACTCGCGCGATGTTATCAGGATGTGGCCTTTGCCGGGTTTGGGTACGAATGGCCGGATCTCGTGGCGGTCCTCAACGTTGTCGAAGATCAAGAGCCAGCCATCGGCTCCTTCGAGCCATTCCATGACTGCCCGCACGGCCTGTGCTTGATCGCCCGATGCCGCGACCTCGAGGCTCAGCGAATTAGCGATCTCGACGAAGCTGCCAGTGAGGCCGCTCGTCGTCTCGGCGTTGACCCAAAACACCCCGGCGGGGTAGTCGCTGCGATGCCGCGCTGCGAACTCCATTGCGGCCTGCGTCTTGCCGGCGCCGCCCAAACCGCACAAAGCAACGCGTTCGCGCTCGGCGAGCTGCCGGTGAACCAGCCCCAGTAATTCCTCGCGACCTGTGAAATAGCGCGTGCGCATCGCTTCGGGCACAAGCCAAGGGTGGCCGGAGGCCTTGTGCGCCCGCAAGGCGGGGAACTCGCGCTGCAGGCCTTCGGCCACGAGCTGATGCACGTACTCTTCGCCTTTGAGGTCCCGCAGCGTATGCGGGCCCAGACCCTGGAGCGAAGCTCCCGGCGGCAGATTCTCGCGAATCAAATCGGCCGCGATAGCGGTTAGCAGGATCTGGCCGCCGTGCCCGAGCGGAAGGAGCCGCGCCACGCGATTTAGCGCCGGCCCGAAGTAATCGCCGTCGCGTTCGTCGGCGGTGCCGGTGTGGATGGCGATGCGGGCGCGCAGCCCCTCGACGGCCGAGAAGTCTGCCGCGGCGAGCGCGCGTTGCGTTCCAATCGCCGCCCGTGCCGCCGCTTCGGGCAGGCCAAAGGCGGCACAGAACGCATCGCCGACCGTCTTGAAGATATAGCCTTTATGCGTCGCTATCGCGTCGCGCAAGATCCCGTCATGCAGGCGAACGGCGTCCTGCATAGCGGCGCGATCGCGATCCCAGCGCCGCGTGCTGCCTTCGATGTCGCTAAATAGGAAAGTCACCGTGCCCGATGGCGCGGGGACCTCCGGCGGGGCCGTCATGTTTGAGAGGTCAGGCGTGCCGCCGCGCTTTCCCTTGCGTTAGGCTAGATACCGGGCGTCTGCCTCGCGGCGGGCGTTGCCGAAACGGCAGGAGGCGGCTGAATTTACGGGCGCGCGTTCGGGGCTTGGCGCACCGCGATCCAGGTTGGGAAGGTAGCCGAGACTTGAACCTTCGGCTTGACCGTCCAATTCGAAGGCGTGGTCATCGGGCAACCCGGGGTGCCGCCCAAGCACCACGCATTCGACCCCGTGCGGGCGGCGAAACCGCTCCAGCCCCAATCGATCGCACCCAGCGTTACCCAGATGCCGTGCGCGTTCGGTTTGTACATCAAATACGTCGTGAAGCGATCGGCCCGAACGTAGCTCTTCCAAGCGACGTTCAATCCGGTTGCCGGTGAGTCGGTCGAGCGCCAGGTCGAGGTGCTCGGCGCAGGCCCGGGAGGATAGTCGGCATCGAGGTCGAGCCACGGGCCGCCCGGAGCGTGGTTCGTCGCCGTCGCGCCGCCGGCTGCCAAGACCGTCGAGCTGCTCGAGTCGATCACTTGCGTCGCGGAGATCTGGCCGTGGTAGCCGGGGACGTCGGCGACGCGGTAGTTGAACGCGATCCCCGCCGTGTTGCCGCGCGAGAAGGTGAGTCGAGTCGTTCCCTGCGCGGACTCTTGGGTGACCGCCGTCGTTTGCACGGAGGCGAATACCGTGGGAGTGCGCACGTTGTAGCGCGCCTGGCTAGCGGCCGCCGCCACTTCCTCGCCGTCGTTGCGTACGAGACGCCCGCTCACGGTGAGGGTCGCCCGCCCGGCGAGGTAATAGTAGAAGCGCACGTTGCTTGCGCTGCGGGCCGCAGCGCCGAGCGGAATCGGGGGCTTTCCGTCGCGATCGTAGGATTCGATTGGATCGCCGGGTATGCCCCAAGCGACTTCCGCCGGACCGCTGTAACCGCCGGTGCTGCCGCTTCCAGGTTGATAGCGCACTGAGAGATTCGCTTGATAGCCCACGACGGTGTCGACCGTCGGCGCAGGATTGCCGCTCACGGTCGATGGTGCGCGGTTCGCATCGTCGATCTCGAGTGCGGGGCAGTGTCCGAGCCCCAAGCTGCACATCACCTCGAAGCCGACCGTCGTCGCGCCACAGCCGATCGCGCCTGCGGGGCGGCATGCCGGAACGACTGTTTGCGCATCGCGATTGGTGACGCGGGCGCCGCCGCCGACGTGCAAGGTTTCGGTCGTTGCGTAAGGTGGTGCGGTCGACGTCTGCGGATCGAAGGTCGCGGTGATGTCGCGCGGCAGGTTACGCGCCGACCACGCGACGCTCAAGCCCGCCGGCGGATTGACGAGCATGACGGCAATGCGCAACGACTGACCCTGGATGCCGCAGAACGGAGCCGCCGGAGCGATGCAAAGATCGTTCGTCGAGTCGGCCGGGGTTACGCCGGGCTCGTTCGGGATCGGCGCGACGCGCGCGAAGGTAACGTCGCTGACGTTGCGCGCTTGAAGGCTCGCAGGCGCGCCCAACGCTTGGCGGTCGGCGACTTGCACGCCTGGGTTCACGGGTAACGCGGAAACCTCACGACCCGCGCAGGCCGTTGCAACGGAAATTGCGCCGAGCGAAAAGCACACCCGAAGCCACGTCGTCGAATGACGGCGTCGGTGAGCGTTCGTATCAGCGAACACCTTATGCAGAGCGGTCAACCTCATCGATGGGCGTCGAAGAAATCTGGGAGCCGCCACGCAGCGGTAACGAGATTTGCCGAACGAGACTGCCCGTTTCCTCCACCGGTTCGTACGATTGGCCGCCTCCCTAATTAAAGAGGCATGAGATATTCGGGCGGAGCGTCGCTGCAACGCAGCACGTAAGCGGCGCAGGCCACGTCTTCGATACCGAGTCCGAGCGACTCGAAAATCGTCACGCGCGCAGGCGGATCGCACCGCGTTGGATCGGCCAGCATCTCACCCAGCTCCGCGCGTATCGAGATGCCCTCATCGCCAAGTTCGCGCATCGCAAGCACGATGTCCCCGGATTCTCGTGCCGCCGCCTCGCGCGAGTCGACGTAGATGGCAGCCTCGGCGACAAGGGATGCCGGCAGCTCACGTCGGTCGGCGACACAGGCGCCGACTGCATTGAGGTGGGCCCCGTCGGCGATGTCTTGGCTGGCAAAGAACGGCTGCGCCGCGGATGTGGCGGTAACGATCACATCGGCCCCGGCAAGCGCGGCGGCCGGTTCTGCGGCCACGCTTGAATCGGTGCCAAGGGTGCGCCCATAGAGCGCGAGTCGCTCGGCGCGCTCAGCAGAACGCGACCACACGCGCGCGCTCGTCACGAGCGACGCATCGACGAACGCTTCGAGGTGCGCGCGAGCCTGGGCGCCGGCTCCCAGAAGTGCGAGCGTACCGCGCGGTCGGGCGGCGAGCCGCTGCGTCGCAAGGACGGAGACGGCGGCTGTCCGTCGTTCGGTGATCGTCTTGCCTGCGACTACGGCGAGCGGCACGCCCGTCTCATGATCGACGAGCACGACGAGCGCTTGATGGGTGGGGATGCCGCACGTTGCATTTCCGGGAAAGGCCGTGACGAGCTTGGCTCCGAGGGCGGGCGCAGGACCGGCGCGCACGAACGCCGGCATCGTCGCGAACCACCCGAGCCCAGGCGCGAGCACCGTGCGCAGTGGGTTCTGGGCCTGACCGCTCGCGCCGGCCACGAGCGTACGCTCCATCAGCGTGCGCGTCGCGGCAGGTGTCAACAGACGCCCCACCGACGCTTCGTCGATCCAGCGCAGCCCGGCCGATAGCATGGCGGATGCTTCGGCGGAGAAGGATTCAGGCTCTGCCCTGCGCATCGTCTGCAAGGTGCCGGCCGAATTCAAGCGGGGACTGGAGCGCATTCTTGCCGCTCGCGAACGGCTGCTCGAGGTGCGCGGCGAGCGCATCGGGCAACTGATGCGATTGCGCCTCTACTTACGCACGATCCTGAGCGAGTTCATGGAGAAGACCGATCCGATCGGTGGGATGCGCCTGGTCGAGGTGCAGGCCGAGGGCAACAAGACCAAAGGCGAAGGCGCTCTGAGCCTGACGTTCTTCGACGGATCTCGGCTGCGCGTCGAGGTCGACAAGGGTGGAACGTTTTCGCAGAACGCGGAGCCCGACGTCTTCAAGGGTGTCGGAAAGATCCTCTCGATCCGCGTGCGCCCGGACCTTTCGGGAGCCGACTTCGACTACATGCCGATTGGCGCCGGCGAAAAGGCCGAGGTGAAAACCGCGGAGTTCTCTCCGTACGTGGCAGCATTGTTGGATCACGTCGTTGCCGAGATGGAGGCTCAGGCCGGTGGCCCGGCCGACGCGGCTCAACCGTCCGGTGAGACCGCGCGTAAGGGCTATACCTACAGCGTTCGCTAGAGACTACGTCGGCGAACTCGCGATGCGCGTCGGTTTTATCGGCACGGGCATCATGGGCAAGCCAATGGCGCACAACCTGTTGCGCGCCGGTTTCGCGGTTTCGGTGCACAATCGCAGCCGTTCGCGGCTTGCTGATCTGATTTCCGAAGGCGCCGCTTGGATGGATTCACCGCGTGCGGTTGCGGCCGCAAGCGAGCTTATCGTCACCATGCTGCCCGGCTGGGCGGAGTTTGAGGCGGTGCTCGTTGGTTCCGACGGGTTGCTTGCGGGCATTCGCCCTGGCGCGATTCATCTCAGCATGGAGACGGTCTCGCCCGGGCAAGCGCGGCGCGCTGCAGTAATGTTGCAGGAACTCGGAGCGCACGGCCTCGACGCCCCGGTCAGCGGCGGCGAACAGGGAGCGATCGACGCATCTCTCGCCATAATGGTCGGCGGGGCGCAAGAAGCGTTCGATGTAGCCCTGCCGGTATTGCAGGCGATGGGACGCAACGTCATTCGCATCGGCCCGAGCGGCGCCGGTCAAATCGCAAAAGCCTGCAATCAGTTGATCGTCGCGGTGACGATCGAGGCCGTCGCGGAGGCGCTGGCGCTCGCGCGCGCGGCCGGCGTCGATCCTGCCAACGTGCGCCGCGCCCTCGCGGGCGGTTTCGCTGATAGCCGCATTCTGCAAGACCACGGGCGGCGCATGCTCGACGGCGACTACCTTCCGGGGGGCCAAGCAAAGCACCACCTCAAGGACCGCGCCGTCGTCGAAGAGATCGTCGCGGCAACCGGGATTGACCTCCCGGTGGCGGAGGCGGCCTTCGCGCGCATCGCCACGCTTGTCGAGCGCGGACGCGGTGAACTCGATCACAGCGCACTCTTCACGCTCTTCTCAGATGACGCCGCGCGCGAGCTGTGAGCTGCATCCATCCGGCAAACGCGGGGATAGGGAGGTGCATTGTGCGCCCTGAAAGGCGCTCGGGGCGAGGTGTCCTGCTGATTTGAAGAGGGCGGAATGATGATCGTTCTTCGCGACCGATACGGCGTGGCTCTCGTGCTTGGCGCTCTTGCGGTCATTCGCTTCGCCGGTTGCAGCAGTTCCAGTTCGCCCGTGACGGTGTCGGCGACGCCGAGCCCGGGCCCAACGGCAACCTCGATCAGCGGGACGTTAATTTTCGCCCAAGGCACGCAGACCTTGCCGGTGATCGCCGGCGGCTACAGCGACACGATCGTCTTCTCGTCGGCGCCAGCGCCTCCGGATGTCACCGCTACCTACACCTGGTCGGTCAACGCGCCTTCAGCGGTGCCGTCGCCGGGAGCGAGCTGCTCGCCTAGCTACGCGAGCGGAACGCCGCTGGTGTACCTCTGGTTTTCACCCGCTTCGGGCGTGTCGTATTCGCCAAGCCCTAACCAGACGTTCACGCTGCCGGCCTCGATTTCGACGAGCGGGCATACGTTTTACACGGCATTCGATGACGTGTCGAGTCCTACTCATCCGTGCCTGAGCGGTCCCGGCACGGTCAACGGGCAAATCGTTACCTTTACCGGAGCAGCGAGCGGAGAGTCACTTGTGGGCGGCGCCACGTACGTGAGCGTGTTGCTCGAGTACTAGCGTACGTTTCGCTGCCTGCGCAGAGCTACGCGCGCGACAGTTCGACGCCGTACTGGGCGTCGGCCAAGTGATGCGCGAGCAGCGTTCGTTCTTCCGCTGATAATTCGCACAGCGGCGGCGGAACGCGCATCCAGCCTGGATCGCGGTGCAGTTCGCCGAGCAACGCATGCGCGGCCGGAACCAAAGGCACGCTTGCAATCGCATCCCGCACCTGCGAAAGCCATGCTTGGACCATCGCAAGGTTCGCGTCGTCCGTCCCGTTCCAAATGCGGCAGGCGAGCGGAGCGGTCACATTGACCGTTGCCGAAATGCAGCCCGCGTAGCCGGCGCGTCGCGCGTCTAAGAGCGCCGTCTCGGAGCCTGGAAAGACATCGATCTCCGGATACTCGTCATGCAGAGCACGGGCTAGCTCAGCCCCCTCCGAGCTGTCCTTGAGACCTGCGATCGTTTTGGGAAACGCCCGGAGCAGTCGCACAACCAGCGACCGTGTAAACGGCACCCCGCTCATCTTGGGAAAATGGTACAAGTACAGGCGCAGCCGTGGATCGGCGACGCGCTCGATCAAGTGTGCGAAGAACGCAAACAATCCGTCATCGGACGGTGCCTTGAAATAGAAAGGCGGCACCACGAGCGCCCCGCCGAAGCCGAGCGCCGTCGCTGCTGAGGTGAGCGTCACAGCGTCCTCGAAGGCAGTCGCCCCGGTGCCGACGAGCATCGCTTCGAGCGGCAGGCCCGCGCCTTCGACGGCCTGCATCAGCCTGAGCCTTTGTTCCACCGAGAACGATGCGAAGGCGCCCGTCGTCCCGAGCAAGGTGACGCCGTCGCACCCGTTTTGCAGCAGCCACCGGCAATGCTGTGCGAGCCGCTCGGCGTCGGGCGTGAAGCCGGGAAAGACCGGGGTGGCTGCCGCGGCCATGATTCCGCGCACGGGCCGAAGGGGTGAATCGTTCACCGCGACGGTCTTTCGCCGGCCCGCGGAGGGACCTGTCAGGGGCGCCTCGAGGGCGCGACGCCCCGCACTACGTAAGGTCGGGGCTGGTGGCCACAGGGAGGGGACAAGCGCCGTCGCTTAAGGCGGCAAGTGACGGCGCCGCCCGCCCCCAGTGGCAAGGCGAATGTAGCGAAGGAACGTCAAGGAAAGGTGAAGAGATGGAATTCTCCAGGCGCAGTCACTCGGGGCGCGGTGGACGCGTCGGAAATGCGACCACGAACTCGCTCCCGACTCCGGGCCGGCTGCTGACCGTGACGTCGCCCCCGTGACGGTGCGCGAGAGCGCGAGCGATCGCCAGCCCCAACCCCGTCCCAGTGGTGGAACGGGCCGGCTCCGCTCGCCAGAACCGGTCGAAAACGCGGTCGAGATGCTCGGCGGCAATACCGATCCCGGTATCCTGAACCTTCACGAAGACCTGGGTCCGGTGCCGGCTTATTTCGACGAAGACCGAGCCCCCGGGACGGGTGTAGCGAAGGGCGTTCTCGATCAGGTTTGACACGATCCGCTCGACCTGGTCGACGTCTCCGTACATCATCGCCGCGCCCGAGCTGCTAGCCACGAAGGTGATGTGCGCCTCCTCAAAAAGCGGTTTGTAGCGTGCCGCCAGTTTCTTGACGACATTCTGTAAATCGATTGCGAACAGCTCGCGCTCGAGCGATCGATCGGCCCGCGCGAGTAGCAAGAGGTCGCTGGTGAGGCGCGACATGTCTTGTGCCGCCTCGGCGATTGCCTCGAAACGCGAGCGGTCGCGCGCCGCGTTGCGCTGGTCCCATAGCGCGACGTCCGCATTGCTCTTGATCGCGGTCAGCGGGCCGCGTAGCTCGTGGGAGGCATCGGCAACGAACTCGCGCAGCGTTCGAAAGCTGCGCGCGACCGGCCGCACCGCTTGGTGAGCCAAGGCGAGTCCGCCCAGGCCGCTTGCCGCAAGCCCGAGGACCGTCCCGACGAGCAGCCCGATGTCGAGGCGGCGAATCTCGGATTCCGGTTGAGCGTTCGATTCTGAGGCGCGGACGGTCCCGACGATGCGATGCGTCCGCGGGTTCATGATGGCCATGGTTGTCGCGTTGAGTGCGGTGGGCCCGATCGTGAGCCGTTGCCGCCCGACGGAACCGAGGGAAGCATCGTCGGGCGCCAAGCCCTCCGCACCAAGCAACCGCCCTCGATCGTCGAACCATTGCAGGCCTTGCTCGCGCGCCAGCAGAGCGGCATTCGATATCTCGCCCGTGTCGACCGCATAGCGGTCGCCGCGATAAAGGACGCTTCGCATTCCCGCGCGCGCGAGAATCTCGAGGCGGGTGGTCGTTTGATACTCGAGGCTCGTTAAGAAGGCGACGCGAACGGCGAACCCTGCGATCAGAAAGATGACGGAAAATGCCGCGAGGTACGAAAGAAGCAGGCGCCGCTCCAGACCGACCGGAGCGGGATCGGCTGGGCTAGCCGGCGTCCGCCAGGCGATAGCCTGCACCGTAGACGCTCACGATGGTATCGCGCGGGCCGCCCGCGGCCTGGATTTTGCGGCGCACGTTGGTGATGTGGGTCTTGATCGTCTCCTGACCGGCGACGCTGTCGAAACCGGCGACCTTGTCGCGCAGCATGCTCGAACTGAAGATCTGCGTCGGGCTGCGCATCAGCATCTCCAGGATCGCGTACTCCGTCGGCGTTAGTGCGATCGGCAGGCCGGAATAGGTGAAGACCCGGTTGCCGGGGTGGAGGCGCAGGTCGCCGTGGCTTAGCACCGGCGGTTGCGACTCGCGCGGACGGCGGCAGAGGGCGCGGATCCGCGCCGATAGCTCGGAGAGGTCGAAGGGCTTCACCACGTAGTCGTCCGCTCCCGCGTCGAGCGCCGAAACCTTGTCGCCGGTCGACTCACGCGAGGTGATCATCAGGATCGGTGTGGTCGCGTTGTCCGAGCGCAGGCGCCGGCACACCTCCATACCGTCAATGCCCGGGAGCATGATGTCCAGCAAGATCACGTCGTGAACGCCGGCGCCCGCGAAGGCGTAACCATTCAAACCGTCTTCGACGACGTCGACGGCGTGGTGTTGCCGGCGAAGGTGCTCCGCGAGCGGACGATGGATACGCTGGTCGTCCTCGACGATCAAGATGCGCACGCCGGCATGAGTTCGGGGCCTTGCGGCCCGCCTCCCCGCAGGCGGTCCCATCCCTGACGCGAAGCGCCGCCTGTGGTGTCGTTGTTTGCGGTCGTGCTGTTTGCCGGTATGGGGCTCGTCCCACCCGTCCCCACGGCTGGAGCGCCGGTTGCGTTCGATGCCGCCGACGGCATTACGGTCTACGCTCGAGTGTACGAAGCGGCTCCGAACGCGCCGGTCATTCTGCTCTTCCATCAGGCCGGTTCTGGGAAGAGCGAGTACGCCACGATCGCACCGCGCCTAGTGAAGCTCGGCTTCAATGCGCTGGCGATCGATCAGCGCTCGGGCGGCGATCTGTATCAGCCGCCCAACGAGACCGTCGCGCATCTCGGCAAGAATGCGCCGTCGTACCTGGATGCCGTTCCCGACATCGAGGCAGCCATCGCGTGGGCCAAGCGAGTCCATCCGCGCTCGGCCATTTATCTGTGGGGATCCAGCTATTCCGCGGCGCTGGTCTTCGTGCTCGCCGCGAGGCATCCGCACGACGTGGCCGCGGTGCTCGCGTTCTCACCGGGCGAGTACTTTCCCGACAAGGAAATGGTGCACGCTGCCGCGCGCAAAGTTGAGGTGCCAGTGTTCGTCGATTCGGCTGCCGACCCCGTCGAGATCGCTAACGCTCGCTCGATTCTCGCGGTGGTGCCCGCCAAGCACAAGGTGCAGTACGTTCCGACTGCGGGCGTCCACGGTTCGTCGACGCTCCGCGAGGACAGGGATCCCGATGGCGCCGATGCGAACTGGGCGGCGGTTGTTGCCTTCCTAAAGAGCCTTCCGTGAAGATTCAACGACCCGGCGACGCTGCGGATTCGAAGCGCACGACGCATCGGGCGTGAGGTCGGTCAAAAGCTGTTTCGCCGTGGATTGAAAACGGCGGCCGTCGCCGTACGTGCGTGCCAGCAGCATGGCTCCCTCAAGCGCCCCAGTCATGATTCGAGCGCGTTGCTTGGCCGATCCAGCGAAAGCAAGCTCACCGTCTCGCTGCCCGCTCTCGAGCACCGCCGCAAGCCACCTTTCGTTCGCGTCGAAGAATAGCCGCAGCTCGTCCTGCATCGGAGTCGGAAGCGTGGCGTACTCCGCCGCGAGCATTCCACACAGGCACATCCGGTCGTTGCGCATGACCGCATCGTACAGCAAAACGTATCGTCGTAACTTGTCTTGCGCTTTTTCTTCTTGCCGTTCGATTGTTTCGAGTGCGCGCGCGAACGTGTCATGGTATCGCACGATCAAAGCGCGACCGAGATCCGCCTTCGAAGGAAAATGGTAGTGGAGACTGGCCTTGGTGACGAGGAGCCGTTCTGCAACGTCGGCGTAACTGAACCCGTTGAACCCCCGCGTTTGCGCTAGCTCCTCGGCGGCGTCGAGGATTCGTTGCAGCATCGGCGTTTGGTTTGCATGGGGACGGCGTCGGCTCTCTTTTTCCAGCACGGGCCTTGACTTCTCCCTATCAGTAGGTATACTCCTACCAGTAAGTAGAATTCCGTAAGGCGGAGCATCTTTCCCCCATTCCCCAGGCTGCTTCCCAATGGCTCAACGGAAACGCATCCGGCGTTCCGGCGTTTTTGGCGCGACCACACATCGTTTGATGCGCGCAAAGGGAGCATACGATGCAGAGCGATCAGAGAACCGAGCACAAGACTTTCGCAAACCCCGATGAGGTTCGCGATTTCCCCAAGGGCAAAGCCGAAATCTTGGAGGTAGGCGGCGCACAGGTCGGCCGCTTGATTTTCCAGCCCGGCTGGCGCTGGTCAGTCGACGTGCAGCCGCTGGCAAAGACGTCGAGTTGCGAGGCGCCGCATTTTCAATACCACGTGTCGGGAAAACTCGGCATTCGGATGGACGACGGCACCGAATTCGTCGCCTGCCCGGGGGACATTACCTCATTGCCCAAAGGCCACGATGCTTGGGTCATCGGCGCCGAGCCGGCCGTCGTCGTCGACTGGTTCGGTGCGACCGACTACGCGAAGAAGTCGTAAACGCGATCCGTAGCACAGCGACTACGTTTGCCATAGCTAGCAATTCAGGGCGTTAAGGAGACAATCTCGATGCAGACTGCTACAAGGAAAGTCGTCGACTGTCGCGACGTTCCAAGCGAGTGCAAATGCACGTTGACGATCAGCGGAACCGAGTCCGAGGTGCTCAAGGCCGCGATCGAACACGCCATTACGAGTCACGGGCATACTCCTGGTCCCGAGCTCGTCGATGCGATCCGCTCCTCGCTGCGGAACGAGAAATAGCATCGGCGCCGGCGCGTTCAGCGAGAGCCGGTCGTGAATCCGCGCTGCACCAAGCGCGGCGCGGGAATCACGCTGAACGACGTCGCCAGGCGCGCGCTCCCCGTCCGCAGCACGAGCGTGTGCTCTCCAGGCTCGAGGCTCCATAGGTAGTCGCCGCCGGCCGGAGCCAGCGCCTTTCCGTCGAGTTCGACGCGGAGCCGGTCGCGGCGCGCGGTCGCGAATTCAAATTTGAGTTCCTCGCTCGGTCCTCCGCCGGCGACGTACACGAAGCGTTCGCCGTCGTGCGGAAAGAGAATTCGCGTCCCGAATCGTGCCGAGGCCGGCTGGTGTGCGATCCATTCATCGTAGTCGTGGCTGGGCGCGGAGGCTCTGCCGCGGGCGATGCGTCGCAGGTCGTCCGGGTCGAACCATTCGAGCACGCGCGTGCAGGCCGGCGCTGCGTCGCGCTCCAAACGCGGCCGTTTGCCGTTCTCGGCGCAAATCGCAGCGCGCGCGAAGCCTGGCGGCGCAGCGAATGGGAGAGGCTCGCGGCGTTCGTGGAGGTGCAGCATGATGCGGTTCCAGAGCGGCGCCGCACCGGTAACGCCTGAAACGTGGCGCATCGGGTGACCGTCGAAGTTGCCGACCCAAACGGCGACGGTGTACTCGCGCGAGAAACCGGCCGTCCACGTATCGCGAAAATCGGAGGACGTGCCCGTTTTGACCGCCGCTTCAAACGGGAGCGACAGGATCGAGTCGATGCCGAACGACGCCGTACGTGCATGCGGATCGGACAGCATGTCGCGCACGAGCGCCCAGCTTCGCTCGCCCGGGGCCGCGGCGGGGAGGGATGGCAATACCGAGCCGTCGAGCGTCGTCACGATTGCGGTTGGTGCGCCTTCGCGGGCCGCGGTTGCATACGCGCGGGCCAGCTCCTCGAGCGTTACTTCGCCGCCTCCTAGGGTCAGTCCGAGGCCGTAGAAGGCCGCGGGCTTGGTGAGGTGCGCGAACCCGAGCTCTCGCAAACGCCTTAGAAATTCGTTGACGCCGACCTGGGAAAGCACGCGCACCGCGGGCACGTTGAGCGAGTTGGCGAGCGCGATTCGAACACGCACCGGGCCGAGGAAACGGTTCGCATAGTCGACCGGTGCGTAGATGCGCGCGCCCGGAAGCGCGTAGGTTGTGGGGACGTCGGCCAGGATGGTGTCCGGCCGCACGATGCGGCGCTCGAGCGCAAACTCGTAAAGAAAAGGCTTGAGGGCCGAGCCCGGCTGGCGCAGCGCCGTGACGCCGTCGTTCCTTCCCAAGTCGCCGTCGCCGAAGTAGTCGCGCGAGCCCGCGTACGCCAGAACCTGCGCGCTCCGGTTGTCGATGACGACGACGGCGGCTTGGCTGACGTCGCGATCGCCAAGGACTCCGAGAACGTCGCGCATCTGGGCTTCGACGAACTCCTGCAGCGGCCGATCGATGGTGGTGCGCACGCGCGCGCGGTCTAGCGCCACCTGCGGAGCGAGATGGAAAAGAAAGTGCGCGGCCGCAAGGATGCCCCCGGAAGGCGGTCGCAGCCCGATGTGAGCTTCCGCCGCACGGCGCGCGCGATCGGCGTCGATGAAGCCCGCCGCGTGCATGCGTTCCAGCACGTAGCGTTGCCTTTCCCGAAGTGCGTCGAAGCGACGGTATGGATCGAGCCGGACGGGATCGTTGGGTAAGGCCGCCAGCAGCGCCGCCTGAGCGAGGTCGAGCCGGTCCGCGTCGATGCCGAAGTACGTTCGCGCTGCCGCCTCAACGCCGTACACGTTCGAGCCCATCGGCGCGCGATTGCACCAGGCCTCGAGAATCTCGTTCTTGCTCATCCCGGCCTCGAGCCGAGATGCGATCGCCAGCTCCTCGACCTTTCCGACGAACGTGGGCGGAAGGGGCACGATCATGCGCGCGAGTTGCATCGAAAGGGTCGATGCGCCCGATGGAAGGCGGCGTCGTACGAGCGACGCCAGCGTGGCCCGAAGGGCGGCCCGCACATCCAGAGCCCCGTGGAAGTAAAAGCGTCGATCCTCGGTTGCCACCGCTGCCTCGAGGAAGACCGGCGCGATGCGCGCGAGCGGCAGCGCTACGGTGTGACGTTCGTCGCGCCCGAGGATCGTTCCGAGCATCAGGCCGTTACGGTCGACGAACTCGATCGCGCGGGCGTCGCGCGGCAGGTCGCGGGCGCGAAGCGGCCAGCAGAGCATGAACGTCCCGAGCGCAACGGCGCATGCGAACGGCACAATGAATCGCCTCGTGACGTTGTGAAAGACGGATTTCGGGAGGCTCTTCATTTTGCGGACGCTTCGCTTGAGGAAGTTCGGGCTCGGATTGGCCCTTGCATTCTCTTTGGCGGGATGCGCCCGCAATGCCGCCGTGGCGCCTGCGGCAACGCCGTTGCCGGCCGTTTCGCCCGTGGTCGCTCGGGCGGAGCTGCGGCCGCTGCCGGCGTGGATCGCCGCGCTCTCACCGCACGGCGAGGCGGCCGACGGCGCCCAGATACGCATCCGCTTCAAGAAGGACGTGGTTGGGCTCGAAGCGCTCGAAGCGCCGCAAACCCAAGACGCACTGCAGCACATCGCGATCGAACCGGATCTTGCGGGGCGCTTCGTCCTGTTGACGCCGCGCATGATCGGCTTTCAAGCCGACGCGCCGATTCCGCATGCGGCGCGCATCCGGATCACGCTGCGCGCCGGTTTGGCGGATCTGGCCGGCGATCGGCTCGACGCCGACTATGCCTGGAGCTTCACGACGCAGCCGCTCGTTCTCAGCGGCCTTCCCGGCACCGGCGACAACGGGCTCGCTATCGACGACGGCTCGCTCGAGCCGTCGAACCTGCGTCCAACGTTCGGCGTCGACGCCAGCGTTGCCGTCGACACGAACTCACTCGTCGCGCACGCGTCGCTGGTCGACCGAAAGGATCCGCAGCACCCGATCGCGGTCGAGGCCGTTCCGAGCTCGACCCCGAGCGCTTCGGCGAGCGGCCCGCCGGAGGCGCCCGGTACCGAGGAAGTCGAGCCGGGGGCGCACTACGATCTGCGGCCGGTCGAGCAGCTCCGCGGGGATCGCATTTACGATCTGGCCATTGCTCGCGGCGTCGCGCCGCAGCGTGGAAACGTGCCGACGAGCATCGCCTACGCCGGCAAGCTGCGCACGTACGGTCCCCTCACGTTCGCGGGCGTTACGCCGTACGGAGAGGACGACGCGAGCGCGCGGCGCTACGTCGGTGGTGCGCCGTTGCTGACGTTCTCGAACCCGCTCGAGGAGAAGAGCGCGAAGGCCGCCGTCAGGCTATCGCCCTCGCCCCTTCCCTCGATACCGGCGCTCGCCGTCGACGGGCAAACGATCCGCGTCAACCCGTATGCGTTGCGCCCCGACACGCGTTATGCGATTGCGATCGCCCCTTCGTTGACAGACCGCTTCGGACAGACTCTGGGCACGCGCGGCGACGCAACCTTTACGACGGGCGATCTCGCCGGAGACCTGTGGGCCCCCTCCGGTTTGAACCTTTTTCCCTCGATCCTCGACCTGCGCGTCAATGTCGAGACGACCAACCTGCCCGACGGCCGTTATCGCTTCGCAGCAGCTACGATTGCGCCCGAAGATCTGATCACGACCGACGTCTCGAACGTCGACGTCAAAACGTATCTCGGCGTCCCGGCCGGATGGCAGACCAAAAACGCGCCGCGCAGCCGCAACGTGGCGGTCGACTCGCCCATTCCTTTGCGCAGCCTGCTGCATGGTACGACCGGGATGCTCGCCTACGGCGTTTCGGCCCGCACCTTTCAAGTGCCCGATGCGAAAGGAAAGCTGGTTTGGAACGAGCCGGAGTTTGACGGCATCGTCCAGCTCACCGATATCGGTCTGTTCGCGCAGTGGTTTCCCGGTGCGGGCTTCGTTCGTGCCGAGCACCTTTCCGACGGGACGCCGATCGCGCATGTCCTGGTGGACGTGTACGAGTCGCAGACGGAGGGTCCCGCGCGCTCCAATCCCGACCGCAGGCCGTGCGCTCAGGGCGAGACTGACGCGACCGGAACCTTTACGGTCGATAGCGCCGGAGTTGCACGCTGCGCCAGTACCGCGAGTTCGGCCGAGCGCGCGCCGGAACTGCTCTTCATCGCGCACGACGGGAAGGACTGGTCGTACGTGCGCACGGCGAACTATCAATACAACGAGGATTTTTACGCGGGCTGGTCGGCCGGCGAGCCGATCCCGCACGGTACGATCGTCTGCGACCGCGAGCTCTATCAACCGGGCGAGACAGCGCAGTTTACCGGTATCGCCTACTTCGATATCGACGGCACGCTCGCACGCGGGCGCTCGCCACGCTACGACGTCGTCCTAGGCGATCCCGATGGGAAGCAGCGCTCGCTCGGCACGAGGTCCCTCGACGCCTATGGCGCGTTCACGATCGCTCTGCCGATCGGCAAAGGAGCCGCCACCGGCTACTACTCGATCGCCGCGAAGGGTCAAGCAGGCGAGACGCTCGAGGGCAGCTTTCGCGTCGCCGAGTTCAAGCCGCCGAACTTCAAAGTAGCCCTGACGCTCGATGCGCAGACCGCTAGCGCCGGCGCGACCGTCACCGCGAGGACGCAGAGCTCCTATCTCTTCGGAGCACCGGTCGAAGGCGGACGGTCGCATGTGTACGTCACGCGCGAGCAAACCAACTTCACCCCGCAGGGATGGTCGTCGTACACCTTTGGCCCCTCGTGGTCTTATCCCGACGAGGCGCCGTCGGTCGCGCCCGACGTGATGCAGTCCGACAGCGTCATCGGCGCGGAGGGCTCGAGCAGCGTGCGCGTAGGCGTTCCGGACGATCTGCCCTTTCCTATGACCTTCAACGTGGAGAGCGAGACGACCGACGTTTCGAATCTCAGCGTTTCGGACCGCAGCTCGTTCGCTGCGCTCCCGAGCGACGCGCTGATCGGGCTGCAAGCCGATTTTGTCGCCGAGGAGCGCAAGCCGTTCGAAGTGCAGATCGTCCTGGTTGACCCGAAGGGACGGCCGCGCACGGACCGGCGCGTGAAGCTCGTGCTGCAGCGCCGCGAGTTCTTGCAGGTGACCGAAGAGCTCGAGGGGGCCGAGACGCCGCGCGAAGCGATCCATTACGTCGACGTCAGTTCGCAGGAACTGGCGCCGGCGCAAACGCCGCAGCGCGTCCGGTTGACCGCGCCGCAGCCGGGTTCGTACCGCGTGGAAGCAAACCTGACCGACGCCAAGAGCCGCGCGACAGCGACCGATCTCGACGTGTTTGTCTCGGGCACGGGCGAAGCCGACTGGGGCGAGGCCGACCCGACGCGCCTCAGCGTGAAGCTCGACAAGCCCATCTATCGTGCCGGCGAAACCGCAACGGCACTCGTGCAGTCGCCGTACGCCGATGGAGAGCTGTACTTTTCGGTCGTTCGGCACGGCGTGCTGTACCAGACGGCGCGAGCGGTCCACGGGGGTGCGCCGCAACTACGCTTCACGGTGACGCCGGACATGCTGCCGAATGCCGTTGTCGAGGCGGTCCTCGTGCGCCGCGGAACGTCCCTCGCGCAAAGCGTTCCCAGCACGCTCGGCAAGCTCGCGCGCGTCGGCTTCGCGCCCTTCGAGGTTGCGCTCGATGCAAAGTACATCACGGTCGGTGTCAAAGCGCGCCGGGCGACGCTTGCGCCGGGCGGCGCACAGCAGCTGGAGCTGCACCTGGCCGGCCACGACGGTGAACCGGTGCGCGGCGAGATGACGGTCGCGGTCGTGAACGACGCGATCTTGCAATTGAGCGGTTACCGCTTCCCGGATCTCGTGAAGCTGGTGTATGCGGATCAACCGATATCGATGCGCTGGGCCGACAATCGCGACCTCGTGACGCTCGTCTCCGAGCAGCGTAGCGTCGACAAAGGTTTCGGGTTCGGTGGGGGCGCGATGGCGGGACCGGCGGGAACACGCGTGCGCACGGCATTCAAGCCGCTGGCCTTTTGGAGTGGAACGATCCGCAGCGACGCGAGCGGCAACGCTGCGGTCGATTTCGTCCTCCCCGACGATCTCACGACGTGGCGCGCGATGGTGCTTGCCTATAGCGCCGACGCGCGCTTTGGGACGGGCGAAACGACCTTCGTTGCGACCAAACCGCTGGTCACCAATCCCGTCTTGCCGCAGTTTGCCCGCCCGGGCGACCGTTTTTCCGGAGGCGTTGCCATCACCGATGTGGCGCGTGCGTCCGGCACCTACAAGGTGATGGGAACGCTGGCCGGCGGCCTCGCGTTCGCGGACGCAGGCCCGCCGGGCAGCAGGATCGCCGTCGAGAGCCCGGCCGACGTGTTCGCGAAAGCGCTTCGCTTCAGCATGAACGTGAGCGGACCGCAGGATGCACGCGTCAGCTTCACGACTGCGCTCGGCGATCTCAGCGATACCTTCGAGGTCGGCCTGCCGATCTCGACCGGAGACGTCACCGAGAGCGTCGTCACGACCGGTGCGACCGCGGCGCGGGCCGTCGTCCCGCTGGCCGTCGATGCTCGGCCGGCCGGTTCGGCGGGTGGTCTCGATGTCACGCTGGCCAGCACCTTGCTCGCCGATACCCTCGAACCCGAACGCGACGTTCTCCAGGAGCAGCCGCCGTTTGCGACTGCACTTGCGGCGCGGATTGCGATCGCATCGGACGCGCTCGAGGTCGACCGTCTTTACGGACGCGCCGCGCCGCCGGAACTCCGCCGCCAGGTGGGGTTGGACTTGGATGCGCTCCGAGCGTTGGCCTTACCCGACGGCGGCTACGCCGAATGGCCCGGTGCGAAAGCCGGCGCGACGTTCTCGACCGCGTTCGTGGCCGTCCAGTTAGCCCAGGCAAAGGCAGCCGGCTTCGGCGTCGACGGTGAGCTCGCGCATGCGCGCCGTTTTCTCGAGTCACGGCTGGCCGATCCGTCTCCCGAGTGCGAGAAGGGTGATGCGCGCTGCGACGCCTCTACTCGGCTCGAAGCTTTGGAAACCTTCGGTATCTTAGGCCAGCCGCGCAGCGACTTTCTCGACGACATCTACCGCTTGCACGCCGAACTCGGCTACTACGAGCAGGTCGAGCTGGCGCGACATTTGATCAAGCTTCCAAGCTGGCGCACGCAGGGCATCGCCTTGCGCGACAAATTGATGGAGCAGCTCTATGAGACCGGGCGGCGCGCTACGATCGAGGTTCCGGGCGAGTTTGGCGAGACCCCGGCGGCAGGTCAGGGTCAAGTCCTTGGCCTCTTGATCGAATCGAATGCGCCGCCCGAGCAAGTGGACAAGGTCATGACCTCGCTCCTCGCGCTGCGGCATGCGGGTCTTTGGGGATGCGTCTGCGACGACGCCGAAGCGATGAATGCGATCGTGCTTTACGCGCG
>PMHO01000011.1:27970-82519 GCA_003156715.1 Candidatus Tityobacter terrigena
CTCGCCGGGCACGTACGCGGGAATTCGCATCGATCGCGCCGTCCGCGCGCCGGCCGGAAACGAAACGCTGCTCGCGTTTGGCTTGGCGAAACCCGACTCCGACGCGACCCTCGTCGCCGGCCGCGTCTACGCGATCGACGATATCATTACGACCGATCATCCGCTCGACGACGTGGTCGTCGACGATCCGCTGCCGGCCGGGCTCGAGGCGGTCGACCAAACCTTCAACACCGCCGTTCAATACTATCAGGCCGGCTGGGACAACTGGCAGGTCGACTATCAGTCGATTCATCGCGACCACGTGCTTGCCTTCGCGCACCATCTCCAGGCCGGCGTGTACGCGGTTCACTATCTCGTGCGCTCGGTGACACCCGGCTCGTACGGCTGGCCGGGGGCTCGGGCGTATCTCGAGTACGCTCCGGAGGAGTTCGGCCGAACGGCCTCGTCGCGCCTGATGATCTCGGAGAAATAAAGAGGGATGCTTCGCACGCAGGTGGGGATCGTCGGAGCGGGGCCGGCCGGGCTCGTGCTTTCGCAGTTGCTCGCGCGCGAAGGGATCGAGTCGATCGTTCTCGAGGCGCGCGACCGAGCCTACGTTGAGGGACGGGTGCGCGCGGGCGTGCTCGAGCACGGCACGGCGGACTTGCTCGAAGCGATCGGCGCCGGGCAGCGGATGCGCGCGCAAGGCCTCGTTCATCGTGGCATCGAGCTGCGCTTCGGCGGACAGAGCCATCGGATCGACTTCGCGGAGCTGGTTGGAAAGTCGATCACGGTCTACGGCCAACAGGAGGTGATCAAGGACCTCATCGCAGTCCGTTTGCAGCAGGGCGGTGCAATTCACTTCGATACGGAAGCGTATGCCGTCGACGGTCTCGATACCGCGCGGCCGGTCGTGCGTTATCGCAAGGCAGATGGCTCTGGAGGTGAGCTCGCGTGTGATTTCGTCGCCGGTTGCGACGGCTTCCACGGCACATGCCGCAACGCCGTACCCCCCAATCAGCTGGCGTTCTTCGAACGCACCTTTCCGTTCAGCTGGTTCGGGATCTTGGCTGAGACGCCGCCGGCCTCGCAGGAGCTGATTTACACCAACCACGAGCGCGGCTTTGCGTTGATTTCGATGCGTTCGCCGTCGGTGTCGCGACTGTATTTGCAATGCGCCGTCGACGAGGATCCCGGCGCATGGCCGGACCAACGTTACTGGGAAGAGCTTGCGGCGCGCTTGGCCGGATACGATGCGCCCGAGGTCAAGCCGG
This sequence comes from Candidatus Tityobacter terrigena, assembly GCA_003156715.1. Taxonomy (GTDB): domain Bacteria; phylum Vulcanimicrobiota; class Vulcanimicrobiia; order Vulcanimicrobiales; family Vulcanimicrobiaceae; genus Tityobacter; species Tityobacter terrigena. Next base: position 29,224 of record PMHO01000011.1, read on the forward strand.
GCCGCGTCCTTGCGCGCGGCGTGACCGGCATGCGCGCGTTCGTCGTGGCGCCGATGCGCTACGAGCGGCTGTTTCTGGCAGGCGATGCGGCGCACATCGTTCCACCGACCGGAGCGAAGGGTATGAATCTGGCGGTTGCCGACGTGCTCGTGCTCAGCCGCGCGCTCGTCGCATTCTATACGTCGCGACGACTCGATCTGCTGGACGCCTACTCCGACACGTGCCTGCGGCGGGTTTGGAAGGCGCAGCGCTTCTCTTCGTGGATGACCTCGATGCTGCACCGCTTCGATGCGCACACGCCGTTCGAGCGGCGCTTGCAGCTCGCCGAGCTTGACTACGTCACTTCTTCGCGCGCGGCATCCCAGGCGCTTGCTGAGAACTACGTTGGTTTACCGCTTGACTAAGCTGCTCGGGCCGGCTTGGGCGCAAGACTCCCCCGCGCCGTCCCGAACGGGTCGTTATGATGGATAGGCCGTCCTTGGAAATCGCTGGGTTTCGCGAGCCGGATTCTCTGCAGCCGCCGTACTTGTTTGCGCCGTACGGAGGCACGGTGCGTCGTGCGCCCTTACAGCGTCCGATCGAGGTGCCGGCTACGCTTTCGGAAGTGACCGGCCCCGCCGGCGACTGGGAACGGTTGATGGGAAGCGCTGCCGACGATCTGACGGTGACGGGAAAAGGAGAGCCGCTCGGCGAGCGGATCGTCGTCGCGGGCCGCGTCGTCGACGAAAATGGGCGCGCGGTTGGGAATACGATGATCGAAATCTGGCAGGCAAATGCGGCCGGACGTTACCTGCACGAAAACGATCAGCACCGTGCCCCGCTCGACCCGAACTTCACGGGTGCGGGCCGTGCGATCACCGATGCCCTTGGGCGCTATCGCTTCACCACAATCAAGCCGGGCGCGTACCCATGGAGCAATCATGCCAACGCGTGGCGCCCCGCGCACGTTCACCTCTCGGTTTTCGGGCCAGGCTTTGCCACGCGGCTCGTGACCCAGATGTATTTTCCTGGCGATCCGTTGTTGGACATCGATCCGATCGCGGGCGCCGTTCCCAAAGCGGCGCGCGAGCGTCTCGTGGCTCGGCTCGATTTGTCCACGACCGTCGCCGGATTTGCGCTCGGCTACCGGTTCGACATCGTGTTGCGCGGTCGTCTCGCAACGCCGATGGAAAGCTGAGACGTTGACCGAGTCATTGTCACAGACACCCTCGCAAACGGTCGGTCCGTTTTTCGCGCTCGCTCTTCCGTGGGCCGGCGGCGATACGCTCGTAGAGCAGGCGACGGAGGGCGAGCGCATCACGCTCGTCGGCCGCGTCGTCGACGGTGACGGCGCGCCGGTGCCCGACGCGCTGATCGAGATTTGGCAGGCCGATGCCGAGGGCCGTTACGCCGGCCCCGCCGACTCGCACGATGGAGCAGGGCGCGATCGGCACTTTCGCGGTTTTGGCCGCTGCGCGACCGACGGCAACGGGCAGTTTCGTTTTGGAACGATTAAGCCCGGGCGCGTACCTGGACCGGGGGGCGTTTGGCAAGCGCCGCACATCGAAGTTGCGGTGTTCGCGCGAGGGTTGCTGAAAGCGTTGTTCACGCGCTGCTACTTTCCCGGCGAGGAGAGCAATGCCACGGATCCCGTTCTAGCGGTGGTGCCGGAGGGGCGGCGTGCCACGCTGATCGCTATAGCCGAGCACGGCGACGATCGCAGCTTTCGCTTCGATATCGTGCTGCAAGGCCGGAACGAAACGGTCTTCCTCGTTTGCTGAGCGCATCGCGCGCAGACCGGTGAGCGCCTCAGTGTTATTCGATCCACTCCTCTCGACTCCGGAGCTCGAGAGGGCCTTGAGCGATCGGGCGCGCGTCGCCGGAATGCTTCGCTTCGAGGCGGCACTCGCGCGCGCGGAGGCTTCCCTGGGCCTCATTCCGGTCGAGGCCGCCGAGGGCATCGCGCGAGCGTGCGATCCTGCCGCCTACGACCTGACGCAACTCGGAAGCCGAGCCGCGGCGGCCGGCAATGTGGCGATTCCGCTGGTCGCGGCTTTGACCGAACGCGTAGCGCGAGACGACGAGCGGGCCGCGGAGTGGGTGCACTACGGTGCGACTAGCCAAGACGCCATCGATACCGGGTTCGTGTTGCAGTTGCGCGAAGCTTTGAGCGCGTGGCGCGACGATCTGAACGCATTGCAAACGTCGCTGCAAACGATCGCTGCACGCGAGTCGCGCACGCCGATGGTCGCGCGCACCTGGTTGCAACATGCAGTTCCGACCACGTTCGGCCGCAAGGCGGCAGGCTGGCTTAGTGCCATCGATCGCTGCCGGCGCGCACTGGCTGTGGCCGAAAGCGAAGCCTGCGTTTTGCAATTCGGCGGGGCGGCTGGAACGCTCGCGGGACTCGGTGAGCACGGCGCCGCCGTCGCCGAAGCGCTGGGGGCCGAGCTAGCACTCGCGGTGCCGCCGGCATCGTGGCACAGCGAGCGCGATCGTTTGACCGCGCTCGCGGGCGCGCTCGGCGTCGTCGTCGGGGTGACCGGCAAGATCGCCCGCGATGTCAGTTTGCTCGCCCAAAGCGAAGTTGCAGAAGCGGCCGAACCGAGCGAGGCGGCGCGCGGCAGTTCGTCAACGATGCCGCAGAAGCGCAATCCGATTGCCTGCTCGGTAGCTCTCGCCGCGGCCCTGCGCGTACCGGGTTTAGTCGCCACGATGTTCGCGGGCCTGCCGCAGGAGCACGAGCGCGGCCTGGCCGGCTGGCAGGCTGAGTGGGAAACGCTGCCCGAGATCTTGCGCGTTGGCGGCGGCGCGTTGCGCGCGATGCGGCACACGATCGCAGGATTGCAGCTCGATCGCGCACGCATGGGCCGGCAACTCTCAAGCGATGACGCGATCTATGCGGAAGCGATGACCTTCGCGCTTGCCGAACGGCTCGGGCGGATCAAAGCCCATCGACTCGTCGCGAATGCGCTCGCACAGGCGCAGGCGACGGGCACCCGGCTGCGTGATGTCTTGGCGGCCGATGCCGTCGTTCGCGAAGCACTCGGCCCAGCGCAACTCGACGCGCTGTTTTCGCCTGAGGCGTACGTGAACGCGGCCGAAGCGGTCGTACACCGGGTGCTGGCGCACTGCTTTCCGGCGCACGGACGCGAACCGGCATGATGGACGAAAGCGAGCGTCTCGAAAGAGGCATGAAGCGGCGCCGCGAGGTGCTCGGTGACGAGCACGTCGAACGCGCGATCGCTGCGACCACTGCCCTCGACGGCGAGTTTCAAGACCTCATCGCGCGCTACGCATGGGGCGAGATTTGGACGCGGCCGCAACTCGACGATCGGACGCGGAGGCTGCTGGTCGTTGCGATGATGGTCGCGCTCGGGCGCGACGAAGAGTTGGCCCTTCATCTGCGTGCCGGGCTGGAACGCGGCCTCGGTCTATCCGACGTCGTCGAGACACTCTTACAGTGCGCGATCTACTGCGGCGTGCCGGCGGCGAACGCCGCATTCCGCATTGCCAAACCAATCGCCGCCGGCGTCGCCCCGCCACGATCGTTCGCCGAGTGCGGCGGCGTGCGCATCGCCTACCGCATCGACGGAGCGGCCGGAGCGCCGGTCCTCATGTTGATTCACTCGCTCGGTGCGGCGCTGGAGATGTGGGACCCGCAGCTCGCTTCCTTCGGCTCGAATTTTCGCGTGCTGCGCTACGACCTGCGCGGACACGGCCATTCGGGCCTCCCGGCAACGCCGTGGTCGATCGAGGCGCTGGGGCGCGACGCGGTCGCGCTGCTCGACGCCCTGGAAATCCGTCGCGCGTACGTATGCGGGCTCTCGCTTGGCGGAATGATCGGGCAGTGGCTCGGCATCAACGCGCCGGACCGCCTCGAACGCCTCGTGCTCAGCTCGACGGCTGCCGCGATGGGACCGGCATCGGCCTGGGACGAGCGCATCGAGAAGGTGCGCGCCGGCGGGATGGCGTCTATCGCGTCGACCATCATCGCGCGTTGGTTCACGCCGGACTTTCTCGCAGCTGCCCCCGCTGCCGCGCACACGATCGAGCGACAGCTCTTGGCGACCCCGCCGCAGGGTTACGTTGCGGCGTGCGCCGCCATCCGTGACATGGACCAGCGCGCGCAGCTCCCGAGGCTGGCACCGGCGACGCTCGTCATTGCTGGGAAGTACGACGTCTCGACACCGCCGGAGCGCGCGCGAGAGATCGTCGCGGCGGCGCCCAACGCGCGCTACGTCGAGCTCGACGCGGCGCACCTCGCCAACGTCGAGCGCCCGGTCTCGTTCACGCAAGCCGTTTCGTCGTTTCTCGAGTCCGGCTGAATGTTGAGTTGTAGCGTTCGGTCGCTGCTCGTCGTTGTGGGCACGGCCGCCTATCTTGGCCTTGCCATTCTCGGATGGGGCGGACCTGCGCCCTTTTTCGCGCATCCGCCGCTCGTCGCGCTCGCCATTGCGCTGTTCGCGCTATCCGCCGTAGCGCTTTTCGCTGGTGGGAACGTGAGCCCAGGAGTGCGCGAGGATCGCGCCAATCGTTGGGTGCTCGGAGCCTTTAGCGTGCTCGGAGTCGTGGCCGGCTATCTGCCGGCGTACGCGGATCGCGAGGGCTTCTGGACATTCGACGGCGACACGATTCGCTGGCTCGGCGTCCTCCTTTTCATCGCGGGCGGTGCACTGCGGATCTTGCCGGTCTTCGTGCTCGGACCTCGCTTCAGCGGATTGGTCGCCATCCAACCGGGGCACACGCTCGTCACGGGCGGCATGTACGCCGTCATTCGCCATCCGAGCTATCTGGGGCTGCTCGTGAATTTGCTCGGATGGAGCCTCGCGTTTCGTTCGGGAGTCGGCCTGCTGCTCACCGCGCTCATGCTCGTGCCGCTGGTTGCTCGCATCCGCGCCGAAGAGAACCTGCTTCGCTCGCAGTTCGGCGCCGAGTACGACGCCTACCGCGCGCGAACCTCACGACTGATTCCCGGACTGTATTAGATATCGTTACGTCGCGCTGGAGGTTACCATGGTACGTTTGCTGCTCCGCTTAGCCGCCATCGGTCTGGCCGCGTCGATCGGCTTCGCAATTCCTTCTGGAGCCGCTACGAGCCGTTCGTTCGCGCAACGCAACCTGCGAGCGGTGCCGGCGAAAAAAGCGGCCTGTTGCGCCGACGTTGAGAGCATTCTTTACCACTTCCGGTGGGATCCTGACACTGGCAACGCGGCAGACGGTGCACGCCCGAATGCGGGCGTGACGCTGGATCCGAGTGGCAATGGCGTCATCTATGGGACGACCCTCTTCGGCGGTAAGCATGAACACGGCACAGTCTTCGAGCTTGTCCCGTCGGGGTCGGGTTATGAGGAAAGCGTCATTTACTCGTTTCCGAAGGGCGTTGGCTGGTCCGTCTCGGCCGCTCCTGTAATCGTCGACGCCACGGGTGCCATTTATAGCACCACCGGAGCCAACGCGACGAACGCTTGCGGCACGGTGTTCAAGTTGACCCCGACTGGGTCGAGCTATGCGGCGACCGTTCTGCACCACTTTCAAACAGGCTCCGACGGATGCGATCCGGCTTGGTCGGGGCTCTACGAGGATTCTGGTGGCGCCCTGTATGGCACGACAATCGGCGGAGGGAACGCTTCGTGCGTAAATGAGCCCTATCAGACGAATGGATGCGGAACCGTCTTCAAGCTCACGCCGTCCGGATCCGGAACCTATTCTGAAAGCTTTGTCTACCGTTTCCAAGGCGGCACCGATGGAAGGGAGCCTACCGCGGGGCTCATCGCCGATTCCGGCGGGGCCCTCTACGGCACGACGATGGCGGGCGGCGGACGCGGGTGCAACTGCGGAGTCGTATTCAAGTTGACGCCCACCGGATCGGGGAGCTATACCGAACGCGTCATCTACGACTTCAAGACCTATGCATCGTCGGGCCCGCTGATCGCCGACGCCAATGGAGACCTGTTCGGCACCGCAGTTGCCAGGCGCGGCGGAGGCAACATCGTGTACGAACTCGTCCCATCCAGCTCGGAACCGACGGGTTACGTCTTTCGAATTATTTTCAATCAGAGCGACGGACGTCCGTCTAAGGTGATATTCTGTTCGAGCGCGGGAGCTCTCTGCGCCGCCTCGTTTGAGGGAGTCAGCAGTAACCTTGCCGGGGATGTGTTCGAATTGATTCCTCCACAAGACCCAAGCGGGACGTACAGCGAAACCACGCTCTTCACGTTCGATGGGGGCGACAGTGGTGCGAATCCGTCAAGCTACATCGTTTACGCGGCGGGCGCGCTGTATGGCACCTTTGGAGTCAATGGTGGCCCAAGCGGCGGCCACAAACGCCTTGCTCCCTTGGGCGGCGTCTTCAGGCTAACCGCCCCCTCGGGCTCGTCGAGCGCCTTGATGAATAGATGAAGATGCAAAGCCGGTAAGACCCACCGATCATGAGCGGATCGCCGCACGAAGGGCGACGCAGCGGCGGTTCGCGCTCGTGCTATAACAAGAATGGCTCCCCGAAGGCAGCTTTCTCGACGAAGAAGCTCGCCGAGCGAGCTATTCCGCCGACGGCCCTGCGCTTAGCCCCCTATGCCTGTCCCAAGCACGGCTGGCACCTCGGTCATCGCGGCAAATAGCGGTGCCGCGAGTCGCGAGCAGCGCAATGCGCCGGCGGCGACGTTGGCGAAGCATCACGAACGGCGAAAGAGTGCCCAGCATGTGTCGTCGCCGGGGTAAGGGATGGAGACGCCGTCCGGCAGCAGCGATACCAAGCGCGACAGCAAGCCGGCGGCGCGAGAATCGGCGGCTTTGAAACGCAGCAGCGATTTAGCGTGGCCCGCCAAGAGAACTTTGCGCGGGCGCCCGTGGGCTTGGAGCGAGAAGCCGTACTGAGCGCAGAGCCGCGTCAGACCGTGCAGCGAGAAGACGCGCAGCACGCTGGGCGGTGCGTACTCGTGCCAGCCTTCCCGTAGCAGACGTGCCGTTACGCTGGCGCGGTTGCCGAACTCGAAGAGCCAATAGCCCTCGGACGCGGTCGCGTTAGCGGCGCGCTCTAGGGCACGCCGCACGTCGAGCAAATGGTCGACGAGCTGGATCATCGTCAAGCATTCGAACGGATTCGGGCTGATGTATTCCTCCAGCGTTCCCGTCTCGACGTCCAATCCGAGATCCTGGCGAGCCGTCCGCGCCATCGAAGCGCTCGGTTCGAGTCCCGCACCCCGGTGGCCGGCGTCGAGCAGGCCGGACAACACAAAGCCCGCAGCGCAACCGACGTCGAGCAGACGGAGCGGCCCGCAACGCCGGCGCAGGATCTTCCCATAGTCACGGCCATGCTTGCGAAGCAGCGCGGACTCGGCTGCATAGTCCGCGTATCCCGCGCCGCCGCCCGAGAAATACGCCTCGTCGAAGAGCGTTTCGGTCGTTTGCCGCTCTCGAACCGGCGGCGGAAGAAAGGCATAGTCGCAGGCGCGGCACTCGTAGTATTGGAAGCCGTGGACCTCGAACCAATGCGCAGTCGGCAGGGCGCAGATGTCGCAGGCATAGGCCTCGTGCGGCACCTTCGCCTAGCGACCACGAAAACTGCGCGCTTCGGCCAGGATACGAAGACGCACCGTCGTGAAGGCGACGACGAGCATCATCAAAAGCGCGGCATTGAGGACTAAGTTCATGCCGATTCCGGCACTGAGTACGAAGGCTCGGGCGACCAGGCGCAGGGCCAGGGCTGCAATCCAAATTGCGACCGTCACATAGGATCCGCGGATGAAGACGGTCCCCGGCTGGTCGCCCGGGCGCACGGTCGTGAAGCGGGACACGGCGAGCCCGATGACGGCGCCCACGATCGCGGCAGGCAGTGCCGCGACCGCCAGCAACGGCGTTAGCCCGGCATTGACCTGCAGCAGAAGATAGACCAGGTACAGCACGATCACGGTCAGGAGCGCCGGAATCAGGAAGATGCGGCTGAGCGCTATCCTCCGCTCGCGCAATTCACGTATCAGGAAGCGCGCGACGACGATCACAACGATCGCCAGCGTGATGAAAACCGTCGAGGAGCCAAGTCCGCCCGATGAGCCGAGTCCGGTCGCCATCGCTTTACCTCACAAGGTCCTCGACAAAGGCGCCGATGAGCCGCGCCAAATGTGCGGGTTGCTCGATCGCAAGGTAGTGTCCGCATTCCGCGACGACCTCCATGCGGCTGCCGGGAATGACGTCGGCGACGCGCTCGCGCACAAAATCGGGCGTGCCCGGATTGTCTTCGGCCGGCGCGATCACGAGCACGGGCGTTGCGAGCGTCGCAGCTTCGCCGGCGAAGTCGAGCGCGGTCCACGAATCGAACGATTCGAGTGCGACCTCTTCGGAGAGCGTCGCCGCCGCCTCGCGCATACGGTTGGCAATATCGACGGACGGTTCGCGATACGTTAAGCGCTTCAGCCACGCGGACGTGTTGGCCGGATTGCCCGCCGTGCTGCGGAGGAAAGCTGCCAGACGAGGTTCGTAGGCGACCGGCCCGGGCGGGATCGGCGCTACGAGCACCAGCCCCTGCACCGCCTCAGGATGGTCGATGGCGAAGCGGAGTGCAACCTTCGCGCCCATCGAGTGACCGACGACGACCGCGGGATCGAGATCGATCGCGGCGACGAGGTCGAACAGATCATTGGCGAAGGACTCGATGCGATACGGGCCGGGTGCCGACCGGGACGCGCCCGAGCCACGCAAATCGACGCCGACGACGCGATAGCGCTCGCCGAGCGCGTCGATCAAGGGCCCCCAGTGGGTTCCGTCGGTCTGCCAACCGTGAACGAGCAGCAGCGGCGTCCCTCCCCTCGGGCCGCGCTCGGTGAAGCTGAGATGCGCGCCGTCGGAGGCGCGGAAGGACAGCATGCCGACGGCTACGCTCTGCGCGCGGCGTTCCCTTGAGCCAGCGAATTACTGCAATGGTGTCCCGTCCGGGACGACCGCGAATCCGATGAACGCCGCCTGCGGCGGAATCCCCGCGCCTGAATCGGCTGCCCATGCGACGTCGCAGGTCGGATAGGTGTCGCCCGAGGTGCTGCCCATCGGCTTGCGCGCGCTTAGCGTGTAGGTTGCGACCGCGCTGTCCTGCACTTGATTTGGCGCCGGGCTCAAGCTGACGTATCCGTCGCACGGACTTGCTGGATTCTCGCTCATGACGATCGACGTGCCGGGTGTCGCCGTGACCGCGATGGTCGCGCTCTGACCGGGGAACAGCACGTAGGCGCCGGTGAGTTGGTAGCCGTTTCCTAAGACGATCGTTCGATATCCCGCCCCGCCGGATGGGTCGGTTTCCATGCTCGTGGCGTCGCTTTGCGGCGAGGTGATCGGAGGATCGTGCGAATCACCGCTAGGGTACGGCAACATCCACCATTCGTGCACGTTGCCGAGGCCTTGACTTGGCGGGGAGACGCATTTGCCTTGGGGCACCGGCTTGGTCGCGAAGCCGGCCCACGTTTCGCCGGCATCGGTGCTGAAGTAGTAGACGCTCCAAGCGACGTCGATCTGCCGCGGCACCCATCCCCCGTGCGGGCTTTGATACATCTCGCCCCAGCAGTAGAATTCCGAATAGCCGGCGCCGCTGAAGACCGAACAATTTGGTCCGCACGATGCGGACGGGCTGGGTGTGGCTCCGGGCGTCGGCAAACTGGGCGGCGGCGTGACGTATGCGACCACCGCCGACGCCTCAAATGGTTTCGAGCCTGGTAGCAAGTCGATGGTGCGGCCCGCGATGTCGGCGTCGATCGTCACCCGCATCAAGCGGTTCCCGCCGATGACGCGGCGCTCCGGGTCGTCGGCCGTACCCAGCAAACGATAGAGCCGGTCGGCACCCCGATAAGCCGGGGCGACCGCGAGGTCGAGCGAGGAAACGAGCACCGGACGCACCTCGAAGGCCGTCACCGCAAACGGTGCGCCGGTCGCCTTGCAAGCTCCCTCCGGCGCGGCGTAGGTGCAGCGCTGGAGGTTCCCGTTGCCGAACTCGTAGCCCCAAAAGCGCGGGTGGCGTTGCGGGTCAAAGGCCATGAAGCGCATGCCGGAGCATCCGCCGTCGCCGCACGACGAAACGGTATAGATGGCTGCCGCCGTTTCCGCTTCGTCGATCCAGCGATCGACTAAGCCGTCGAGTTGCGCGCGCGCGGTTCGATCGGCGATCTGCCCCGTGAACAGCCGTGCCGAAAGATGAAGCGCCATGGCGACGATTCCGAAGCAAGTCCCGGCGAGCGCGATCGCGATGAGCGCTTCCAGCGTGGAAAAACCGCGGCTTTGCCGCCCGCGCCCGGCACGCTGCTTACCCATTCTGCCAAAGTGAGTGCCCGCGAGTTCACGTTTGCGGACCACGGGACGCGCGCCGGGGCTTGGGGAACTGCAGTTCTGCCAAACTCTTGGCCCGAGGTATTGAGACGATTCGCATCTCCCGCCGCTTCGCTTCCGACAACGACGTCACGCTTTTCCCAGGCGACGCGCAAACCTTGCTCGACGCGATGCCCGAGCGAAGCGTGCAGCTCGTGGTGACGTCGCCGCCGTATAACATCGGAAAAGCGTACGAACGAAAAAAGAAGACAAGCGTCGACGAGTACGTGACGCAGCAGCGCGCCACCATCATGCGCTGCGCCGCGCTTTTGAAGCCGGGCGGCAGCATCTGCTGGCAGATCGGCAACCACGTGTCGGACAACGAAGTTTACCCGATCGACATCATGCTGTACCCGGTCTTTCGAGAACTGGGCCTGGTGCTGCGCAATCGGATCGTGTGGCATTTCGAACACGGTCTGCACTGCGCTCGCCGCTTTTCCGGGCGATACGAAACGATCTTGTGGTTCACGTGGCCTGGGCGCGCCTACGCCTTCGACGTCGACCCCATTCGGGTCGCGCAGAAGTATCCAGGCAAGAAGTATTTTAAAGGTCCCAAGGCCGGGCAATATTCGGCGAATCCGCTCGGAAAAAACCCGGGCGACGTGTGGATCATCCCTAACGTCAAGCATAACCACGTCGAGAAAACCGCCCATCCGTGTCAGTTTCCGGTCGAGTTGATCGAGCGGCTGATTCTCGCGCTCACCAAAAAGAACGATTTGGTGCTCGATCCGTTCGCCGGGGCCGGCACGGCGGCGGTGGCAGCCGTGTTACACGGCCGGCGCGCAGCGGGCGCCGAGGTCGTGCCCGAATACGTGCGGATCGCACGAAGGCGGCTGATCGCCGCGGCCAACGGCACGCTGCGCACGCGGCCTCGGGAGCGCCCCGTTTACGCGCCGTCAGGTTCCATTGCGGTGCCGCCGTGGGATACCGTGCGGTGATCGTCCGCGACGATCGCGGCCAAGAATGCCGCCCCGAAATCGGCCAGCTTCTTGTCGCCGACGCCGCTGACCGAGCGCAATCCGCCGAGCGTCGTCGGGCGCTGGCGCGCCATCGCCCGTAGCGTCGCATCGGAGAAGATGACGTAGGCCGGAACGTCGCGCTCGTCGGCGAGCCGGCGCCGCACCACGCGCAAGGCCTCGAACAGTGCGTCCTCCAATCCGTCGGGGCGAGCGCTCGTTTGCGACGGCGCCGCTCCTGCACGGCGTGTCTTGGTAGGCGCGACGGTTTGCGGGAGGGTGATGTCGCGCCGGCCGAAGAGCACCGCTCGTCCCGCGTTGCTTAGCTCGAGAGCGCCGCGCGCACCCGCCGTGCGCAGCAGCAGGCCGAGCCGGACGAACTCGCGTCCCGCCGCGAGCCAAACGTCTCGCGACGTTCCCTTGCCGATGCCGAACGTGCTCAGCCGGTCATGATTCCATGTCCGCACCTTCTCGGTATCGCCGCCCAGCAGCACATCGACGATATGGTTGAGGCCGACGCCGAAACCGCTCGCTTGCCGCACGCGCACGACGCACGACAGGAATTGGCGCGCAAGCAAGGTGCCATCGAAGGTGGGGGGAGGCTCCAGACAGTTGTCGCAGTTGTCGCAGTCGACCTCGAGACGTTCGCCGAAGTACCCAAGCAGGGTGCGGCGCCGGCACCCCGAGCTCTCGGCGTAGTCGCACATCATGCGTAGCTGAGCGCGCGCGACGGCGCGCTCGTTTTCGTCCTCTTTCTCGTCGATGAACGCGCGGAACTTGGCGGCGTCGCCGCCGCTGAAGAAGAGAAGGCACTCGGCGGGCAATCCGTCCCGTCCAGCCCGGCCCGTCTCCTGGTAGTACGCTTCGAGATTCTTGGGAAGATCGTAGTGCACCACGAAGCGCACGTTCGGCTTGTCGATGCCCATGCCGAAGGCGACGGTGGCACAGATGACGCGAACGTCGTCGCGCCGGAAGAGATCTTGAGCGCGAGCTCGCTCGCGCGGAGCGAGGCCGGCGTGGTACGGTCGGGCCGCGACGCCGGCAGCGTTCAGCTTGAGGGCCAGCGATTCCACTTGCTTGCGACTGTGTGCGTAGACGATGCCGCTCTCGCTCGAACGGGCGCGGACGAACGCGACGAGTTGGTCGAGTGCGCGCGCCTTCGGGAGGACCCGATAGGTCAGGTTTGGGCGGTTGAAGCTGGCCGCGTAGCAGCGCGGGTCGTGCAACGCGAGCTGCTGGATGATGTCGAGCCGAACGCGCTCGGTCGCCGTCGCGGTCAGGGCGAGGACGGGGACCTGCGGCATGCGCAGGCGCACCTCGGCCAAGCGGCGGTACTCAGGCCGGAAGTCGTGTCCCCATTCGCTGATGCAGTGCGCCTCGTCGATCGCGATCCGCTCGATCTGCCAGTTCGCCAAATTCTCGACGACGTTCGGCAGACAGAGCCGCTCGGGTGCGAGATAAAGCAAACGGAATTCGCCGCGAGCGAGCCCCTGCATGCGTCGCGCGATCTCGTGCGCCTCCAAGCTCGAGTTCAAGAACGTCGCTGAGACCCCCACGACGCGCAAGCTGTCGACCTGGTCCTTCATAAGAGCGATGAGCGGCGAGACGACGACGGTCAGGCCGCGCGAGACGACGGCCGGAAGCTGGTAGCAAAGCGACTTGCCGGCACCGGTAGGAAGGAGGGCGAAAACGTCGCGGCCGGCGAGCACGTCCCGCACGATTTCTTCCTGAAGCGGCCGGAAGGCCGGAAAACCGAAATAGTGCTCCAGCGCACTCCGCGGGTCCGCGTCAAACAAGCTCACGAACGCCTGCTGTTCGGCGCGCCCGGAGCCGGGACCGGCAAGAAGCTGTGGCGGCGCGCACGCCCTGCCGATACTAGAAGCATGCTATCGCCGCGACCTAGGCCCGATTCCATGGCGCCTCTGCGCCACGAAACGCTGCGTACGGTACCGCTCTTTCGGGACTTCGATGACGAAGAACTCGTCGAAGTCGCCCGGCTCGTCACCACGCGACGCTATGCAAAGCAACAAGTCATCTTTCGCGAAGGCGACCCGGGGCAGACCTTCTACCTCATCCTGTCCGGCTCGGTCGCCGTGGTCCGGGTCGCCCCCGATGGGCGCGAGACGATTCTTTCAATCCTCAAAGAACGCGACTTCTTCGGTGAGATGAGCGTCTTTGAAACCTGCGTGCGGGCTGCCAGCGTGCGAACCATGACCGAAGTCGAAGTCGCGGTCATCGGGCGCGAGGACTTCTTGGCTCTGATCGATCGGAACCCGCGTATCGGACGGCTGCTCGTCATCTCTCTATCGGAGCGCTTGCGGCAAGCCAACAAGCTCATCGCCTCAACGACCTCGCAAGATATCCGCTCGCGCCTTTCCTCGTTGCTGCTCAACCTGATCTCGAGCTTCGGCGAGGCCGTGCCGAACGGCACGCGCATCACGCTGCGCCTGACCAACCAAGAAATGGCGAATATGATCGGCACGACACGCGAGACCGTCAACCGGACGCTCAACCGTTTTTGGGACGAGCGCCTGATCGACATGCGCACCTCGCACGTCGTGGTTACCGACATCGATCGGCTCCGTTCCATGGTTCCCGAGCGCCTGTAGTCCAGGCTCAAACGAGGCGGCGCAACGGGCGGCGTTTCCAGAACAACTGGTAGTACGCGGTCTGAAAGATTAACCCGGCCACGAACGCCGCCGGGTAACCGTACCAGACGCCGTCGAGGCCGATGCGCCGCGAGAGCAGGTACGCGACCGGAACCTCGACGCCCCAAATCGAGAGGACCGAAAGAAGGGTCGGCCAGACGACCGTGCCGCTCGAGAGCATGATCCCAGAAAGCACGCGCGCGTTGCCAAAAATCACATAGCTCCACAGGGTGATGTGCAGCAGTCTCTCGGCGATGTCGAGCGTCGGGACGTCGGTGACGAACAGGGCGATGAGCGGCCGGCTGAGCAGGTAGCACGTTCCGATCAGTACCCCTTCGATCGCGTAATTGAGCGAAACCGCCGAGCGCACGATGCGTGGCAAGCGCTCGAGGCGCTGCGCGCCGATGGCCTGTGCCCCGAAGATGGACGCCGCGATGCCGATCGAGACGGCCGGGAACTGCACGTAGCTGACGACTTGGTTGACCGCGCCGTACGCCGCCGTCGCGCGCGAACCGAAGTGATTGACGAACGTGATCACCGCGATTTCGGATAGCGAGACCATCACCAGGTTGATGCCGGTTGGAACGCCGATGCGCACGATCGTACGTACGAGCGGAAGGCGAAGGCGCATGTTGGCCAGCATCTCGCGGTCGAAGGCGAGCGGGTTGCCCGAAGCCCGCAAATACACCAGCAGACCGATCAGCGCGGCCGCGCTGCCCGCGACGTTTCCTACCGCCGCCCCGTTGACGCCGAGGCGAGGTAATCCGAGCCATCCGAGAATGAGTGCCGGAGTCACCAGCATGATGAGCGCGGTGCTTGCAATCAGAGTGTAAAAGGGCGTGCGCGAGTCCCCGGTTCCGCGCAGAAACGTCGTGTAGATCAGATACACGAACAAGATCGGGATCGAGTAGAAGGTGATACGCGAATAGCTTGCAGAGGTCGACAAGATGTCGCGTGGGGTGCCGACGGCCGCTAGCAACGGTTCGCAAAACCATCCGCCGAGCGTTCCGACGATAACGCCGAGAAGAAGGGTGAGCGCGATCGTCGTGCCGGCGATCTCCTTGACCTTGGCGTGATCGCGCGCGCCGTACGCTTGACCGATCAGCACGGTGCTCCCGCTGCCTATGCCGATCAAGAACGCTATCAAGAAGAAAACGATCGGAAAAATCGCCGACACCGCCGCCAATGCGTGGACCCCGATCAGCCGCCCGAGATAGATGCTGTTGGCCGTCGCGCCGAGCGACTGGAGGATGTTGCTCAGCATCAGCGGCACGAGAAAAATCAGCAGCGAGGTCCAAACCGGGCGCGTATCGGAGAGCGCAATGCTCTGGCGCGGGGCCGGCAGCCTTGCACTCACGCGGGCGGCGTTCGCGGGCTGACGAGCAACGTGCGGGCGTTGGTGTACCAAACCAGACCCGGTGCGGCGCCTTGCTGCCGGCGAACGTGCTTGCGCTGGGTGTAGTCGACGGCGACTTTGGCCGAGAGGCGCGCTTTGCTGTAGTAGGCGGCGAGCTCGGCCGCAGCTTCCAGCTCTTGCGTTTGCGGTTCGCGTTTGGAATCGATGCGCAAGATGACGTGGGCGCCCGGAGTCTGCCGGGCATGAAACCACAGGTCGTCGGGGTGGGCCGTCCGGAAGGTCAGATCGGCGTTGCTTTGCGGCGAGCGTCCGACCAAAACCCGTGCGTCGGCGGCTAGCGAAACCTCGAGCGGGCGTCGCCGCCGGACGGGCGCGGCGCGGCGCGCTTTGCGGCGCTCGAGGCGGTCGGCAGCCTCGACGGCGTCGTCGAGCGTCTCCGGCTCGACCCGTTCGACCTCCCACGCTAGCTCCTCCGCAAACGCTTCTTCGAGCGCGAGCTCGCTCAGGCGCCGCTCCACGTGGGTGCGTTTCGCGACCGCTTTCTTGTAGCGTTTGAAAATCGCTTGCGCGTTCGCTTTGACATCGATGGACGGGTCGAGCTCGATGAGGACGCTCGGATCGCTCGGCGGGACGAATTGGGCGGCGCCCGCCGGAACCTCTCCGAGGTGGGCATAGAGCAGTTCGCCCCAGGTGCGCAGGCGTTCGCGCGCCGCCGCGTCGTCGCGTTCGCGCTCGAGCAGCTCGCGCTCGCGACCTAGCGCCGCGCGTCGCTTGGCGACGCGCGCAGCGAGCGCGTTTCGGCGCTGTCCGAAGGCATGCGAAGCACGACGTGCCGCCTCCACGCCGATCGCCGTACCGGTCAGTCGCAAAAGCGAATCCTCGCGCGCCTCATCGAGCGAGCCTAATTGTTGGAGGCGCACGACGTGAAATTGAACGATGCGCCCATCGTCGCGATAAACGAAGACCGGCGCATCTACGCCTTGCTGCTCGAACTGCGCTAGCAGCGCGAGCGCTTCCGCACGAAGATGGACGGCCAAAGCTTCGGCAGATCGCCACTGCGCGTGCGACGCCTGTGCGATGAGCGAATCCGCTACTAAACGCGGAACGACGGGCAGGTCGGCGCGCAAGGCGCGCGCGGCGCGGCCGAAAGCGGACTCGCTGCGATCGCCCGCCGCAAAGGACGCCACTTCAGCTTCGAGCGGCGGGGCGGTGATGTCGCGCGATGGCGGGGGCGGCGGCTCGTATGGCGCACCGGGCGCGATCGTGCGGCGCGTCGACCCGCCGGCTTCAAACTCTTTGACGGCTGCGACGACCGTGTCGCCTTTGAGCAGCAGCAGGTTCCCAAAGCGCGGGACGAGTTCGGCGACGAGCCGGTAGCCGCTTTCGACGCCGAACCGCGAGCGCGACGCGCAGTCGAAGAGGATCACGCGGTCGCCGGCCAGTGCCGTTACCGCTTCGATGCGCAGCCCCTCGAGCGCATCGGCGAAGGTTCTTACCCAGCCGCGCCCCGCCCCGAGCGGCGCCGGCGGTTCGAGCGTAACGATCGGCGTCTGCGCGAAGGGATCGACGTTGACCGACTGGCTTCCGAGGTTCAAGCCAAACCGATCGCCGGCGAGCAGGCCGGCTTGGCGAATGCGTGCGCCACGCACGGTGCGGTTGAGCTCGGCGGCAAGCCGTCGCACGATCATCCAATCGGTCAGCATCGCTGCCATTGTACGCGAAGCACAGAGCCCAACCCGCACGCCGGAGGTTTTGGCGCCCCGAGCGGTTTACCAGAAACGGCGCTGGAGCGTCAGCGAGTATCCGCTGGTTCCGTTTTCGGGTTCGCCGGAAGTGACGGCTAAATTGTTCGACGTTAGCGAGGTCGGCGCACTCACAAACTCACCGGAGCCCGGCTGCGTGAAGAATATCAGCTGAATCGCGGTCGAGTTGCTGGGCGAAACCCGCACGCCGAGGCTCTGGCGTTGGGGGTAGTTGAACGTCTGTGCGTAGACCGCATTGACGTCGCGGAAGAGTTTCTTACTGGCGTTGAGGCCGAGGCCGCCTTGGCCGGGGGTGTACCCGATTGCCAGGTTTTGGAGGCCCAGCGTGCTGCCGATTTGTGTGCTGAACGGCTCGAGCAGGTTGCGGGTCAACAGCGTTCCGAGTTCGCCCGCCGCCACCGACTGGACGAGATTCGTTTGGGCTCCTCCGCTAGTCGCAACGCCGTTGACGGCGCCGAGCGCCTGCGCACCGACGAGCAAGCCGAGGATCTGTTCGCGCGAGTAACCGGCATCGGATTCCAATGCCACGTTGAGATGATCGGCCAAGCCGGTGACGGTCAAGGTCACGAATGTCGGCGGATCGGGAATTTGCGTGGTGGCAACCGCATGGATCGTTGGAATGAGCCCATTGTCGGTCTCAAAGACCAAGCTACCGCTTTGAATTTGGAAGTCCCGGTAGAAGTCCAGGCTACCACCGGTCGATTCGAGCCGTCCCGTCAATTTTGGTGCGGCAATCGTTCCGCCGGCTTGCAAGCTGCCCTGAGCGCCGACGTCGACGTTGCCGCTCTGGACACGCACATCGCGCCCCACGGTAACGCCCAGGTTCAGTGCCACGTCGGGCAGCTTAGGGCCGGAGCTCCCGGCCGGCGCGTTCGGATTGAAAACTGCCGAGAGCGGGATCCGCGTGCTGTCGAATGCCACCTGGCCGTCTACGACCGGCACCGCGCCCGCCACCCGCTTGACCGTCAGGGATCCGTTGACTCGCCCCTTGAAGTATTGCGGGAGATCGAGCACGGCGTTGGACGCGCTCGCTTGGAAGTCGAGGGCAGCTTGCGATGGATCGCGCAAGTCGGCAACCCGAACGGTTCCCTGCGCGCTGACAGTCCCGCCCCCGACTCGAGCGCTCGCATCGCGCAATTCCGCGGACGTCCCCGAGAAAACGAGTTCGGCCACGCCGCCCGTTATCGGCGAGCGTTCTTGCGGACCGGAGTAGGCCAGCCTCGCAAGCGAGAGCGTGCCGTCGAGAACGGGGCTCGAGACCGTTCCGCCGAGCGTGAGACGCCCGTCGATCGCGCCGGCCAGTTTGGTCCCCGTGGGCAAGAGCGGTGCGAACTGCCCCAACTCGACGCCTTGCGCGCTGACTGCGAGCGCGACCGGAGCGTTGGCCGGCACGAGGCTCGTAGCCGATGGGGCGCTCGCGGTCGCCGGCGGCCGTAGCGGAATGGCGCCTTGCGCTGTCACGCGTCCCTGTTGCAAGTCGACGACCAGGCTGTGCAGCGCGAACTGCGATTGTTGGTACGTCGCATCGGCGCGCACGCTCGGAACCGTATAACCATCGTAGGCGAGGCGGGTCAACTGGAAAAGGGCGGCAAGTTGCGGTCGCGCCGCCGTTCCGCTGGCGCGCGCCGTCGTTTCGAGCGCGCCGCTGACGGCAAGCTTCTTTCCCGAGACGACTTGCGCTAGGGCGCCGATGTCGGGGCTGTCGGCGTGGACCGTCACATCGAATGGATCGCGCGGCTGCAATCCGAACGTGCCGCCGGCGCTCGCGCTTAGCTCGGGAATCTCGAGGATCGCGCTCGTGATGGTGGCGCGCCCGCGCGCCGCATTGGCAGCCACTTGCAACCGTCGAATCGGAATTCGTCCGAGCAGACCCTGTGCCAGCGAGGCGGTCGTTACGATATCCACGTTCGGATAGGTGCCTCGAACGCTGGCGGTGGCATCGACGTACCCTTCGATCGGCGCGTGCAGGCCGGCCGCCGGAAGCCACGTGTTCAAGTCGATACGCTGGGCCTGCGCGTTGAGGTCGACCGTCGTTCGGTGCAGTGGGTCGCGATACGGTTCCGTTGCCGCCAGCGTCACGAAGCCGCGCGCGCTCAGATTCCCGGCTTGACCCGCTACGCGCGCGACGGCATGAATGCTGCGCCCGGTGGTCGACCACGTTGCGTGCGCGTCGCCGAGGGTGAAACGACGGTAGCGTGCGGCTGCGAGCGCGACGTTCCCGCTGCTTGCAACCGAACCCGAAGAGAATGCAACCGACGCGACCGCGCTGCCGGTGCCGCCTAGCGTGTCGCCGGCATCGAAGTAATCGTTGAAGTCGGCCAGATCGAGCCAGGGAGCGCGCATCGCGAGCTGTCCGCTCCGCGCGCCGACTGCACCCGCAAACGAAATGCGCGACGTGCCGACGGTTACGCGTCCTTCCTGCGCATGCAGCGCGGAAACGGACCCGCGCAGGCGGACGGAAGCGTCGCGGAACGGGAGCCCGTTGATCGAGCCCTCGGGCAGTGCGACCAGGCCGGCGATGAATGGCGCGCTGCCTTCACCGCTGACGTGCAGGTCGGCGTCGAGCGTTCCGGCCGGGTACGGGAGCGACGCTCGGGCGACTGAGGCGAGCGAGGCCACGTCGGCATCCCGCATTCGCGCGTCGAACTCGTAGTGGGCGTCGCGCATGTTTCCGCCGGCGAGACCGCTCGCGTCGCCATGCAGCGTCGCGACCGCAGGCCCAGCTTGCACGAGACCGTCGCGAACCTCGAGCCGCCCGTTCGCGAAGGCAAGCAACGTGCTCGCACCGATGTCGAGTTGGCGGAAGCGTCCGTCATCGAGAACGACGCCGGCGGTGACGCGGGGCGCGCGTATGCTGCCATCGACCGTCGCAATCGCGTTGAGCCGTCCGCCGGTGAGCGGCAACGCCGATCCGAGCCCGGCCAGAGCGATGCCGGCGGCCGACAACTGTAGCGTCCCGCCGTTTCCGAAGCTTCCGGCCGCGAGAACCGTACCGCCGGCGAGCTCGCCCCGCGCGGCATAGACGTCGAGTGTGTCGTAGCGGCGCCCGCGCACCCCGACCGTCGCGTCCAACGACCGGATCGACGCGCCGGCAACGCTCGCGTTGCGGAAGCGGGCTCCGTCGATCTGAGCGAGCAGGCGCCCATCGTCGCGCGCCAGGGCAAACGGGACGTCGAGCTCACCCTGCGCATGAAGGCCGCTCGGCATCACGCGGGCGATTTGCTCGAGCGAGCCGCGATAGCGGCCTTCGATTGCCCCGCGCCCGTCGGCCGTGCCGGCTCCGTGAAGGCTGAGCTCGCCCAGTAAGGCGCCCCGCAGCCGAACCTGCGAGGCGTTCAGATCGCCGGCGAGCGAGCCGCCGTGGCGCTCCGATGACGCAATGACCCGAGCGTCGACCAGGCCGCTGACCTCGGGAATGGGCGGCAACCTCAATCCGGGTAAAGCGCTACGGCCCAATCCAGCCGAGTTGACCCGGACATGCTGCAGCGCAGCCACCACGGCATATCGATCGTGCGGCTTGTCGAGCTGCGCCCGAAGGTAAAGTGAAGCATCGCCGGGACCGTCGAGGGTCAGCGGGCCGACCCGTCCGACCCCGGTCCGGTCGACCCGAAAGAGCGTCGCCAGCGTCTGTTGACGGCTCGACCCGGCGACGATCCCGCTTGCGCCGGCTGCGGCGTCGGTTCCGGCGATGACGGCCGTTGCGGTCAGCGGCATGCCCGGGATCACGAGCGACGCGTAGGGCAAACCGTTCGGCTCCGCCGCGAGCGAGGACAGTAGCTCGAAGTCCGTATGCTTGCCGAGCGTGACGCTGCCCTCGAGCGTGGCATCGAGCGGCCCGTAGCGCGCCGACGCGCGCAAAATCTCAGCGTCGGTCCCGCGCAGCGCCGCCGCGCCTGCCGGCCGTAGGAGCGGATAGGCGCCGTAGCCGATGGAGGCCGAATCAAACCGAGCGAGCACGAGCGGATTGGCGGCGTCGCCCTCGATGAGGAGCCCTAGGCGCAACCGGCCGCTTACCGGATACCTTCCCGAGTTCACGACCGACGCCAGCCGGCTGACGGGTCCCTCGCCGGTTAACCCCAGCCGGAAGGTCGGTGCTGAGAGTCCGTACAGTGCTCCGGTCACGCGCAGCGGAATGCCCGCGACCGCGGCGCTCATCTTCGGCGCGGTAACGCCGTCGTCGTAGAGATAAAGGCGGCCTTGCCCGTCGCGAACCGGCTTGTTAAGGCCGCCGAGGTACAGCTTGAAATCCCGCAGGAGGGCGGTGCCGCTTAGGTGCCGCTGCATCGTCCCCGAGCGATCGGCGAGTCCACACAGGCATGCGTCCAGCCCGAGCAGGCGTGCGCTCGCGAGGTTGACCTTCGGGGTATTGAGCGCGGCATTGACCAACGGCCCGAGCGGCAACTCCGCAGCGGTGAAGTGCTGGCTTTCGAAGCCGCGAGCCGGATCGAGCAGGGCACGGCCGCTCACCGGGTAGCTCCGCCCCTGGACCACGAGAGCGAAGCCCAGCGCATAGTGCGATTGCCGGTCCGGGGTTAGGCGAGCGTCGAGGTTCAACCCGTCTAATCGGATGCGCCGCGCTGCCGCATAAAAGCGAAACGGGGAGATGACGAGCACGCTGCCGTCGCGGATGCGCAGGGCGACGTCCGGAAGAGCGGGGGCGGGAGCGCCGCCCGGATTGCCTTTGCCGCCGGCCAGCGGGACGTTGTACGACCCGTCGCGGTGCTCGATGACGGTCAAGCGGGGGCGCTCGATCTCGACGGAAGTCAACCCGTAAAGGTGGCGGCCCTTGAAGAGAAGGTCATGAAGGTCGAGGCCGGCCTCGATGCGGTCGGCCGTGAAAACAGGCTCCCCCGCCTTGGTTCGAACGTCGGGGGCGACGAGCAGAAGGCGCCGCACCCCGATCTCGACGCGCTCCGCTCTGACCTCGTATCCCAGGAAGCTACCGGCCACCGGCAGGAGCGTTCGCGCAATTGCGTCGCGGGCGAGCGCGGCGGCGCCGAGAGCGACGACCAGGATCGCGGTGATCAACCAGAGGGTCCGCCGGGCGCGTAGGCTCTTCAACCGCTCTCCTTACCTGTGGTGGAGATACCCACTTCAGGCCCGGGAGCCACCCCGGGTGGCTTCCCGGCAAAGGACCTCCTGCACCGGCGGACGAAGCAGATACGTTCGTGCGTTGTGGCGTGCGGAGTGCTCGCGCCGCGCTTCGAGCCACAGTCGGGGGATTGGTAGGCTGCAAGGCCCGGGATTACTGTTTGTCGTTTCGGGGCCGTCGGGAGCCGGTAAGGATACCCTCGTCGACCGCCTTCGGCAGCGGATGCCCCGGCTGCGCTACTCCGTATCGGCGACGACCCGGCCGCCGCGCGAAGGCGAGCGGGAAGGCGAGTCCTATTTTTTCCACGACCGGCCCACATTCGAAAAGCGAATTGCGGCCGGCGACTTCCTCGAAACCAAGGAGTACGACGGACATCTTTACGGCACACCACGTTCGTTCATCGAGGAGACGCTGGCTGACGGATACGACGTAATCATGAAGCCCGAGGTCAACGGAGCGCTCGAGATCAAGCGCGCGTTTTCGAAGGCGGTCCTCGTGTTTCTCTTGCCCGACCGGTTTTCGCACCTGCGCAGGCGCCTCGCGGCGCGCAGGACCGAAACGGCCGACGAAATTGCGGCGCGTCTGGCGATCGCGCACGAAGAGCTGAAGTTGATCCGCAGCTTCGACTACGTAATCATCAACGAACAAGCACCCCAGGACGCGCTCGACACCTTACCCGCGGTCAACGACTTGGAAGCGATCGTTCGAGCCGAGCGCTTCCGCATCCACCATTACCAGGACGACGTTTTTAGGAAGTTGGAAGAATCATGAGTAAATCGGTTTTTGGGGATCTCGACGGCTTGCTCGAGCACGTCGACTCGAAGTTCACCCTGGTCAACGTAGTCACCAAGCGTGCCAAACAGTTGAACAACGGCGCCCCGGCCTTGACGGAGGATGCGAACCCGAACAAGCCGGTGTCGACGGCCTTCAATGAGGTTGCCCTCGGTAAGATCCCTTACCGGCGTTTCAAAGAGGGCATTAAGTAGCGTGCTTGACAGCGGCGCCGCGTCCGGCGGCGTATAGGGTCCGAAGATGTGCGGCATCGTCGGATACGTCGGAGAGCGCGACGCGGTCCCGATCATCCTTGATTCGCTGCGGCGGCTCGAGTATCGCGGCTATGACAGCGCCGGGATCGCGGTCATCGACGGCGACGGACAGTTGGGCGGCACGAAGGCGGAGGGCAAGCTCGGGCGGCTCGCCGAGCGGCTCGAGAGCGAACCGTTGCATGGCTCGGTTGGGATAGGCCATACCCGCTGGGCGACGCACGGCCGGCCCTCCGACGCTAACGCCCACCCCCATCTCGACTGCCGCCAAAACGTCGCCGTCATTCACAACGGAATCATCGAAAACTACGCCGGGCTGCGTGACCGGCTGCTGGCCGACGGGCACGCGTTTCGGAGCGAAACCGATAGCGAAGTGATCGCCCACCTCATCGAAGAGCAGGACGAAGGCGACATCGTCGTCGCGGTCCGCAAGATTCTCACGCAGCTGCAGGGTGCGTACGCACTCGGCGTAATCGCCTCGGGCTCGCCGGACCGGCTCGTTTTCGCGCGCAGCGGAGCGAGCCCGCTGGTCGTCGGCATCGGCAAGGACGAGATGTTCGTGGCCTCGGACACGCCGGCGATCTTGCAGTACACGCGCAAACAGCTCATCCTGCGCGAAAATGAAATGGTGGTCGTCGAGCGGGGCGGCTACGAGCTGACGGACTTCGAAGGCAACCCGATCGAGCGCGAGGTCCAACAAATCATGTGGGACGCGTCCTCGGCGGAAAAGGGCGGCTTCAAGCACTTCATGCTCAAGGAGATGTTCGAGCAGCCGGGGGTCGTCAAGCAGACGCTGACCGGCCGCATCGACGAATCGAACGATGCCCAGCTCGCCGCCGAGCTCGAGCTCGACGAGGGCCTCTTACGCGACGTCAACAAGATCTCGATCCTGGGGTGCGGGACGGCCTACCACGCCGGAATGATCGGCATGTACCTCCTGCGCGCACTCTGCCGGCTCCCGGTTGAAATGGAGCTGGCCAGCGAGTTCCGCTACGGCGACCGCGTTCTCGACGCGCGCACGTTGACGATCGCCATGTCGCAGTCGGGGGAAACGGCCGATACGATCGAAGCAGTGCGGGTCGCCAAGAACGCCGGCTCGCCCGTGCTCGGCATCTGCAACGTGCTGGGCTCGCACCTGACGCGCCTCGCCGACGGTATCTTGTACACGCGGGGCGGACCCGAGATCGGCGTCGCGGCCAGCAAGACGTATGTCTCACAGGCGACGGCGGCGGTCCTCTTTGCGCTCTATCTGGCGCGGCTGCGCGGTGCGGCGCCGCGCGAGCGTTTGCGGCAGATCGCCGAGAGCACGAAGCTGCTTCCTGAGGCAATCGACCTGTGCCTCAACGCCTCGGACCAGATCCGCCAGGTAGCCAAGGAACTGCGGCGCGCGCGCAGCGTGCTTTTCATCGGGCGGTACGTCAATCTCCCGACGGCGCTCGAAGGCGCGCTCAAACTCAAGGAGATTTCGTATATCCATGCCGAGGGCTACGCCGCCGGCGAGATGAAGCACGGCCCGATCGCGCTGCTCGAGCCGGCCGTTCCGGTCGTCGGTATCGTCACGGCGGGCCGAGTGCGCGAAAAGATGCTCTCCAACTTGGCCGAAGCAAGAGCGCGCGAGGCCGTCACCGTCGTCGTCGCGAACTATGGCGACAAAGAGGTGTCCGAGGTTGCGGACCACATCTTCTGGGTGCCGAAAGTCGACGAACTGCTTTCGCCGATCGTCAACGTCGTGCCGCTTCAACTGCTGGCATACCATATAGCGGATTTGGATGGCAAAGACGTCGATCAGCCGCGCAATCTCGCCAAGACCGTCACCGTTGAATGACGGCGCTGCTCGGTCCGACGGCCGCGCGCACGATGCGCTGCGGCCGGTCGTGATCGAGCCCAATCCGCTCGCTTACGCCGAGGGAAGCGCGTTGATCTCGGTAGGCGCGACGAGGGTCCTTTGCGCTGCCACGATCGAAGAGAAGCTGCCCCCCTGGCTGCGCGGGCAGGGTCGCGGTTGGGTGACCGCCGAGTACGCAATGCTGCCGCGGGCCACGACCGAGCGCACCCAGCGCGAATCGACGCGGGGAAGAATCGGAGGCCGCACGCACGAGATCCAACGGCTGATCGGCCGCGCGCTGCGCGCGATCACCGATCTCAAGCTCTTGGGCGAACGCAGTATCTTGATCGATTGCGACGTGCTGCAGGCCGATGGCGGGACGCGAACCGCCGCAATAACCGGGGCCTACGTGGCCCTCGCGCTCGCTCTGCGCAAACCGTTCGAGCGCGGTTCGAACAAATGGCCGTTGCGCGGCCAGGTTGCGGCGATCAGCGTGGGCATCGTCGGCGGCATTCCCCACCTCGACCTGGCATATGCCGAGGACAGTCGTGCCGAGGTCGACATGAACGTCGCGATGACCGACGCGGGGGCGTTCGTCGAAGTACAAGGGACGGCCGAGTCGAAGCCGTTCGAGCGCGAGCAGCTCGATACGATGCTCGCGCTCGCCAAGCTCGGGATCGACGAGCTTTTCGCTCTTCAGCGTCTCGCGCTCGATGGCGGCTGAACCGGACAAGCTCGCAGCCCTGGTCACCGAGATCGGCCGCTTCTACATCAAGGATCGGGATCTGCGGCGTGCGCAGGAGCGCATCGTTAAAGCGCTCGCCGAGGGAGAGCCGCCGCCCGGGGAGCTCGAAAGATATTTGGCCAGCGTGCGGCGCTACTTTTCGGGGTTCGAGCGGGAGGCGCGAGCCCACTTGAGCGACCTCGAGCGGCGTCTCACGCACGCGAGCCAAGTGCAATTCAACCTGACCGCTGAGCGCGGCGTGGCCGCGCGCCGAGTCGAAGCGGTGCAGGGCGTTCTTGCCAAGCTAGCCGAAGTCGCGCAGAGATGACCCGTCAAATCCCCTCCAGCAGGTTTCCCTCCCCGTGAAAGTCCTCGAGGAAGTCGGGCGCGGGACGACCGGCTTTCTCGAGTACACGGGCGGGATCGCATCCCTTTCGGCCGACGCCGCGACCTTTATCGGGCGCATGCGCATCCGCTTTTCCGAAACGATCGCGCAGGCGTACTTCCTGGGCGTCCAGTCGACGACGATCGTCCTGCTGACCTCGCTGTTCACCGGAATGGTGATCTCGCTAGAGTCGGCCAATCAAGCCAACAGCTTTGGGGTCTCGAACCTGGTCGGCGGCGCGGTGGCCTATGTCTCCTCACGCGAGCTCGGTCCGATGCTGACCGCGGTCGTGGTTGCAGGCCGGGCTGGGGCGGCGATCGCGGCGGAGCTCGGCTCGATGGTGGTGACCGAGCAGGTCGAGGCGCTCGAGGCGTTGGGCCTCTCTCCCACCCAGATCTTGGTCGTACCACGCTTGATTGCGATGATGACGATGCTGCCCATCTTAACGATTTTCGCCGACATTATCGCTATCGTGGGTGGGATGTACCTCGCCAAGGTCGTGGCCGGAATCCCCTATGGGGAGTTCGTTCAGTCGGTGCGCGAGTACAGCGCTTTCGACGACTACATGAAGGGTTTGCTCAAAGCGGTGGTCTTCGGGTTCATCATCGTGATCGTCGGCTGCTACCAGGGCTTCCGGACGCGTAACGGCGCGGCCGGAGTCGGAAAGTCGACCACCGGGGCGGTCGTCATCTCGATCATCTTGATCTTTATTTCGAATTTCATCATGTCGTTCGCCCTGTTCGGGACGAGGCCGGCCGATTGAGCTTAGCCTTCATCGACAACGCCTCGCTGTCGTTCGGCAACAAAGTCGTCCTGCGACGGTGCTCGCTTGAAATCAAAGAAGGGGCGATCACGTGTCTGATCGGCCTCTCCGGAGCGGGCAAGTCGACCGTGTTGCGGCTGCTCAACGGGCTGCGCATGCCCGACGTCGGGCGGGTCACCGTCATGGGCGTCGATCTGATGACGCTCTCGAAGCGCGACCTGATCGATTTTCGGCAACGCATCGGCTTCGCGTTTCAGTTTTCGGCGCTCTTCGACAGCATGACGGTGGGGGACAACGTCGCACTCCCGCTGCGCGAGCACACCCGCCTCTCGAAAACCGACATCGACCGGATCGTCAACCGTACCCTCGACTCGGTCGGTCTGCTGCAGGCGCGCGAGCAGATGCCGGCCGAGCTTTCGGGCGGCATGCTCAAGCGAGCCGGCTTCGCACGCGCGGTCGTCAACAATCCGCGGCTGGTTCTCTACGACGAGCCGACGACCGGCCTGGATCCGATCATCACGCACGTGCTGACCGACACCATCAAGCGGTTGCGCCAGCAACTCGACGGAACCGCAGTGGTCGTCTCGCACGATCTCGATAGCATCTATGCCATGGGGGACTACATTGCGATGCTTTTCGAGGGAGCCATTATCGAGTATGGAACGGTCGAGGAAGTGCGCCGCTCGGTGAACCCGATCGTGCAGCAGTTCCTGCAGGGAAGCGAGGTCGGACCAATACCGATATGAGGGAGAACTTCGGGTGAGTTCGCGATGAGCAGGCAGGCTCAAGTCGGCCTTTTCACGGTCTTGGGGTTTCTGCTGGCGGCGGGCGTCTTCTACGTGCTGGCCGACATCGGGACGCGCTCGCGCGGGTACCGCATCTTCGTTGACTTTCAGTCGGCGTCCGGATTGCATAACGCCGCGATCGTCTACTTGAGCGGCGTGGGCATCGGCGCGGTCGACGACATTTCGCTGCTGCCCGACTACACCTCACGCGTAACGATCGCGGTCAAGCCGAACTACGCAATCCCGACGGGGTCGAGATTCATCATCCAGGCTCCGATCACGGGCGAGCCCAGCATCCTGATCACGCCGCCGAAGAACCTCCCTGCGAACGCGCCAACCATCGCTGCGAATCAGGAGGTACGGGGGGTCAATCCAGTTTCGTTTGCCGATTTACTCGAGCAAGGTCAAGGCGAAGTCCGACGGCTCGACGACATCCTCGCGCAACTCGAAGCCTCGACCCCGAACCTGCTGAGCGAACTGCAGGCGACCCTCAAGAACGCCCATCAGCTCACGACGACAGCAAACTCGGCGATCCAGTCCCTCAGCAGCGGAACGCAGACGTTCGAGGAGCGGTTGTCAGGCTCTTTGATGTCGGCCGGCGGCAACGTTGCCGCCCTGACTGCTACGCTCGACTCGACGGTCAAGCGCAACTCCGGTCAGGTCGATATGCTGCTCGCGCAACTGAACCGTACCGCAAGGTCCTTCGGCGAAACCGTCGACTCCCTGCACGACGTCGCCACGAATCCGACCGTCAAGAGCAACCTGCTGGAAACGACGAAGTCGTTCGCGCTCACCGCGAAAACGCTGGCGCTGCTGACCGAAGACCTGCGACAGGTCACGGGCAATCCGCAGACGCAGGCAGAGCTGCGCGACACGGTCGCAAACGTCGATGCCACCTCGCAAAAGGTGGATTCGCTTCTCAAGAGCCTGGGCGGCACCTCGAGCGTCTACGGGGTCGACCGCGGCGCGACGCCCGCACCGGGCGGTCTAACGCCACCGCCGCCGGGATTCGTGCCGACCTCGATGCCCGCGATCCCGCCGTCGCCTGCGGCGGGGCCCCCGCAACCCGGCGCGCCGTCAAGCGGCGCCTCTGGGGCGCCCCCGCCCGCCGCCTTGGAGAAGTTGCGGCAGCGCTTGAACCAATTCACAAGCGATCTCGTCCAGCTGCAGGTGCGCGTCTCGCAGCTTTCGCCGGAGCGGCCCGGCAGCGCCGACCGCAACACCTCGCCGCTCTTGAGCGCCGACCGTGGCCCCATGAGCGATTTCAACCTGACGATCCTGCCGCACGCGGGGACCAGCATTTTCACGGGCGTGAACGACGTCGGCGCGTACACCACCGGGAACCTCATGCTGATCAAGAACGAGGGGCAACTCAAGTTGGGCGGCGGCATTGAATATTCGCGGCTAGGCGGCGTGTTCTCGTGGTCGGGCAACAAGCTTGGCTTCGAGAGCCGCTTTTACGATCTGCGCCACCCTACGCTCGATCAATACTTTAACTACTTCGCGGGACGCAAGTTTCAGATCTTCGGCGGGGAGCGCGACCTCAATCATACCGACCGGCGTACGGTATTCGGGCTGCAAACGGAATTGTAGGTGTCGTACGGAACGGGGCGCGGATGATCCCCCTTGGGGAAGACCGGCCTGCTCCCGTTTTTCCGGTATCGGTCTACCTGCTGATCGCGGTGAACGCCTACGTTTTCTTTACCGAGGTGACGGCTCCGAACTTCCCGCGTTTCGTCAACAGCTTCGCAACGATCCCCTACGACGTAACCCACGGCGTTACGCTGCCGCCACCGAGCCCCGGGAGTGCGCTGTGGACGCTGATCACGGCGCAGTTCATGCACGCAAACCTGCTGCATATCTTTTTCAACATGTTGTTTCTTTTCGTCTTTGGGCCGGAAGTCGAGTACCTGTGCGGTCATCTGCGCTTCATCGCCTTCTATCTCGTCTGCGGAGTCGCGGGCGGCTTGGCGCAGATCGCATTCTCGCCCAATAGTCACGTTCCGGTGATCGGGGCGTCGGGCGCCATCGCGGGGGTGCTCGGCGCGTACATCGTCAGCTATCCGACCAACAGCATTCGAACGCTCGTGCCGCTCGGCTTCATTCCGCTGTTTTTCCGGTTGCCGGCCGCGCTCGTCATCGGCCTCTGGGCTCTCACGCAGTTCGTCTCGGGATTCAGCCAAGTCTCGGTCCCGGGTCATGGCGATCAAGGCGGGACCGCCTACTTCGGCCACATCGGGGGTTTCTTAGCCGGCGTTCTCTTCGTCGGGCTGTTCAGCGTGCGATCGCCGAGCCAGCGGAGCTACCGCTATCGCTACTGAGGTGAAGGCCGGCACGAAACCGGCGCGGCCGCGGGTTGCCATTCTCGGCGCGGGCGCGATGGGCACCCTTTTCGCGTATCAGTTGGCGGAACACAACGACGTCACGCTGGTCGAAGTGCGGGGCGACGTCGTCGAGACGATTAACGCGCGCGGCGGGGTGCAGGTTGACGAGCTTGCGGTCCGCCCGCTTGCCGCCACGACGGATCCTTCGAAGGCTTTCGCGACGAGTTTCCTTTTCGTGTTCGTCAAGGCGCCGTACACGCTGGGCGCGGTGCGACCGTTTACCGGTCAGCTGAATCCCGCGACGCCGATCGTTTCGCTGCAAAACGGGCTCGGAAATGAAGAGGCGATCAAAGCAGCGTTGGGTTCGAACGTTGCGCTCGTCATCGGCATCACCAACGAAATGTCGCTCGCGATCGGCCAAGGCCACTCGCGGCGCCTCGGCATCGGTTCGACGGTGCTGGGCAGCGCGGGTGCCTCGTACCCGACGGTTCGCGCCGTGCTCGCGCTCTTGCAGCAAGCGGGGCTCGAAGCGTCGACCGCCTACGACATCCGGCCGCATCTGTGGGGCAAGCTGCTGGCGAACGCCGCGATCAACCCGATCGCCGCCCTGCTCGACGCAAAAAACTCCATCATTCCGGCCGACCCCGACGCGGCGGCGCTGGCACGCGCGCTCGCCCTCGAGGGGGCGGCGGTCGCCAAGGCGCTGCGCGTAAATTTGCCCTTCACGGATCCGTGGGAGTACGTGCGCGCCGTTCTCGCCGCGAGCGAGGACGGTCGCAACTCGATGACGGTCGATCTCAACGCCCGCCTGCGCACCGAGATCGATCAGATCAACGGCGCCATCGTGTCGGCCGGCCGCCGCCTAGGCGTGCCGACGCCGTATAACGATGCGATCCTGCGTTTGGTAAAGGCCAAGGAGAACGCCCCGCGCGAGTGATCCTCGCGGTCGCGAACGGTAACTTCTTGGTACACGAGTCAAATGCCGATAGTCTAGCGGAAACACCAAAGAGGCAACCTGGCACGGATGCCGCGAAGACAAGCGGCGTGCTCGCGCTAAAGCTCCGTGACGCTCCGACAAACGCCGAGATCGAGCGCCTCGCGAGGGACAATCCCGGCTACCGGTTCGAGCGCGACCCCGACGGCATGCTCGTCGTGAGCCCGACCGGCAGCAACAGCGGCCTTCGGAACTCGCGGCTCAATGCGGAGCTTTTTGCATGGAATGAAGGCCTTGCCCAGCCGGGGTTCTGTTTTGACTCCTCGACCGGATTCACGCTTCCCGATGAGTCCCTGATCTCGCCGGAGGCTGCATGGATCGCGTACGAACGGTGGGGCATGCTCGCCGACGACGAGCGCGAGGCCTATGCGCGGATGTCCCCGACGTCGTCATCGAAGTCGTTTCGAAGACTGACCGTCCGTCCGTCCTTCGCGCGAAGCTCGAACGCGCTCGCGTACTCGGGGCGCGCTACGTGTTGCTGCTCGACCCGTACCGCAACGAACGATGGAGCGACGGAGTGCCGCCTCCGGGGCTGCAATTGACGCTCGAGTCCATCCGCATCTAGGCGGTTCCGTACGTCCGCGTCGCGCGCAATATGCGCGGTCGTCTTTGACCTCGACGGTGTCCTGATCGATTCCGAGCAGATATGGGAAGTCGTCCGGCGAGCGTTCATTCTCGAACACGGCGGAAAATACACCGAGAGCGCGACGCGCGACATGATGGGGATGAGCGCGCCCGAGTGGTCGCACTATATCGCGACGAAGCTTGGGGTCAACCTGCCGGA
Source organism: Candidatus Tityobacter terrigena (assembly GCA_003156715.1). Classification (GTDB taxonomy): domain Bacteria; phylum Vulcanimicrobiota; class Vulcanimicrobiia; order Vulcanimicrobiales; family Vulcanimicrobiaceae; genus Tityobacter; species Tityobacter terrigena. The sequence continues at coordinate 60,990 of PMHO01000011.1, forward strand.
TCGGGAGATCAACGAAGGCATTGCGGCCGAAGTTGCGGCGCGCTATCGGACCGAGCTGCCGCTCATGCCGGGCGCGGTTGAGACGGTCCGCGCCCTTGCCAAGCGCTTTCCGCTTGGGCTCGCGTCGTCGTCGAACCGCCCGCTGATCGAGCTCGCCCTCGACGGCGCTGGGCTTCGCGATTCCTTCAGGGTCGTCGTTTCAGCGGACGAGGTGGCCCGCGGTAAGCCCGCTCCCGACGTCTACTTGCGGGCGGCGGAACTCTTGAAACGACGGCCCCAAGACTGCGCCGCCGTCGAAGATTCGGCCAACGGAATCCGATCGGCGCGGGCTGCTGCAATGGTCGTGATCGCAATTCCCAACCATACCTTTCCGCCCTCCTCCGACGCTCTCAAACTCGCCGACCGCGTGCTAGAATCTATCACCGAACTCTGCGCCGAAGGTGTCTTGGAAGCGGCCGGGAGCGGTCGGGCAGAACTCAACGAGCGTGTTTAGGGGGCGAGGGGGCTTGCGCCGTGCCTTTGCTGCAGCGTTCGCGCGCGCACAACCAGTGCAGCACGACCGCACTGAATTGCGTCTGATAGCGGGTCGCGGCGCCGCTTGCGTTGTTCGCGTAAAAGGCCGCCGGCGTGGCCGCAACTTGGAGGTTGTGATCCATGCCCTCGACCACGGCTAAGGTCGCAAGGCCGGGACGTTCGCGGTTGACGACGTCGACGATGCGCTCGTGGTCTTCGCGCGCGACGACGTAGTCCGACGCGCCGTAGACGGCCAGCACGGGGACCGCGATATGCATCCACGGCTCGATGACGTTGAGCGTGGCGACTTGTTGCATGTATGGCGCGGCCACCGGATAGATGCCGTTGCGTTTCTTGCAGGCGGGTTCGTCGGCCTCGATGTGCGATTCAGAATCGCGTGCCACGAGGAGGCGATGCATGCAATATTCCTTGCTGCGCAGGGTCTCGTCTACGACGTCCGGCGCATCGCCCCCGAGCTCGAGCTGGCGCCGCAGGTTTTGCAGTTCGTACTCGAACCAGTTTCGGCCGATCGCCTCGGAAACGACGACGCCGGCCACGGGCCGCTCGAGCGCGAGCCGCGGTGCGATAAGCGTGCCGATGCTATGGCCGAGGAGATAGAGGTGTGCCGGATCGACGCGCGGATCGCGGCGAAGCGCCTCGAGCGCAACTGCGTAGCCGGCGCTTTCGTCATGAAAATCGACGTCGTGGCAGGGTGGTCCCTGGCTGTCGCCGACGCCGCTCTTCTCGAGGCGCATCGTGATGAAGCCGGCGCGAGCAAGGTCGCGGCTGATTCGTAGATACCCATCCTCCGGATTCGCAGCAACGTCGACCGAGAAACAGCCAATTCCGCCAACGAGCAGTACTCCTGGGCGCCGAGCTGCGAGGGTCTTGGGAACGTCGAGCAGCGTGCGGCGCAGCGTTCCTGCGATCTCGATCGTCTGATACAACGTGCGCACGGTGGGGTCGTCTTCTGAAGGCGGCGCGCCTACGGTGACGCTGATCGTTTCCTCCGAGCCGTTGCGTACGATCACGAGCGGCACCGTCGAGCCCGGCCGCAAGCGTCTCACGGTTTGCACGACGTCGGAAGCACGTTCCACCGGCACCGCACCGATGGAACGTATCACGTCGCCCGCGCGGAGCGCAGCCGCCGCTGCGGCGGAACCGGGAACCACGGCTTGGATGCTTACCGCACCCGCGCTCTCGAGCAGCGCGGCGCCGAGGACTCCATGCCGCGGAAGTTCGGCGGCTCGGGCAGTTCCGCGAGCCGCAAGGAGGGTCGCAAAAAGAAGCAATGTGAAAAGGAGGCAGCCGCGAGCCCTTGGGTTCCCGATCAAGCGACGGCCTCGAGGATGCGATCGATGACGGCGTCGAGGTCTGACTCGAACGCGGTCAGTTCGCGGCCGCTGGGGACAAAGCGATCGCTCTGCGCGCGCTCGAACTGTGCGCGCAGGGCATCGTAGAACCCGTCGATGTTAAAGAAGAAGCACGGTTTTGCGTGGATGCCGAGCTGATTCCAGCTGATCGCTTCGAGGATTTCCTCGAGCGTCCCGAAGCCGCCTGGCAGCGCGAGGAACGCGCCGGCGCGGGCCGCCATCAACGCCTTGCGCTCGTGCATCGTCTCGACGACGATCAGCTCGCTCAACCTTCCGTGCGCGACCTCGCGCGCAACGAGCGCGTTCGGAATGACGCCGACGACCTCGCCTCCGGCGGCTAAGGCTGCATCCGCTAGCGCCCCCATCAGCCCGACGCGTCCGCCGCCGTAGACAACGCCGAGTCCGCCCGCTGCGAGGCGGCGTCCGGTTGCCGCCGCGGCCTCGAGGTACCGCTCGGAAACGGCTTGACTCGACCCGCAAAAGACGCACACGCAACGACGGCTCTGGTTCATTCGATTCCAGGCAGCATGAGCGGCTGATTCCGCAGTCGTGCGTGCGTTGCCGGCGCTAAAAGCCGAAGCGTCCGAGCGGCTCGCCGCGGACGGCGACGTTGCGATAGCGTGCAAGCGCAAACAGCGGGAAGAACGCGCGATAGCCATGATACCGTAGGTAAAAGACGCGCGGAAAGCCCACCGCCGTGTACCATTCTTCGTTCCACAATCCATCCGCGTGCTGGCGCTCGATAAGAAAGCGGACCCCACGCTCGACGGCCGGGTTGCGTTCTTCGCCGGCCGCTAAGAGCCCAAGGATGGCCCATGACGTTTGGCTGGCGGTGCTCGCTTTGCAGAGTCCGCGTTTGTTTTGCCAATAGCTAGCGCCGTCCTCACCCCAGCCGCCGTCGGGCTGCGCAAACGCAAGCAGATACTCGACCGCGCGGCGGACGGTCGCGCAGTTCGCACTCGTCTTCCCGGCTGCGCGAAGCGCGTTGAGAACGGACCACGTCCCGTAAACATAATTCGTGCCCCAGCGGCCAAACCACGAACCATCCGGCTGTTGCGTGCGTTCGAGGTAGCCGAGCCCTGCCAGCACGATCTCGTCGGTGGGGCTGCGGCCCAATTGCAGGAGCATGCCGACGCAACGCGCGGTCACGTCTTCGGTCGGTGGGTCGAGCAGTGCGCCGTGATCGGCGAAGGGGATATGGTTGAGGTAGTAGGCGGTATTGTCGGCGTCGAAAGCGCCCCAGCCGCCTCCCTTGCTTTGCATGCCCACGACCCAACGGGTGGCGCGCTCTAGCGCCTCTCGATAGCGTTCGGGCGACTCGCGGTGCAGCGCCATGGCGACGACGGCGGTGTCGTCGACGTCGGGATAATAGTCGTTCCAATATTGGAAGGCCCAGCCGCCGGGCTCGAGACCCGGGCGCTGCGCCGCCCAGTCGCCCGCAATCCGCGTCACCTGGCGCCCGGCGAGCCAGGCGTTGCCCTTTACGACCGCTTCGGCAACACCCTCAGGTGTGGTTTCGAGCAAGGCGTGGACTGCAAGGCTCGTGTCCCACACCGGCGACACGCACGGTTGACAATACGCTTCGTCGGCCTTGATGACGAGCAGCTTGCGAACCGCATCCTTCGCCGTCGCTAGGTCGGGGTGGTCCGCCGGAAATTGCATCGCGTCGAAGGCCATCACCGCATTGGCCATCGCCGGGAAGATCGCGCCCAGGCCGTTTTCGCCGTTGAGACGTTCGGTGACGAAACGCATCGCGCGCGCGACCGCCGCCGCACGCACGGCGCGCGGAATAAACGGTTCGGCGCCGCGCAGCACGGAGTCGAGCGCGAGAAACAGGCGCCCCAGCGGCGTGCGCGTTGCGGCGCGCATATAGCCGTGCTCGAGCTCCGGCGGCCGCACGAACAGCTCGCCCACGTTGACCTCGCGCGGATTCCGCGCGCGCGCGCGAAGGGCCATCAGCACGAGCAGCGGTACCACGACCGTGCGAGACCAGTACGACACCTTGTCGAGGTGGAAGAAAAACCAGCGTGGCAAGAGCAGGATCTCGACCGGCATCACGGGCACGGCGCGCCACGGGACTTGAGCGAAAACGGCGAGCGCGATGCGCGTGAAGACGTTGCAGCGCGCCGCTCCGCCCAGAGCCAGAACGCGCTCGCGCGCCCGCACCATGCCGGGCATCTGCGGGCTCTCGCCCGCGAGCTTCAGCGCGAAGTACGCTTTCACGGTCGCGCTGACGTCGCTGTCGCCGCGATAAAAGAGCGGCCACCCCCCATCGGCGTTCTGAATGCGGCGCAGGTAGGTGCAGATCTTGGCCTCGAGCGCGTCGTCGATCTGGTCGAGGTAGTGCTCGAGCATGATGTACTCGGCGGGAATCGTCGCGTCGGCCTCGAGCTCGAAGACCCAGTGACCGTCGTCGCGCTGGCGAGCGAGCAGCGCTCGCGTTGCGGCGTCGATGGCGGCGTCGAGCGGCCCCATTCGGAGGTCGCCCACGGCATCGGTCTCGGTCAGCATCCGGTTGAAGAGGGCTCCTTTGCGAGGCGAGAGGATTGGGGACCCAGCTTTGGTACCACACTCTTCGCAACCGGCCTGCGCGCCGGTTGACGGGAAGGGAGATGCGTGCGGGAGGTCGCTGCTTGAAGGGAGCCGCCGGCGTTTTGTGCGGCGCCTCGATCGGGGTCTCGGCGCTGTCGGCCGCAGCTTGGGCAGCGCTCGTGCTCTTCCGCAGCGAGTCGTGGCAGGCTCGCACCGACGAGTATCTGGCCGCTCCCGGCGGCGAGCCTTGGGACGTCGTGCCGCGCGTGCATGCCATCGTCCCGGCGCGCAACGAGGGCGAGGTCATCGCGCAAACCTTGCCCTCGCTCGTGATGCAAAGCTACGACGCATTGCGCGTCACGCTGGTCGACGACCGCAGTGACGACGGAACGGCCGAGGCGGCTTACGAGGCGGTTCGCGGGTTGCCGGTTGCAGGACGTTTCGAGCTGGTCTTGGCGGAGCCGCTCAGAGCGGGTTGGACCGGTAAGCTCGGCGCGCTCGAGAGCGGCATTCGCAGCGCGATCGCGGGCGGAGCCGTTCCCGACTTCTGGCTCTTGACCGATGCCGACATCCGGCACGCGCCCGGCAATGTCGCAGCGCTCGTCAAGAAGGCGCGCAGCGAAGACCTCGAGCTCGTCTCGCTGATGGCACACCTGCGTTGCGCGAGCCGATGGGATGCTCTTCTGATTCCGGCGTTCGTCTTCTTTTTTCAGAAACTCTATCCGTTCGGATGGTCGAACGATCCGCTGCGCCAAACCGCCGCCGCCGCGGGCGGTTGTGTCTTGATCTCCGCCGCGGCGCTCGAGCGTATTGGCGGGCTGGCAGCGATCCGCGATCGCCTGATCGACGACTGCGCGCTGGCCGCCGAGGTCAAACGCAACGGCGGAGGGACCTGGATCGGCCTTTCGAAGCGCGTGCGCAGCGTGCGACGTTACGAGACGCTCGAGGCAACCTGGAGCATGGTCAAGCGCACGGCGTTCACGCAACTCGATCATTCGTATCCCAGACTCGCCGCAGCGGTCGCCGGAATGGCGCTCCTGTACGTCGTTCCCCCGCTTGCGACCGCTGCCGGGGCGCTCGGAGGCAACGGGTGGCTCGCGGCGACCGGGCTGTCGGCCTGGCTCAGCATGGGCGGAGCTTATCTTCCGGTGGTCCGCGCTTACGATCGGCCGGCGGCTGCGGCGTTTGCGCTGCCGCTGGCGGCCGCCCTCTTTACCGGGATGACGGTCGCCTCCGCCTGGGACTACGCGCGTAAGCGCGGTGCGAGCTGGAAGGGCCGCACCTACCGGGCCGGCGGATCAGCCGAAGAGGCGAGCGACGCAGCGTTCGATGGCGCGCAAGGCGCGGAGCGAGCCGAGGCTCATTCGCCAAGCGGCGCCCGGGCGGCTCAGCATCGCAACGGCAAGTGCCGTTCCGGCCAGTTTACCATCATTGTCGATCGCACCTGAAAGGTCGGGAAGGTCGTGGTGCGGGCCGTCGCTGACGGTGCGCAGGACCGCCACCCGAACGCCCGCGGCGCGCAAGCGCCGCACGAGCGCAAAGCTCTCCATGTCGAGCGCGTCGATGCCTTCGGTTTCGAACAGCTGGCGCTTGAGCGCGGCGCTCGACACGACGTTATCCACGCTGAGGCCGCGTATGCCGGTAAACGCGTCCGGCAGGCGCGACGCGACGCGGGCCGCAAGCGCTCCGTCGAGAACGATCGGGTCGTCACCTAGATGCTGGATCGAGCCGTAGATAAGAGCGTCCCCGGCGTCGAGCGACGGAGAAGCCGCGCCGCACAAGCCGACGGCGAGCGCGTTAGCAGGCGAATTCCGCTCCAGCACCGCCTCGGCGGCGGCGCCCGCCGCGACCGGCCCGATGCCGGTCGGCACGACGGTTAGCGCTTTACGGCTTCGCGCCAAGCCAAGCCGAACGGCAGCCTCTTCGGGACCGCGCGGAACGAAGATGGCGTCGACGCGCGAGCCTCGACGCTCCCCGTCAGTTCCCGCTGAAGACGCTACCGAGCGAGCGCAGCATGTTTTGCGGCCGCATCGAGTCGTCTGCGGCGGTCGGCTCGTACCCGCAGTGAACCATGCAATCCGTGCACTTTGAATTGCCGCTCTTGTGACCGTATTGCGACCAGTCGGTCTGCTCGATGAGCTCGCGGTACGTCGAGTAGTAGCCCTCGCCGAGCAGATAGCACGGCTTCTGCCAGCCGAAGAGCGAGTACGACGGCATGCCCCACGGGGTGCACTCGTAGTCTTTTTCGCCCATCAAGAAATCGAGGAACAGCGGATTGGCGTTGAAGTTCCAGCGCTTCTTTCCCGTCTTCCACGGCGCCAGGATCTCGCGAAACAGCGCCTTGGTTTGATCGCGGTGCAGAAAGTGTTCCTGATCGGGCGCTTTCTCGTAGGGATAGCCGGGTGAAATCATCATGCCGTCGATTCCGAGCGTGCTTGCGAAATCGAGGAACTCTTGGACCTCGGCGACGGTCGCGTCGTTAAAGATCGTCGTGTTGGTCGTGACCCGGAATCCGCGCGCCTTGGCGGCCTTGATGGCCGCGACCGCGACGTCGAAGATGCCGGCGCGCGCGACCGCCCGGTCGTGGACCTGCCGCACTCCGTCCAGGTGAATGGAAAACGTCAAATAGGGCGACGGCGTAAACTTGTCGAGGCTCTTCTCCAGCCGGATGGCGTTGGTACAGAGGTAAACGAACTTCTTGCGCGCGACCAAGCCTGCCACGATCTCGTCGATCTGGGGGTGGAGCAGCGGCTCGCCGCCGGGAATCGCGACGATCGGCGCACCGCACTCCTCGGCCGCTTTGAAGCACTCCTCGGGCGACAGATGCCGGCGCAGGACCTCGACCGGGTGCTGAATCTTACCGCAGCCGCTGCACGCCAGATTGCAACGAAACAACGGCTCGAGCATCAGGGTGATCGGAAAGTGCTTGCGCCCTTTCAATTTCTGGGCGATCACGTAGCTGCCTACGACCGCTGCCTGCCTTAGCTGTACCGCCATCTTTGGTCGTTATCTCCGTTTCGAAAGGTAGCCGTGCTCGGTGAACCATCCGATCGCGCTGCGGATCGCTTCATCGACCGGCCCTGGGACGTAACCTAGCTCGACCTTTGCCTTCGACGTATCGTAGAACATCGCTTCCTTGGACATTCGGACGCCGTCGATCGGTACGTTCTGACCCAACCCGAGGGGCGTCAGCATGGTTTCGTCGAGCCATGCGAAGGCCAGCGGCAACCACAAGGGAACCGAGTGGCGCGGGGCACGGCGGCCTCCGCCGAGCGACCCAACGCGCTGCAGAAGCGCTCGCAGCGACAAGTTCTCGCCCCCTAAGATGTATCGCTCGCCCGTACGACCTTTCTCGTACGCGAGCAGATGGCCGCGCGCGACGTCCGCGACGTCGACGAAGTTGAGGCCCGTTTCGACCAGCACCGGCATCTTGCCATTGAGGAATCGCACCAAAATCTCGCCCGTCGGCGTCGGCTTTCGGTCCCACGGGCCCAGCGGAGTGGTCGGATTGACGATAACGACGTCCTGTCCGGCCCGCGCGGCAGCGCGGGCCTCCTGCTCGGCCAGGTACTTGGAAAGCTTATACGCGCCGATCATCCGTCCGGACGGGCTCTGATGGTTCTCATCGGCGAGGCCGTGCTTTTTTACGCCGATGGCCGCTACCGAACTGGTGTATACGACCCTTGGAACCTCCGCCGCGCGAGCGGCGGCGAGCACGGCGCGCGTGCCTTCGACGTTCCCGCGCAGGACGGCATGGCGGTCGCGCCGCCACAAACTGTAGTGCGCGGCGACGTGAAAGGCGGCGTCGGCGCCGCGCATCGCCGGCGCGAGCACCTGCTCGGCTAACTGACCTTCAACGAGCTCGATATTCAGCCCATCCAGGTTGCCGCGGTTGCTCGCAGGACGGACGAGGGCGCGCACCCGCCACCCTTCCCGCAGCAAGAGCCGCACGAGGTTGGCACCAACGAATCCGGTTCCACCGGTGACGAACGCCGTGCGGCTCACGCTGGTTTGCGGCGCACGCGCTCCCGAAGATCGTCGACCAGCGTGTAAACGACGGGGACGACGACCAGGCTCAGGACGGTGGAGGTGATGAGGCCGCCGATAATCGAGACCGCCATCGGGGCGCGTAACTCGGCGCCGGCTCCGAACCCAAGGGCAATCGGTGCCATGCCCAAGATCAGCGCCGCCGTCGTCATGACGATCGGGCGCAATCGTTGCGAGCCGGCTTCCAAGATCGCGTCGTAACGCGCCAAGCCCCCGGCGCGCAAACGCTTGATGCAGTCGACCAGCAGGATCGCGTTCTTATTGACGAGTCCGAACAAGAAAACGAGTCCCATGATCGAGATCATTCCGAAGTTCTCGTGCGTGACCCAGGTCGCGAACAGCGCCCCGACGGTCGACAACGGCAAGGCGACGCTGATGACGAGCGGATCGAGCCAGCTCCGGAAGAGGATGACGAGGACGGCGATGATCGCCGCCACCGAAAGCGCCAGGGCGAACCCAAAATCGCGAAACGTCGTGACGGCGTCGCGCGAGGTCCCGCCAAAGTTGAGCGAGACGCCTTTTGGCACGAGCTTGCGAGCCAGCACCGCGACTTCGTCGTTGGCGTCGCCGAGTTCGAGACCCTCGAGGTCCGTCGCAATGCCGACGGCACGCTTACGGTCCACATGCTCGATCGCAGAGAAGGGCGTGCCGTCCGAAAGTCCGCTAGCCGTCACGTCCACGAAACCTTTCGTCTGCTGCAGCCGGTGTTCGAATTCGCGCCCGAGGGCACGCAACTGGTTGAGATTGTTGCCGACGAAATAGAACTGGAGCGGTTTGCTCGTGTCGGTGCCGACGAACGGAACGTCGCCAACGCTCGAGTCCACGCCGTCGAGCGGCGGGAGCCGGGTGCGAACCGCATCTTCGACATCGATCGTCTTCACCTTACGGTTCGCCTTCAGGTGCACGTCGAGCAACCCCGTGCTCGTTCCGGACTGGCCCCCGATCGTCGTGTAGACGTCGCTGACCGCCGGGTCCTGCTTCACCGAGTCCTCAAGCGTTTTCGCCGTGGCGACCATATCGCTCAGGCTCGTCCCGAGCGGCATCCCAAAGGTCACGTGGAATTCGCCCCGGTCCAAATGTGGAATGAAGCCCTTGGGGATGAACGGGATCAACGTGAGCCCGGCAGCAAAAGCAACGACCGCAATAGCGACGACCGCCGCGCGATGGGTCAAGGCCCAAGCGATGACGCGCCGGTAGTGAAGATGCCGAATGTCCGGGCGGGCCGCTTTCCGCGGCCGCAGCACGGTGCGAAGCCAGGCTGCCGCGAGCGTCGGCGAGAGCGAACGCGCCGCGAGCAGGGAGAGCAGGACGGCCGCCGATGCGGTCAATCCGAAGGGCTTGAAAAACTGGCCGAGGGTTCCGGTCATCAAGCCGATCGGCAAGAAAACCGCGACGACCGTTAGCGAACAGGCCACCATCGTCCGGCCGATCTCGCGATTCGCGCGGTACGCGCTTTGCCGAGGCGTCTCGCCGTCTTCGATGTGCCGGACGATATTCTCGACGGCCACAATCTGGTCGTCGACGATGACCCCGACCACGAGCGCCAGCGCCAGCAGCGTGATCGTCTCGAGGTTGAAGTGCAGCAGCTTCATGATGAAGGCCGTGCCGAGAAGCACGGTCGGTACGGCCAGCGCCGAGATCAGCGTCGGCTTCCAGTCGTGCAAGAACGGCCAGATGACCAGTATCGCGAGCAGCAGGGCGAGCCCGAGCGCCTCGAGCGTTGCTCGGCTCGCCTCGCGAATGTAGGGCGCCTGCGAAGCGGCGCGCACGATCGTGACCCCGCGCATCTGCGGGGTGAGCTCGGCGATCACATCGTCGCAGGCCTCGGCGAGATCGAGGGCATTTGCGGAACCTTGTTTGATGACGTTGACCGCAACCGCGGGCATTCCATTGAAGCGGTAGGCCGAAGCGCCGGGGCCGGACTGTTGCGCCCCCACGATCTGCACCTTGAGGACGCCCGGGATCGCCCGCAGCTTCGGCACCACGACTTGTTCCGCGACCGATCCTAACTGCGTCATCGAACGGCCCGACTGGACCAGCGCGTAACTGACGACGGCCGTCTCATTGAGATTGATCGGGGTCACGTTGACGACCGTTCCGGCCGGCAGTTTGACCGCGGCGATGGCGTCGTCGACTCGCAGTTTACGGGTATCGAGGTCTTCACCGACGTCGAACGACATGTCGATGACGACGAATTCGGGATACGATAGGGAGTGGATGCGCGACAAGCCGCGGATGGTCGAAAGCGAGGTTTCGAGCGGCTTGGTGACGTTACGCTCGTTGGCCTGCGGGTCGATTTCATGTGAACGCGCGGTGACCACGACGACCGGGAACGTAATGTCGGGGAAAAGCGCGAGCTTGAGCGAGAGAAAGGCCGACAGGCCGAGTGCGCTGACGACGACCCAGAAGCCCAGCGTCAGCCACGGGTAGCGGATCGCCAGTAGCGCCAGGCCGAGAGGCGGCCGTTCTTTGGTGCGGACTATGGTTTTGCCAGCCCCAGGTTGAAGCGCTCGCGGCTCGTCTTGGAGACGAGCCAGCGCGTCGTCTTGTTGCTGATCGTGGACACCGAACCGGCCAGAATCAAGGACCGCACCTCCTGGCGCGAGATCTTGACGGCGCCGCCCGATTGCAGCATGGCGGTCGTGCGCTCGATCTCACGCAAAGTGGCCACGGCGAAGAGGATCGGCAACAAGCAGAAGAGGCGGATCGTGACGGCCATCTTCGGCAGCGCGTTAAAGTACTCGAGCGACTCTAGCAGGTCGTCTTTGGCAAGCTGTACCAAGTCGTACAACGCAGCGCGGTTCTCAACCACCCAGTCGCCGCTCAGAATCGTTTGGTGGCTGCTCCCGCGCTTGCGCAGGAGTTCCTCCGGGACGTAGACCGCATTTTCGTGTTCGACGTCCCACGGGATGTCTTTGATGATGTTGATATTCTGAAGGAGCTCGCCGAAGGCTTCGCAATGCGCGAGAAGACGCTGGTAGTCGCGCTCTCGAATGTACGGAGAATGGTAATAAAAGAGGTCGGTGAGCAGATGCCCGACGGTTCCGGCAACGTAGTAACAATAACGGCGGTACTCAGCCATCGTTTGAATGCGGATGCCGTCGGGATAGCGTCCCACGAACTCGCTCATGCCGGTCGCGAGCTCGCGGGTCCAGCGCGCGACGATGTCGGCACTTTTCTTCGGTAATTGACCGAGCAGTTGGAAAACGAGCTCGGTTCCGGCGACGAGCTCGAGGTAGTTCTCATCGGCCTGAATTTCGGCTGCCTCGCTCGCGAAGCTGCGGGCTGCGTCGGGATCCTCGAAGCACGCCTGAAAGCGGGCGAGCAGGTACTGACGGCGCGCGGCCGGGCAGGCGCCGTCGTCCTCGACCGTATCGGCAATGCGGCACAAAAGGTAGCCGGTCAGCACCGCCTTGCCGAGGTCTCCAGGAAGCAGCGCAATGCCGATGGCAAAGGTACGTGAAACTCGGCTGATGATGCCGCGTCCGAAGTCGAGCGCCTCGCGATCTTTCGCCGGCGAGCGTCGGAGCGGCCCAGCTCCGTTCAACGGCATTCCCGCGCCCTATGAATCCCCTTTAGTTTCAAACTGAACTCCATCCACCGCCCCGCCTAGCCATGCCTTCGTTGTACCCAGGCGAAAGCGCTCCCGCTTGGTTTACGATGAGACGCCGGTCAAACCCCCGCATGTCGGGCTCAAGCCCGATTTCGCAGGAGTGGAAGGGGTCGGCGGCACAGACCGCGCCATGCGAACCGGTCCGAACGCACGCGTACCCTGGCGAGGCCGCGCGAGCCAGGCATGAGAAGTTCTGCTGCGACGACGTGCCGCAATGTCCTGTGCGTCTTCCCACGCTATGCGCCGTCGTTCGGAACGTTCGAATACGCCTACCCGATCGTGGGCGTCAAGGCGTTCATGCCGCCGCAGGGCATCCTTTTGATCGCCGCTTATTTGCCCGAGTCGTGGGGCGTGCGGTTCGTCGACGAAAACGTTCGTCGCGCGAGCCCGGCCGACTTTCAATGGGCCGACGCGGTCTTCGTGAGCGGCATGCACATTCAGCGTCCACAGATCGAGGACATCAATCGGCGCGCGCACCTCGCAGGCAGGGTAACGGTGCTCGGCGGCCCGTCGGTCTCCGGCTGTCCCGAATATTATCCTGATTTCGACTACTTGCACGTCGGCGAGCTTGGCGATGCGACCGACGAATTGATCGCGCGGCTCGAGCGCAGCGTCGCCCGGCCGGTTCAGCAGGTGCGCCTCGAAACCAAAGAGCGCCTGCCGCTGGCCGACTTCCCGCTTCCGGCATACCACCATCTCGATGTCTCGCAGTACTTCCTAGGCAGCGTGCAGTTTTCCAGCGGCTGTCCTTACCGCTGCGAATTCTGCGACATTCCCGAGCTCTACGGCCGTAATCCGCGACTGAAGACGCCGGAGCAGATCGTGGCCGAACTCGACGTCATTTTGGCCAACGGCGGAGATCAGCGCGCGATCTACTTCGTCGACGACAACTTCGTCGGCAACCGCAAGGCCGCCAAAGAGCTCCTGCCGCACTTGATCGCTTGGCAGCGCCGCAACGGCTTCGCGGTCCAGCTCGCGTGCGAGGCGACGCTCAACATCGCGAAGTCGCCCGAACTGCTCGAGATGATGCGCGAGGCATATTTCTGTACGATCTTCTGCGGCATCGAAACCCCCGACCCGCAAGCGCTGCACGCCATGGCCAAAGATCAGAACAACATGATGCCGGTGATGGAAGCCTTGCGGATCATCCACAGCTACGGAATCGAAGTCGTATCGGGAATCATCATGGGTCTGGATAGCGACACGCCGCAGACGGCCGACCGCATCCTCGACTTCATCGAAGATTCGAACATCCCGCTGCTCACGATCAACCTGCTGCAGGCACTGCCGCGAACCCCGCTCTACCGTCGCCTCCAGGCCGAGGGAAGGATCGTCGAGGAGCCGGGTCGCGAGTCGAACGTCGATTTCAAGTTGCCCTACGATCAGACGGTGGCGATGTGGCGCCGTACTTTTTCGACGGCGTATCGGCCCGAAGCGATCTACCGGCGCTTCGCGTACCACGTCGATCACGTTTTTCCCAAGCGCATCAAGCCGCCGGCCAGCAAGCAGCGCGTCAACCCGCGCAACATCCGCTATGCGATCGGTTTGCTCGCCAACTTATTCGTGCGCGTCGGCGTGCTCAGCGATTATCGCGACGTTTTCTGGAAGATGGCGCGCAAGGCGCTGGCCAAAGGCGACGTCGAGAGCTTGATCCACGTCGGATTGGTTAGCCATCATCTGATCACGTTCGCGCGCGAGGCCGGGGCCGGCCGGCGCAACGCGTCGTTCTACTCCGAGAACCTGCCCGGCGCGGAGCTAATCGAGGCTTCGTAGCCGAACGCCGGGCGGCTGGACGCAGTCCAAGTTGTCAGCTTTGACAGATGGTTCTGGTTTTGACAGATTTGACAGCAGCGTAAGCGCCGCCTAAACTCAGACGGTGACGGCCGCCCTAGAGAACCCGTTCCGGACCGCGCCCGGCAGCCTGCCGCCCGTCTTCGCCGGTCGCGACGGCGAATTGAGCGCGGCCCGCTACGCGACGAGTCTGACTGCTTCGGGCGGAGCGGCGCAGCCGATCGTGTTCACGGGTCTGCGCGGAATGGGCAAGACGGCGCTCCTGCGCCAATGCGTGGCCGAAGCCGAGGCTCGGCGCGGGGTCGTCTTGTACTCGGAAGCGTCGCGCGAGAACCCGCTTTCGTCTTCGCTTCGGCGCAGTCTGGAACACGCCAAGACGCGTTTTCGTTCGATCCCACGCAAGATTCAAACGGCCCTCGAGGCCGCAATCAAGTCGCTCCCCGAAGCAACCTACGAGCTTCCGAGCGATCTCGGAGGCATCAAGCTCGCGCCGCCCTCCCTTGCGCCGCGCCGCGAATCATTTGTCGAAGCGCTCGAGACGCTCAACGCCGAGGTGCGCCGCGACCACCGTTTCCTGCTGATCGCAATCGACGAATTGCAGGAAGGACACGTCAAGGATCTCTTGGTTCTCGTTGAGTTCGTCCACTTAACCGCGGGAACGAGCGAGCCGGCGCTCTTCCTCGGGGCAGGACTGCCGGACACCCCACGTCATCTGCACGCCGTTCGCACGTATACCGAGCGCTGGCGCTACTTTCGCATCGGATTGCTGACGCCGCCCGAGACGGCGCTCGCCGTCGAGTCGCCCGCGCGGGCCCAAGGGGTGACGTTTGAGGACGCCGCAGTTGCGCGCATCGTGGAGGAGAGTGCCGGCTATCCGTTCTTCGTTCAGGAATACGCCTCGGCCGCCTGGCTCCAGCACCGTGGAAAGCGCGTGACTCTCGCGGACGTCCAAGCAATCGCGCCCGGTGTGCGGCGCATTCTCGAGGACGGCTTCTACGACGAGCGATTTCGCCGCTTGACGCCGCGCGAATGCCGTTATGCGTTGGCCATGGCGGAGCTCGGAGCCGGCCCGCACACGGTTGCGGAGATCGCGCAGAGCCTAGGTGCGACGTCCGAAACGGTCAGCTCCATTCGCAATCAACTGCTCAAGAAAGACGTCGTCTACGTGCCGTCGCCGGGCTTGGTCGAGTTTCGAATGCCCCTGACCGAGCGTTACGTCGAACAGCATCGCGCGGAGCTCGCGCGCCGGGCGGCGCTGGCCGCGCCGGGATCCGCCTCGCCGGAATAGTCGTTCGTATCCGATGGTTCCGGTGCCACCCCCAAACGGCCCCGATGCAGCGCCTGGCCACGGCTCTGTGCAAACCGACCATGCCGAGCACTTCGCGCGCCGCCTGGAGTCATTTACCGACCTCGTCTTCGGGTTTAGCCTTTCATTCTTGGCCGGCCGGCTCATCGTCCCGGCACATGCTGAGGATCTCTTCACGCAGCCTGCGCCGTTGCTCGGCTTCGCCTTCACGTTCGCTTCAATCGCTTTCATTTGGTTCATCAGCCACCGAACCTTTCGCCAGTTCTATTCTCCGACCCCGATCGATACGTTGCTCGTGTTCGTCGAACTCTTCGCCGTCGCGTTGCTGCCGTACGCGTTGTCGGTCGCGCTGCACTTTTATTTCTTAGCGCCGAGCGTCGTCATTTTTTACGATCTCGTTTACGGCACGATCATGGCTTCGAACGCCCTCATTTCCTATCGCGGCTTTCGCCGTCACGCTCCGCGCTGGGATCCTACGACGCGCGGTCACCGCTGGAGGGGCGTCGTCGCCCAGACGACCGTTGCCGGCGTCTTTGCCGTCGATGCACTCGTGGCGCCCCACTCGATCCCGGCGAGCGTCATACTGTACTGGCTAATCTGGCCGTTCGTCTTCCTAACGATGCGTGTTTTCCGGCGTCCGCCGCGCTCCGCGCAGACCTCAGCCCACGAGCCGGATTGAGATTGGCCGGCATCCGCCCTTCGCCCGGGCCTTTGCAGCAATCAATCGGAAGCGGGAACCCTCGTCACAGCCGGAGGTTTCCAACTCCCGTCGAGAATCGAGGGGTCTGTGCTCTTCGGCCAATACATGCGCAGGGTGACGTTAAAGTCGCCCGCGGCGCAGGGCAGCCAATTGGATTCCTTGTCGCTTCCCGGCGAGTCGTGTTGAATGTAGATGTCGAGCGAACCGTCGACGTTGCGCCGGAACGGCATCCAACTGCTAACGGCATAGCGGTCGATCGGATTGGCGACGAAGAACGATTGCGAATCGTACATCGTCACGGACCAAAACGCGTTGACCGGCGGCGTCCGGGCCGCGTCGAAGTGGAGCACGTAGCGGTTCGCACCGTTTAACGCCTGCCCGCTGCCATCCACGAAGGCCGTTGGATAGATGGCGTCTGCCGGAAGGTTGGCACCGAAGGCGATCAGCGCGATGAGCGCGCGGCCGGAGTAGTCCGAACCGTAATTGCCCAAGTCCGGAGGCGGGATGTGCCAGCCGTTCAGCGATGTACCGAAGTGCTGGGACGACGCAATCCGTATCTTCTCGAGGGCGATCGTCACGGCCGTATCCAGCGCACTTGCAACGGCCGGATCCAGTTTTGACGCATCGAAGTCTTGGTTGGGAACGATCCCTATTTTCGCCACTTCCGCGAGGACGCCGGCATCGGAGGGCGGCGGCGGGTTCGATTTGAGGAGCCGTGCGAGCGCTTTGAAAAAGTCCGTACCGCGCATCGCTTCGAGTTGTGCGATCGGAGGCGTGCGCATGTCGATCCGGGGATCGACGGTGCCCTCCGGAGGTGAATACCTCGTACCGAACGCGGAGAGCGGGACGAGCTTGTAGCCGGCTTGGATGGCGTGCACGGCCGAATAGTCGCCGGGTCCGTTGGTCTGCGTGCGGCCAAGGATCCACGCGAGGTTCGTTGGCGACTTCACCTGCGACGTGCCCGGCGGCACCGTCCCGTTCCAGGCGGGACCGGTAATCACAAAGGTTTTCGCGGCCGTGCCGGTCGTTCGTTTCCCAGGCGTCGCGACGACATTGGTCCACGCGTCGAGGATCGGTAAGAGGTAGTACCGGCCGCCGGTGTCAGGCACCGACAAGACGATCGGCTCCTTCGACAGATCGAGAAATGCCGAGGAATAGAGCGTATCGACGTTCGCGCGAACGACGGTCTTGAACGCTGCCGGCGGAAAGATCTTCGCGTTGGCAAATTGGTTTATGGGAGCAGCGAACCCGCTCGTCGGAGCTCGTACGTTCGTAGCCTGCCTCATCGTCAGGTCCATGAGCACGAGAGGCATACCGTAGATGACGGCTCGTACGCCTGCTTCAAGCGCGATCGTTTCCTTGTCCGTAGCGGCGGCCGGAGGCGGCGTCGAGGTATCGGTTTGCGCTGCGGATGATAGCGTGATGGCAACGCACAGCAACGCAGCCGCCGGCACGATCGACGCGAGCGCGAGCGCCGGAATTCTTAACGCACGATGCATCCTATATCGCCCAAATCGCGGCGCTTCGCCGAAGTCTAAGGCGCCCCTCTGTCCATCCTGGGCGGCAATGCTTGAAGACCCAGCTTCAGCGCTTTTCTTGAATCGAAACTGGCGCAGCGAGGACGGTCCCAGTCGTCCTCAGCGATCGCGTTGCCGGTCGCGGGGATGGGAGGCGTCGTAAACTTTGCGAACGTGGGCCATCGAGAGATTGGTGTACACCTGCGTCGAAGCGATGCTGGCGTGGCCGAGCAGTTCTTTGATCGTCATGAGGTCCGCGCCGTTTTCGAGCAGATGCGTTGCGAACGAGTGGCGCATCACGTGCGGCGAGGCGTTGACGGCGACTCCGCTCAGGCGCTGGATCTCTTTGAAAATAGCCCAGATGTGCCGAACGCCCAGGCGCTTCCCGTACCGGCCTACGAAAAACGCCTCGTCCGCGGTTCGGGGCCGCAGGCCGAGGTAGGCGTGCATCGCCTCGCCGGCGGCGCTGTTGAAGAAGACCACGCGTTCTTTGTTGCCTTTGCCGATGACGCGCATGACCTTGCGCTCGAGGTCGACGTCCTGCAGGTTGAGTCCGGCGAGCTCCGCGCGCCGAATGCCGCTGGCGTAGAGCAGTTCCAGCATCGCGTGGTCGCGCAGGCGCTGGAAGTCGCTGCGCCCCGCCACGCGAGTCCGCAGGAGCCGGGCTACCTGTGCTTCCTTGAGGACGACCGGCAAGCGTTTTTCCGCTTTAGGCGGCTCGATGCCGGTCATCGGGTCGTCCTCGCGCAAGCCTTCGACGACGAGGTAACGATAGAAACGCCGCAGCGCGACGAGCTTGCGGCGGACGGCGTTTGCGCGGTACCGCCGCTTGCCGCGCAGCTCCAAGACAAACCGGTTGACGTCCGTCCGCGAGGCCTGGGTCAGCCCAAGCCCCTCGCCCAGAAATCCGGCGAACATCTCCAGGTCGCGCGCGTAGGCTTCACAGGTGCGCGGCGAGCGCCCCCGGTTGAAGTGCAGAGCCGTTACGAAGCCCGAGATCAGCGGGTCCGCCGGGGTGTACAGGCTCTCGTCGGTGGTCGCGCGCCCGCGTGCTGCCGTCATGCCGCCCGACGTTCGCCTTCTCGTCATCTAACTCCTAGAATCGAAATTTCATGATGTAAGCCCGGCTGGGCTTACGTCATGAAATTTCATGGCTTCCCTGGGCTGGCGAAGTCTGTGGGGGCAGGCCGCGACCCGGCACGGCTTTCCAGCACTGGGTGGGGACGTGGCCTTCAGGTGCTAGGCCGGGGCGGGGGCGCTTCTTTGGGGCGGCGGCTCGGGCGGTTTGTCGCTCGCGAACGTCGTTTCGGCCTTGAGCTCTTTGGGAGCGAGCCACGAGTACATGATCGGGACGATGAACAGGGTCAGGACGAGCGAACTCGTGAGGCCGCCGATCACGGCGATTGCAAGCGAGGCGCGGCTGCCGCCGCCCGGCTCGAGGCCCAGAGCCAGCGGCAACATGCCCGCGATCATCGCAATCGTCGTCATCATAATGGGCCGGAACCGCGTCTGGGCCGCTTCGCGCATTCCATCTTCGCGGCTCTTGCCTTCGCGCGAGCGAACGGTGTCAGCGTAGTCGACGAGCAGAATGCCGTTCTTCGTGACGAGCCCCACTAGCAGCACCATGCCGATCAGCGAATAGAGGTTGAGCGTTTGGCGCGTAATCCAGAGAGCACTGAACGCGCCGATCGTCGCGAGCGGGATCGCGAATAGCGTCACGAAGGGGGTGCGGTAGCTATTGTAAAGGGCCACGATCATCAAGAACACGAGCAGAAACGAGATGACGAGCGAACTGCCAAGGGTGACGAGTGCCTGGTTCATGAGATCTTGCTGACCCTGCGCGGCGGGATGCACGGTTACCGTCTTGGGCAGATGCAGAGCTTTGATGCGCTGCAAGAACGATTTCGTGACGTCTGAAAGGTTTGAGCCGCCCGCGACGTTGGCCGAGACGTGCACGACTTGCTGCCGGTTCTCACGCGTGATGATCAGCGGCGCCGGCGCCCAATACAGGTGTGCCACGTCGCCCAGCCGCACGATGTCGCCGCTCGCATCTTGCGAGCGGATTGGAATGTTTAGCAGCGCCGCTAGCGAGTTCTGATAAGACACCGGATATTCGACCAGAATTTCAGTAAGACCGTTCTTTGCCGTTTCGATTTGGGTCGCCTCGTCGCCGCCGAAGGCTGCTTCGACCGCCGCGGCTGCCGTTCCGACGCTCACGTCGAGCGTTTGAAGCTTCACGCGGTCGAAATCGACTTCGACTTGGGGCGCGGCGTTGGTCGCGCTATCTTGCGCGCCGATGGCCCCCGGAGTGTCCCTGAGAATCCCGAACACCTTGGTCGCCCATGGCGTCGGATCGCTCCCGTCGGCCGTGCTGACGAGTTCGTCGATCGGTTGCTGTACGCCGCCGCCTTGCTGCGTCGCCTGCACGACGTTAATGCTGCTGGGCGGCGCAATCTTCCCGAGAATCGACTGCAGGCGCGTAACGTAGTCGGCGGTCGACGTCTTGTGATTGGTGGACAGGTAAATCGAAATTTGGCCGATGTTACCTTCTTGTATGAAGCCGCCGAACTCAGCAGCATAGCCACCCGCTACCGTCTGTTCGCTCTGAAATTCGGAGCCCGTAATCGTTTGGCGGACCTTCGCCTCCAGTTCGGCCATCAGTTGCCGCGTCTGGGCGAGCGGATGCCCGGGCGCCAGCGTGACGAGGACGTAGATGATCCCTTGGTCGGGAACCGGTTCATATTCTTCCCCGAGCAGGCCTGTCGGCACCAAGAGAAACGCCAGGATACACAGGACGAGCGACACGATGACGATGGGCCACGGACGCCGCATCGCGGCCGGCAGCCAACTTTCCGCGTAGCGCTGGCGCAGTCCGTCGAAACGTTTGTCAAACCACCGGATGACAGGCCACGGTTTCCACGTCGACTTCATCGACCACAACCCGGCGAGTACCGGCGTCAGCGTGAAGGAAACGAAAAGGGATGTGAGCGTGGCGATTGTGACCACGATGCCGAATTCGGCGAGCTGCACGCCGACTTGGCCGCCGGCAAAGGCTATCGGAAGAAAGACCACGACGTCGACCATCGTGATGACGATCGCGGCGAGGCCGATTTCGCTGCGGCCGTTCAGCGCTGCGTCGGGCGGCGCTTCTCCCATGGAGTGGTGGCGTTCGATGTTCTCGAGAACGACGGTCGAATCATCGATCAAGATGCCGATGACGAGCGTCATCGCCATCAGCGAGATCGTATCGAGCGTCAGGTTCAGAAGCTTCATCACGAAGAGGGTGACGCCGAGCGAGGTCGGGATCGCGANNAGAACAACATGACGACACCGGTTAGGACGATTCCCTCCAAGAGCGTGTGCTCGACCGATTCGAGTTGCTGCTGCGTGAAGGTGGCCTGGTTGTGCGCCACTTCGAAATCGACACCGGGAAATTGGGCGCGAAGCTTGGGCAATGCCCCGATTATTTCGTTCGCGACCGTAACCTCGCTCGCCGTCGTGGCCTTCTGCACGTTCACGCCCACGCCGGTCTGACCGTTCAAGCTCGCAAACACGCGCGGCACGACGCTGCCGTCGATCACTTGCGCGACGTCGGAGATGCGCTTGTCGGCGGATGGGACCGCCCATGGATAGACGGGGCCGATGAACGGCGATAGGGACGTCCCGCTGCCCGTCCCGTACTCGCTCGACGAGGCAGACGGCAGAGTCGCGGCCTCTTCGGATGCCGTTTCCGCCGTGGTCGTCGAGCTGCTATTCGTTGTCGACGACACCGAGCCGGCGGTGACTGACGTGTCGACCGGAAGGTTGGACGTGTAGGTCGTGCCGGTCGTCGAACTCGTCGAAGAGGTTGGCGCGGAGATTCCGGAGGAGAGGCCGCCGGCGCCGGTCGAGAGCGCCGCAGGTGACGCCGCCGCGGCCGCAACGCCCGCGGCCGGAGCCGCCATGGCCGGCGTCCCCGTGGCGCTCGAAGCAGGCGCACCCGTGGTCGTGCTGGGCGGCGGCGTTATGCTCGAGGCTCGCGGTGCGCTGGTGGCTGCGCTGCCGGCGCTCGTGGCAGCCGTACCGGCCCCGCCCGTCGACGAACTTGCATTGCCGCCCGGCGCGCCCGCGCTGCCCGTCCCGGCCGCACCGCTTGTGC
>PMHO01000044.1 GCA_003156715.1 Candidatus Tityobacter terrigena
GAGCCAGGATCAAACTCTCCATAAAACAACTTGCCCGGCCAAAGACCGGAAAGCCTTATCGGAGCCGTTTGCGGCTCTAAAATCGCTGACTAAGCTCTCGAGCGCGGGTAGAACCCGCCCTCGTTGACCTCGACCCGATCGGGCCGAAGCCGGTCTTGAATTGTACGGGCCGGACGCCAACCAGTTCCCGGTCGAAACCGGGGTGGATGCGCCGGCTCAAAAATCTCTCAAGCGAAGGGCAAACAAAAAACGGCTTGCGCCGCATTTCGCCTGCTCTCCGTATGGAGACCCACAGACTTATGCGCTACTGTCCTGCTCAGTTTTCAAGGAACGAACGCGGACGCCAAGGCCCGATCGGACCGGATCGGTGACCGCACCAAAAGGACACGGCGTCAGAGTCACGGCGCCTATGATAGCACCGGCCCCGAGGGGAGTCAAGGCAAAGCCCCGGCGGCGAAGCAATCGGTGCGCTCCATGCGGCTAACCCGCGTCCCCAGCTCGGGTAGGCGGAGGGGTGAGGCGAGCTCGGGTAGCCGGACGGGTGAGGCGAGCGCGGGGCCTGCTGCCGCCATCGGCCGGCCAGAAGACGAGTGCGCCTCCAGGCAGGCTAGGCGTAGTGACGGCGATCGAGATAGCTCGGAGCCGCCCTGCCGCGAACGCCTGGCAAGCGCTGCCGCCACGGTGGTTGCGCGGGCCTCGCGCTCGGCAATGGGGTCGGGTCGCCAACAACCGACGTCGTCCCGCAGGCGTTATTGGAGGATGATGAACCCTCCGAAGCTCGATCCCGGCCAAGAATGGGTTTGGAACTATCCGCGACCGCCGCGACTGGAGCAGAGCGCTCGCTTGGTGCGCGTCGAGTTCGCAGGCCGCGAGATCGCCCGGAGCACGCGGACCTGGCGCGTACTCGAAACGAGCCACCCTCCAATCTTCTACTTTCCGCGCGAGGACGTCGCGATGGATGCGCTCCGGTCCACGAGCGGGGGCTCTTTCTGCGAATGGAAGGGTAACGCGTCCTACTTCGATCTCGCCGTCGGCGAGCGTATATCACGGCGAGCAGCTTGGACGTACGAGCATCCCGTCCGCGCTTATAGCGCGCTTACCGGCGCGATCGCCTTTTATCCCGGGCGCGTGGATGCCGCCTACGTCGATGGCGAACGAGCGCAGTCGCAGGAGGGTAATTTCTACGGCGGCTGGATAACGAGCGAGACTGTCGGGCCCTTTAAGGGCTCACCGGGCACCGAGGGCTGGTAGGAACGACGCCGCTCGTTCGGTCAACCATCATCTTCGCGTTCGCGTTCGATCGCGCCGAAAGGTTAGCCAGACGCCCGTGCTTTCCAGCCGCTACAGCTTTTTCGAAACCATCTTTGCTTGGGTGAAAAGCATGAGGTAATCGTAGCCGCCGGCTTTGGAGTCGGTCCCCGACATGTTGAACCCGCCGAAGGGATGCGCCCCAACCATCGCTCCGGTGCACTTGCGATTGAAGTACAAGTTGCCGACGAAAAACTCGTTGCGCGCGCGCTCGAGCTTGGCGTCGTCGCGCGAGTAGACCGCGCCGGTGAGGCCGAATTCGGTGTTGTTCGCGATGGCTAGCGCCTCGTCGTAATCCCGCGCTTTGATGAGCGCCAAGACCGGCCCGAAGATCTCTTCCTGTGCGATCGTAGCGCTCGGCGAAACATCGCCGATCACGGTTGGCTCGACGAAGTAGCCGTCAGTACCCATTCGTTTGCCGCCGTGCAGCAGACGCCCGCCGTCGGCTTGCCCCTTCTCGATATAGCTCAGAATCGTCCGCATCGCGCTTTCATTGATGACGGGGCCCATGTACGTCGCCGGCTGCGACGGATCGCCGACCGAAATTTTCTTGACGCGTTCGAGGAGCTTCGACGTAAAGGCATCGTAGATTTCCGCATCGACGATCGCGCGCGAGCAAGCCGAGCACTTCTGTCCCTGGAAACCGAAAGCTGAGGCGGCCACGCCGTCGGCTGCGGCATCCAGGTCGGCGTCCTCGGCGACGACGATCGAATCCTTGCCTCCCATTTCTGCGATGACGCGTTTGATCCAAATCTGGCCCGGCTGCTTCTTTGAGGCGAGCTCGTTGATGTGAAGGCCGACCTCTTTCGATCCGGTGAAGGCGATGAAGCGCGTCTTCGGGTGTGCAACCAAAACGTCGCCGATTGTCCGGCCCGAACCCGGAACGAAGTTGACGACGCCGGGCGGCAATCCGACCTCGTGCAGGAGATCGACGAACTGCGCCGCGATGACGGCCGAATCCGAGGACGGCTTGAGCACGACGGTATTGCCGGCAACCAGTGCCGCACTCGTCATTCCAGCCATGATCGCGAAGGCGAAGTTCCAAGGCGGAATGACGACGCCGACCCCCAGCGGCACGTAAACCAAACGGTTCTCTTCGCCCGCAATCGGCGTGAGCGCGGGTGGATCTGCGTAGCGCAGCGCCTCGCGCCCGTAAAACTCCAGGAAATCGATGGTCTCCGCCGTGTCGGCGTCGGCTTCCACCCAGCTCTTCCCAACCTCGAGAACCAAGAGCGCATTGAAGTCGTCGCGACGGCGCCGTATCAGGTCGGCGGCGCGGAACAAGTAACCAGCGCGCTCCGAAGCCGGCTCGCGTTTCCAGCTCTCAAAACGGCGCGAGGCCGCCTTGACCGCGGCGTTGGCCTGCTCGACAGAAGCCGAGCCAACCGTCCCGACGATCTCGGCCGGGCGGGCCGGATTTCTCGACTCGATCTTCTTCTCAGTCTCGATGGGCTGACTATTGATGATCAGCGGGTAGTGACGGCCGAGGCCTTGCCGGGCCTGCCCAAGGGCAGCCTCGAGCGACGCGCGATCGTTTGGATCGGAAAAGTTCCGAATCGGCTCGTTTTGGAACGGGGGCAGCTCGGCAAGGTGCTGGGTGGGGGTTCGCTCGGCGATGCTGGTCACGCTATGACTACGCTCCGTCAGGGCGGGTGGGAGTCTCGGGTTCTTCAATTATCAACCTCCGCTGCCCCGCGGTCGTGCCGCACACGACCAGGCGGCGGGACGAACACGGCATGGCGTTCGAACAACCGGCCCATGGAAGACCCCTTCGTTTCCCAAGCCTGGCTGGCCGAGCACCTCAACGAACCTTCCTTGCGGATCGTCGATACGCGCAGCTCACCGCATGGCGCGCCTGGCCTCGCCGCACCGAGCGGCGCCGAGCAGTACGGCCGGGGACACATCCCCGGGGCCGTCCATCTGGACTATGCCGAACACCTGGCCGACCCGGCGACGCCGTACGCCGCGCGCGTCGCGCCGCCGGAGCTTTTCGCGCACGTTGTGGGTCGAGCCGGCATCGGCGACGACACCTTCGTCGTGGCGTACGACAACGGCGACGTACCGTACGCCGCGCGGTTCTTTTGGATGTGCCGGTTCTACGGTCACGACGCTGTGCGCATCTTGGCCGGCGGTTTCAAAGAGTGGGGTTCACGCGGTGGGCCGGTGACCGAAAGCATTCCGTCGTACGCATTTGCGTCGTTTACGCCGCGCGAACGGCCGGAATTGCGCGCATCGTGTAAAGAAGTGCTCGCGGTTGCCGAAGGTCGGAGCGATGTCCAGCTACTCGAGACGCAGCGCGACGCAACCTACGCGCTGCGCGAGCGCGATATCGCGGGCGTTCAACGGCTTTCCGGCAACCTGTTGCTCGAAGACCAGCGCGGCGGCCGCATCGCCTCGCGCGAGAAGATCGACGCTCTGGTGAACGAACTCGGGCTCGACCGCTCGAAGCGCACCATCTGCTCGTGCGGCAGCGGCGTCTCGGCTTCAGGCGCGTACGTCGCGCTAAGCGGAGCCGGCTTCGGCAACGTCGCCGTGTACGACGGCTCCTGGATGGAATGGAGCCACGACGGCTTACCGACCGTTCCGAAGTCCGGCTGACCGGTCAACGAGTAAGCGTCGGTTCGAGGGCATCTTACGCATCTGCACCAACTGCTCCAATCGCCCGGGCAGCGCACGCGCTCGAATTGATTAGCGCGCCGTACCATCGAGCAAGATGTTCGCGGTCGTTCCGCTCATGAGCGCTACGCTGCCCTGGCATCTAAAGGCGACCCGCAACAGTCGCTCAGCGGAGACGATGCGACGCCTAAACTTCCCGCATAGGGCGTTGCTGTCAGCGAAAAGTGTGCCTTAAGTTTGAGCTTAGTCTATTGAAGGAAATAGGTAACTGTCGTCTCCAAATCGCCCGCATTGTCGGACCAGTCGCCATAGATTTCCATTGAATATCCGGCAAGTTTTCTATTATTTTCTCTAGCCCAAGCGAGGACCACATTATGAGTCTCGCTCAAGCGGTCATAAGCCCCGATGTGCGTCGCGACTGCCGCCTCTCCCTCTGGCGTACCAGTTTCGTGTACTTCGCCGCAACGATCAAACGAACGTGTCACTTCGACTCCGAAGTCCACGTCCATCAAAGCGTACCTGTATTCGGGATGACGGTAGAGGAAGACATTGTGCCCGTCGGTTCGCAGGCCCGGATTAGTTCGTAGGTATGCCCAAACTAGGTCCAAGGCAGCGCGCCACACGCTACCAACTGCTCCAAGACGCACCTGCCGCCTGACGGCAGCAAGCTTCCTACTTGGAACTACTTGAACCGAAACCGACGGAACCATGAAGCACATTCTAAGGCTAGCGCCGGGTTTGTCAAGCGTAAGTTCGCCATTTGCTTGGGCGAGAGATCGCACGCTGCGTTGATGTTTCTGTTGCTGCCATGAGAACCTCACGATGCACGGTATCTTTCGTCGATCATCGTGAACAAGGGATCTCGAGTACAAGACGGTCCTCAAAAGACGCCTACGTCAACGATGCCAAGCGTGTAGGATGCACGACGCTCGGAATCCTAACACCTGCACGCCGCCGTCGGATTTGGTATCTCCACGCGCGAACGGCTTGCGGTTTGCAGGTCGCCATCCGATCTCGGCTCACAGCGAGCATCGTTGCCCTTGGCTAATGGTCGCCACGACCAGGTCCCACAGAGGACTCTCATCTCCATTTAAGTCAGCGCGCGGCGGGCGCACAAAGAAAGCACCCGGGGCTTTCGGCTCCGGGTGCTTTCTTTGTTTGCCCTTCGAGGAGGTCAGACTTAGGGTGACTTCGTGTCGGTTGAGCCGAGCCTCAGTGGAACACCCCAATATAGTAGAGGTCGGTCGAAAGGGTGGTCGCGTCAGGACGAAGCCGCCTCGTCGATAGCGCGCGGCGCACCATCGCGGTCTCCGACGAGGTGCACGACGCCGGCGATCCCGTCAACTGGAAAGAGTCGAGGAACTCGTTCGCCGCTGTGATGTCGAAGAGCGCGAGGTAGTACGTCCCCGCCGGATAGGGCCCGCAAAGAGCGATGTAGATGCTTGATGAGGAACTCGGCAGCGTCAGCGTATTTTCGAGCTTAAACGTTAACCAGGGTGCTGTGGGGCTTGTCCCCGCGCCGGGATTGCCGGTTGGGATAGCCGTCGGATAACCCGCGGGCTGAGTGATTTGCGTCGTCAACGTAATCGGGTCGTTGGTCGGCGTGCTTCCGGTCGGGAATTCGATACCGGCGCCGTAGCCGCCGACGGTGGGGAAAGCGTTATACGATCCTGGCGTGATCGGTTCGGTCGTCGTGGCAGGACCGGGTGACGGCGTGGACGTCGGGACGACCGTCGGGGTCGCTATAGGGCTCGCGGTAGGGGTCGGGGTGTGCGTGGGAGCGACCGGGGTTGAGTTGTTGCTCGAACAGGCGTTAACGGCAGCCAGGGCCGCTAACACGAGCAATGCGAGGGTCGAGCGCGATAGGTTCACGGTCTTTAAGCTTCCTTTGCGCCGGCGGCGCAGCGAACCGGTCGCCAGAAGACGACCCGCTTAGGTGTCTGAGCTTCATCCAGCTCCGGCCAATGTCCGCTTCCGCTAGAACCTCGGAGTTACTTCGTCTTGGCCGCGCGCACTTTATAAGCGGATCGAGAGCGGTACAGCCTTTTCAGTGCTTGCGCCTCCGCTAGGGCAAGCGGGTAACGACCAGGCGCGAGGGCTTCGGTCCGCTTCGGATCGTTACGTATCCTTGCGTCTGACGTAGGCTTCCACGCAGACGCCCGCGTGCAGCACGTACGCGCCGTCGGCCGCAATGAAAGCGGTCGAACCGAGCCCCTCGATGGGCTTGCGGTCGGGCTGGTCCGCCCGGATCGCGCAGTAATCGGCGACGTCCGCCGCGGTTGCTAAGCGCGCGTAGGTTTGGCAAGCGCCATAATGGCTGGCTCCCGGCGCGACGTTGCCGCACGAAACGCGGGCTACCGCAAAGAATTGCCGAACCGCCGGCAGGCGCTCGGAGCGGACCAACGCGTACCGCGCGAGCCCGTCGTCGCTTATCGAGCGCGCGCCGAACAAGCACGTCCCGTTACTCATCGCGTACTCATCGGCATCCGCGACCGACGCGCCGAGAATATCGCCGGCTTCCTGCCTGGTGACGAGCGCGCAATCGGCAGCGACGTCCGCTTTGGCGACGGCGCACGATGGCCACGGGGCAAGTGCGAATGCGGCCGCCGCTACGGCTGCGAATAAACGAAGAGCGTCTTGGATTGCTCCTTGCCCCCGTTGACTGGGCCGCCTGCCGGCAAATAGACTGCATCGCCGATCAGCGCCGCGCCCGTTCCGTGCCGGCCCAACGCAAGCGGCGTAAGCTTTAGCCAGCGGCCGGCAACCGGGTCGAAGGCTTCATTTTCGGTGAAGGTTCCGCCCTTTCGTTCGCCGCCTATGTAGAGCAGCAATCCGTGGTAGACGACGGCAGCCCCGCCGCTGCGTGCCGTCGGAATGCGCGGCAGCTCGCTCCACCGATCGGTCGCCGGGTCGTAACGCTCGACCAGATTCGTGTTGTGGTTGAAGTCGTTGAAACGTCCGGCAATTGCGTAAAGCTTCCCTTCGTATGCAAGCAGCCCCAAGTGATCGCGCCCCTCACCCTGCGGCAACGGTTGCGCGCTGGACCAGGTGTTGCTCGCCGGATCGTACACGTCGTGCTCGCCGACGCTCAGCACGTCGCGCCCTCCAACCGCATGGATCTTCCCATCGAGAACGGCGACGGCGATCGCGCCGCGCTTGTTGACCAGCGGTGCAATCGCGCTCCACTTGTCGCTGACCGGATCGTACACGTTGCAGTCGGCGACGGCGTTGCGGTTTTGCTCGACGAAACCGCCGAACGTGTAGATTTTCCCGTCAAAAGCGGTTACTGCAGCGTGGTTCAGGCCGCGCGGCATCGGCGCTCGCGACTTCCAAGCATCGGTGACGGGGTCATACGCCTGGACGAGCGGTTGAGCGAAGCTTCCCAGCGCATAGCCGCCCAGCACGTAGAGCTTGTCATCGACGGCCGCGACGGCGTCTTCGCTTACGGCCGTCGGCAACTTGGTCCGTTCTTCCCAGTGACCCGCCTGGAAGGGTGTGGGACTCGGGCCAGGAGCGCGCGTTGGCTGCGCAGGGCGCGCCGCCAAGACCCCTGCTAGGCCGATCAGCCCAAGCGCAATGGCGCTGACTGCAGCGGTCATTCTCACGAAGCGGAACTTCTCGTCCGGACGCGCCTGCTCTTCCATCAGCCAGCTCGTCATGGGCAGTTGCCAAATGGGCGACGCCCCTCGAAAGCTAGCTGACGGTGGAGACGCTACGCTCGGTCCATTCTATCCTTAGCACTCGTCGGCTAAAGAGGAAGCGCAATTTCTGCAAGCCGCTCCTTGGCAAGCCGGCGGATTCCGTTGATGCCGAGCCGCTGAAAGTGATCGGATTCGAGGTGTGCCTTTAGCGCAACGTCGTCGCGATACACTTCCCACAACGCAAAGACGTTCGGCCGATCCTTGCCGCGGGCGACTTCAAACTGCATGATTCCAGGCTCTTGAAGCGAGAGATCGCGAAGTTCTATCAGGATCGCGGCAACACGGTCCGCATCCTCCGGGGCAAACGTGTAGTGAATAGACTGGATCAACACCCTTACACTTCCTCGACATTTCGTTCGGCGCCGCGACTACCCCCTGGATGACGTACTGCGTGAAAGTCGGTCCTACGCGAACGTTCTCACGGCGCGTACGGGGAAGAAAGACTCACCCGTTCCGCCGATGGGTCCCAAGGCGCGCTGCGCCTCGGGCGTTGCCCGAAATGCTTGAACCTCTTCATGGTGGGAGAACACATAGATGATGGCCGAAGCCCGACCGTCGTCGGAGCCGAAGACACACGCGCCGCGGAAGCCCGGCGCAGCAGCGATCGGCGTGACGATCGCTGCGCTTCGTTCGACGCCCACGAAAAGGTGCTCGAATGCACACACCAGGGTAGAGGTTGGATCGACGATCGCCTCGCCCGCCTGCGCCGCGATCTTGTAGAGCGCAAGAGAACGTGATTCCGCCACCGCATGCCGCTCGGCGAGAAGGTGATGATCGTCCCAGGCTGAGGCGAGGTGCCCGTATGCTTCGTGACCGTCTAGACGCAGCAGCGCGACCACGCGCCTATGGTTGTGCGAGCAAAGCACTGCTGCCTCGTGCGCCTTGCGTGCCGCGGCGCGAGCCTTCTCAATGAGGGTTTCGTACGACGCAATTGCAGCGGGGGCTCGCTCTTCGGTGACCTGAGCTACGTCGATCGCCCACCAAGAAGCGGGTGCGAAGGTGACGATCGGCCCGCCGCTGGTGTGATCGGTGAGGGTGTGGCGCTGGAGATCTTCATGAGGTCGCGGCATAAGCAGTTCCTTTCTCGCCTATAAGAACCGAACCCCGCGCTGCTCGTTTAGCTTTCCGGCTCGCGCACGGTCGCGGCGCGAAGACTGCACAGGAACGCACGAGCGCGATCGACCGCTTGGGCGCCCAGCGTACCGGCATACGAATCGACGAGCGCGCTTCCCACGATGGCGCCATCGGCGTAGCGGCAGACGGCGCGTACCTCATCGGGGCGGGAAATGCCGAAGCCGACGGCAATGCGCCGCGCGGTGCGCGGCCGGAGCCGCGCAATACGCTCGCCGATCCAGGCGATGTCAGGCCCATGCGCGGCGCTCGTCACGCCGAGGCGCGACACCAGGTAGACAAAGCCGTCGCTGCGCTCGGCGATCGCGACGGCGCGCTCGAAGGGCGTCGTCGGAGCCACGAGCAGTGGCAAGGCGAGCCCCCAGCGGTGAAACGCCCTCCGGAGCGCTTCGCTCTCTTCGTACGGCAGATCCGGAACGATTGCTCCGGCCGCGCCGGCTGCGGCGAGGGCGGCCGCGAAGCGCTCGACGCCGTATTGGACGACCGGATTGAGGTACGTGAAGAGCAAGAGCGGGGGCGCGCCGCGTTCGCGCGCTCCGGCCGCAAGTCCAACGACGTCATCGACGCTCGTGCCGCATTCGAGTGCGCGCTGCGCGGCGGCCGCGATCGTCGGGCCGTCCGCGAGCGGATCGCC
This sequence comes from Candidatus Tityobacter terrigena, assembly GCA_003156715.1. Classification (GTDB taxonomy): domain Bacteria; phylum Vulcanimicrobiota; class Vulcanimicrobiia; order Vulcanimicrobiales; family Vulcanimicrobiaceae; genus Tityobacter; species Tityobacter terrigena. The sequence goes on from PMHO01000044.1 coordinate 9,391, forward strand.
GTACGGAATGCCGATCTCGATCGCATCAGCCCCGGCGGCGCCGAGCGCGTCCACGATCGCCGCGCACGTTGCGAGGTTTGGGTCGCCGCCGCACACGTAGGGGATCAACGCCCCGCGCCCGTCGGCATGCGCTTTCTGGAACGCGCTTTCGAGCTGCTCGATGCCGCCGAGGCGAGACGCGGTCACCGCCACGCCGCGCCGGCGAGTTCGACCCCTTCAAGCGCCGCGATTTGGCGCGTGTCTTTGTCGCCGCGGCCGCTGAGGCAAACGAGCAACAACCCGTCGGGTCCGCGCTCGCTCGCGAGCCGCTCGGCAAAGGCCAGCGCATGGGCCGACTCGAGCGCGGGCACGATGCCTTCGCGTTCGGCACAGCGGTGGAAGGCCGCCACAGCTTCCTCATCGGTCGCGCTCACGTAGAACGCGCGGCCGCTGTCTTTGAGAAAAGCATGTTCCGGGCCGACTCCGGGGTAGTCGAGCCCGGCGCTGATCGAATGCGTGTTGCGGACTTGCCCCTCGGGCGTCTGGAGTAGATACGAGCGCGACCCATGCAGGATGCCGACAGTCCCCGCACCTAGCGTAGCCGCAGTGTCATCCGACTGCAGGCCGTGGCCGGCGGCTTCGACGCCCCACAACTTCACGTCGCGGTCGTCGATGAAACCGGAAAAGATTCCCATTGCGTTGCTGCCACCGCCGACGCACGCGATCACATCGCTTGGAAGGCGTTGGTAACGTTCCAGCACCTGGGCGCGGGCTTCGCTGCCGATCACCTTCTGGAACTCGCGCACCATATAAGGATAGGGATGCGCGCCGACGACGCTGCCGATGACGTAAAAGGTGTCTTCGACGCGGCCCGCCCATTGGCGAAATGCTTCGTTCGTGGCGTCTTTGAGCGTCTGCGTACCGGAAGTCACCGGGTGAACGCGCGCGCCCAGCAGCTTCATCACGTAAACATTGAGCGACTGCCGTTCGACGTCGAGCGCACCCATATAGACATCGACCGGAAGCCCTAGCTTCGCGCCGATGGTGGCGGTCGCCACGCCGTGCTGTCCGGCCCCCGTCTCCGCGATGAGGCGCCGCTTTCCCATTCGAATCGCGAGCAGGCCTTGACCTACCGTGTTGTTGATCTTATGGGCGCCCGTATGGTTTAGATCCTCGCGTTTGAGGAGCAGCCGGGCAACGCGCTCCCCGCCGAGCAGCCGCGACGCTTGCGTGATCGGCGAGGGGCGGCCCACGTAGTCGCGCAGTAGCGCCTGGTACTCGCGCCAAAACGCGCCATCCGCAAAGGCGCCCTCGACCGCGCGCTCGAGCTCGGCAAGCGCTTCGGCGAGAACCTCCGGCACGAACTTACCGCCGAAGACTCCGAAGTAGCCGCGCGCGTCGGGTCGTTGCATGAAGGCCTAGACTACGCCGCGGCCGGCGCTCCGTCCGCCTCAAGCAAGAGCAGCTGCAGCATATGTCGCTTGGAGCTCCTTTGCATATTCGACGATCGCCTCGGCGAGCTCGCTCGGCTCGATCAGGCGTATGCGCCCGCCCCATGCCACGCAGAAACGCAGCGCCGCCTCTTTACCGGAAAACCCAACACGCAGGAGCAGACCCTCGCGCTCGTCGAGGATGTCGCACGGGCAGTAGCCGTTGAGCTGCTCTAGTGCGTCGCGGTCGGCCAGCATCACGACCGGATAGTCGCGCGGCTGCCCTTCCAACATCTTGGCAGCAGTTTCACGCCAGTAGGCTTCGACGTCGAAGGCCGCAGGGCGTTCGAATCGGTCGGCCCGCTCGTTGACCTCGAGAATGCGATCGACGCGAAAGCTGCGCATGCCGTCGGCCGTGCGCGCGATCAAGTACCAAACGCCGGCCTTCGAAACCAGTCCAAACGGATCCGCCGAGCGCATCGAGACGGCTCTACGGCGGTCTTCGTAACGCAGGTCGACTCGCCGGTCATCCCACACCGCCCGCCGCAGCAGCGCCAGTTTCTCGAGCGGCGGGTCGGCTTGGTTCCAGCGCCGCTGGTCGATGTGAATTCGTTTGCGAGCGTGCTCCGCCGCGCGGCGCTGAACGTCGCCTAAGCCGCCGCGCAGCTTTTCCAGCGCGCGCTCGAAACTCGCCCCAAGTCCCAGATCCGTCAGGATCGCCGAGCCTGACACGAAGAGCGCTCGAATCTCCTCGTCGCCGAAGTTGAGCAAAGCGCGCCGGTAGCCGTCGGCGAGGGCGATGCCGCCGTCGACGCCGCGCTCGGTGAAGACGGGCACTCCCGAGGCACACAGGGCGTCGACGTCGCGGTAGATCGTGCGCTGGCAAACCTCGAGCCGCCCGGCCAGTTCGCGCGCCGTCCGGCGAGGAGCGGACTGCAGGAGCAGCAGCAGCGAGACGAGCCGGTCCGCTTTCATGCCGCAACGGTTGCAAATATGACAGCCGATGTCAAGTATCGCCTGCTATCATCGGTCCACGACAGCGCTTTTTGAAAGGACTGCTTCATGCCGGCTTCGGTTGAGACGATCGCCCCCACCGGAATCGATTGCGTCTGCTATCTCGCGAAGGACTACGCCCGGGCAAAGGACTTTTATCAAGGGGTCATGGGCCTTCGACCGACCGCGATGGAAGGCCCGAGCTGGACCGAGTTCGAGCTTCCCGACGGGGGATCGTTCGCGCTTGCCAAGCTCCCGGACGATCAGTGGTATCCAACCGGCGGCGTGATGTTCGCCGTGCCCGACGTGGCCGCGGCGGTCGCACGGCTGCGCGAAGCCGGCATCCAGATTCACGGCGACGTCACCGAAACCGAGGTCTGCACCATGGCCTGGTGCAACGACACCGAGGGCAACAACTTCGCCGTTCACAAACGCAAATGANNCAAGCGAAGGCTACTGGGGTCGATGCGGTCTTCTTCTCCGTCAAAGACGTGCCGCGCGCGCTCGCCTTCTACAAGGAACTACTGGACGTTCGCGAGACCTCGTTCGAGGGCGATCACGGCGCCGAATGGATCCTTGGCGACGGCTCCGCGTTCGGGGTTGGCGTCTACTCGAGCGGCGAGTGGGCGCCGTCGGGTTGCGTTCTCTTCGCGGTACCCGACGTTGAAGCTGCCGCCGCGCGCATTCCCGAACTCGGCGGCAAGCTCGTCGAAGGCGTGCGCACCTTCCCCGCTTGCCGCGCGCAATGGTGCGAGGATCCCGACGGAAACTCGTTCGTCCTGCACCAGCGAACGGGCTGAATCCGAGGCTTCCCGACTTACCGCGAGACGGGAGACGCTCGTTTGAGATCTTCGATGAATGCGGCCGGATCGTCGCTCCGCATCAGGGCCTCGCCGACCAGGAAGCCGCGTGCCCCGGCGCCGTGGAGCCGTATGATATCGTCGGCGTCGTGAACGCCGCTCTCGCTGATCACGAGGACGCCCGGCGGAATCATCGGTAGAAGATGCTCGGTAACCGCGAGGTCGGTTTCAAACGTGCGCAGGTCGCGGTTGTTGATGCCGAGCACCGACGGTTCCAGCGCGAGCGCGCGATGCAGCTCTTCCTCGTCGTGGATTTCGACGAACGTGTCGAGCGCGAAGCGTTTGGCCTCGGCCACCAGCGATCGCAAGACGGCGTCGTCGAGGCCCGCCACGATCAAGAGAACGGCGTCCGCGCCGTGTGCGGCCGACTGCGCGATCTGATACGGCGTCGACAGGAAGTCTTTGCGCAGGATCGGACGCGTGGAGTGAGCGCGCGCCACGTCGAGATACGAAAGGTCCCCGAGGAAGTGGTCGGCCTCGGTCAGCACGCTGATGGCATCAGCACCGGCCAACTCATACGTGGAAGCGATCGCCGCCGGATCGAAATTGCGCGCGATGAGCCCGACCGATGGCGAGGCGCGCTTAATCTCCGCCACGATGGCCGGTCCCTTTGCGGCGGNNGATCGCCGCCGCAAAGGGTCGCCGTGCAGATACGCGCTGCTGCGCCCGTGCGAGCACCGCCGCATATGGCTCGCGCCGCTCCTCCTCTTCAAGTGCGGCCGCCTTAGCGGCGTAAAGCTTCGAAAGAATGCTACTCAAACGAATTGCACCTCGGTCGAACGTCGTAACGATTGGAAGACGGCCAGAGCGGACCCGCCACGCAGGCTCTCACGGGCAAGCGCGAGCCCTTCGCGCAAACCTTCTGCGCGTTCGGCGATCACGAAAGCGAGGGCGGCATTGAGAGCAACCACCTCCGCCCGGGGCGAACGCTCTCCCTGCAAGATCGCCGCAAGTGCGGCCGCATTGGCTGACGGGTCGCCGCCGGCCAGCGTCTCGAGCGGAGCGTGGATGCCGTAGTCGCTAGGATCGATCCGGTACCGCCGCGGGCCCTGTGCGGAGAACTCGAAAACCTCGGACGGGGCGTCGCCGGCGATCTCGTCGATGCCGTTGAGCGCGTGAACGACTGCCCCGCCGCGCACGCCGAGCCGTATCAGCGCCTCGCCCACTAGCTCCAGCGTAGCCGGGTTGGAAACGCCGATGATTTGATGGGTGGCGCGCGCCGGGTTCGCGAGCGGACCGAGCACGTTGAAAATAGTTCGGATTCCAAGCTCGCGGCGCACCGGTCCGACGACCTTCATCGCGGGATGGTACGCTTGCGCGAACAGGAATGCGAACCGCTTGATTTCGAGTTGCTCGCGGGCTACTTCCGGAGAGGCATCGATCGTGATGCCCGAAGCTTCCAGGACATCGGCGCTGCCGCACAAGCTCGAAGCAGCCCGGTTGCCGTGTTTCGCAACCGGTAATCCGGCGCCCGCGACCACGAACCCGACGGCGGTCGAGATGTTGATCGTGTGCGCGCCGTCGCCGCCCGTGCCGCACGTGTCGACGACCAGCGGCAATTCGTGCTCGACGCGCACCGAGCGCGCGCGCATCGCCTCGGCTGCGCCGTAGACCTCTTGGGCCGTCTCGCCCTTGACGGCCAGGGCCGCCAGAAACGCGGCCGCTTGCGAGGTGCTCCAGTCGCCGTCCATGATCGCACCGATCGACGCGGCCATCTCACTTGGCTCGAGCGACCTGCGCATGACCAGCGCCCGCAGGAGCGTCGAGTAGTCGCTCACCGAGCGGCAGCCACGGTCCGCGCGAGCGCGAGGAAGTTGTCGAAGATGGCGCGGCCCTCCACGGTGAGAACGGACTCTGGATGGAATTGCACGCCGTGCACCGGCAGCTCACGATGCATCGCACCCTGAACGACGCCGTCGTCGCTCGTCGCATTGACGCGCAAGACCGGCGGCAGCGAGTCGGAAGCGAGGCACAACGAATGGTAGCGGGTCGCGCTGAACGGCGAAGGCAGGCCGGCGAAAACGCCCGACCCGTCATGCGAGATCCGCGAGGTCTTGCCGTGCATCAGCGCCGGCGCGTGATCGACGACGCCGCCGAAGTGTTCGCCGATCGCTTGCAACCCCAGGCAAACCCCGAGCAGCGGACGACCNNGGCCCCGGCCCGATGCAGACCGCGTCGTACCCGGCGACCAGCTGCGGTTCCAGACGCGGATCGTCGTTGCGGATGACGTCGACGTCCGCGCCGAGCGAACCGAAAAGGTGCGTTAGGTTCCAGGTGAACGAGTCGTAGTTATCGACTAGCAGGAGCTTCACGGCGCGGCGCTCTCCCTCATCGCCCAAGCCCTAATACCTCGCGAACGATCCGTGTCTTCGCCAGGATCTCGTCGAACTCGGCCTGCGGATCGCTGTCGGCAACGATTCCGGCGGAAGCCTGCCAGTACGCGCGGCCACCTGCGGTCGCGACGCTGCGCAGGACGATGCACGAATCCATCTGCCCGTCGAAATCGATGTGCGCTACGCTTCCCGCGTAGAAGCCGCGTCGCACGGGCTCGAGTTCGTCGATGAGCTGCATCGCCCGAATCTTCGGGGCACCGGTCACGGTACCGGCGGGAAAAGAGGCGGCGAAGAGATCGAGCGCGTCCTTGTCGTCCCGCAGGCGCCCGGTCACATTGGAAACGATGTGCATGACGTGGCTGTAGCGTTCGATCACCATCAGCTCGTCGACGTTGACGCTTCCGGTCCGGCAAACGACGCCCAGGTCGTTTCGTCCCAGATCGACCAGCATCACGTGCTCTGCGCGCTCCTTCTCGTTTTCCAGGAGCTCGCTCGCCACCGCTGCGTCGCGCTCGGCCGTTTCGCCGCGCGGGCGCGTGCCCGCCAGCGGCCTTAAACGAGCGTTGCCGCGATCCAATCGTACGAGAAACTCGGGCGAAGCGCCGAACACCGTGCGCCCGTCCATCTCGACGAAAAACATGTACGGCGACGGGTTGCGCGCTCGAATTTGCCGGTAGAAGTCGAACGGCGTGCCGTCGAGCTCGCACCAATAGCGGATGCCGAGTTGAAGTTGATAAACGTCGCCTTCGTAGATCGCCTTCTTGGCTCGCGCCACGCGCTCCAAATATGCCGCTCGGTCCAGCGACACTTCGACGGGACCGCGCGCGCGCACGTTTCCAGGAATCGTCGGCCGAACCCCGAGAAGCTGCGCGATGTAGCGGTCGAGCCG
>PMHO01000020.1 GCA_003156715.1 Candidatus Tityobacter terrigena
CGAGCCGGAGCCGGCGAAGCGCGCTGGCTCGTCGATCCGCTCGACGGGACCACCAATTACGCACACGGTTATCCGCTGTACTGCGTTTCGATCGCGTATGAGGTGCGCGGCGAAGTTCTTTGCGGCGTCGTCTACGCGCCGCGCCTTGGCGAGCTCTACGCGGCCGAACGCGGCGGCGGCGCAACCTGCAACGGCCGGCCGATTGCGGTTTCGGCGGTCGAGCAAATCGCCAAGTCGCTGGTGTGCACGGGTTTCGTGCCGGCCAAGTACGAGCGCAACATGCGCAACTTCAGCCGGCTTTCGGGTCGGGCACAGGCAGTGCGACGCGACGGCGCAGCCGCACTCGATCTGGCATTCGTCGCCTGCGGCCGGTTCGAAGCGTTTTGGGAATTCGACTTGGCGCCTTGGGACGTCGCTGCAGGCGCGCTGATCGTGCGGGAAGCCGGGGGCCGCGTGAGCGCAATCGACGGCAGCGATTACCGCAGCGACGGCGCGTCGATTTTGGCAAGCAACGCGCGCGTTCACCCGGAAATGCTCGACGAGCTTTCGGACTGATCGTCCCGGCGCTCCGTCTTCCTAAAATTCGGATGAGAAATGATTGCGCACGGCCCCTGGCGGCGACCGGCCGGTTCGTTTCGGCGTTGAACGGATAGAAGATCTTATCGAAACGTAGGTCATTGGGCCGGGAGAAATCGTGTGAACAAACGGATCTTGATTGTCGGGATTGCCGCCGTCGTTGCGAGTCTAGGGCCTGCTGCGGCGAAGGCGCAAAGCTTGCCGCCGTACGCGCAGCCCGCTCCAGCAAGCGCGCAGCAGCCGCCGCCGTACGCCTCGGGTCAGGCGCAGCTGACCGGACGGGTCGCGTGGTTTCAGCCGTTCCATCTGCAGCTCAACAAGGGGCCGCACATTTATCTTCACCAAGGCACGGTGATCAATCCGACCGGCCTTACCCTCGAGCCCGGAATGCCCGTCCAGGTCTACGGTCACATCTCGCCCGACGGAAATTTCCAGGCCGACGAAATCGACTTGCTGCCGCCGCCACGGATACGGCGCGCGCGCTACGTCCCGTTCCCGCCGGATAACGGTCCTCCAAACGGGGCGCCGCCGAACGGACCGCCTCCCCAGCAGCAGTAGTCGGCCAGGCGGAGCGCCGGCGAGGATTCCTCGCCGGCGCATCCGATTTGTAACGGGCGCCCCTTGCGGGGTCAGACCGCGGCCAGGGATTTGCTTTCGATGCGCCGCGCCAAGAGCTCGAGCCAGGTATCCATGCCTTGTCCGTTGCGGGCCGAAAGCTCGACGATCTCGATCGACGGATGCACGGCTCGCAGGCTCCGCTCGGCGGCCTGGCGGTCGAAACCAACTGCCTGGGCGATATCGATTTTTGTAATCAGTGCGAGCTGCGACGTGTTGAACGCGAGCGGGTACTTCAAGGGCTTGTCTTCGCCCTCGGTCACGGAAAAGAGAACGGCGCGCAGGTCCTCACCCAGATCGTATTCCGCCGGGCAGATCAGGTTTCCGACGTTTTCGATGAAGAGCGCGTCGAGCGGCCCGGGGTTCCACTCGGCCAGGGCCTTGCCGATCATGTCGGCGTCGAGCCGGCACTCCGCGGCGGTCGTGATCTGACGCACCGGAGCGCCGCTACGGGCTAGTCGTAGGGCGTCGTTCTCGGTGGCCTGATCGCCGACGAGCGCTCCGATTCGATACCGTCCGGCAAGCCGGCGCAAGGTCTCCTCGAGCAGGGTCGTCTTGCCCGAGCCCGGGCTCGACAGCAGGTTCACGACGAGCGTTCCGCTCTTTGCGAAGCGCGCGCGCAAAGCCGCCGCGAGCGCGTCGTTCTTGCGCATGATGTTCGCCTGGATCTCGACGACGCGCAGTTTCACGCGGGAACCTCCATCGCAACGATTTGTAATTCTCGGCCGCGTACGATCGTCGGCGATGCGGCGCCGCAGACGGGACAGAGCAACCCCGTTCCGGGTGCGGGCGAGCGTTCCCGCTTGCAGCGCTCGCAGAAAACGGCGACAGGCACGTCTTCGATGCGCAGCTCGCTGCCGGCGGCGATCGACTCGGCGCTCGCCATGTCCCATGAAAACAGAAGGGCGTCGCGCGCGATTCCGCTCAGCGCGCCAATGCGCACGTGAACCGCCGTAACCCGTTCGATCCCGTCACGCAGCGCGGCCTCGCTAACTCCGTCGAGAAGGGTCAGGGCGACCGATAGCTCGTGCATCGCGCAGTTGCCTTTCCTCCGTCGAAGCGGAGCTCGAACAGAGTTTCAAATTTGGGCGGTGTATAGGCGGACAGCCTCTAGATGGTGCGTTCCGGAGGCGTGCTTTGCAACCCCGATGCAGGCGTCCCTTCCTACCACTTGGGGAAGGATTTAGGCTTTTCAGGGCGCCACGATGGACCTTTATGGGCCGAACCTCTATAGTGACGAAAGATTTCTTGGGTAGCGCTTTTTACGGACGATGCGCTGCCCGCCGTGAGATAAGGGGCGACGATGGCGGACACGCTGGTCAACGTTCTCTGGATACCGGCAGGCCTTAGTTGCGACGGCGATTCCGTCGCGCTCACCTCGGCGATGCAACCCACCATCGAGGAGATCGCGCTCGGCGCTTTGCCGGGGCTTCCGAAGGTCCGCTTTCACTGGCCGCTGATCGAGTACAGCCTCGGCGGTCAGGAGTTCTTGCAGGCGTTTTTCAAAGCTGAGCGCGGCGAACTCGATCCATTTGTACTCGTGATCGAAGGTTCGATCGCGAATGAATCCATTAAGAAGGAAGGCTATTGGACCGGCTTTGGAAACAAGCCCGGCACCGATCAGCCGATGACCTTGAGCGAGTGGATCGACCGGCTCGCACCCAAAGCCTGGGCGGTCATGGGTGTTGGAACCTGCGCGACCTACGGCGGCATCCACGCAATGGCCGGGAACCCGACCGGCGCAATGGGTTTGCTGGATTATTTGGGCTGGGACTGGAAATCCAGCGCCGGCATTCCGATCGTCTGCGTGCCTGGGTGCCCGATTCAGCCTGACAACCTCTCCGAGACGATTCTCTATCTGCTGTGGCAAGCCAACGGTATAGCGCCCATGATCCCGCTCGACGAAGCGGGCCGGCCGCAATGGCTCTTCAGCGCCACCGTGCACGAAGGCTGCGACCGCGCCGGCTACTACGAGCAGGGCGACTTTGCCGAAGAGTACGATTCGCCGAAGTGCTTGGTGAAGCTCGGCTGCTGGGGCCCGGTCGTCAAGTGCAACGTTCCCAAGCGTGGCTGGACCGGCGGCGTCGGCGGCTGCCCCAACGTCGGCGGCATTTGCATCGGCTGCACGATGCCCGGCTTCCCCGATAAGTTCATGCCCTTCATGGACGAGCCCCCAGGCGCCAAGATTTCGTCCACCGTCAGCGGCGTCTACGGAAACGTGATTCGGGCGATGCGCAATTTCACCATTCAAACCGTCGATCAAGAGCCGAAGTGGCGACACAAGGGTCGGGAGCTAACGACCGGCTACCGCCCACGCTGATTGCGAGGAAACGAAATGGCTGTTAAAGACCTACCCGGCTCAACCACCTCGACCCAACCCTCGCGGCTCGTCGAGATGTCGTGGGATCCGATCACTCGGATCGTCGGAAGCCTCGGCATCTATACGAAGATCGACTTTCAAGAGCGCAAGGTCGTCGAGTGCCATAGCACGTCTTCGATTTTCCGCGGCTACAGTATTTTCATGAAAGGCAAGGATCCGCGCGACGCGCACTTCATCACGAGTCGCATCTGCGGAATCTGCGGCGACAATCACTGCTGTTGCTCGGTGTACGCTCAGAACATGGCCTTTGGCGTGAAGCCGCCGCACATGGGCGAATGGATCATCAACCTCGGCGANNTCGACCACAACATCTTCCAGGAAAATCTGGTCGGCGTCGATTTCTGCGAGCAGATGGTGCGCGAGACCAATCCTTCGGTCTGGGAGAAAGCCAAGAAGACCGAGGCGCCGAACGCCCACATCCACGGTTACAAGACGATCGCCGACATCATGACCTCGCTCAACCCCTTCTCGGGCGACTTCTACCGTCAGGCGTTGCAGATCAGCCGTTACACGCGCGAAATGTTCTGCCTCATGGAAGGGCGGCACGTCCATCCCTCGACGCTGTATGCCGGCGGCACCGGGACGGTCGCGACGGTACAACTCTTCACCGACTACTACTCGCGCCTGATGCGCTACGTCGAGTACATGAAGGTGTGCGTGCCCCTGCACGACGACCTCTTCGACTTCTTCTACCAGGCCCTGCCCGGCTACGAGCACGTCGGCGAGCGGCGCATCCTGCTCGGCTGCTGGGGCGCCTTCCAAGATCCCGACTACTGCGATTTCACCTACAAGAACATGACGAACTGGGGCCGCAAGATGTTCGTCACGCCCGGCATCGTGATCGACGGCAAGCTCCATACGAACGATCTGGTGCAGATCAATCTGGGCATCCGGATTCTCTTAGGCCACTCCTACTACAATGACTGGGAGGGCGAGGAGACCTTCATGGAGCGGGATCCGCTCGGGAATCCGGTCGATCGCCGCCATCCCTGGAACATGCACACGCTGCCCACGCCGAAGAAGCGCGACTTTGCAAACCAGTACTCGTGGGTGATGTCGCCGCGCTGGTTCGACGGCAAGGACCACTTAGCGCTCGACACCGGCGGAGGCGCGATCGCTCGCCTCTGGTCGACGGCCCTTTCCGGCCTGGTCGACATCGGCTACGTCAAAGCTACCGGCAACAGCGTGATCATCAACCTGCCCAAGTCGGTGCTGACGGGACCCGTCACGTTCGAATGGAAGACGCCGAAGTGGAGCAACGCCATCGAGCGCGATCGCGCCCGGACGTACTTCCAAGCCTACTCGGCGGGTTGCGCGCTGTACTTCCTCGACAAAGCGTTCGAGGAGCTGCGGGCCGGACGGACGCGTTCGTGGGAACCGTTCACGGTTCCGAAGGAAGCGTTCGGCTGCGGCTTCACCGAGGCGGTTCGCGGCGTTCTGTCGCACCACATGGTCATCCGCGACGGCAAGATCGCAAACTACCATCCGTGGCCGCCGACGCCGTGGAACGGCAATCCGCGCGACAAGTACGGGACGCCGGGTCCGTACGAGGATGCGGTTCAAGGGACGCCGATCTTCGAAGAGAACGGGCCNNCCGTGCGGCGTGCACATGTACCTCGGCGACGGCAAGACGATCGAGACGGTACATTCGCCTCTATCGCCCTTCGGCTAAGCTTCGTCCGCCATGGTTTCTGCCATGACTAATGGGGTGAGCCGCAGCAGCGCGGCACCCCAGGAGCCCGGCGTGCAGGCGATGGCGGAACGGCTCGAGGCCTTGCTCGCGGGCTTTGACGGGATCGCTTCCCCTCGTCAAGCGCGCGAGCAAGCGGAGGAGCTTGTCCGCACCCTGATGGGTCTGTACGGTGCTGGGATCGAGCGCATACTGTCGCTCGTTCACGATACGCTGGACGGACGCTCCGAGGCGATCTTCGACCGGCTGTGCGAGGACAAGCTCGTTGAGGGCTTGCTCTGCCTGCACGGCCTGCATCCTTATTCGGTTGAGGAGCGCGTGCAGCGCGCGCTCGATTCGGTGCGTCCGTATCTAAAGTCGCACGAGGGCGGGATCGAAATCGTCGGAATCCAGGACGGCGTCGTGATGCTGCGCCTTCAGGGAAGCTGCGACGGTTGCCCGTCGTCGACCGCTACCGTCAAGCTCGCGGTCGAGCGCGCCATCCTCGAGCAGGTCCCGGAAATTCACGAAGTGCGGGCCGAGGGTGTTACAGCCGGCCCGAGTGCCCTTCGCGCGGAGTGGATTGCGCTCGACCGCGTTTCGGACCTTGAGAAGAGCGGCATCGCCGGCGCCGTGCTCGGCGGCACGCCCGTCCTGTTCGTGCGCTTCGATGAGACGGTCTACGCCTACCGCAATCGGTGCGCCGGCTGCGAGAGCGCGCTCGACGGCGCCGCCGTCGAAAGGCCCTTCCTGACGTGCCCCCAATGCGGCCGAGCGTTCGACGTCGTCCACGCCGGGCGCGCGAAGAACGACGAGCGGCTCTTCATCGAGCCCTTGCCGCTGGTCCGCGAGAGCTGGCGCCTGCGCGTCTCGATTCCGAACGGCGCATAGGCGATGGACGCGGATCGGCGCGACAGTTTCGCCTCGTTGCAAGACCTGCTGAAGAAGAAGCCGCGCAGCGCCCCCGGCGAGCGTTGCGACTACTGTTCGGTTCCCCTCGATTCGGAGCACAGCCATCTCATCGACCTCAAGTCACGGCGCATCCTGTGCTCGTGCCGGCCGTGCTACATCGTTTTCCAGCCGCAGGGTGCGGCTCAGGGGCGCTACAAGCCGGTGCCAAGCCGCTACGCCGAGGTCGAGGGCTTTTCGGTCGGCGACGGCGAGTGGGACTCGCTTCAGATCCCCATCGGTCTCGCGTTTTTCTTTTTCAACTCGATCGAAAACAAGATGGTCGCGTTCTATCCGGGGCCGGCCGGTGCGACCGAGTCGCTGCTCTCGCTCGATGCGTGGGAGACGATGGCCGCGCGCCATCCGCTCTTCGCAACGCTCGAGGCCGACGTTGAAGCGATCCTGATCCATCGCAGCCGGACGGCCAACCGCTGCCTGATCGTGCCGATCGACGCGGCGTACGAACTGGTCGGCTTGATGCGCACGTCGTGGCGTGGGTTCGACGGTGGCGAAGAGGCCTGGAAGCGCATCGACGCATTTTTCTCGAAGATCTCGGAGCGCGCCCAAGGGCGGGTCACGGCGCGCCTCTCGTGAGCAAGCTCGCCTTCGCGGTCGTCGGCGCAAAGGTCGAACCCTATGCAGCCTCGCCGGCGCTTTCGTTGCGCATCCGGATCACCGAATCGAGCGGCGTGCAGATTCACGCCATCGGGCTGCGCGTGCAAGTTCGGATCGAGCCGCAACTTCGCCGCTATAGCACCTTCGAAACTCCGCGTCTAGTGGAATTGTTCGGTACGCCCGACCGGTACGCGGTAACGGTGCGGCCGATGCTCTGGGCACACGTCTCGCACATGGTGCTTGGTTTCAACGGCGAGACCGAGATCGATCTGTCGATTCCATGCAGTTACGACTTCGAAGTTGCGGCACACAAGTATTTGAGCGCCCTCGACGACGGCGAGATTCCGCTCAACGTGCTTTTCAGCGGAGCCGTTTTCGTCAAGAGCGAGAGCGGCGTCTCGAGCGAACTCGTCCCGTGGGATTGCGAGGGGCGCTACCGCCTTCCGGTCGCCGTGTGGCGCGAAGCGATGGATACGTTTTTCCCGAACAGCACGTGGATTCGCATGAGTCGCGAGGTGTACGACGAGCTGTACCGCTTCAAGACGTCGCAGGGCTTGCCGACGTGGGATGCGACGCTCGAGCGCCTGTGCGAACGAGCGAAGGCGGAGCGATGAGCGACTTCGCTCCCGCCCTCGACGTTGCAAACGCCGTCCTGTACGAGGGCTACCTGCTCTATCCGTACACGGCTTCGGCGACCAAAAACCGCTACCGCTGGCAATTCGGCGTCGTCGTTCCGCTCGAGTATGCAAGCGGTGGAACGGGCGAGACGGCGATGCAGCAGACCGAAGTGCTGCTCGAATCGGACGGCGATCCGCTGATCGACGCCCGGCTTCGTTTCCTTCAGGTCGAAGCGCGGCGCGTCGAGGCCGCGCAAGGCGACGGTTTCGTGCCGGTCGAGTCGCTCGATGTGGACGGGACGATGCACCTCAGCTTCGATGAGGCGGTGGAGCGCGAAGCCGATCTTCAGTTTCGCCCAAAACACGAGGCGCGGGCGGTCATTCCAATCGCCTTTCAAGGTTCGCAGCGAACCGAGTTCCTGCGCGACGCGCAGGGCACGATGCGCGGGCGCGTCGTGCGCGAGCACTGGCCGCTGCACGGCATGCTTGCGGTCACCGCCGAGCGTTTGGCGGGCGAGCGCGACCTGAGCAAAGTTCGCATTCACCTCGAGAACCACTCGCACGTCGTCGCGGCCGGAGCGCGCGCCGCGGTTCTGCGCACGGCATTCGTCTCGACGCACGTTCTGCTCGGGATCGAAGGCGGCCGCTTTCTGTCGGCACTGGATCCGCCTGAATATGCGCGCGAGGCGACCGCAGGTCTTGAGAACCGGCACGTCTGGCCGGTACTGATCGGGGAGAGCGCCGCCGACACGCACGGCGCCTCGCTCGTGCTTTCGTCGCCGATCATCCTGTACGATTTTCCGGCCGTCGCCGCTCGCAGCGAACGCGATGCATTCGACGGCACCGAAATCGAGGAGTTGCTTCGTCTCAGCGTGCTGGGTTTATCCGACGCCGAACGAAGCGAGGCGCGCGCAACCGATCCGCGGGCTCGCGCCATCGTCGATTGGGCGGAACGGTTGGGACCGCAGCACATCGACGCGCTGCACGCCGGCGCCCTCGAGCGGTTCGACCCAGGCCCAATGTTCGCAAGCGATCCGCTCGCCTCGCTGGACGTCCCGGCGCTCGACTGCGTGTTCATCGGGGGCACCAAGGTGAGCAAAGGCTCGACCGTGCGCTTGCACCCGAAACGCCGCGCCGACGTTTGGGATACGTTTTTGGCTGGGAAAGTCGCGACCGTCTGCGCGATCCATCAGGACGTCGAAGATCAATTCTACGTTGCAGTTACCGTCGACGACGATCCCGCAAGCGATCTGCACGAATGGTACGGCCGCTCTTTCTTTTTCTACCCCGAAGAGATCGAGCCGGTCGTCGAACAGGGTATAACGTGAACAGAGTGCTGGTCGCCGGTGTTGGAAACGTGTTTTTCGGTGACGACGGGTTCGGTCCGGCAGTCGTACGCGCGTTGGCTTCCGACCCGCCGGCGGGCGCGACCGTCAAGGATTTCGGAATCCGCGGGATGCACCTGGCCTACGAACTGCTGGATGGCTACGAACGCGCGATCCTAATCGATGCCGCGCCGCGCGGCGAAGCTCCAGGCACGCTCTTTTTGATGGAGCTCGACCCGCAGGAGCGTGGCGGGACGCCCGATGCACATAGCATGGACCTGCTCAACGTGTTCGCGTTCATGCGCGTCCTCGGCGGTTCGGCGCCGCAGATGACGCTGGTCGGTTGCGAGCCGGGCGCGACCGACGAAGAGATGGGGCTCTCGGAGGCGGTCGAGCGCGCAATCGAACCTGCCCTCACCGTGGTACGCCGTTTAGTCGACGAGTCGCTCGCGGCGCCGCCGCGCCGCCAAGGAGAGGAGATAGCATGGTCCGAGGTCTGATTTTAGGTGGTATCGCCTTCGCCGCAGTGTTTTTCGGCGAGCGGCAGTTCGAGACGGTCCGCAAGGACATGGCGCGCTACGACGAGATGAGCGAGATGTCGGGACAACCCCCGCTGTGGCGTAAAGCTGCTTCGATGCTGATGGGTTTCGTCAGCGAGTTTGGTGCATCGCGCGAAGGTCAGGCGATGGATTTCCTGCAGAGCATCCAGAGCGACTTGTTGCGCTATGCCCGTATCAGATCAATGTAGCCGGTACGCCGTCCTCCCGGCGCAATCGAAGCTGACATTTGAGGCGAACTCGAGTATCCACCCGGTTCACGGCCAGGGCAGCGAACTGGGTGGATACGTCGCGGCCGCCTGGGACGCAGACGGAAGCTTCGCAAGCGACCCGCCCCCGGCGATGCGCGTCGAGTTACGGGTCGAGCGCTTGCGCTCGGGGAACGCCATACAAGACCGCGAGATGTGGAAGCTGATCGACAGCCGCCGCTTCCCCTTGATCGCGGCCGATCTGCGCGAGGTGCATTCAAGCGGCGAGCCCGGTCGCTACCGGGCAAGCGGCGACATCACGCTTGCCGGCCGGGTGCGACGGTACGAAGGAGAGCTGAGCGTGAAGCACGATGGCGACCGCGTTACCGTCGACGGTGATCTGATCGTCGACATTCGCGACTTCGGCATCCAACCGCCGCGCTTCCTGATGCTCAAAGTCGAGCCCAAAGTCAAAGTCAGCCTGCACCTTGTGGCGCAAAGCGCCACCTCCCCATAGCAAAGGCCCCAACATGTGTCTAGCCATCCCGGGTCAAGTCGTCAACATCGTGCCCGAGCAGCCGCTCTTGGCAAAGGTTGACGTTGGCGGCGTGCGCCGCAACGTGAACGTCGGCTTGCTCGAAGATGCGGCGGTGCAACCGGGCGATTGGGTCCTGATCCACGTCGGTTTCGCGCTCAGCAAGATTGGCGAAGAAGAGGCGCGCGACCAGCTCCGGATGCTGCGGGCGATGGGAGAAGATGAGCTGGCGATGGAAGAAGTTCGGGGCTATCGCTTCTCGGAAGAAGGTGACCCTGGGTGAAATACGTCGACGAATTTCGCGATCCGGAACTGATCGCGCGCGCGGCGCAGGAGATCGCGCGCACCGCCGAACCATCCCGGCACTACCGGATCATGGAAGTGTGCGGCGGGCACACTCATGCGATCTACCGCCATGGGTTGCGCGACGTCTTGCCCGAAAACATCGAGCTCGTGCACGGCCCGGGTTGCCCGGTTTGCGTGCTCCCGACCGGGCGCGTCGACGACGGGCTGGCGATCGCGCAGCACCCGGGTGCGATCCTGACGTGCTTCGGCGACATGCTGCGGGTTCCAGGCACCAAAGGGACTCCGCTCGAGCTCAAGGCGCGCGGCGCCGACATTCGCATGGTCTATTCCCCGCTCGACGCGCTGCGCTTGGCGGTTGACAACCCGAAACGGCACGTCTGCTTCTTCGCAATCGGATTCGAAACGACCGCGCCCTCGACCGCCCTGACGCTTTTGCGCGCTCAAGAACTCGGCTTGCGCAACTTCTCGGTGTTCTGCAACCACGTGACGATCGTGCCCGCCATGCGAGCGATTCTGGACTCGCCCGGCATGCGAATCGACGGTTTCGTCGGCCCAGGTCACGTCTCGTCGATCACCGGATGCCGGCCCTACGAGTTCGTTGCGCGCGACTACGGTAAGCCGGTCGCGGTCGCCGGCTTCGAGCCGCTCGACATCCTGGAAGCGATCATCATGGTTCTGCGGCAGTTGCGCGCAGGCGAAGCCAAGGTCGAAAACCAGTACCGCCGCATCGTCCCGTGGGAAGGCAACCCGGTCGCGCTGCGCGCGATGGCGCGCGTATTCGAGCTGCGGCCGTACTTCGAGTGGCGCGGACTGGGCTTCATCTCGCAGTCGGCCCTGAAGCTCAACGCGTCGTTCGCGCAGTGGGATGCCGAGGTGCAGTTCGAATTGCCCGGAATTCGCGTGACGGATCCGAAGGCGGCCCAATGCGGCGAGGTCCTCAAGGGCGTTCTGAAGCCGCACCAATGCAAACTCTTCGCGAAGGAATGTAACCCGGAGCACCCGATCGGCGCGCTGATGGTCTCGAGCGAAGGGGCCTGCGCTGCCTACTACCGTTACGCCCATCGCGGCGATCCGGTCAGCGCTTGAGATGACCACGATCGAGCGACCGCCGCCGCGCGTTCGCTTCGACGACGCACAGATCGAGATGTCGCACGGTGCGGGCGGGAAAGCCTCGCGACGGTTGGTCGAAGGGCTCATCGCGCCGCTGTTTGCGAACGCCGTCCTCGCTAAGCTCTCGGATGCTGCCGCGCTTTCGCTTGGCGGCGCGGCCTATGCCACCACGGCCGATAGCTTCGTCGTCAAGCCGCTGCGTTTTCCCGGCGGTTCGATTGGCGAGCTCGCCGTGAACGGCACGGTCAACGACCTGGCGGTCTCCGGCGCCCGTGCCGAAGCGTTGATGGCGGCCTTTATCCTCGAAGCCGGCCTTCCGACGACCACATTGCGGGCCGAAGTCGAAGCCATGGCCGAGGCTGCGAGCCGCGCCGGCGTTGCGATCGTCGGCGGCGACACCAAGGTCGTCGAGCACGGGGCGTGCGACGGCATGTACGTCACCACGTTCGGTGTGGGCAAGATCGACGGCCGGCTGACGCTGGATCCACGGTCGGTTCGGACGGGCGACCGCGTCCTGCTGAGCGGTCCGATCGGCGATCATGGGATCACGATCTTGCTCGCGCGCGGCGAGTTAGATCTCGAAGCCGATTTGAGTTCCGATACGCGCTCGGTGTGGCCGTACGTGTCGGCGCTGCTCGACACGTGTGCCGATTCCGTGCGTTGGATGCGCGACCCCACGCGCGGCGGCGTCGCGACTTCGCTCAACGAGTTGGCGCGCGACAGCGGTCTTGGGATCGTGCTCTACGAAGAGGCCGTTCCGCTGCGGCGGGAAGTGCGCGGCGCGTGCGAGATACTGGGGCTCGATCCGCTCCACATCGCGAACGAAGGTCAGTTTCTTGCGATCGTCGCCGAGCGCGATGCGGACCGGGCGCTGGCAGCGGTGCGAGCGGTCGCGGGCGGCGAAGGCGCGACGCTCATCGGAGAAGTGCGCGCGGAGCCCGCGCGTCAAGTGCTCGGCATCAGCGCCTACGGCGGAACCCGGGTGATCGACATGCTCGTCGGGGATCCGCTGCCGAGGATATGCTGACCGGGCGCGCGCAGGAGGCGCGCGTCGCAACGCGGTTGCGCGAGCGCAACCCGATCGTTCGCGAATACTTTGCGGTCCAGGCGCCGCGCATCGCCCGCGCCTGTCAAGCGATGGCGGAACGCTTCCTGCAGGGTGGGCGGCTCTACGCGTTCGGCCGCGGTCCGTATGCAACCGACGCGGCGCACGTCTCCGTCGAGTTCATCCATCCCGTTATCGTGGGGAAACGCGCGCTGCCGGCCGCCGACGTTAGCGCCGCCCCCGCGGCCTGGATCGAAACGCTCGCCGGCGCGGACGACATGGCGATCGCTTTCGGGCCACCCGAAGGCGACGACGAGCTCTTGGCGGTCCTCGGCCGGGCAAGCCGCGCGGGAGCACTGACGCTGGCATTGCCGGGAGGCGAGGCCACCTTCGCCTTCCCCGCGCCGACCACGGATCCGCACATCCATCAAGAGCTTTTCGAGATCCTCGGCCACACGCTCTACGAGAGCGTACACGTGTTCTTCGAACACCGGCAACTCGGCCACGACGTCGGCGCGAGCGGATTTCTGTATCCGTACTTGGGCTCCGGCAAGCAAGAAACCGGCCCGATCCTCGACGACGTCGCGGCATCGATCGTGGCCAAGGCGAGCGATGGCGAGCTGCTGCGCGATCAGGTCGCTGAGCGGCAAGCCGAAGCGATCGCCGACGCCGCGGCCGCGATTTCCGAGCGGCTCGCTCGAGGCGGCCGGGTCCTGGCCTTCGGCAACGGGGGATCGGCAACCGACGCGACCGACTTCGTCATCGACTGCATCGAGCCGTCCGCCGGAATGCGGACGGTTCCCGCGCTGTCGCTTGCAAGCGAGCCTGCCGTGCTTTCGGCCATCGGCAACGACGTCGGCATCGAGCTCGTGTTCATGCGGCAAATCATCGCGCAATCGCGTCCGGCCGACGTAGCGTTTGCCTTATCGACGAGCGGAGGCTCGAAGAACGTCATCGCTGCCCTCGCAGAAGCGCGCAAGCGCGGATTGCTCACGGTCGCATTGCTCGGATACGACGGCGGAGACATCGCGCGCAACGGCCTTGCAGACCACACGATCGTGGTCGATTGCGACTACATCCCGCGCATCCAGGAAACGCAGGCCGCGATCTATCACGTCCTGCGTGAAGAGTTGGGAAATGCCGGCGGCCCTTGAGCTCTACGCGTCACGCGCCTGTCCCTACTGCGCCGAATTGCGCGAGCAGTTGGAATGGGACGGACGGGCTTACGTTGAGTACGACGTCGACGCCGACGCCGAAGCGCGGCGCCGTCTGTTGGAGCTAACCGGGCCGAACGCAATCGTGCCGGTCTTGGTCGAGGACGGTCGCGTCGCGCAAGTTGGCTGGCAGGGGCGCGGCTGTCATCTCGGCCCGGGCGCGTGAGCCCGCAGGCGTCGCTGCGCGGTCCCGCTGCGGCGCTGAAGATTCAGATCGCGGGAGTCGTACAGGGCGTTGGTTTTCGGCCGTTCGTTTACCGGCTGGCGCTCGCCCACGACCTGAGGGGCTGGGTCCTCAACGGCGAAGACGGGGTCGTCATCCATGCCGAGGGGGCAACGCAAGACCTCGAGGCTTTCGTCCGCGGGCTGCAGGCGCAGGCGCCCCCTGCCGCGCAGATCGTTTCGCTCGATACGGCTTGGATCGACGGTGAAGGGTTCGCTTCGTTTGAAATCCGCGCGAGCGCGAGCACGGCACCGCCGACCGTCCGCATTTCACCGGACCTGCCGGTGTGCGAGCAGTGCCGGCGCGAGTTGTTCGATTCCACCGACCGCCGCTTCGCATACCCGTACATCAATTGCACCAACTGCGGTCCGCGCTACAGCATCGTGCTCGAACTTCCTTACGACCGCGCGCGAACGACGATGCGGGACTGGCCGCTGTGCGAGCCGTGCCGGCGCGAGTATCTCGACCCAAACGATCGCCGCTTTCACGCCCAGCCCGTGGCTTGCGAGGTGTGCGGCCCGACCTATCGTTTGCGCGGGCCCGGGCTCGTCGCTCGCGCGGACGAAGCGATCGCGCAGGCGGCCGGACTGCTCGGTGCCGGCGCGATCCTCGCGGTCAAGGGCATCGGCGGTTACCATCTGGCGTGCGACGCGCAGAACGAGCGCGCCGTCGCGGCGCTGCGCGAGCGCAAGTATCGTAAGGAGCGGCCCTTCGCGTTGATGCCGCGCGACCTCGCGCTCGCGCGCAAACTGATCGAGCTCGACGCCGAGGCCGAGCGTTTGCTGGCCTCGACCGCGCGTCCGATCGTGCTCGGCTTGGCGAGGCGGTGTCTGGAGGGCGTCGCGCCCGATAATCGGGAGTACGGCGTGGTGCTGCCGTACGCGCCGCTCCACCATCTGCTCTTCGCGGCCGGCGCTCCGAGCGTGCTCGTGATGACGAGCGCCAACCGCTCGAGCGAACCGATCGCCTATCTCGACGACGATGCGTTCGCGTCGCTCGACGGGATCGCCGATGCCTTTCTCGCCGGCGAACGCCCGATAGCGCGGCGCATCGACGATTCGATCGCGCGCGTCGGGCCGCAGGGACCCGTGATCCTTCGGCGCGGGCGCGGTCTCGCGCCGCAAGCCGTGGCCGAAATTCCGAGTCACAAGCCGATCCTTGCACTCGGAGCCGATCTCAAGAATGCGCTGACGCTGGTGGTCGACGGGGTGGCCTTCGGCAGCCAACACATCGGAGACCTCGACCAATATGCGGTGCGCGCCGCGTTTGAGGCGACGGCGCGCGATCTCTGTGCGATGTACGAGGTCGAGACGAACGAGCTGATCGTGGCTTTTGATGCGCATCCGGCATACTATTCGAGCGAGTTCGCGAAGTCGTTTGCCGGAGAACGGTTTGCGGTGCAACACCATCGCGCCCACATCGCGAGCGTTCTCGCCGAGCGCGGCGCGTGGGACGAGCCGGTGACGGGGTTCGCGTTCGACGGAACCGGCTACGGCGACGACGGGACCATTTGGGGCGGCGAAGTCTTTAGCGGCTCGCTGCGCTCCGGGCTGCGGCGCGTCGCGCACCTGCGCACGGCCGCGCTGCCGGGCGGGGACGCGGCGGCGCGCTTTCCGGTGCAAGCGGCGGCGGGTTTTCTTGCCGAGGCGGGCGACGGCGTCGCGTTCGATCGGCCCCCCTTCGAATTTCCCGAACGCTTTGCGCGCGCTCGCGCGCTCGTGGCGAGCGGCGTGCGAACCTTCGCGACGACCTCGATGGGCCGGCTGTTCGACACGGTCGCCGCGCTCCTGGGGTTCGTTCGCGAGCAGACCTTCGAAGGGCAGGCGGCGATGTGGCTCGAGCACGTTGCGCGCGAAGGCGTGGCAGCGTCGCCCTACGATTTTCCGAGCGTGGGCGAAGAACTCGACTACCGTCCGCTGCTGCGCGCCGTCATCGCCGACCGGCTCGCGGGGCGGCCGGTCGCGCAGATCGCGCGCGGCTTCCACGGCGCTGTGGCACAGGCGATCGTGGCCAGCGCCGCGGGTTTCGCCGCTCGGCCGCTGGTGGTCTCCGGCGGCGTCTTTCAAAACTCGCTGCTGGTCGAGCTGCTGCACCAGGCTTGTGGGGATCGCCTTTGGATGAACCGAAGCGTGCCACCCAACGATGGCGGTATCAGTCTCGGCCAAGCCGCGCTGGCGTCGGTCGCGGCGGCCGGCGCATCCCCGTCCGTGACGGCACGGGCGGCTCAAGGCGTTGCGCGCTGAGCCCGGGCCGTCCGTGCCGCGCCGCGAGGCTCCGAAAGAGATCGTACCGGCGCAGCCCTTCCTCTCCCAGGACCTGTCCGACTGGTTGATCGGCCGCCTCGACGTCGATCCCGGGGCTTCACCGAGCGAATTGCTGGTCACGCTCATCCGGGGCGGTTTGCGGCCGCGCTCGGACTACGATGCCGTCCTCGACCTGCTCGTCGAGACGTTGCCGCACTTGCGGGGCGGTCTGCGCGCGGAATCGGCCGATTTCACCGCCTTGCTCCTCCAAGAACGGCTGCATGTGGACGCGGCAGCAATTATGTCGCGCAACGCAATCCTTGCCTTCGTCGGACTGGCGGCCGACCATCACCTCGTCGGCGGCAAGCCGCTCACGGCGATCGAGCGGCGCGCACTTCAGACGGGAGAGGTCTTACGAACCCACGATCGGGCCACCATCGGTTGCCGCCGGGCGCGCTGTCCGCTCGGCTCGGCGCTGGTCGCTCCGCTCGTGGTGCGCGGCAGCGTCGTCGGGGCGCTCGCACTCTATAATTCGAAAGACCGCATGTTGATCGACCGCGACGAGAAGATCGCGCGCGATCTAGCGCGCGTCTTCAGCGTCTACCTGGAGCTGGGTGAGCTCGACCGGCTCGCGTCGCTGGTGACGCGGGCCGAGCTCGAAGCGCTGCGCGCCCAGATCTCCCCGCACTTCCTTTTCAATACGTTGACGACCATCGCCGCGATGACCCGCGTCGATGCGGAACGCGCCCACGACCTCATCGTGCAGTTCGCCGAGTTGTTCCGCGATACGCTTACCCAACGCCGCGAGATCGTCAGCTTGGCCGAGGAGCTGAACTACGTCGAACGTTATCTGCGCTTCGAAAAAGTGCGCTTCGGCACGCGCCTGCGGATCGAGCAGGAGGTCGACCCGCGCGCTCTGGGTGTTTTCGTTCCCGTGCTTGCCGTCCAGCCGCTCGTCGAAAACGCATTGGCGCACGGAATCGCACCCAAGAACGGCCTCGGTTGCGTGCGGATACGGGCCGGTGCTTTGGGCGACGGATTCGAGATCGAAGTGACCGACGACGGCATCGGCATCCCGAAGGCTCGCCGAAAGCATATCCTCGAGCGTGGTCAAGGCTCGGCTCTGGGCGCGCTCAACAACATTCACGAGCGGCTCGTCGGGCTTTTCGGCCAGGCGAGCGGTTTGCGTATCCAAAGCCGTAAGAACTCTGGTACGACCGTACGCTTCTGGTTGCCGCCCCACGTTCCGCTTGCGCAAGGTGCCGCGCGATGAGGGCGCTCGTCGTCGACGACGAAGCGCTGGTACGCAGTGACCTCGTGCACGCGCTGGCTCGCGTCGCGCCCGAC
Organism: Candidatus Tityobacter terrigena; assembly: GCA_003156715.1. Lineage (GTDB taxonomy): Bacteria > Vulcanimicrobiota > Vulcanimicrobiia > Vulcanimicrobiales > Vulcanimicrobiaceae > Tityobacter > Tityobacter terrigena. The sequence goes on from PMHO01000020.1 coordinate 17,514, forward strand.
TTCGAGGTCCGCGAGGCGCAAAGCGCGCAGGAAGCGCTCGCGCTGCTCAACCGCCTGCCGTGCGACGTCGTTTTTCTCGATATCCGGATGCCGGGCCTGAGCGGACTCGACGCGGTCGCGGTCATCGACCAACTCCCGCGCCGGCCCCCAGTGGTTTTCGTGACCGCCTATGCCGATCACGCGCTCAAAGCGTTCGAGTTTGCGGCCCTGGACTATCTGCTCAAGCCGGTCACGGAGCAACGCCTCGCGGCGACGCTAAAGCGCGTACGGGCGCATGCCTACGACAAGACCCTCGAGCCTTCGATGGTCGAGCGTCTTCCGGTCGATGTCGAGGGGCGCACCCTCCTGGTTCGCATCGATGAGATCCGATACGTCCAAGCGCGCGGTCACCTGGTCACCGTCGCGCTGTTCGATCAAGACTTTCGTTTTCGCGGTTCCCTGCTCGAATGCTCGCAGCGGCTCGAGGCGCACGGTTTCCTGCGAGTCCATCGCGCTTACCTCGTCAATCCGCGCCACGTCGTCGAACTCAACCCGTTCTTAGCCGGCACCTACTCGCTCCACGTCGACGATCGCAAACACTCGTCGATTCCGGTCAGCCGCAATTTCGTGCCCGCCGTTCGCGCCGCATTCCAATTATAGCAAGATGCTCGACCGGGTCGTTTATCTTAGATATCGAGCTGCAGAGGATCGCCCCACATCGAGAAGCTGTGCGGGTGATAGCCGCTCAGGCGATTGTCGAAGACCGCGAGGAACGCGCGCTCGTAGAGGACGATCGCCGGTACGTCCTCATCGATGATGCGCTGGAATCCGGCCGCGGCCTCGTTTTGAACTCTGGCATCGTACGAATGGAGATAGCGCTCGTTGAGAGCGTCGACCCTGGGGTTGCAGTAGCGGGCTATGTTGCCGCCGCGCGGCGGCGACGACGCGCAGTCGTATGCCCCGTTGATATTGGCAAAGACGGGACCGACCGGAAGCGAGAGCAGGGCCGCATCGAACCTGCCCGTCTGCAAAATCCCGCCGGAAGAGTACGGCGCGAAGAATTGTGAGGCCGCCCAGGTGTGAATGGTCACGTCGACGCCGACATTGCGCCAATCACTCTGCAGGATCGCGGCCAGCGTCGCAGACGGCGCGTAAGCGGCCGGAATCCCCAGATCCAGCGCGAGTGAGACGCCGTGCTTGTGCCGGATCCCGTCGGAGCCGATCCTCCAGCCGCTGCCTTCCAGCAGACGCGCCGCCTGCGCCGGATCAAACGCCGTGAGCGGCAGAGCGAGGTAGTCTCGGGTGATCTGCGGCACGACCGATTCGGTCAGCGTCCCGTTTCGCAAGACGATCTTGTCGAAAACGACCTGCCGATTCGTCGCCAGTCGCAGGGCCCGGCGCACGATGGGATCGGCAACCTGTGAATGTTTTACGTTGAAGTAGATCCCGCTGATGAAATTGCTCAGCCGCGTCGCGCTGTTCTTCCCCGGCAGCCGGCGCGCGCTCTCGGCAAGCCTTCCGTTGATCAGATCCCAAAGATCGAGTTCGCCCGTTTGTAACTGCGCGAGCTGAGTGTTCTGATCGGTAATGATTTCGTAGACGATTTTGTCGAGCTTGGGTCGCCCGCGCCAATAGTAGGGGTTGGCTTCCATGATGACGTTTTCGCCACGATGATAGGCCGCGTAGCGGAAGGGCCCGATCCCGACCGGGAGCGCGTTATAAGGCGCTTCGTTGATCGTCGTGCCCGGCCCGAGGATATGCCTGGGCAAGATCGCCGCGCCGGTTTGCGTCGAGAAATAGTCGGAAATGAAGGCCGCATTGGGTTCCCGTAGATGAAAGACGACCGTATACTTATCCGGCGCCGCCGCGGCGATGAGGCGGTCCCATGGGTCGTGGACGAGCAAGTTGTTCTGCTCGTTCTTGGCCATGCTCACCGTATACGTGACGTCGCTCGAATCGAAGGGCGCACCGTCGCTCCACCGGACGCCGCGGCGGAGGTGCCAGGTGATCGTGCGGCCGTCGGCGCTGATACCGCCATTCGCTTTCGTCGGAATCGCCGTAACAAGTTCCGGAATAGGGTTTCCCCGCGCATCGAAGTGTATAAATTCGGCACCGGTCAGTTCGTTGAGCGCCACGATGTTGCCCGACGATGCAAAAAACGGGTTGAGCGACGAGATGTCCTGTCCGTCGGAATAGCGCAGGACGTGCGGCTCGTACGCGATGACCCTTGGCGCGGGAACCGCGAGGAAAGCGAACAGAAGCGCGCACAGAGCGGCGCAGGCGGTCGTACGGCCAAACATGCTGTGCCGTTCTTCAATCTCGCGCGCGTGACCCGTGAGCTTCGGGCAGCCGAAGGTTAATCGTCCCTCGGGAGCCGTCGCCGTGGATCAATCGAGGAGCATTCCCCCGTCGACCACGAGCGTCTCGCCATTGAGGTACGATGCGGCGGGCGAGAGAAGCCAGGCGATCGCCTCGGCGATTTCGTGTGGATCGGCGTAGCGGCCCAGCAGAGTCATCTTTTCGACGCGCGAGCGCTCCTGCGGGCTTTCCGATGGTCCTGCGACTTGGGGCGTATCGGTCGGACCCGGTGCGACGCAGTTCACGGCGATGTGCCGCTCGGCCAAAGCGCGGGCGGCGCTGCGCGTTAAGGCCAGCACCGCACCCTTGCTCGCGGCGTAAGCGGCAGTGCCGTGCAGCCCGCCGCCGCGCTTACCGGCGACGCTTGCGACCGTTACGATGCGGCCGCCGTCGCGCATGCGTAGCGCCGCTTCGCGGATGCAAAGAAACGTGCCGATGAGGTTGACGTCGTGGACTCGCCGAAACGCGGCGGCATCGAGTTCGAAGAAGGGCGTCACGTCGACGATGCCGGCCGAGGTTGCGAGGCCGTCGAGACGTCCTCCGAAGGCCTCGTAAGCCCGCTCGAAGAGTGCAGCCACGGAGGCTTCCTCGGCGACGTCGACCGTAAACGGGAAACCCCCGACTGCGTCGGCCACGCCGCGAGCACCGACCTCGTCCCGGTCCGCGACGGCGACCCGCCAGCCGTCGCGCGCGAGAACTTCGCAGACCGCGCGCCCGATACCGCTCGCGCCACCGGTTACGATGACGGTTGGAACGTCACGGCGAGCCCCCGCGCGATCGTCGGCCAGCACGTCGTCTCCTTTCAGGCTATAGCTTGTGGAGGCTCGCGGCGCCTTCCCGCCAACGTCCCGACGCAGCTTCCTACGTTATCGACAAGGAGAATGGTCTTGGGCGTACGTCGTTTTGCGCTAATCTTCGGGATCATCTACCTGCTCGTCGGAGTCCTCGGCTTCGTTCCGGGGGTGACCTTCAATTTCGGCAATAACTTCGGCCCGGGCGGAGGGTATCTGGCGCAGTTTTTCCCGGTCAACTACCTGCATGACGCCCTCCACGCAATCATCGGGATCTGGGGCATTTCGGTTCGCGCCAATGCGCTCCGCGCCGTTTCGTACGCGCGCACGATCGCGCTCGTCTTTTTGCTTCTCGGTCTGCTGGGGCTTCCCGACATTCTGGGCAGCGAGGCGATTGCGAGCTGGCTCGATCCGATCCTTCCCATCGGATCACTTGACGTCATCCTGCATCTCGCTTCCGCAGCGATCGCCGCCTGGTTCGGTTTCGGCCCGCCGGCGCGGGCCGCGCTGACGGCGCGCGCCGCCTAGACATCGCAACGGGCGCGGCGCGGACCTTGTCGCGCGCCGTGTCGATCGCGCGTGCAGCAATCGTTCGACTTCGCCGAACCGAACCAACCCGCCCAGGCGCCGCGCGTCGAGCCGATTTCGCTCGGCGCGGGCCGCGTGCTGGTTGGTACCTGCGGCTATTCCTACAAGGACTGGATCGGACCGTTCTATCCCGAGCGCACGAAGCCCGGCGAGATGCTGCCGTTTTATGCGCGGCGCTTTAGCGCGGTCGAGATCGATTCGACGTATTACCGCATCCCAAGCTCTGCGACGTTTGCCTCGATGGCAAAGCGCACACCGCCCGATTTTCGGTTCTCGGTCAAGGTGCCGGGCTCACTAACGCACGTCGTCGCGCAGGCGCAGGGCGTCACCGACGACGCGCGCCTCTTTCGCGAGAACCTCGCGCCGCTCGTGCAGAGCGGTAAGCTCGCGGCCGCCTTGATGCAGTTTCCGCAGAGCTTCCGGCCAAGCACGAGCAGCGAAGCGTACCTGCGGGAGCTGCGCGAAGCGCTGCCGGGCATCTCGCTGGTCGCCGAGTTTCGCAGCCGCGAATGGCAACGCGCGCAGACCTTGGATCTGCTCGCCGAACTGCAGATCGCGTGGTGCAATGTCGACGAGCCGCAGTTTGCCGGGCTGCTGCGGCCCTCGAGCGACGTTGTCGGACCGCTCGGATACGTGCGCCTCCACGGGCGCAACTACAAGAAGTGGTTTCGCGGCGACGCGGCCGAGCGCTACGAGTACTCCTACTCGGTCGAAGAGCTCGCCCCGTGGACCGCACGCGTCGCCGATATCGCGGCGCAAGCATGCCAGACGTACGTTTTCTTCAACAATCACCGCTTCGGCCAGGCCGCAGGCAATGCCCAGACGTTCGCGCGCATGCTGCTGGCCCAGATCTCCGTTTAGGTCGGCGGCACGTAGCACTTGGCAGCGGCTAGATCGTCGCCGACGATCACGCGGAAACGCATGCCCGTCGTGAGCGTGACATCTTTGCCGTGATGCAGCGCGTTATAACCGCTCGCCGCCCAACCGACGAACGGCACGAACTCGACCACCCCGGGCATGTCGCGGCTCGCTCCGCGAGCAACGTGCTTGGTGGCGCTCGGGTCCGCCATGACCGGAAAGCGCGTGCCGTCCGCGAGGCGCAGGAAGCGCGGTTCCAGCACGAGCACGCCGCCGACGCCGCTCGAAGCCGCGTGCTGCGCCAACGCGACGACGCCGAAGCCGATCGTGCCGGCTTCGATGGCGGGCGTCGTTCCCGTTGCCGCGATCTCGTCGACGGTCCGGAAGGTGAACGCGTCGCCGGCCTCGCTGAACGAGGAGTCGAGGCGCGTGATCAAGGCGACTTGTGCCTGCACGCAGCGTGGGTTCGCGTTCACGACCTGCGCCGCGAGCGGCCCTTGGAATGCGAGCGCGAAGGCCAAGGTCGCGAGCAGCGTGCGACGGTTCATTGGCGTCGAAGCTCGTCGAGTGCTGCAAAGAACGTCGCGATCTCGTCGTCGCTCGTGTAAAAGTGCGGGCTCACGCGTATGCCGCAACCCGGGCGGTAGTCGACGAAGATGCGCCGCGCGTTCAGGCGGTCGGCCACGGCGCCGGCTTCCGGGAAGTCGATCCCGATCCAGCCGGTTCGCTGCTCGGGATCGAGCGGCGTCGGCACGCGCAAGCGACGCTCGAGCGCCATCTCGGCGATCATCGTCGTCAGGCGCACGTTGTGCGTGCGGATATCGGCCAGACCCACCGTGCGGATCGCGTCGTGGCCGGCGCGGGCTGCCACGTAACCCGGAATCGTGGGCGTCCCGGTGTTCCAACGGTGCTGGTCCAGGCCCAGACGAATCGGCGCGTCGTCGAATGCAAAGGGCGCCTCGTGCGCCATCCAGCCGGTGACGGCCGGGGCCAGCCGTTCGCGCAGCGGCGGCCTAACGTAGATGAAGGCGCAGCCGGGGCCGCCGCACAGCCACTTGTGGCTTCCGCCGACGGCCACGTCGAGGTCGAGGGCCCTGACGTCATACGGATAGATGCCGGTCGTTTGGTAGACGTCGAGCACGAAGAGGGCCCCGGCCGCCCGGGCCCGTGCGGCGATTGCCGGTACGTCGATAAGGGCCGCCGACACGTAGGCTGCGTGCGAGAGCACGACCGCCGCCGTCTTCTCCGTAATCGCAGCGCAGATTCGCTCGGTCGCAGTCGTGCGGCCGTCATCCGAGGGCACCCGGACGACGCGCGCGCCGAAGCGTTCCCAGGCGGTCCAAACGTAGGCGACGGTCGGGAACTGCAAATCCTCGATCACGACCTCGCGCCGCTCGCCGCGCCAATCCAGCGCCGAAGCGATCGCCGCCTGCAGCAGCGAAACGTTCGGTGCTAAAGAAACGCTGCCAGGCGGCGCGCCGATCAGCGTCCCGATGTCGTCGGCAATTTGCGCGATCTCGGGCAGCCAGTCGTTCCACGCTTCGGGCCCGAGGCGTGCCCAGCGTTCCCAATAGTCGAGCAGCGACTCTCTCGCCCCGAGCGGCGCCGCGCCCATGGAGTGGCTGACCAGATACGTCGCGTTTTCCAGCGTTGGGAAACGCTCGCGTAAACGCGGCGCCGTCAGCGTCGAAGCCATGACCAACTCTTCGCGGGCCATCGCCTCCGGCCCGCTGCACTCGGAGCCTCGGCGGCCGCCAAGGGGCCGGCCGCCGCCCTACCGACCTGGAAAGTGCCGCTTGCGAAAATGAGTTTGAGCGGCCGGCGCCTTACACTATTACCTCATGACGAGACGACGGATTGACGCTCGGGTCGAGCTCGAATTTCTGCGGGCGACGGAGGCGGCGGCCATCGTCTCCGGCAAACTCGTCGGATTGGGCGACAAAAACGGCGTAGACCAGGCTGCGGTCGACGCGATGCGCGGCGTGCTCGGCGAAGTCGACATCGACGGCGTCGTCGTCATCGGCGAAGGCGAAAAAGACGAAGCCCCGATGCTCTACATCCGCGAGAAAGTCGGGACGGGCCGAGGGCCGCGCATCGACATCGCTCTCGATCCGCTCGAAGGCACCACGCTCACAGCGAAGAACATGGCCAACGCCCTGGCGGTGATGGCCTGGGCGCCAGCCGGCTCGCTGCTCCACGCGCCCGACACCTACATGGACAAGATCGCCTGCGGCCCGGGCTATCCGGCCGGAATCCTCGATCTCGATCGCAGCGCGGCCGACAACGCC
>PMHO01000063.1:0-37146 GCA_003156715.1 Candidatus Tityobacter terrigena
ACTTTCATCGCTCAAGCTCCGGCATCGGCAGCCCCGCTTCGCGATAGGCCAGCAGCAGCGCGCCCGCCGCCGAGTCGTACTTCGCGCGCCCGACCTGGGCGCTCGGTATGCCCGCCAGAATGCCGCGCCTGACGCGCTCGTAAAAGTCCACATCGGCGAAGAGTCCGCCGGTCAGTGCCGCTTTGGGCTCTTTCATCCCGGCCAGCGCGCGGCGCGCGAGTGCTATAAGCCGGTCGGCCCCTCTCTCGGCAATCGTGCGGAAGCGCGCGAATCGAATTGCGACCGGGGTAAAGGCGGCGAGCCGCGCGCGGGTCAGTTCGCCGGAGTAAAATGCGCGTGCAACTTGGCGAAGCGAGCCCATTGCAAAGAAATCGCAGGCCGCGCGCGCTTCTTCGTGGAGCGAACCGTCACCGTCGTCCTCGGCGGCCATCACGAGCTCGAGCGCATCGCGAGCTACGCTAAATGCGCTTCCCTCGTCACCGAAGAGAAAGCCCCATCCGCCGAGCGTCTGCACGACACCATTTTCGTTAAGCCCATAGACGACCGAACCGGTGCCCGCAATCACGACGACGCCCGGCGTTCCCGCCAGCGCGCCCGCGTGTGCTACCGGCGCATCGTGCATCAGACGAAAGCGCTGCGCCGGCATCTCCGGTATCGCACCGTAGATGCGTCCTTCGTAACCACTGACGCCGGCAACGATCGCCGCGAAATCGCTTTCAACGGGAAGGCCCGCGCGCCGGCACGCATCGGCGAGCGCTTCGCGTAACGCGTCGCGAAGACGCGTAGAGTTCGAATCGGCGCCAACTTCGTCGGCGGGACCCGACGTGCCGCGTGAAAGGATTTGCCCGCGATCGTCTGCGATAAGCGCAACGGTCGAGCTTTGACCCCCGTCGATTCCGGCAAGCAGCACGCTCACGTCGAGCCCTCTATGAGTTGCGCCGCATAGTGATCCGCGGCCGCTTCGCGCGCGCCCCTGTCGCCGAGGACGGGCACCTCGCCGATCGCTTCGCGATGGTGGTAGAGTTCGTGGCCGATAGCCAGCGGGACGAGATCCGCTTCCAATCGGATGTGGATCCGTATCTCTGGGCCAGCCGGGTCGTACTCCGCACGAAGTTGGTCCTTGCCCCAGTCACCCAGTTCGGCGAAGCGAACGCTCACGCCGTACGCCCGGCATAATTCAAACACGGCGTTCATGCGTTTCGGCGCAAGTCTACGCCGTCGGCGACGAGTTGCGCTCGCAGTTCGTCCGTGTCGATCTCGGCGACCGGCACGCCGCGCGCGCAAGCCAGCGCGGCCGCGGTTCCCGCCGCCTGCCCGAGGGTCATCACCGTTGGCGTCAAACGCGTCGAGGCGAGCGCCTCGTGCGTCGTGGAGATGCAGCGCCCCGCAACGAGCAACTGCTCGCGATTGACCGGCACGAGCGTACGGTAAGGGATTTCGTAGCTCGCTCCCGGCGCGAGCCGTTGCGTTGCGGTTCCGCTCCCGCTCGGGTTGTGCACGTCAATAGGATACGCACTGCGCGCCACGGCATCGTCGAAGCGCCGCGCCTGCAAGACGTCGTCTCGCGTCAGCGTGTACCGCCCGACGATGCGCCGCGATTCCCGAATGCCCACTTGCGTGCCCGTTGCCGCGATTCGCGCATTGCCAAACCCCGGCACGCGCAGCCGAAAGAACTCCAGCAACTGCATTGCTTGCAGACGCGATTCGACCTCGGCCCGCGTCAAGTCGTCGGGGTCGAGCGGATCGATGTTGACGACGCGCGTCATGTTGACCGTCACCTCGTCGTCGTACGGCGTCGCAAAGAAGGAGACGAGTTCGCGCGGCACCGTCACCTCGCCACTGCGGCGCGCTTCGTCCCAGAGTTCGTACAGGCCGGCGACCGCCGTCAGCGCGTCGGGTGTCCGTTCGTGCGTCTTGAGCGAGCTGCGCATCTGTTCGGGACGGCGCCGCACGTATGCCGCGAGCGCGTCGCGGTCGACGTGCGAGAGACGGAACATCAAACTCGCCGGCTGGACGTTCCCGCGCGCGTCGCCTTGCTGCGTCGGCACGCCTGCGGCCGCAGCGACGTAGGCATCGGCGGTCGCGTCGATGGTCCGCGCTGCACGCAGCGTGCGCGTCCCTCCGACCGTCGCCACCCGGGCTCCGGCCACGCGCGTCCCCTCGAGCAGCGCGTCGAGGAACCATGCGTGGAGCAGTAGTTTGACGCCGCTCTCCCGCATGAGGTCGAACAGCAGCGCCTTGTGAATCTCCGGATCGAACGGAGTGATCGTGGCAACGTAGTCCGAAGCGTCCGCGATGTGGCCGGGCGAACCGCCCATCGCCACGAGCCGCTCGACGATCTCCTGGGCGATCCCGCCGACGATCCGCTCGCTAGCGGAGTGGAAGGTCATCCACGGGCCGACCATCGCCGCGGTCGCCGTGCCTCCGAGAAAACCGTAACGCTCGATCAACAGCGTGCGTGCACCGCCGCGCGCCGCAGCCAGCGCGGCAGCGCACCCGGCATTCCCTCCACCCACGACCACGACCTCGAAATCCGCCACGGCGGCATTCTTTATGGCCCGCGCGGCCGGCTCCCCGGTCCATCGGCGCGGCGTTCCCGAGGCCGGGCGGCGCCGCCGCGCGAAGCCGTTTCTCTTATGAAGGCTTCCGCAGGGCGAACGCAGACGTTCGCCGGCTTCTCGCCGCAGGCGCTGCGCTTTCTGCGGGACTTGGCCCGGCACAACGATCGAGCCTGGTTCGCGCCGCGCAAGCACGTGTATGAAACCGAGCTGGTCGAGCCGCTTCGCGCTTTGGTCGCCGATACGAGCGCGGCGTTGCGCAAAGCGCGGCTCCCCATCGGGGCCGATCCCATGCGCGCGCCGTTTCGCATCCATCGGGACATCCGCTTTTCGCCGGACAAGAGCCCCTACAAGACAAACCTCGGTGCCTACCTCTCGCACGACGGCACTCGCGATGCGCCGGGTGGACTGTACATCCACATCCAGCCCAAGCGCTCGTTCGCGGCGGTTGCGTTCTACCAAATCGATAAGCCGCTGCTGCTGCGCTGGCGCGAGTCGATGGCGCGCTCGCCCAAGAGTTTTGAGGCGGTGCTGCGCGCGCTCGAACGCAACGGCCTGCGCCTCTCCGAATCCGAGGACGCACTCAAGCGGATGCCGCGCGGGTTCGAGGCGTACGCCGGCAGTCCGATCGCCAACTACTTTCGGCTCCCCTCGTTCGTCGTCAGCGAAATGCTTTGCGACGACGACATCGCGGACGCGGGACTGGTGGATCGGATCGTCGCGCTCGCCAAGCGCTCGAAGCCGTTACTCGACTACGGCTGGAACCTCGAGTGATGCCGCACGTTGAAGCTCGTCGAAGTTAAATGTAACGTTTGACGGCCGGCCACCATGCGCGCAGCGGACGAACGGGATCCGTGCAGCGGTAAATGGCCAGGTCGTTCTGGTCCGGCAACAAGTCGTCGTCATGAAACGTACCGGTCCGCACGACGTGGCGCCACTCGCGGCGCAGTAGCTTTGGGTCGAGCCCGAGCGCGAGGACGAGCGCGCCCGAGTAACCGCGCGGCCCGTAGATGAAGTAGTTGTTGTGACCGCTGATCGCGTGCGGCAGGCCGGCCCGCGCGCCCAGAAAGTCGATGGCTGCGGCCTGACCGTAGTCGCGCGTCAGAATCGTCGCTTCCCGCCGCTGGGCGGGGCTGAGCCGCTCGAACTGCGCCGACATCGTTGAGACCAGTGTGTTCCACCCCAACATGTCGGCGAAGTGTTGGGGAAAGCGGCCCTCGGGATGCCGTTCCATCTTGATGCCGCGCACGTCGAGGATGCGCTGATAACGTTCGAACGCCGGCAGGGGAAGGAGAGGGAAAACCGCCGGTGCGATCGCGAGTCCCCCGGCGGCTAGAACAACCGGATAGGCGATGCGAGCCCAGCGAATGTGCGCGAGCGTACGCTCGATTTCGACCGCGCCGGCAGCGAAGAGCATCGGATAGATCGGCGCAAGGTAGTACACCTTCGCGCGCAGGACGAGATACGCCAGAAACAGGATGACGTAGGCGAGCCCGTACCAGCGTAACCGCGCGCCGTCAGGCCGAAAGAGCAGAAACCAAAGACCGCACAGCCAAACCGGCGCGGAAAGCGGATTCATCATGAGGACTTGCTCGACGAGGAAACCGAAAGGAGTCGGCACGACGTTCTTGCCCGTCTGCGCATTGCGCAGCACCTCGAGCTGCGGCCACCCGTGGGCATTCTGCCACCATAGGGTCGGCGCGACGCACAGGCCGGCGATGAGGAGCGCCAGGAAGAAGCCCGGCCGAAGCAGCGCGCGGCGCATGGGACCGAGCGCAATCGCGACCACCGCCGCCCCCCCGAAAAAGAACATCGAGTATTTGTTGAGCAGCCCGAGGCCGACGATGAGCCCGAGCCCCGCCCAGGTGCGAAGGCGGTCGCCGCGCTCGGCCTTGGTAAACAGATACGCCGCACTCACCCACAAGAGGGGCTCGAAAGCGTTCATCGTCAGGAGGTTGCCAACGGCCAGGTAGAAGGGCGCGAGGCTAATAGCGATCATGGCCAGCACCTGCGCCCACAACCCTCCGCCCAAGCGCATCGTTAGGCGGCCCGTAATCATGACGGTGAGCGCGGCAGCGACTGCGGGCAAAAGCCGAATGGCAGGCAGGGAGTCGCCGAAGAGGCCTAGCGAAACGCGTGCGATCAGCGCGATCAACGGCGGTTGGTCGACGTATCCCCAGGCCGGGTGCCGGGCGCAAGAAATGAAATACAGTTCGTCCCGTTGATAGCCGTAACGTCCGGATGTAGCAACGTGAACGACAAATGTAGCAAGGCCCGCGACGAGAAGCGCTACGAGCGATGCATCGGCAAGGAAGGATTCGCGCGCTACGCTCCGGGAGTTTGCGGCATGACCGACGCCTCCGAGGCCTACAAGGCCCTTTTCTGCCGAACGTTCATCGATACTCATCGGGACTTCGAACCCGCAGATCTCCCTTGGCCAAACTTGGATGCAAAGACCATCGACCGCCTGAGCTCGATCCCCTTCTGGACGGTCGCACTGGCCTCCGAATCCAACGCCGGATACATGGTTTCGGCATTCGCGGAAACGCTCGGGGACCCGTTGTTGCGTGAAGCGATGGCCCTGCAGGGAAAGGAAGAGACGCGGCACGCTCGTCTGCTCTACGAGATGTTGCGGCGCTACGGAATCCCCTTCGAGCCTCCCAAGGCCGCCCAAGTGAAGGCGTCCTCGCGCGCGTTCATCGACTTCGGCTATGAAGAGTGCATCGATTCGTTTTTTGGGTTCGGCATTTTCGGCTTAGCCCGGCGCATCCAACTCTTCGTCCCCGAGCTAACCGACATTTTCGAAGTCGTGCTGCTCGAAGAGGCGCGCCACGTGACCTTCTTCGTCAACTGGATCGCCTACGACCGCAGATTGCGGGGGCGCGCTTGGGCACCGCTCGAAGCGGCCTCGACCGCGCTCGGTTACGCTCGCGCGCTGCGACGCATCGTAACGACCTTCGCGCCGAGCGCGCGTAACGGTCAAAAGGTACGAGGCACCGGCTTCGCCGCCGAGGGGACGTTCGCCGTCTTCGACGGCGTCACGTGGCGCACGTTCTTGCAAGCATGTTTGACCGAAAACGAACGCTATCTGCGCGGCTTTGACCCGCGCCTGCTCACGCCGCGGGTCCTGCCGGTCATGGCGCGCATGGCCCTTTCGCTTCCGTCGCGTCCGCGCTTTCGGCGCAGCGCCACGCGGTCTGCTTCTCCCCGCGCGTAAGTTCGCTCGCGCCCAGCGCAGCACTCACGCCGAACGGCGCGCGGCGAGCGCGACCAATGGGGTCGCGCCGTCAAGACCGCGCAGCTCCTCGTCGGCCAGCGCAAGAACGTGATCTGATTGGGCCAGCGCGCCGAGGCTGGCGATGCGCGTCCCGTAAACGAGATGCACCTCCGGTAAGGCCCGCCCGACGTCGCCGAACGCCGTCGCTTCGTCGAGCACCCGCTCGAGCGCACGTCGCACCGTCGCAACGGTCGCCTTTTGCGCGACCGCGCGGCGCGCGATCAGGCGAACGACGCCGGCCGCATCGACGACGCACACATCGACGCGGCTGCGCGTCGCGCGAATCTCGTAGATCGCAAAAGCCGGGCTGCCGGCTTCGAGCTCGTGCGGCTCGCCGGCGCCGCAGCGCATCGCGCGTCCAACCGCCGACCGGCGTTCCGCTTCGCTTGCAGTCGCGCGCGACGTCCCGGACGCCGCGCCGGCCGTAGCGCCCGAAGCGATCGCGCGCACGAGGTTGCGGCGCACGTCGATTTCGACGGTCACCTCAACCAGATCCGGCGCCGCGCCCGCCGCGACGACGCGCTCCAGCGCCTCGCGCCGGATGGCAACGACGTCGCTGGGTCGCGGATTGACCACGGTGCGCTCGACGACGTCGCGCACGAGCGCGAGAGCTACGCCGATCGGTGAAATGTACTCGGCGTCGCGGGCCAGCCGGTAGTCGAGGCCGATCGTCTCGGCCAAGAATGGGACGAGGGCCGCGGCGCCACCTCCGCCGCCGACCAGCTCGAGGCTTCGGCGATCCAACTCGTAATCCTCGATCAGCTCGTCGATCGTGCCGCGCAGCTTGCGCGCCGCGCAAACCAGCGTCGCCCGCGCCAGGTCGCGGGCGTCGCACTCGAGCCGGCGTGCGACAATCTCGAAGGCGAGTTGGACGCTGAGCGGGTCCCCACGCGCAAAGGCGCCGTCGGGGACGTATCCCAGAAGGTTGGCAGCGCAGGTCGGCGTCAGCGCGGCGCGCGTTCCGTCGGCGAGCTCGAGCGTGAGAAAAGCGGCCCGCTCGTCGATGGCCGCAGGGCCTTCAAGAAAACTCACGCGTGCGCCGGCCACAAGCTCGGGCGGGCTGAAGCTCGCGTATCGTAGACCCGCGATGTGTGCCGAGCGCGGCCCCACGTCGCGCAGCGCCGGCGTTCCGCGGCCGCGCGGATCGATGCGCAGCAGGCTGCCGCCGGCGATCGCCAGCGTGCGCGCGTCCAGCGTGCGCAACATCGTGCGATGGCCGCCTACGCGCGCGGGCCGCATCTGAGGCAATCCGCGCCGAATGACCGAGCAGTCGGTGCTCGTCCCGCCGACTTCCAGGAAGATTCCATCGGTCACGTTCTCGTGCAGCAGCGCCCCGGCGATGCCGGCGGCTGGGCCGGAGAGCATCGTCATGATGGGCCGGCGCGCAACTTCGCGCACGTCCATTACGCCGCCGTCNNGGCAAAATCGCGGCGTTGAGGGCTGCCGTCCGCGTGCGGGCGCGCAACCCGTAGAGCGTCGAAACCTCGTGCCCCGCCGTTGCCGCCAGCCCGCGCTCGCGCGCGTACGCGACCACGCTTCGTTCGCGCGCCGAATCGTCGACGCCGAACGCCTCGCTCACCGCGACAGCCTCCACGCCGGCCGCGGCAAGCACGTCGACCGCGCGCCGCAATTCGGCTGCATCGTCGCCGCGCACGAAAACCATACGTGGTGCGAGCCACACCGCTTCGGTCAAAGGGACCGGCGGAAAGGACTCCTGGCGCCGCGCAAACCATCCGAAGCGCGCGTACAGCCCGACCAACCCCACGCGCGCGATGTCGCCTTCCAATAACGCGTTAGTGGCTTGGGTCGTGGAATGAGCGATGAACGCTACCCGTTCCGGACTCACGCCCGGTTGCGCGAGCACCGCTCGCAAGCCCGCGACGATACCGGCCGCAACCCCTTCGGCAGCGGTATGCGTGGTGGGAACCTTGACGGCGGCGACGATGCGTTGCGTTCCGGCTTCGATCGCCACGACGTCGGTAAACGTGCCGCCGACGTCGATGCCGATGCGCAGCGCGTTCATTGCGGGAGGGGATGGGCCGAGGGGACGAACGGCGCGCCAAGCGCGATCGTCAACTCGGCCTTGTCNNTCGACGACGTCATTGGTGCGTAGGCCGGCGGCGTAGGCGGGGCCGCCCGGTCGCACGTAGGCGCGCATCGCTCCGTCTTCACTCTTGAAGAGGCTGTACAGGTAGGTCGGCGCATCGCGCGCCGGGTCGTAGGCGAGCCCGGTCTCGAGCAGCGTCTCGGCGGCTGCGGGCCGATCGAGCATCCAGGTTCGGAGTCGAAAAAGCAGCGCAAGGCCTTCGGCTTCGAGCGAGGCGCGCAGATCCGTCGACGGCACGGTTTGAATGACGTCGTGCCACTCATCGACGGGCCAGCCCGCGCAGTCGGAAAGCGAAAGACCGGCCTCGATCGTGCGCGCTGCATCGCCGGCGATCGCAACGGCCTCGGCGTCGACGAGTAAGGTGGCTGCGTAGGGCTTCGACGTGCAGACGGAGGGCGCCGGCGCGGCATCGAGCCAGAGCGCTCGATATCCGCGCCAGCCGCCGGCGATTTGACGGTACACCGCGCGCGCCACCGGCACGGAGAGCGCGTTCCCGGCGGGCGCCACGGCGAGCGTCCGCGCGGAGGATGACCCGACGAAAAGTGCTGCTGCGGAAGGCGTTGCGGCGGCGGCCGCCGTGCCCGGCCCAAAGGCGGAGATGCCGAAGAGCGACGGACCGAAGAGGACGACGGCCAGCGTCGCGCAGGTTGCGACGGCGACCTGGTACGGCAGCGTTATGCGGGTGATCTCGTCGACGCGGACGCCGGTGAAGTTTGCCACCCAAACGTTTTGCGTGTTCGTCGGGTCGCATGCGTTTTGCACTTGCACGACGGCCATGAGTGCCGCAACGAGTACGACCGGCGGCAAGATGCCAAGCCCCGCGAGCACTGTGTAGACCGCGATCCCGACGCCAAACGGGTTGAGCGGTCCGCGGTACAGTGCGAGCGGACTGAGCAACCCGAAGAGGACGACGTATCCGACCCACGAGCGCGGCGCGACCGCGGCGACCAGCGGCTCGAGCGCGGCCTTGACGACGGGCATGCCCGTTGCGACCAGCAGCATTCCGATTCCCATGAACAGCAGGATCGCGGGAGCGACATCTTCAACGCCGCGGATAGCCGCTGCCACGAGCGTCTCGACCGCATCACGCGGGCGCGTGGTCAAGACGCCGTAGAGCGCGGCGGCCGCAAACGCGACGATCGGATGCACGCCCCAGATAAAGTACAGCGCGATGGGCAGTATCGGCGCGAGCAGCGCCCATGCGGCGGCCCGACGGCGCGGGCGCTCTTCTTCGAAGGTCAGCGCCCACGTGGCGTGCCCGCGGGTCGTGCGAAAGCGCGCGATCGCAAACGCAATGAGCGCGACAGCGTCGAGCGTGGCCAACACGTACGCGAATGGCTGCATCTGGCCCCGCTCCACCCCGAACGTCTTCGTGTAGAAGGCCCACTGCGAGATGTTAAAGATAAAGCCTAGAGCGTAGGCGAGCATAAAAATTGTCGCCGCCGTGCGCCGCGGAACGCCGACCGTCATCATGACCGGCAGCACGATCGAGCCGACCATGATGATTGCGCCGAGCCCGTAGAGCCCGGTGAACAGGAAGGCGACGACCGCGGACAAGCATAGCGCAAGCACGATCGGCCGGTCGCCGCCGAATTCGGCCGCGTAATCG
The DNA here is from genome assembly GCA_003156715.1 of Candidatus Tityobacter terrigena. Lineage (GTDB taxonomy): Bacteria > Vulcanimicrobiota > Vulcanimicrobiia > Vulcanimicrobiales > Vulcanimicrobiaceae > Tityobacter > Tityobacter terrigena. The sequence continues at coordinate 9,552 of PMHO01000063.1, forward strand.
ACCAGCGTCTCGGCGATGCCGGTCGAAAGCGTGACGCGGCTGAGCGTCGCACCGAAGATGACGACCGCGATCACCGGGGCGAGCCTGACCGAGCCTTCAACGAGCACGGATGCAAGCGCGCCCGGCTTCGCTCCGGCCAGTGCCGCCATGGCGAGCGCCATCAACGGCACCGCCAGCAATGCCGGGAAAAGGCGCGCGTACATCAACGCCGCGCAGATCGCGAAGACGGCCAGGAGAGCCAGGCCGATCATCGCGAGCCGAGCGCTTCGTCGAAACTCGGCAACGTTTTGCCGGTGGCGTAACGGTAACTTACGGCGTCGATGCGATCCGCGCGTGCGATGGCGCGCTGCGCTGCCAAGTGGTAGCGCTCGAGGACGCTCAGCTCGTGGCTGGCGCGATCCTCGTATTCCCAGGCGCTGCGCACCAGCGGCTCGAGCTCGAGCAGCCGATCGCGTTCTTCCCAAAAGAGGTATTTGGTGAGGTTGAGATCGCGCGAGACCGTGTCATCGTGCGCACCACCGGCATTCGCGACGGCATCATCGTAGGAACCGCGCGCTTCGGCCGCGATCTGGTACTGCCGAGCCAGCAGATCGTAGCGCAGCGCAGCGAGCGTCATGACCGCAGCTGCCTGCGCGTGCAGGGGTGGCGCCGAAGCGAGCCGGTCGCGCTCGAGGACGCTCTCGGCTGCAAGGCGGATCGCCGCGAGATCGAGCTTGTCGGTCGCGGGCGCCGCCGGCGCGAAGGGATCGGCCCAGAAGAGCTCGTCGCCCGACTGCGGCGAGCCGGCTCGCAAGAGCGTTCCACAACGGCCGAGCGCCGCCAGATCGTCGGCGTAGCGCGCGGCATCGCTGCCGAAGAACGCCGCCGGCACGTCGCGCCGGAAACCGTCGGGATCGACCGGCGTGCTTTGCCAGGCGCTTGCCGCCGCATAGAGCACCGGGAACCAGGTCGCCTCGAACAGCGTCTCGCCGTCGTCGTGCCAGACCGTTTGAAAGAGGCCGAGGACGTGCGAGCCTTTCCCCTCGTCGACGAAACGTCCGATGTTCGCGAAAGCGGCTTGCAGATCGGGGTACAGCTGGTTCCAATTCAGCGATCCCGGCGCAACCATCTGCTCGAAGCCGCCGCGCGCGATGCGATCGATGAACGGCTGGTAAGACGGCTCGCTGCCGTAGTGCCAGTTCACGAACACCAGCGACTTGGGGAGCTGCGCGAGCAACTCCGGATGACGCTCGAGCGCATCGTCCCACAGCATGGGTCGCGCGCCGCTTCGCGCGATGACGAACTTGGCGGTATCGAGCACGTGCTGGGCGTATACGACGCCCTCGCCGCGCGCTTCGACGAGTGCCTTGCTCCGGCCGCGCCCCAAATCGAACGGCTCGTCCGAGCCGATGTGAAAGAACGGCGCGCGCGGCACGACCGCAAGCTCGTCGCCGATGAGATCCCGCACGTAGGCTTCGCCCGCGGGGTTTTCCGGCGAAAGCAGATAGCCGTGCGGGGTTTCCGCGAGCGTCGCGTAGCGTTCCCATCGCAGCGTCTGATGCATGTGGGCAAAGGTCTGCTGCTCGGGGATGAGTGCCACGTGAAAACGGCGCGCGTAAGCGTCGAGCGCCTGCAGTTCCGCCCTGGTGATGCCGTCGAGTGGGGCCGGCAGCGGATGTTTTGGATCGACGAAGACGTGCTCCATGTACGGCGAGTAGCCGTTCATCTTGAAGGCTGCGATCGTCCGGATTCGCTCTTCGAAGTAGCGCATCGTCGGCAGCGGACCGCGCGAGACGTCGTCGGAAAGGATGCGCCAGCGCAATGCGGGCGCATCCACGACGTGCACGCACGGCAGCCGCCAAACGCCGGCGCGGTCGCGCTGCGCCAATTGGGCCAGGGTTGCGAAGGCGTAGAAAACGCCGTCCGGATCGGGCGCGGCGACCCGCACCGTTGCCGTATCGATGTCGAGCCGGTAGGATTGCGCGGGCTCCATGGTTCGCTCCGTTTGCAGCAGCAGGCGAGGCGCTCCGTCCCGGTCATCCGAACGAAGGCGGCCGCCAATACCGAGCGCCCGCCAGCGCTCGTCAACCAGCGTCAGGGCGCTCGGATCGAGGCCGGAGGGCACGCGCAACCCACGCTGCAGAGCAGGGCCAGCACAACCGGGCACCAAGCTGGCGTGCGCGGGGCGCGGCAGGACGTGCAACCCGTCGTCGAAGGGCGCCGCTTGCCCACCCGACCGAATCTGCAAGGCGGCGGCGAGCGCTGCGCAAGCGGCAAGCCGCGCGCGAAAAGAGCCCGGGTTCACCCGGCCGACCTTGCGCCCAAGGACCTGCCAATCCCGCCCGTTCGGNNAGTTGACGGCGGCACCAACGCTCACTCACTACATCGCCTAGCGGGGCCGCGTTCGACTCACCGCTCGGAGGCTGTGATTTTTACCCCACTTCACAGACCCTCTCCTTTGGGTATCGGACGGTTTTGTAAAGATTCCGAGGAATTGCACTGGCCAAGGTGACCTGCCGCCGGTTGTGCTAAGAGCGTTCTACTTGCCGAGCGTGCCTGCCCCGAGGTTTTCGCGTATGGCGCCGACCGTACGGCTATTTTCACTTTCGGCCGCTGCCTTCGCGGTGAGCGCGGCTATGGCCGGTTGTGGCGGCGGCGCCACGAGCGTCCCGGCCGGCAATGACGGCCTCCGTCCGGCGGCGCGCTCGGGGCCCGCCTCGCGGCTGCCGGGCCAGGCCTCATCCGCGCTCATTTATGTCGCCAATCACAGTGCGTTCGGATCCGGCAGCGGGACCCCAAGCATCACGGTCTACCCGGCGAGCGCGAACGGCGACGCAACGCCCGTTGCGACCTTAAGTGGGCCCGCGACCCGGGAAAACCAGATCCAGTTTGTCGCCGTCGACCAGCTCGGCACGCTGTGGGTCTCGAACGTTGCCCAAGGCGAGGCGAGCGGCTACGTCACCGGGTTTGTGGCCGGTCATCAGAGCGGGAACGTGGCCCCGCAGTACCTCATCAGCGGACTGAATTCGCCCGAGGGGGTCGCCCTCGGCCCGAGCGACGCCCTCGCCGTCGGGACGATCGACAGTGTCAACGTCTACACGAACCGCCACGCGCGGCAGGACCTCAAGCACAGCATCGCGGGCTCGAACACGCAGATCCTCAACACCTACGAAGTCTTTAGCGCTCACCACAAACTGTATTTGGCCGAACAAGACGCGGTTTACGTCTTCCCGTTCAAGGCCGATGGCAACGTCGCGCCGGCGCAGCTCATCTCGGGTACGGCAACAATGCTGCAGGACGTCCTCGGCGTTGCATCCGACAGCACGGGCGCAATCGACGCTACCAATCTCAACGCTGACGACATCGTCGAGTTCGCTAAAGACGCGAACGGCGATGCGGTGCCGACCGGCGTGGTCACCGGCAACGCGTTCGATCAGCCTTGGGGTATTTTCATCGACGGGAACGACACCGTGTACGTCGCCAACGAAGGCAATAATTCGATCGCGATCTTCCCTGCCGGCACGCTAGCGACCGGCATTCCGAGCGCGACGATCTCGGGCGCCGATACCGGCCTCGACAACCCAATTGGAGTATTCGTCCGATGATGCGCCTTGCGGCGATTGCACTAGCGGCGTTGCTTGAGCTCCCGAGCGTTGCCGGTGCTGCGTTCGTCCCGGGCCGGATGCGCGACCTCGGTCCCGTTGCGGCGACGACGCCCGTGCGCGTCGGNNGGCTCGCCCATCTACCATCATTTCCTGAGCAAGGCGCAGTGGAATGCGGCTTTCGCGCCGAGCGAGTCGGCGGTTGGACGGGTGGCCCTCGCTCTGCGCGCCGCGGGCTTCCGCCTCGAGCCGTTGGCGAGCAACCGCGGGATCGTCGTCGCCAGCGCTCCGGCGCGGCTGGTCGAACGCTTCTTCGACACCCCGCTGCGTCGCGTCATCGATCGGCACGCTGGTCGCGGATTCGTCAACCTGCGCCCACCGCTCATTCCGCCCGCGCTGCGCGACGTGGTGGCTTCGGTGGCCGGACTGTCGAGCCTACCTATCGCAACGTACCCCCGCAGAGCGCGGCTCGTCGCGCAGTTGCCCGAGCGGCGCCGCCCTCGCCCGACGCCGTCACCCCTGCCGACGCCCTCGCCCTCGCCGGTTCCAACCGCCTCACCCACGCCCATGCCGTTGAGCACGTCCACACCAGCGCCCAATCCGAGCCCGCAGCCGACCCTGATCGACGGTTTGGCCTACGTCGAAGGCCCGATGGGCGGGTACGGTCCGGTGGCGGTCGCCGTCGCCTACGACTATCCGGTCATGCACGGTTACGACGGCCTGGGGCGAACGGTCGGCGACATCATCTCCAGCGACTTCTTGGATAGCGATCTCGCCTCCGAACTGCGCCAATTCGGTGAGACGCGCGGCGGCGTGACGAACCGCATTTCGGTCGACGGCGGACCCGGCCCGAGCAACGCGGACGCGGCGCTCGAGTCGACCACCGATGTCGAAGCGATCGTCGGGCTCTCGCCGGGCGTCACCTACGACGAATATTTGATCCCTGCGCTCAACGAACTGGAAATGGAGAATGCCTACAATCAGGTCGACGCCGACGACCTGGTCGACGCCGTGAACTCGAGCTTCGGTTCGTGCGAAGCCGACGACCCGACCAACGAATACGTCGAGGACGAGCTCGCACTACAGGGAGCCGCCTTGGGAGTCACCTTCCTCGCCGCAACCGGTGATAGCGGCGCCCTTGCATGTCCGGGTTCGTCCGGTGAGGGAACGGTCCTGGGCATCGAGGCGCCCGCCGCGGCCGACTACTTCGTTGCCGTCGGCGCTACCAACCCGGTTCTCAACGTCGACAACGGCGCGTATCTTTCCGAGGAAGGTTGGGAAGACAGCGGCGGCGGCGTCTCGGTGTTCGAACCGCTGCCGAGCTGGCAGGCCGCGACCGCGAACGTCATCACGTCCGGTCGCAACACGCCCGACGTGTCGCTGCTCGGCGGCGACGAAACGGGCTACGCAATCTGCGACATGGGCGTCTTCGTCCCCTCGAGCGGAACCTCGGTATCATCGGCCCTATTTACCTCGCTCGTGGTGCAGATCGACGGCGTGCAAGGCTCGCGCAACGGCTGGATCAACCCGCAACTCTACCGGATCGTCAACGGGCAGGGTTATGGATATGCCTTCCGGGACGTCGTCGGTGGAACCAACGGCTACTATACGGCAACCAGCGGTTACGACAACGTGACCGGGATCGGCTCGCCGCTCGGTTGGGAGATGGCCGGCGAGTTGTAAGCGCGAAGCCCGGCGCCATGACGCTTTCCCGCTTGGACTACGCCGTCATCGTCGCGTTTTTCGCGATCAATCTCGGCATCGGCTTTGCGTTCGCACGGCGCGGCGGCAAAAGCATCGGCGAGTTCTTTCTTTCCGGCCGCAACGTCCCATGGTGGCTAGCCGGCATCTCGATGGTGGCCACCACCTTCGCGGTCGATACGCCTCTTGCGGTGACCGGTTTTGTGACCCAACACGGCATCGCCGGCAATTGGGTGTGGTGGAACTCGGTGATGTCGGGCATCCTGACGGTTTTTTTCTTCGCCAAGCTGTGGCGCCGCTCGGGAGTGCTCACCGACGTCGAGTTCATCGAGCTGCGCTACAGCGGAGCGCCGGCCGCTTGGCTACGCGGCGTGCGCGCGGTCTTTCAGGGCGTGCTCGTTAACACGATCATCATGGGCTGGGTGAATCTGGCGATGGCCAAGATCCTCGAGCTGACCCTGCACGTCCCCAAGTTTGAAGCGCTCGCCGTATGCCTGCTCTTGACGGGCGCCTACGTTACGCTCGGCGGCCTCTGGGGAGTGCTCGTCACCGACCTTCTGCAGTTCGTCGTCAAGATGACCATGGCGATCGTGCTGGCGGTGGCCGCCGTGGCGGCGGTCGGCGGCATCGGCGAGCTCGAGAGCAAACTCGCGGCGCTGGATCTCGCGCACAAGGTTGCCGTGGGAGGTTCCGTGCTCGCCTTCTTCCCGCAGACGAACGCCGCATGGCTTCCCTTGCAGACGTTCCTCATCTACATCGGCGTGCAGTGGTGGGCGTCTTCCTATCCGGGTGCCGAGCCAGGCGGCGGCGGATACATTGCGCAGCGCATCTTTTCCGCAAAGAGCGAGAACGACTCGCTCTTCGCGACGCTGTTCTTCAACGTCGCTCACTATGCGCTGCGGCCGTGGCCTTGGATTCTGGTCGCACTGTGCGCGCTGGTCCTTTACCCGGGCGGCGTGCACGGCCCCGACGGCAAGGTCGACGTGGAAATGGGTTACGTGCAGGCGATGATCGACTACTTGCCGGCTTGGCTGCGCGGTCTGATGATGGCGGGCTTCTTGGCCGCCTACATGTCGACGATCGGAACGCACCTCAACTTAGGCGCTTCGTATCTCACCAACGATCTCTACCGCCGCTTTCTGGCGCCGCGCGAAACGGAAGCGCACTACGTGGCCGCTTCGCGCGTCGCAACGGTCATTACGGTCGCTCTCGCCGTCGTCGGGGCGTACAGCATGAACTCCGTCGGCGAAGGCTGGAGGTATCTGTTCAACTTGACCGCGGGCGTCGGCCTCGTGATGATCCTGCGCTGGTANNTGGTGGCGCGTCAACGCCTGGAGCGAGATCGCGGCGCTGGCTACGTCGGCCGTCGTTTCTAACGCACTCCTGCTCGCGAACGTTTTTCCGGGCGGCGACCTTAACTCCAGCGCAAAAACCTTGCTCGTCACCGTGCCGGTTACGACGTTCGTGTGGCTGGCCGTAACGATGCTGACGAAGCCCGAGCCGCAGGCGACGCTGGTCCGTTTCTACGAGCGGGTTCGCCCGGCAGGGCTGGGATGGCGTCCGATCGCGCGCGTCGCACGTGGCGAAGCGAGCGGCCAGACGCTGCTCGGCGGCCTCGTCTCATGGGTAGCCGGCTGCGGCCTCGTCTACGGAACGCTCTTCGGAATCGGGAAACTTATTCTTGGCAGCGCTGCTGCCGCCGCAGTCTATCTCGCCGGAGCCGCGCTGTGCGGCGCGATCATCGCGTTCGGCCTGCGCGAGGCCCGGCCGGCAGCGGGTCCGCTCGATCCGCAAATAGCGTCCCGATCGACTTGATCAGCGTTTCAAGTTCGGCCGGCTCGCTTTGCGGAACGCGGTCCGCTAGCTCGACGATCGCGCGATCGCTCTTGATCAACGCGGCCTCCACGGCCGCACTGAGCTCCGCGTGCTCGAGTCGCTTGACGAAAGCTTGATCGCTGAATTCGCAACGGAGCAACAGCGCCTCGAGGTCGGCCGTGGTGGATTCGTCGAGCGCACCATCGGCCTTATCCCGAGCGGCCGCGAGGCGCTCGCCGACGTAGGCGCGCACGCGCATGTCCGAGTCGTGGCGCGCGTCTTCGTCGCCATACATCCGGTAGCCGGTGACGCGCGCGCGAAGGTAATCGAGATCGTCGCCCATGTGCACCCCAATACGCCGCCGCCCTTGCCGAGGTTTCAGATGGGCGAGAGGGCTTCGACGATTCTCGGCAGCACCTCGGCGGCCGTGCCGCGCAGCACGCAGTCGATGCGCTCGCTGATTGCGGTTTCTTCGGGGTTGATTTCCGCAACGTAGGCGCTGCGATTGTAGCGCGTCGCGAGCGCGGCCGCCGGATAGACGACGGCACTCGTGCCGATCACGAGGATCACCTCGGCCCTCGACGCGGCCGCTTCGGCCTGGCGCCATGTCGCTTGCAGCAGCGGTTCGCCGAACCAGACGATATTGGGGCGCATGCGCCCGCCGCAAGGGTGATCGATCTCGTCGAGCGGCAGCCCGCTTTCGCCCAGCTCGCGACGTGCGCCGCAATGCGTGCAGCGCGCCTCGCGTAAATGACCGTGCAGCTCCAGCACGTTACGCGAGCCGGCCGCAAAGTGGAGCGAATCGACGTTCTGCGTGCAAAGCGTGAAGTCGCCAAAGCGCTTTTCGAGCTGCGCGAGCGCAGCGTGCCCGGCATTGGGCCGGGCCCGGCGGTGCGCCGCCTTGCGTTCGTTGTACCAGCTCCAAACCAGAGCCGGGTTGCGCCAAAAACCTTCGAAGGAAGCTAGCTCTTCGACGCGATGCGTGCGCCATAGGCCGCCGGCTCCGCGAAACGTCGGTAAACCGCTTTCCGCAGAAATGCCCGCTCCGGTGAGGGCGAGAACCGAGCGCGACCCGCGCAGCCGTTGTACGAGCTGGTCGACACGGTTGCGAGTCAGCGCAGCCTGGTTCTCCATGCGTTCGTACCTCATTCGGGGCGATTCCAGTGCCGGCCGCCCGAGTTCCGGGCGGGATCCGCCGGCGCCGGCACTAACGGGGACCGTGCAGTGGCAGATCGCGCAAACATCACGACGCCGAAATTCGGCGGCCTCATCACGAGCCTCGCTATCGACGTCGTCCTGCCGCTGCTGCTCGCCGAGCTTCTGATTCATCGCGGCGTCTCGCTGGTTGCGGCGCTGACGATCGCCGCCGCGATTCCGTTCGCGCATACGATCCTGGGCTGGGTCCGCAAACGCCGGCTTCAGCTCATCGGCGTGATCGCGATCGCGTCGATAATCGTGGCCGTCCTGCTCTCGTTCGCGACCGGTAACCCCGTCTTCGCGCTCGTGAAGGAGTCGGCGTTCACCGGTTTGTTCGCAATCGCGCTGCTCGTCTCGCTGCGGGCTCCGCGACCGCTGATCTACTATTTGGCGCGCGAAGGATCGACTGGCGGCGAGCCTAGCGCCGTGGCGGCCTACGACGCGCTGTGGGACGCCAGGCCCGAGTTCCGCCGCGCGATGCGGTTTATAACCCTGGTGTGGGGGCTCGGTTTTACGCTCGAAGCGGCCCTTCGGGTAGCAGCCGCGCTGCTGTTACCGCCGTCGGTGACGGTCGTGCTTTCCCCGCTGCTCGCTGTCGGGGCGGTCGCCGGCCTCATCATTTGGACGCTGCGGTACGCTCGCCGAGCGCGGCAGCGGGCCGCCGCTGCGACGGCGCCGAGCGTGTAAGCAAGGCGAAAGAGCGCCCGGCCTACGCCACTCCAAACATCCGCAGTGGGGTTTGGGGCGTTCTCTGCTCGACGGACCCGCCGAGGGCCGTTTTGCGAGTGAGACGAAGTTCAATGGAATGGAGGATGCCGGTCGTTTGATGCTGCGCGTCCGGGAGAGAGACGTCGGGGCGTTCGAATCCCTGTACGACGCCTATCACCGGCTCGTGTACGGCATCGCTGTGCGAATGCTCGCCGACAGCACGTCCGCTGAGGATTTGACCCAAAGCGTCTTCATGAAGCTCTGGAGCTCGCCTGACTCCTTCCACGGGGGCAACTTCGCGGCGTGGATCTCGCGGGTTACGCGCAATCGCGCCATCGATTCAATTCGCAGCCGCGCCGGGCGCGCCGAAGGCGAGATGCCGGTCGACGTGCCGCTCGACGTTCCACTCGAAGGTGCGCTCGACGAAGTCGTCTCGGCGCAAATCGACGCCGAGCGGGTCCGCGCGGCTCTAGCGCTGCTTCCCGAGGACCAGCGTCAGCCGATCGAGCTAGGTTTTTTCGACGGCGTCACTCACGAAGAGATCGCGCGTCGCACGGCGATTCCGCTCGGAACGATCAAGACGCGAATACGCACCGGCTTGCGTAGGCTGCGCACGGCACTCGAAGGGCAGGTCCTGCGATGACCGGGCACGATGACGCGTTGCTCGACTCCGTCGCGCTGCTCGCCCTCGGCGTGTTACCCGCGGGCGAGGCCAACGAGGTCAAGGCTCACGCGCAAAGCTGCGAACTCTGCCGCAACGAGTACCTCGAGCTGCGCTCGGCAGCCGACGCCGTCGGATTGTCGGCCGAAGCCGGAGCCGGGCAGATCTCCGAGTTACAGAGCGCGCGCATGCGTCTACGCCTCATGCGTGCGGTCCGCCTCGAGCCGGGCCGCGCCGGCGACGTTCCAGCAGCCCCGGCGCGCACCGGTCGTCGAACCGATCCGCGGCTCTCGTATGCGGCCGTGGCCGCGCTCGTGATCTTCGCCGTTTTCTCGGCGTTGAATTTTGCCGCGCTGCGCTCGCAAAGGACGGCCACCGATTCGCAGGTGGCTTTGCTGCGCGGCCAAGTCACAGCCGAACGCGCAGCGGTATCGGCCCTGCGCGAGCGCCTCGAAGCGCAGTCGCGCGTCGCGAGCGTCCTGGCCACCGGCCGGCGCTTCGTCGTGCGCGACGGCCAGGTCGTGAAAAGCGGCGCGGGACTGGTCATCGCTCTGCACGACCTCCCGGCACCGCCCAAAGGCAAAGTCTACCAGGCTTGGACGTTGGACCGGGGCGCCCGAACGATGACGCCGAGCATTACCTTCACCCCGGATGCCAAAGGCAATGCGATCGTCGCCCTGCCGCAAGCGGCCGCGCGCGTCGCAGTCGTCGCGGTCAGCGTCGAGCCCGCCGGGGGCAGCAAAGCGCCCACCTCGCAGCCCACCTTCGTTCGCAAATTATCCTAAGAGCCGGCCGGCAAAAGTAGCATTCTCAACACGAGGCTGGAGTCGCTATCGCCGAGCAACACCGCGGAGGTGCTGGCATATTTGGCGCGCCGGCCGTACGACAACGTTTACTCGCACTGGCTGATCGCGGGCGGAGGGCTACGCGACGGCGCGTGCGTCGTAGCGCGCGATTCCGAGGGCGAGGTTGGCGGCGTGTGTACCTTCGGAACGCATCTCATCCCGAGCACCGATCGCAAGGAGGCGGTCGACGCGTTCGCCATGCTCGCGCAACAGGTGCCGCCGCCGCGTTCGATCGTGGGCGTGCGCACTGTCGTCGAGCGTCTGTGGAATGGGCTGCGAGCCGCCGTTCCCGAGCCGTTCGCGGTGCGAGCCAGCCAGCCGGTCTACGCGCTCGAGCGGGCCGCATTCCAACCCGATCGCAGCGACGCGGACGTAGCTCGCGCCACGCCGCGCGAGATCGACGAGATCGCCCGGCATTCGGCCGCCATGACCGCAGCTGAGATCGGGCGCGGCCCGCGCCCCGACGATCCAGTCTTCCGAGCGCGCATCGAGCGGCTGATCGCCGCCGGAAAATGGTGGCGTTACCGCGTCGGCGGACGACTCGCTTTCACGTGCAACGTCGGTTCGGAGTCGCCCCGCACCGCCCAACTGCAAGGCGTGTGGACGCCGCCCGACATGCGCGGATACGGGCACGCAACGCGCGGCATGAGCGAAATCTGCAACCGCCTGCTCGACGAACACCCGACGCTGTGTTTGTACGTGAACGACTTCAATACGGCTGCAACCGCGCTGTACGAGCGGCTCGGCTTCGCGCGCGTCGGCGAGTTCCAGAGCATCTTCTTGTAGCCGCTGCGGCGCTTACAGGAGGAGTGCGTCTAGGCGCCGTTCGACTGCCTGCCGGCCGTCACGCTCGACGTGATAGGCGAATGCGCCCGGGCGCGCGCTGATAACCGCGTTGAGGCGTTCGCCCGCGAAGTGCAGCGCAGCCCCGTCGTCGCACCCGTAGCCGGCCGGCATGGCTCCCTCGGCCACCAAACGATGGTATGCCGGTCGCCGCTCCTTCTCACCGTCGTAGTGCGGGCAGTTGCTACCGGCGAGAAAGCCCAAAGCAGGCATCGCCGTCAGGGGACCGGCGATCGAGTCGGTCACGCCGTGTTCGAACCAGCAAATCGAACCGGCACTCCAACCACACAGAATCGTGCCGGCCTCGTACGCTTCGCGCAACACCGCTGCGAATTCCCAGTCGCGCCAGACGGCGAGCATGCTGCGCGTGTTGCCGCCTCCCACGACGACGATGTCGAACGAACGGATGTGCTCGCGCAGGTCGGCCGGCGTGCGGCGAAAGAACCGCAAGACGGTCGGCGTGCAATCGAGGCGCGCGTAATTCTCGAAAAAGCGCTCGACGTGGGCCGGCTCATCGCCGCTGGCGGTTGGGACAAAGCAGACGCGCGGTCGGGGCTTGTTCGCGGCGGCGAGAATGTATGTTTCGAGTTTGACGTTGGGCGGATCGGCGGCTGCGAGCAGTCCGCCGATCGCGATGATCTGCCTCAGGCGATTCCGCCGATCGTGTACGTCCCCTCGCCTTCGACGTTGCGCCCGTTCGCATCGGAACGCGGCGGGAAGGCGGCTTCGCGCACGTCGTCGGCGTAAGCGCGCAATGCGTCGGTTGCGACGCGCCCCAACTCAGCGTAGCGTTTGGCGAAGGGCGGCGCTTCCGGATAGAGGCCCAACACGTCGTGCAGCACCAGGACCTGCGCGTCACAGTTCAGCCCGCTGCCGATGCCGATGGTCGGTATCGAGCAGGCTGCCGTAATCTCGCCTGCGACGCGCGCCTCGACCATCTCGAGCACGACCGCGAAAGCTCCGGCCGCCTCGACCGCGCGCGCGTCGGCGAGCAATGTTTCGCGGTCGGCGCGGCGGCGAAATCCGGCGTCGATCCCGGCCGTTTGCGGTAGGACGCCGATATGCGCGCAGACCGGGATACCGGCGGCAACGATGGCCGCGATTCGCGACGCGGCGCGGGTTCCGCCCTCGAGTTTCACGCTCGACGCACCGCCGAGCTTGACGAGCGACACCGCGGCCGCGACCGCGTCGGCGCCGGAGGTCTCGTAGGAGCCGAAAGGCATATCGACGATCAGGTGCATGCGCTTCGTGGCGCGCGCCACCGCTGCGGCATGCCGTTGCATGTCCACAAGGTCGACCGGCGCGGTCGATGCGTGACCGAGAACGACCATCCCGAGCGAATCGCCCACGATGACGACGTCGATGCCGGCCGCTTCCACGCAGCGCGCGAACGGAGCGTCGTAGGCGGTGATAACGGGAAAAGGCCTCCCCTTACGGGTCCGTATGGCGGCAGAGGTCACGCGTCGTTCGGTAGACATAGGGGAGCGCTACGCCCTCGTCCGTGCGCGAACCTCGTTCAGCGCACGGACGTTCTCGGGCGTTTTCACGCCGTGCAAGCGTCCGCGACGAACGACCGCACCGTTTAACGCGTCGATCTCGGTCGGCCGCATGCGCTCTAGGTCCACGAGCATCGAGGAACGATTGGCCGCGCTCGCGCGCGCGACACCTTCGACGTAGGCGACCGGGTCCGAAAACGGCAGCGCGATCCCTTCAGCTGCGGCCACAAGCGCGGTCTCGCGCGCCAAGCACGCCGCGCGGGCACGCAGATGCGCCTGCTCCAAGATCGCGCCGTTAGGCACTCCTGCCAGGGCCGTGACCGGATTGATCGCGGCGTTCGCCACGAGCTTGGCCCACACCCAAGGTTCGATCGGGTGGGCGATTTGGGCGGACAAGCCGCCCGCGATCAGCAAATCGCCCAGCGGCTCAAGGATTCCGGCCCCGCGGCCCTGTGCCCAGCCGAGCGTGACGAGACCCCGCCCTGTGCGGCGCACGCGCCCCGGCCCGAGTAAGGTGGCGCCATACGTAGTTGGGGCAAGCACGACGGTCTGTCGCGGCCCGAGCGCCGCATCCACGTGCACCAATTGATCGAGGCCGTTTTGAATCGAGACCAGCGGAGTCGTCTCGTTCACGACGCCGCGCAGGCGGCGCAGCGCTTCAACCGTCGCGTAGCTCTTGACCGCAACGAGCAGGTAGTCGACGTCGCTCATAGCGCCCGCCTCACCGTCGTGGCCGAGTAGGCGAACCTCAGCGGCTCCCGCAAGCGCTTGCGCGAGCAACGTGCCCATCGCGCCCGCACCGACGATCCCCAGGATCATCGCCGGGGGTGAGCCTTGCAGACGAACCGGGTAACCACGAGGGGTGGAAGCAACCCTGGCGCGTTCGGGCGAAGCCTCACCCGTGAAGCTCGGTCCGCGTATCTACAACCTCTTTCCAAAGCTCGTGGGTCCCGTCGAGCGCTGGATCGAGCACCTTCCGCGCATCGCCGCGATGGGATTCGACTGGGTTTACCTCAACCCGTTTCACGAAACGGGCTTCTCGGGAAGCCTCTACGCCGTTAAGGACCATTACCGGCTCAACCCCATTTTCCGCAGCGAAGCGAAGGCCGGCGACGACGACCTCTTGCGCGGCTTCGTCGAGGCCGCGGGCCGGCACGGCATCGCGGTCATGATGGATCTCGTCGTCAACCATACGGCCAGAGATGCAAAGCTCGCGCGCGAGCACCCGCAATGGTTCGCGCACGAGGCCGACGGCAGCGTACGCTCGCCGCGCGCGGTCGATCCCGACGATCCGGACAACGTAACGGTGTGGACGGACCTCGCCGAGCTCGACTACGCCCCACGCCCCGAGCGGGCCGGCATCGTTGCGTACTTCGCCGGCGTCGTGCGGCACTACGCGCAACTCGGTTTCCGCGGCTTTCGCTGCGACGCGGCCTACAAGGTTCCAGGCGACGTGTGGGGCGAGCTGATTGCCGCAGCACGCCCGATTCGCCCCGACAGCCTGTTCGCAGCGGAGACGCTGGGCTGTCGCATCGAGGAAGTCGAGCAGTTGGGAAGCGCCGGCTTCGACTTTCTTTTCAATAGCGCGAAGTGGTGGGATTTTCGCGAGGATTGGCTGCTCGAGCAGTACGACCGGTTTCGCCACATCGCCCCTTCGATCGCCTTTCCCGAAAGTCACGATACGCCACGGCTCGTTAGCGAGCTCGGCGATCGGCCGGCCGAGGAACTCGCAGCGGAATATCGCTTCCGCTACCTTTTTTCGGCATTTTTTTCAAGCGGCGTGATGATGCCGATCGGATACGAGTTCGGCTTCTCAAAAGCGCTCGACGTCGTCACGACGAGCCCCGAGGATTGGGAGCTGCCGCGCTTCGACCTTAGCGCCTTCATCGCGCAAGCGAACGCGACCAAGGCGTCGATTCCGGCGCTCAACCAAGAGGGCGCCGAGCGCCGTTTTACGCGCGCCGGCGCAATGCCCGTCGGACTGCTGCGCGATGCATCGGCCGGCTCGAGCTACGCGCTCGCACTCCTCAATCCCGACGCCGCCGCTCCCGCCGTCATCTCGGGCGAAGATCTCTCGAAGGCACTCGACGGGCACGGCACTCCACTCGACGTCACGCCCGCCGTCGAACAGCGGGCGGTCATCGCCCCCTACGCGTCCCTACTGTTGCAGCCGCTCGAGATGCGCATCTTCGCGGCGGACAACCACCGCCAGCCGCCCCTCGAGGGGCCGGAACTGATCGCGCGCGCGGCGCGACCCGTTGCGATCGAAGCTGTTTGGCCGCAAATCGACGCAGGCCGGTTCCCGGTCAAGCGCATCGTGGGCCAGCGCCTCGAAGTCCAAGCCGATATTTTCCGCGATGGTCACGATTCGATTGCAGCCGTCTTGCAGTATCGCGAACAAGGCGTGAGCGTCTGGCGAGAAACGCCGATGGTGCTCTTCGACAACGACCGCTGGAGCGGCGCTTTCGAGCTCGAGCGCAACGCGCGCTACGAATACACGATCGAGGCTTGGCCCGACGACTTCGCTTCCTGGCGGCATGACGTCAGCGTGAAGCTCGCAGCCGGACAGGGCATCGAACTCGAGCTAATCGAAGGACGCGCCCTCGCCGGCGCCGCCCTCGAGCGTGCCTCGGGTGACGCGCGGGCGGCGCTCGAGGCGCTCGTCGCGCAGCTTGACGCGCGCGAGTCCGGCGCTGCTTGCGCCGAGTTGCTGTTGTGCGACGCGTTCGCAACCGCCCTCGCCCGCGTCCCCGATCGCTCGCGGGCCACGCGCTACGATCGCGTGCTCTTCGTCGTTGCCGACCGGCGCGAAGCCGCGGTCGGCGCATGGTACGAGATGTTTGCGCGCTCGCAGGGAACGCATCCCGGCGCGCCCTCGTCCCTAGCGCAGGCCGCGCGGCGCCTGCCCGACATTCGAGCGATGGGTTTCGACGTGCTCTACTTGGCGCCGATTCATCCGATCGGTCACGCCTTCCGCAAGGGGAAAAACAACAGCCTCGAAGCGGGGCCTGACGATCCAGGCAGCCCGTGGGCAATCGGAAACGAACGCGGCGGCCACACGGCGCTCGAGCCGGCACTCGGCGACCTGGCAGACTTCGACCGCTTCGTGGCCGAGGCGCGCCGGCATCGGCTCGAGATCGCGCTCGACTACGCTCTGCAGTGTTCGCCCGACCATCCCTACATCAAAGAGCATCCCGAGTGGTTCTCGTTTCGACCCGACGGATCGATCAAGTACGCCGAGAACCCGCCCAAGAAATATCAGGACATCGTCAATTTCAACTGGCACGGTCCCCACGCCGGCGCCCTGTGGCGCGAATTGCGCGACGTCGTGCTCTTTTGGATCGGCCACGGAATCAAGATTTTCCGCGTCGACAACCCGCACACCAAGCCATTTGCGTTTTGGGAGTGGATGATCGCCGACGTTCAGCAGCGGCATCCCGATGCGATCTTCTTAGCCGAAGCGTTCACCCGCCCCAAGATCATGCGGCGCCTGGCCAAGCTCGGCTTCACGCAGTCCTATACGTACTTCACCTGGCGCACGTTCAAAGGCGAACTGAGCGCGTACCTCGACGAGCTCGCACACGGCGAAATGGCCGAGTATTTCCGTCCCAACTTCTTCGCAAACACGCCCGACATTCTACCGCCGTTCCTGCAAAGCGGAGGCCGCCCGGCCTTCCTGATCCGGCTCCTGCTGGCCGCCACGCTTTCGAGCTCGTACGGCATCTATAGCGGATTCGAGCTGTGCGAGAACGCCGCGCTCCCGGGGCGTGAAGAATACGCCGACTCCGAGAAGTACGAGATCAAGGTTCGCGATTGGGAGGCGCCCGGCAATATCAAAGCCGAGATCGCGCATCTCAACCGCCTTCGCCGTGAAAATCCGGCCCTGCAGGATTGGCGTAACGTGTCCTTTGAACAAACAGGCGACGACAACGTGATCTTCTACCGGAAAAGCGCCGGGCAGAATATGCTGCTGGTGGCGGTCAACCTCGACCCTTTCGAGGCCCACGAAACCGAGTTGCTGATCCCTCGCGCGGAGCTCGGCGTCGGCAACAACGAGCCGCTTGCGTGCGAGGAGCTGCTCGGCGGAACGCGGCACCTTTGGCACGGCCCCACCGTGCGCGTGCGCTTCGATCCAAATTACAATCCGGCCGCCATCTACCGCGTTGCCGGCGGAATGCACGTCGACTACGCGTCGCCCAGCGACTGAATGATGCACGGCCGCGCGCTTCCGCGCTCTCGACTCGAGCAGGAGGTACTGCCGGCTCTGCTACCCGCACAGCGCTGGTTTGCCGATAAGGGCCGGCCGATCGCGCTGGTCCGGCTGGCCGACGCGGCCGCAATCGAGCGCGACGAATTGCAGGCGTACTATGCCACGATCGAGGTCGAGCTCGCCACGAATCGTTTTGAAACGAGCGGCGCAAGTGCGGTGCGTACCTACTTCTTCCCAATGTGGAGCGATGAACCTGACGATCGGGGCGAGCGTTCGTTCGGAGATGCGCTGGCCAACGACGCCTTTGCGCTCGCCTTGCTCGATGACGTCCGACGGGCGGCGCGGCGCCGCGGCGAGCGCGGGCTCTTCGTTGCGGAACCGACGAAGCTGCTGGGATCGCTCGAGCTCGCCGCGCAACCTCGCGTGCGGCGTCCGAACGTCGAACAGAGCAACTCCTCGGTCGTCATCGACGAGCAAATCATGCTCAAGGCGTACCGGCTTCTACAAACGGGCCCGCAACCCGAGCTCGAAATCGCGCGCTTTCTTGACGCCGCAGGTTTCCGGCACACGCCCGCCCTGCTGGGTTGGATCGACTACGTCGACACCGCCGGCGACTCGACCGCGCTTTGCATCCTCCAACGTTTCGTCAAGAATCAAGGCGATGGCTGGAGCGCAGTGCTCGCCTTTCTCGAGCGATCCTTCGTGCAACGCGGTACCGGGACGGCCATCGCGGAAGGCGCTGCCGGCGCTCGATCCGACGACCTCGCGCATTTCTTAGAGCGCATGCAGACGCTCGGCGCTCGCACCGCCGAACTGCACCGCGCGCTAGCAACGCCGAGCGGCGACCCAGCCTTCGAACCGGAAGCGGTCACGCAAAGCGATCTCGAAGCATGGTACGAACGCGCCCGTTCGACGGCACGTAGCGGCTTGGATTCGCTCGATCGGCAGCTCGAGGCCGCACCGCTCGAGTTGCATACGGCAGCGCGCGGCCTTCTAGGCCGCCGGCACGAAGCGCTCGCCCGGCTCGAGACGCCGTCGCTCGGTTCGCTGGAGCTTTGCAAGACGCGTTATCACGGTGATTTTCACCTCGGTCAAGTGCTCTTGGTCGGCCACGACTTCGCGATCGTCGATTTTGAGGGCGAGCCGGCGCGAGCCCTGAGCGTGCGCCGCGATAAGTCCTCGCCGCTTCGCGACGTGGCCGGAATGGTTCGTTCGATCGACTACGCTGCGCTTTCAGCACTACGGACGCCATCCGCCGCCGGCAGAGACGATGCGCCTTCGCTGCGCGCGATGGCGCGCGATTGGCAGCAGCAAGCGTCGCGTGCTTTCCTCGACGGCTATCGCGCCACGATCGGGAGCTGCATCTCGTATCCCAGCGATCCGCTATGGGGCCGCCGTCTGCTCGACCTTTTCGTTTTGGAAAAGGCCTTTTACGAGCTCTCGTACGAGCTCGCCCACCGGCCGGCGTGGCTTGGGATTCCAATCGAGGGAATTACGAGCCTTCTCGACGGCGAACAAAGCACCGATGACGTTCCAGCCGGATAACCCGGACGTGGCCGCGATCGTGCGCGGGGACCACGCCGATCCGTTCGCCGTTCTCGGTCCCCACGGCGGCGGTGAAGCCGAGCCGCTTTCCATCCGCACGTTTGCGCCGCACGCGTCGCGCGTCGAGGTCGTCGACGCCGGCAGCGGAGCAAGCCTGGCGGTGCTCGAGCGCATCGATCGGGCCGGCTTCTTCGCAGGCACGCTTCCAGGCCGCAAGCGCGACCTGCGCTACCGGCTGCGCGTCACAATCGGGCGCAGCGTCGCAGAGATCGAAGACCCATATCGTTTTCAAACGGTTCTCGGCGAGCTCGACATCTATTTGATCGGCGAGGGGCGCCACCTCGAGCTCTACCGCAAGCTCGGCGCGCATCCGCTGACGCTCGACGGCGTCGACGGAGTCGGCTTCGCCGTGTGGGCGCCCAACGCCAAGCGCGTGTCGGTCGTCGGCTCGTTCAATGATTGGGACGGCCGGCGTCATCCGATGCGGCGCCGTCATCCGACCGGCATTTGGGAGATCTTCATCCCCGGAATCGCGCCAGGGGAGCTGTACAAATACGAGCTGTTGAGCGCGGATGGACGGCTGCTGCCGCTCAAGGGCGATCCCTACGCGTTCGCGTGCGAGCGTCCGCCGGCGACCGCATCGGTCGTCGCGATCCCGGGTAAAGCGCAGTGGTCGGACGCGGCGTGGCTTGCGCAGCGCAGCGCAGCCAACGGGCGCGAGGCTGCGATCGCGATCTACGAGGTGCACCTCGGCTCGTGGCGGCGCGCCGAAGGCAACCGTTACTTAACGTACGCGGAACTCGCCGACCAGCTCATCCCGTACGCAACGTCGCTCGGCTTCACGCATCTCGAGCTCCTTCCGGTATCAGAACATCCCTTTGACGGTTCGTGGGGGTACCAACCGATCGGCCTATTCGCTCCCACCAGCCGCTTCGGCCAGCCGCAGGAATTCGCGGCGTTCGTCGAGCGCGCCCATGCCGCCGGGCTCGGCGTTTTGGTCGACTGGGTGCCCGGTCACTTTCCGTCCGACGAGCATGGTCTGGGGCTTTTCGACGGAACGCACCTCTACGAGCACGCGGATCCGCGGCAAGGCTTCCAGCCCGAATGGAATACGCTGATCTATAATTTCGGGCGCACCGAAGTGGCCAACTTTCTCATCTCGAATGCGCTCTTTTGGCTCGACGTCTATCACGTCGACGGGCTGCGCGTCGATGCGGTCGCTTCGATGCTGTACCTAGACTACGGCCGCAAACCGGGCGAATGGGTGCCCAACGCCGAGGGCGGGCGCGAAAACGTTGCGGCGGTCGCCTTCCTGCAGCGTATGAACGAAGCCGCGTACGGCAACGTGCCCGGCATTACGACCGTCGCGGAGGAGTCGACTGCCTGGCCCGGCGTTTCGAAACCGGTCTACCTCGGCGGGCTCGGTTTCGGCTATAAATGGAACATGGGCTGGATGCACGACACGCTCGCCTTCGCGAGCGTGGACCCGCTGTACCGTGCGCACCATCAAAATCAACTAACGTTCAGCTTCACGTACGCGTACAGCGAGAACTTCGTGCTCCCGCTCTCGCACGACGAAGTCGTTCACGAAAAAGGTTCGCTGCTCGGGAAAATGCCCGGCGACCGCTGGCAGCGTTTCGCAAACGTCCGCGCGCTCTTCGGCTTCATGTACGCGCAACCGGGCAAGAAGCTGATGTTCATGGGGGACGAGTTCGGGCAAGATCGGGAATGGAACCACGATCGCAGCTTGGATTGGCATCTGCTCGAGGATGAATCTCACCGCGCGCTGCAGCAGCTCGTCGGCGACCTCAATCGCGCCTATCGCTCGGAAACGGCACTTCACGAGCTCGACGCCGAGCAAGCCGGAACCGAATGGATCGTGTCGGATCGGGAGCGAAGCGTTGTGGCGTTCGCGCGCCGCGCTCGCGCTCCGCACGATCTCATCGTCGCGGTCGCGAACTTTACGCCGATCGTGCGCCACGACTACCGGCTCGGCGTTCCGGAGCCGGGGGATTACGTCGAGCTCATCAACACCGATGCGGCAGCCTATGGTGGGAGCGGCGTCGTCGGCGGACCGTACCGCAGCGAAAACGATTCCTGCCACGACAAGCCGCAATCGATCCGCCTCACCCTGCCGCCGCTCGCGACCGTCCTCTTGCGACGGAGCCCTCGCACGAACTGACGGCCCCGAACGTGCTTTCAGCCGGTGCCGGCGGGACCGTTCGTCTGAGGTCCGTTGCGGCGCCGGACGATGCGCCGGCGCGGCGCCTCGGTTCGCTTTGCGTGTTCGCCGGCGCTCGTCCCGTTCGTAGAGGCATCCAAAGGCACCGCAGGCGCGAGCACCGCTGACGGATCGAGCGCCGCTGCGAGCGTTTGCTCGATGATCACCGGTGCGGGCTCGCTCGGGTTCGTTTCAACCGCCGCTACGGGTTGCTCGACCGCCGCTACGGGCTGCTCGACCCCCGCCACGGGTTGCTCGACCGCGCCCACGAGTTGCTCGACCGTGGCCACGGGTTGCTCGGCCGCCGCCACGGGTCGTTCGAGAACCCCGGATTCGACCGCCACATCTGGCGATTCTGAGGTCGCAACAGGCTCGCGGGCCGCGGCCGCCGCCGCGCCATCGCCGGGAAGGTCCGGAGCGGGGCGTGGAAGCTGGGGCCGGATTCGACGCCGTTCGGCCTCGCTTTGCCAAGCCGTTAGAGCGAAAATCACGCCAAACGCAACCGCCGCGCCGATCAGTGCGAGCGGCGGAGCCTTGCGTAAGGGATGTGAACGGGCGGCGCCGGCATCCGAAATGGACAGCACAACGGCATCGACCGCCGGCTCGTCCGGCGTGACGAGAACTTCTTGCGGCGCCTGCGCGAGCAGGCCGGGCTCGTCAGGCTTCTGCGCGAGCAGGCTAGGCTCGTCGAAGAGCGGGTCAGATCCAAACTCGAACCGGTTGGGATCGAGCGCCGGCCCGAAAACCAGGGACGATAGCTCGGTCCGGATGATCTCGGGCGGGATCGTCCAATCGCCGTCATCCCGCCTGGCTCGCCTGTAGCGCGCGATTGCCATCCAGGTAACCGCGATGAGCCCGTACGCGACGGCCAGCGCCAAAAAGGTCTGCCACCCGGGAAAGAGCCGCGTAACCAAAACGGCAGCGCCCGCGCCGACCACAGCCAGCAGCGCCAGCCTTCCGGCAGCAGCGCGTGGCGGCGGTACCAGCAAATCGTGCGCCTCCGGATGCTCCTGCGGCGGGGCCGGATCGAGTGTGGGCGCGGGCACGGTGACTTCTTCCGCAAGGCTCACGCCAGGCGGTCGCTTCCGGCCCCTACGCGCGTCCCGGTTTCACGCAAAGCTCCCGCAACGTCGTGCCGGGCACGCGCGGCCAGACCGGAGCCGAGGCGATCGAGGTAAGCTTCCACGTCAATCACGTTCCATCCAAAGAGGCCGGTTTAGCTGTACTGTACCACCCCGACCAAGGGCTCCAATTGTAATTTCGGGTCGAAAGCACTAGGCCGGCCAGCGCCCGGCCCCTCATAGGTCCTTCGGGCACGCGCTTTCCGGCGCGCGAAGCGCTCGCCGCTGTTCGCAAGCTGTAACACGTTCCGCCATATGCTAGTCGCGCTCTCCGCATGGAGACTTTGCCTCTTGGAGTCGAAACGAGCTATGCGCAGAACCAAGGTCGCTTCCATCGCGCTTGCAATCCTCGCCGCGACGAGTGTTACCGGTCCAGCCACCGCAACCGCGGTCGTACCCATCGTCCCCGGAACGGCCATCGAACATCCCGGCTCGTTTTCGCAAGCCGGGCTCGGGGCCGTCGATTACCGAGGCCGTAGCGCCGGGCCCCCGGCGGCGGGCTGCTCCGGCATCGCCGCCGCCGCCACCCGTGGGAACGTGACCGTCAGCTTGGCGACGTCCTACCCGGCAACGCCCGTGACTCCGGCCTTTTGTGACGTACAGGGAACGATCAAGGGCGCGATCGGATTCGAGATTGCGCTGCCCGCGTCGTGGAACCGGCGACTTTACGTGTGGGGCAATGGCGGCTGGGCCGGCGAGCCCTACGAGCAGTTTACGACCAATCGCGACAATGCGCTCGCGGCGGGCTTTGTGTACGCCCACACCAACACCGGCCACACCGGTTGCTCGGCTGGCCCCGGCTGCGCGAGCGTCTTCACCAATCCAACCGTGCTCTTGGACTGGGCATATCTTTCGGTCCACCTGCTTGCAGGCGTCGCGAAAGCGGTTACGCGCGAATACTACGGCTTCGGGGTCGAGCATTCATACTTCGAAGGCTGCTCGACCGGGGGCCGGCAGGCGATGGTCGAGGCGCAGCGCTATCCCGCCGACTTCGACGGCATTATCGCGGGCGATCCGGCCAACCTCGGAACGAACTTATACCTGAGCGGCTCGTGGGTCGCGCAGGCCTACTTCAAGGGCCCTTTCACGCTGGCTCAAGCAAACACGATCGGCGCACGCCTCATCGCGAAGTGCGGCGAGCGCGCAAACGGCGTGCCGCTCGGCGTCATCGAGGATCCGCGCACGTGTGCGTTCGATCCGAAGAAAGACGGCGCCGGCCTCAGCGCGGCGCAGCTTGCCGCATACGAAACGATCGTCGGGGGTGCCGTCAACAAGCATGGCCGCATCGCCTATGGTGAAGTCCTCGGTGCCGAGTTCGGCACCGGCTACACCTACGTGCTTCCGCCCGCGCCGGTCAACATCGGCTACTGGACCCCCATCAGCATCGAAGACTATGCGAGCGGCTTCCTGCAATATCTCGCACCCTACAAACAGCCCGGCGCAACGTTTAGCATGACGGGCTTCGACTTCAACACGAACACGTACCAATTGGAGCCCATCCGCAAAGTCGTCGACTCGTTCGATCCTGATTTGAGCGCGTTCGCTGCGCGCGGGGGGAAACTGATCGGCTATCACGGCTGGGCCGATCCGCTGATCCCGCCCTACGACACGGTCGACTATTACGAGAGCACGTGGAACGTGATGGGCGAGGCCGCGACGCGCAACTTCTATCGCGAGTTCATGGTGCCCGGCATGGGTCACTGCGGCGACGTTCTCGGCGGTTACGGTCCGGACACGTTCGACATGATGACGCCGCTCGTCGATTGGGTGGAACAGGGCGTTCCGCCCGACGCGATCGTAGCGAGCAGCGCCCCGAACTTCGAGTCCGGCCTACCGTTTTCATCGCCGCCGCCGGGCCCATGGACGTCGCGCATCTTATGCGCCTATCCCGAAGAAGCGGCCTACGTCAGCGGCGACCCCTTCAAGTATACGTCCTTCAAGTGCGAGAACGGCTTGACGGGACTGCCGAGCCCACGGATCGACACGCCCGCGAAAGAGTTCGGCGGCTCGGACGACGCAGCGGGCGTGAGGGCAAATGCCCCGCCGCTCGCTGCCGCGGGACACTCCCGCCGCGGCCGCATCTGATGCGGCCGGATATCCTCGCCTGGCGATCGGGGGGCAGCAACTAGCGTCCCATCGCCTGTATTAGCTCGGTACGCAGGAGCCGCGCCTCTTCGGTCGCGGGATACCGCGCGATCAACCACGAGGCGACGTCAACCGAGCGGGCCACGCTCTCCTCGGTCGCAATCTTTCGGTACAGGCGGTGCAGCGCGAGCAGCGTTCCCGGCAACCAGTTGTCGGCCGGGTACTTGCTCTCCCATTCGCGTACCGTCTCCTCGAGCAGCGAAGCGTTCTTCATCGCGTCGCCGGTATCGTTCGCAGCCCCATCCGCGCGGAGCGCGGATGCCATCAGGCTGTTACGCACGCCCAGGACGCTCATCTTCAAGGGCCCGAAGTATTCGTCGGCGGGCGCTCGCCGAGCGACGTCCTTGCTCGTCGCGGCAGCGGACTGCGTCGCGAGCTCGGTCGTTTCGGCTCGCACGGGCGCCGCAAGCGAAACGACTACGAAGGCGCCAAGAATTGTGATGAGACGACGATGAGACAACTGCATGCCAGCGTCATCGACAAGTGCGACGCGATGTTAAGAACGAATCGAACTACGCGTCTATTGTGTGCGCGCAATCCGCGTCCGGAACCGCGAATCGTGCTCTCCGACGCGAGCGTTCTCGCTTGTCGAACGGCAATAGCTCGCTCGAGGCAGTTGGCAACGTGCGCGCGGTCGTGATGCGCGTCGCATCGGCGCGGGTGGAAATCGGGGATCGGGTCGCCGGCGCAATCGGTGCGGGACTTCTAGTGCTGCTCGGCGTGGCCGCCGGCGACGAGATCGGCGACGCTCGCTACATCGCGGGCAAAGTCGCCAACTTACGAATCTTGCGCGACGACGGCGGCGCGATGAATCGCTCGCTCGCGGAACGCGGCGGCGCGGTTCTGGTCGTCTCACAGTTCACCTTGCTCGGCGACGCTCGGCGNNTCCTCGGCCTGGCCGTGGCTACCGGCGAGTTCGGGGCGACGATGCGCGTCGCGTCGGTGAACGACGGACCCGTGACGATCCTGCTCGACAGCACCAAGCTGCTCTAGCGGCTGGGTCGCAGCGGCAGGAGCTTTACTTTGTCAGGCAAAGTAAAGCTTCGATGGAGCTACGCCAAGCGATCGCCGACCTCGCCGAGGTACGCGGTCGCCTCGCCACCGTTCAGCGCTTTGACGGATACTCGGGTTGGGCCGCCATCGCGTCAGGCGTCGTGGCGCTGGGCGCCGGCCTCGTCCAGTATCTGATCGCGCCGCACCCGCACACGGCCGCGGAACGGCATGTCTACCTGTCGATTTGGCTGACCTGCCTGGTTTTCGCGCTCGCGCTCAACTACGGCGCAATTCTGGCCTGGCGGGCGCGCAATCTGGGCGCTCAGGCTGCCGTCCAAATCCGTACGGTCGGGATGAGCATCGTGCCGGCGATCGCCGCCGGCGGCGTGATCACGCTCGCGCTCGTCGCGCGCGGTCTCATCGATATCCTCCCCGGTATGTGGTGTGCGACCTATGCGCTCGGGCTGTTCGCTTCTCGCGCGATGGTGCCGGCGCACGTCATCATCGTCGCCGTCGGTTTCGGCGGCCTCGCCTCCGTTTTGCTGCTTCTGCCGCGCACGGATCCGCTAGCCTGGTTCGTCATGCCGGTCGCATTTGGGCTCGGTCAGATCGCGATCGGTCTGATCGTCCGCGCGGACGCCTGGCCTGGAAGGATAACGACCCGATGAAGTCACCCGCACCCTTTGCTTACGAAGGCCTTGAGCGTATCTTTCACGAGCGCGGCCGTCTCGCCGTGTGCACCTGCTTGATCGCCAATCCCAACGGCATGAGTTTCAAGGCGCTGCAAGAGGCCTGCGCGTTGACCGACGGCAACCTCAACCGGCACCTGCACGCGCTAGCCGAGACGGAGATCGTGGTTCTGGCGCGCTCGCGCGGAGGCGGGCGCCCGACGACGACGGTGCGCATCACGGAGTCCGGCAAGCGGCGCTTTCTCGGCTACATCGATCGGCTCGAAGCGGTCGTTCGCGCCGTTCACGACGGTGCGGTCGAACACGAAAGCAGTCCGGGACGCCTGCGTTTGGCGACCTCATCGTGATCGAGAGTATCCTTGGCGCAAACGCCGCCGGCGGATCGCCACCGCGCCACGTTGCAATCATCATGGACGGAAACCGGCGCTGGGCGCAACAGCGCGGGCTGCCCCCGATCGCGGGCCATCAAGCCGGCGCGCGCCGGCTCCGGGAGATCGCACGCGCTAGCCTGCGGGCCGGCATCGAAATCCTCACCGTCTACGCTTTCTCCGAAGAGAATTGGAAGCGCGAAACGAGCGAGGTGGCGGAACTCATGGAACTGCTGCGCCTCTTCGCGCTGCGCGAGCGCGCTTCGCTGCGCCGGGAAAACGTTCGGGTCGGAACGATCGGCCGCATCGAGGCCCTGCCGCATGCAACCCGCGAGGCGCTCGCCAAGCTGCGCCGGGCCACATCCGGCAACGACGGTCTTCTCTTGAATCTCGCGCTCAATTACGGCTCGCGCACCGAACTGTGCGACGCCATCCGCTCGCTCGCGCGTGACGTCGTCGCAGGCAAGCTAAGCCCCGCAGCCGTCAACGACGAGGTGCTCTCGCGTTACCTCTACACGGCCGGGCTGCCCGACCCCGACCTGCTCGTGCGCACCGGCGGCGAACTGCGCGTTTCCAACTTCCTGCTGTATCAGATCGCCTACACCGAGCTCTGGTCGACGCCGGTATACTGGCCCGACTTCGATGCCGCCCTGCTGGAAACGGCCCTAGGCTCCTACGCCACCCGTCAACGCCGCTTCGGAACCTAGCGAAAGCCTGACGCGCCGGGCATTTGGTCTGCGGCTCCCCGCACGCGCGCGCGGCCTCGCTTCGCCGCTGCGGCGCATCCAGCGCCTTCGCGGCTGCTCCCGCGGCGCTCACGCCCTCCGGGCTTCGCGCCGCAAGAAAGCCACTCGGCCGCGCGCGCGTGCGGGGAGCCGCAGACCAAATGCCAGCACCGACAGGCTTCGCTACGTTCCGATCTGACCTGCCAAAAGTCGTAGGGCGTGGGGTTCGGAGAGTGCCGCAGGAGGCGCATGGTATACTTAGTTCATCATGACCCGGCCGGATATTCGTAACCTTGCAATTATCGCTCATGTCGACCACGGTAAGACGACGCTGGTCGACGCGATGCTCAAACAGAGCGGCGTCTTTCGCGAAGGGCAAGCGGTTGTGACGCGCGTCATGGACTCGAATCCACTCGAGCGCGAGCGCGGCATCACGATCCTTGCAAAGAACACGTCGATCCGGCACGGCGCGATCAAGTTCAACATCGTGGACACTCCGGGCCATTCCGACTTCGGGGGCGAGGTCGAGCGCGCTTTACAGATGGTGCAAGGCGTCCTGCTTCTGGTCGACGCGGCCGAAGGCGTCATGCCGCAAACGCGCTTCGTCCTGCGCAAGGCGCTCGAGCTCGACTTGCGGGCGATCGTCGTGATCAACAAAATCGATCGCCGCGAGGCACGCCCGGCAGAGGTCGTCAACGAGGTTTTCGACCTCTTCATCGAGCTCGGCGCGA
>PMHO01000063.1:37154-74452 GCA_003156715.1 Candidatus Tityobacter terrigena
ATGCTCGTTTCGGCCATCGATCACAACCGCTACGTCGGCCGCATCGGCATCGGGCGCGTGTTTCGCGGCAGCGCGCGGACGAGCGCTCCGATCGCAAAGGTCGCTCGCGACGGGACGATCGAAACGGGACTGCATCTGACCAAGCTGCTGACGTTCGCCGGTCTCGAGCGCAACGAAATCGACGAGGCTGCGGCAGGCGACATTGTGGCCGTCTCGGGAATCGAGGGGCTCAACATCGGCGACACGATCACCGACGCGCGAGAGCCTGAGGGGATCTACGTTGTTTCGGTTGACGAGCCGACCGTTTCGATGTCCTTCATGGTGAACGCTTCGCCATTCGCCGGCCGCGAAGGAAAATTCTTGACCTCGCGACAGATTCGCGAGCGCTTGATGCGCGAGCTCGAATCGAACGTGGCCTTGCGCGTCGCCGACACGGAAAGCCCCGACACCTTTGAGGTGCGGGGACGCGGCGAGCTGCATCTCTCGATCCTCATCGAGACGATGAGGCGCGAGGGTTACGAGCTCGCCGTCTCCAAACCGCAGGTCATTTTCGCCGAGCGTGGCGGCGTCAAGTACGAGCCGGTCGAGTACGTCGTGGTCGACGTCGGCGAAGCCTACGCAGGAAGCGTGATCGAAGCGCTGGGCAAGCGAAGGGCAACGATGTCGAATATGATCGCGCTCGGCGACGCGCGGCGCCTGGAATACACGATGCCGACCCGCGCTATCTTCGGGCTGCGCGGCGAGTTGCTGACGCTTTCGCGCGGCACGGCCATTATGTCGCATACCTACTACGACCATCAGCCCTGGAACGGTGAAATACCGGGCCGCAACGCCGGTACCTTGATCGCGAGCGAAACCGGCTCGGTAACAGCTTACGCGCTCGCCGGGCTCGAGTCGCGAGGCCGCTTCTTCATCGGTCCCGGCGTGGAGGTCTATGAAGGCATGATCGTCGGGCGCGCGGGTGACGATCAGGACGTCACGATCAACGTCGTCCGCGCGAAGAAGCTGACGAACATGCGCGCTTCAGGAAGCGACGAGAACGTCAGGCTCGCGCCACCCGAGGAGCTTTCGCTCGAGCGTGCGATCGAATTCATCGAAGACGACGAACTGGTCGAAGTGACCCCGAAGTCGATCCGGGTGCGAAAACGGCTGCTCCACGAGACCGAACGCCTGCGCAAGAGGAAGCGGGAAAAGGCACCGGCTTAAGCTTAGGATTCCATTAAATAGCGTTCTTGGGGGGCATTCCAGGCGTAACAGCCGCTTATAACGCGCCGTTACGGGGAATACACCGGAGGCTCGGAGGTTTTTGCCGGTCACCTGTCCTGCAGGATAGGCATGCCGCCGCGGGGTCAGCGCTTTTGCGCTGTTACAAGGCCCCTACGACGCGCCCGGGACAGCCGCTCGATTTGGTTCCTCGTCCCTAGGGAGAAGAGATGCAGAGATTTTTTAACGCCCTGTCTGCCGCAACAGGGCTGCTGCTCGTCGCAGCAGCTCTTCAGGCATGCAGTAGCAACAACAGCACAGGCGTCACACCGGTCAGGACGGCGTCGCCGACCCCGTCGCCCCTAAACCTGCTCGTTCCCGGCACTACGGCAACGTATACCGGAACGGAAACGGCCGCGGTCACGTTCGTGAGCCCGGGTTCCAAGAACCCCAACTCGAACGCATCGTACACGACGGCTGAAGCGTATTCGGTGGCGAGCTCGGCAGCGAGCGCGCCCGCGCCTTACCAGGTGACTCATGCCGTCAGCTACACGGTCAACAGTAGTTCGACGCCGACCTACGGCATCGAGCCCAAGAGTATAACGACCACCGACTACGAGAACGTAACGGCGAGCGGCGGACTGCAAACCGTTACGCTCACTCAGGCCGACGTGGCCGAGACGGGCACGAATTTAACGTCGATCCTTAACAACGGCGGGAGCGGGGCGTACACGTCGAGCACGACGACGACCTATTCGCCGAACACGACTCTCGCGATCTATCCGCTGACGACGGGCGAGACCTGGAGCACGAACGAGACTCGCTCGGTCGCAGCGCAGACGAGCACGGCGACCGCTTCGTCGGGGACCCAGAGCTCCAATACGACGACAAACTATCAGAGCGACGATTCGTTCACCGTGACGGGCACGCTCACCAACGGCGATAGCACGACCCGCTCGGAGCTCTCCAACGGGTCCGCTACGGTGACCAACACGGGCCCCAAGCCGCTGAGCGAGTCGATCGCCGTCCCGGAGCAATCGCCTTCGCCGAGCGGACCCTGGGTCATACCGGTAACCCAGACGGTCGGAAGCGGCAGCCCCGCGACGACCTACGCTGCTGACTGGTATTCCGGCACCCCCGCAAACCAGCTGCCCCCGTCGCCGCTCGGATCGACCGTGTACACCGTGGTCGGAGCGACCTCGTCGCTTCCTACCGGCTGCTCGGTCACGGGAAACTATCCAAACATCATCGAGTACGACTCAGCCACCACGGTTACCAACGTGATCGCCGCGACCTACGACACGGCGAGCGCGCGCTTCTTTGATTCCAACGGGCTCATCGTCTGCCGGCTCACGACAGCGACGACGTATAACTACAATACGGCGACGGGCCTCTTGGTGAGCACCACCACGACCAATACATCATCCTCCCTGACCAGCTACACCGCAAGTTCCAAGTACCGAAATCTGAAGTAACGCCACCAAACCTAGTTGGGGACAGGGCCCTCCGGCAGCGCGGCTGCCGGAGGGCCGTTTCGTTTAGGCTAAGACCGGCTCCTCGAGGCGCGCGCGGGGCTCCACGCGGAAGGTCAGCTCACCGCGTACCTCGTCGTAATCGACCCGCACGAGCGTCCCTTCGCCGATTTCGCCGGCAAGGATCTTTCGGCCGAGCGGCGTCTCGAGCTCGCGCTGTATCGCGCGCTTGAGCGGTCGCGCACCGTACACCGGATCGTAACCGACTTTCACCAGATGGCGCCGGGCGGCGTCGGTCAACTCGAGCGCGATTCGCCGCTCGCTCAAGCGCACGCGAAGGCGGTCGATTTGAATCTCGACGATCTTCTCGAGTTCGCTTTCGTCGAGCGCCCTGAACACGACGGTCTCGTCAACCCGGTTGAGAAACTCCGGCCGGAAGTGCCGGCGCAGCTCGTCGAGGACCGTCGCGCGCATGATCGCGTACTCGGCCTCGCTCTGTCCACGGTAGTCGAGAATACGATGGCTGCCGATATTCGAGGTCATGATCAAAATCGTGTTCTTGAAATCGACCGTACGGCCCTGACCGTCAGTGAGCCGGCCGTCGTCGAGGATCTGCAGGAACACGTTGAAGACGTCCGGCGCGGCCTTCTCGATCTCATCGAAAAGAACGACCGAGAACGGGCGCCGGCGCACGGCTTCGGTGAGCTGACCGCCTTCATCGTAGCCGACGTAGCCCGGCGGCGCGCCGATCAGTCGCGAGACCGAGTGCTTCTCGCCGTATTCGGACATGTCGATGCGCACCATCGCCCGCTCGTCGTCGAAAAGATAGCTCGCAAGGGCTCGCGCTAGCTCCGTCTTTCCGACACCGGTCGGGCCGAGGAAAATGAACGATCCGATCGGACGGTTTGGATCGGATAAGCCGGAGCGTGAGCGAATGACGGCTTCGGCAACTGCCGTCACCGCCTCGTCTTGCCCGATCACGCGCTTGTGCAGTTCCTCGTCGAGCCGAAGCAGCTTGCGCATCTCGCCTTCGAGCAGCTTCGACACCGGAATGCCGGTCCATCGGCTGACGACCTCGGCGATGTCGTCCTCGTCGACGACTTCTTTGAGCAGCCGCGGCTTGCCGTCGCTCGAGAGCGCCGCCTCGGCCGCCCGAAGCTCTTTCTCGAGGGAGGCCAACCTTCCGTAACGCAGCTCGGCGACGCGATTGAGGTCGTACTGGCGCTCGGCTTGCTCGATCTCGGTCTTGATTTGATCGATCTGTTCGCGGATACCGCGCAGCTTTTGCACGGCGTCCTTTTCAGCTTGCCAGCGAGCCTTTGTCTCGTCGGTCTGGGAACGCAGCTCGGCGAGCTCCTTTTCGATCCGCTCCAGGCGCGCCTTGGAGCCTTCGTCGCTCTCTTTGCGCAGCGCTTCGCGCTCGATCTCGAGCTGCATGATGCGGCGCGAGGCTTCGTCGAGCTCGGCCGGCATGGAGTCGATCTCAGTACGCAAACGGGCGGCGGCCTCGTCGACCAGATCGATTGCCTTGTCGGGCAAAAAGCGGTCGCTGATATACCTGTTCGAAAGCGTCGCGGCCGCGACCAAAGCCGAATCCTTGATGCGGACGCCGTGATGGAGTTCGTAGCGCTCGCGCAGGCCGCGCAGGATCGAAATCGTGTCTTCGACGCTCGGCTGATCGACGAAAATCGGTTGGAAGCGCCGCTCTAGCGCCGCGTCCTTCTCGATGTACTTACGGTATTCGTCGAGCGTCGTCGCACCGATCATGTGCAGNNTCGCCGCGCGCCAGCATCGGCTTGAGCAGATTGCCGGCATCCATCGAACCTTCGGCGCGCCCCGCGCCGACGACGTTGTGCAGTTCGTCGACGAAAAGCAAGATCTGTCCCTGCGAGGACTGCACGTCTTTGAGTACAGCCTTGAGGCGCTCTTCGAATTCGCCGCGATACTTGGCTCCCGCGATAAGCGCCCCCATGTCGAGCGAGACGATCCGCTTATTCTTGAGGCCCTCGGGAACGTCGCCCCGGACGATTCGCGCGGCGAGCCCTTCGACGATTGCAGTCTTACCGACGCCCGGCTCGCCGATCAGCACCGGGTTGTTTTTGGTACGTCGCGAGAGGACTTGAACGACGCGACGGATCTCCTCGTCGCGCCCGATCACCGGGTCGAGCTTACCCTGCTCGGCGGCGCGGGTCAGGTCCTGACCGTAACGCTCCAGCGACTGATAGGTGCCCTCGGGATTGGCCGAGGTAACGCGCTGGTTACCACGCACCTCGCGCAGAGCGGAAAGAAACCGCTCGCGGCTCAACCCGGCGTCTCGCAGTAATTTGCCCGTGTCCCCTTTGTCGGCCAGCATGGCGAGCAGCAGATGCTCGACGGAGACATAGTCATCGTTGAGCTTGGCCGCTTCATCGGCAGCTTGGACGAGCAACCGGCCGGCGCGGGCCGACATCTGGGGCTGCGCGTCGCCCGCCCCGGAAAGCGCCGGCAGCCGAGCCAGCGCCTCCTCGACGTGGTGCGCAAGGGCCCGGACGTCGACTCCGGCCCGCGTCAAAAGCGCCGGAGCGATCCCCTCGTCTTGTTCGAGCAGTGCGGCGAGGATGTGCTCGACCTCCACGCTGGTGTTGCGCTCGCGTAGGGCGCGCGTATAGCCTTCATTGAGCGCCTCACGTACGCGCTCGGTCATCTTCTCTGCGTTCATTCTCGCCTCATTACAACACGCTGGAGGCTCAGGGCCGTTGCAGGAAACCTGCCGCAACGGCCTGCTGCGCCGCTGAGCGCGCTAACTACTCTTTCCCGTGTTGTGCGACGAGGTAGTCCACGATCGTCGCGACGTCGCTCTCGGGGACGGGCGCGCCGTACGCGTTGCGCATCTTGGCCACCTCGGCGGTCCATTGCTTGCGTGTCAGACGCGGTTGCGTCAGGACGTAGCTGGCCGAGTGACAGGCCGAGCAATCCTTCACAACGGCCTCGACTCCCGGGCCGGGCGCGTAGCGCCACGTGTCGGCCGGCAGCGCGATCGAGACGCTGGGGTTGCCGGGCGCACCTGAGGTTGGAGTTCCGCCCAGGCAAATGGCGCCCCCTAAGACTGCGACACCGAGCCCCGAGCCGAGCCTCATGCCGTCCTGACTTCGTAGCACTCGATCGAGTTGCGCAGGTAGCCGCCCGGATTCCAGACCGGCACCGCACGTTGCGTTTCGCCGCTGTTGGCCGTGGCGCGGCATGCGAGCACGTACGCCGTGCCGGGCTGGGCTACGAACTTGGCCTGCCATTGCCGGAACGAGTATGGCCCATAGTCCTGGCCAAGCGTCGCTGCCTGCCACGTATTGCCGCCGTCAGATGAGACGTCGACGGCCTTGATGCCGCTGCCGCTATCGAAGGCGATGCCCCGTAGCGTCTGCGGTCCGGTCCCGAGCGTCGCGCCCGAAATGAGGTTCGTGATGAACGAGCGTATCCGCAGGCGGTTGATCGGGATCGTTTTGTACCCGGTCTGATCGGGCGTCACCGAGTTGTCGGGCGTATCGGGGATGCGGTAGGCGGTTTTCATCCAAAAGCCGTCGTCGACCGTCTCGATTGCCTCGATTTCGCTAAGCATCTTCACCCAGTAGGTGGCGAACCAACCCGGCACGACGAGTCGTACCGGGTAGCCGTTAAGCAGCGGCAGCGGCGCACCGTTCATCTCGTAGGCAAGCAAAACCTCAGGCTCGCGCGCGACGTCGACGTCCAGCGCCTTGACAAAGGGCGGCGTGACTGGGAGCACCGGCGCATCGAGCCCGTTGAAGCGAATCTGCTTGACGCCTTGGCCGAGCCCAGCCTTCGCAAGGACATCCGCCAAACGTGCGCCCTTCCAAATCGCATTCCCCATCGCGCCGTTGTACCACTGGCCGCCCGGAATCCGCGGAGAAAACAGTGCACGGCTATTTCCCGAACACTGGTTGACCGCGGCCACTTCAACCGGCTCGAACTTCGTGCGCAAGTCGTCCAGGCTCAGCGCGAGCGGCGTGTCGACCGCGCCGTGAACGTTGATGCGAAAGCTTTGTGCGTCGACCGTCGTCGGAATGCCGGCCAAGTGCCAACGAACGAAGAATGCATCGTTCGGTGTAAAGACGCCGCGATCGAAGATCTCGAACGGCGTCTCTAGGAGCGGAGGCCGCGGCGAGAGTTCGAGCAGAGCCCGCTTCTGCGGGAATTTCACGAGCGGGCGCACGCAGTCATCGGACGGTGGACTGGCCAGATCGGCAGCGCCGGCCGCCCGTGACACCTGCATCAGCCCAAGGGCGCCTGCCGAGACCAAGAAACCACGTCGCGTCAAGCTCGTCGTTTCTCGTTTCATGCGCGCCTCTTTTGACGAGTCTCGGCGCGCTCATTTCGCCGCAGCTGCCGGCCCCTAGCCGGCCGCCGGTCCGAGAAGCGGGCGGCCTCCCGCCGGCCACGAAGCGACGACCCGATGCAACCCGCCGAGCTGGGGACGACCCCGCTTCCGCCGGCCGTTCGGGCCGGCGCATTTCACGCCTACTTCGTATACGACGTTGCCGACACGATCGATCTGGAGCGGCTCGGCGCGATCGGCGAAGGCTCGGAGCGCGCCCCGCTTCAACTGCGCCGCGAAGCCTCCTCGGCGTTTATCGGGTATCCGACGCCGCCCGTCGCAGCGCGGCTTCCGCGCAGTTTCGACGGCATCCAGCAGCGCGCGAAGATCTTCGACTACGGAGTCGTTTCGATTCGCTTGACGCAGTCGCTCGCGGGAGAGTGGGCCGACTACGCGAGCCACGCCCGTCTCCTGCGCAATGACGAGCGCTGGCCTGTGCTGGCAAATGAGACGCTGGAGCGCATCCTGGCCGACATCGCACCTGCTCTGGACGAACCGCATGCGCCGCTGCTCGAAGACTACTTCGCATTCGAGGTCGAGTCGTTCGTCGAGCCGGTGCGCGCGGCGGAACTGCTCGGCCCCTACGCCGACGCGCTGGCCAGCCTCGTGCTCGGCGAAGAGCGGCGCCTGATGCCGGCCGAGCGCGATGAAGCGTTGCGCGTAGCATTCGCCTACTTCGAGGACGATTTGGTCGTGGTCCAGTGGGACACGGCCTTCGTCTACGACCGGCGTGAGGGCGCCAACGCCGTCGAGGACATTCTTGAATTCGCCAACACGCAACTGGCGGAATTGCGAACCTACGACGCGCTGCTCGATTTCGAGCTCGACACCATTTACAAGCTCGACGTCAAGAAGTCGGGGCGTCGCTTCGGACGCAAACCAGCCCAGGCCGCGGCGGATCGGCTGCGCTACTTGATCGTCGACGTTCTCGAGCTGACCGACCGGGCGAGCAACGCGCTCAAGATCACGGGCGACGCATACTATGCCCGGTTGTACCGCGGCGCGGCAGGGCGCCTCGGCTTGGGCGACTGGCAGCGTCAGATCGACTCAAAGCTGCAAAGCGTCAACGAGATGTACCGTTTCTTCGCCGACCAAGCGCAGACCGCGCGCGGCGAGTTCATGGAGGTCGTGATCATCTTGCTGATCGCACTCGAGCTAGTCGTCGGAGTGCTGGCGCTGCGCCACTGAAGGGAGCCGCTAGCGGCCGATACGATCGCGTCGTGGCGGCTAGGTTTGCGCGCGTTCGCGCAGCGCGTTCTGACGCAAAACGCGGACGTCGCCGCTGCGTAGGGTGACGCCGCTCGCGTCGAAGAACTCGAGCAGCGGGACCGCGTACTTGCGCGACGTTTGGACCAGATCGCGGAATGCGGCCATCGTGATCTGCCCGTCGCGGCGCAGCGCCGCTTCCAACTGACTGCGAATCGCGGCAATCTGCTCGGCGCGGTACACGTCGTCGCCGGCCTTGACGAGTACCCCGCTCGCGAGCAGTGTGTCGAGCGCTTCGCGTAAGCCGACGATTTTTGCCACTTTGATGGAGGCGCTGAGTTCGGCGAACGGCACCGGCACGAACGGGGCTCTCGCATCTCCGCCGAAGGCCGCGTCGAAGAACGCGCGTTGCGCGGCGCTCAGCTCGGGAACGAAATCAGGCGTGGCGTAGTAGCCGGCACGGTACGCCAAGGCACCCTCCTCGACAAACGTTGCAAGAACGCGAACCAGGAGAGCTTCGGCCATCCCGAGCGCTCGGGCTAGCGTGATCGACGTAACGCCGAGCAGCCACGGCATTTCATCCTGCCGCTTGCGCATGCTCTCGCTTGCTCGCGCGAGGACATCCCGCGCGAGAGCCGCATCGATGAAGCCGGGCGGCTTTGCTACCTGCAACGCACGACCGTCGCTCACCAGTGCCGACAGCAGTGCGGCACTGCGATCCTCGCGCAGGTTGGCGACCGCGCCCAGGCTCGCCGCCGTTGCGCCCGGCAAACCCGCTAGCGCGAGCGCGGCCAGCGCCGCCGCCAGCTCGCGATCTTCCTCACGTTCGTCACGTTCGTCGAGGGACGCGGTACCCGAGGTCGCGATCGTTCCGCCGCCGAGCACGGTCTTCGGCGAAAGGCGGCGGACGACATACGGCGCGCCCGGAAAGACGACCGCCGGCGCACGCAGCGAAAGCCGTCCGCAGCGCTCGCCAATCGAATCCGGCACGCTCTCGAAGATGAGCGTGCCGAGGATCTCGGCGGAACCGATATATGCGCGCACCGGCGTGCGCCGTTTGAGAATTCCAAGAGCTACGGGCAGGGGGCGAAAACGCACGTCGAAGTCGGTCAGTGCGGAGAACTCCGAACTCGAGAGCACGACGCCACGGGCGATCTCTGCGACGTCGACCCCGGGGAGATTGGCGGCCACGCGCGACCCGCCCTCGACGCGCTCGCGCTTTTCGCCGAAAACTTGCAGGCTGCGCAGGCGCACGTCGCGGCCTGCCGGCGCAAGCTTGAGCACGTCGCCGACCGCGATGCGCCCTTGCATCAGCGTTCCGGTCACGATCGTGCCGTGCCCGGGAAGGGCGAAGACGCGGTCGATCGGCAGATACGGAGGCGCCTCGGGCGCGCGCCGCGGCAGAGCGGCGAGCGCATCGTGAATCGCTGCGCGAAGCGCATCGAGCCCGGCTCCGGTAACCGAAGAAACCGGGAAAAACGAGGCACCTTCCGCAACCGTTCCGATAAGCGCTTCGCGCGTGAGCTCTTGGCTGAAGGCGAGCTCTTCAGCATCGACGGCGTCGGACTTCGAGAGGACGACTAACGTTTTGCGAACGTTCAAGTACTGAAGTATCGCGAGGTGCTCGCGGGTTTGGGTCTTCGGGCCTTCGTTGGCGGCCACGACCAGCAGCAGCAGCTCCATGCCCGCAGCTCCGGCCAGCATGTTGTGCAGGAAGCGCTCGTGTCCCGGAACGTCGATGATGCCCGCCTCGACGCCGTCCGGATAACGAAGGTGCGCGAAGCCGAGGTCGAGCGTCATGCCGCGCAGCCGCTCCTCGATCCAGCGATCGGGATCGGTGCCGGTCAGCGCGCGCACGAGCGCCGATTTACCGTGGTCGACGTGCCCCGCCGTACCCAGAATGTGCAAGCTCAGGCCTCGAAGGCCTCGACCAGCGCTCGCGCGACGAGCGCATCCTGCGACTCCGCAATGGCGCGAAGGTCGAGGAAGAAGGCGCCGTCTTCAACGCGTCCGACGACCGGCGGCCGCGCGCGGCGCAGCCGCTGCGCCAGCGCGCTCGCATCGCGGCCGGGGGGATCGATCCGTAACCCAGCCGACGTCAGCGGCGAAAGCGGCAGCGTCCCGCCGCCGGCGTAGGCCCGGGTCTCGACGACGTCCGCACGTGGCGCGTGCGTTCCCAGCATCGCGCGCACGCTCTCGGCCCGCCGGCGCAAGCCGTCGAGGCCGAGCGCAAGCATGGCGTAGAAGGGAACACGCCGCACCGCGGCCGGGTCGAGGAAGAGGCGCAAGGTCGCACCGAGTGCGGCAAGCGTCGCCTTGTCGACGCGCAGCGCGCGCAGAAGGGGGTTGGCGAGCATGCGCGCGACCAGCGCGTGCTTGCCTACGAGGATTCCCGCCTGCGGGCCGCCGAGCAGTTTGTCTCCCGAAAAGGCTACCAGGTCGATGCCGTCGGCGATCGCCTGCGGAACCGTCCGCTCGTAAGCCAGACCGAACGGCCGCAGATCGACGAGCGCCCCGCTTCCCAGATCCTCAAGGGTCGGCAGCCCGATGCGGCGTCCAAGGGCCGCAAGTTCCGCCGGGCTAACGTCGGCGACGAACCCATCGATCCGGTAGTTGGAGGTGTGCGTTCGCATCAAGAGGGCGGTTTTCGGCGTGAGCGCCCGAGCGAAGTCCCGTAAGTAGACCTTGTTCGTCGTGCCTACCTCGACGAGCTTCGCCTCACTTCGCAGCAAGATTTCGGGTAGGCGAAAGCCGCCGCCGACCTCGATCAGCTGATTGCGCGAAACGACGACCTCCCGTCCCTTTGCGAAGGTGTCCAGTGCCAAGAAGACCGCCGCGGCGCAATTGTTGACGACCAGACCGTCCTCGGCGCCGGTCAGCTCGCGCAGGAGCATGCCGACCCGCGCGTGGCGAGAGCCGCGCGCGCCGCTCTCGAGCTCCAACTCGAGGTTCGAATAGCCGCCGGCGACGGCGGCGGCCGCGTCGACCGCCTCGCGCGCCAGCGGCGCGCGCCCGAGATTGGTGTGCAGCAGAATTCCGGTGCCGTTGATGACCTCGACCAAGCTGTCGCTGTGCGAGCGCTCGAGTTGCGCCTGCACGCGTGCAACCAGCGCTTCGAAGGGCGGCGCATCCTCCTCACCCGCGGCAATATGCTCGCGAGCGGACTGCAGCACCGCATCAACCGCGGTTTTCACGGCTTGCGGCCCGAGCAAACCGGCAAATGCCGCAAGACGCGGCTCGCTGGTGAGCCGGTGCACCGCCGGAAGGTCGCGCAACGCGGAAGCCACGTCGCGCTGTTTCGCCTATGCGGCGGCTAAGTGCTTGTCCAGCATCTCGGTGATCCTCTTCTCAGGAACGAATCCGACGATGCGATCGACAGCCTGACCCCCGCGGAAGAGGATGAGGCACGGGATTCCCGACACATGATACTCCCCGGCGAGGCTCGGATTCAGATCGGTGTTCAACTTGGCGAAGCCCACTCGGTCGCCGTATGCGGCGGCGATTTTTTCCACGACCGGAGCCAGCATTTTGCACGGGCCGCACCACTCTGCCCAAAAGTCGACGAGCACGGGGCGACCGCTTGAAAGAACGTCCCGCGCGAACGTAGCCTGCGAGACATCGGGGAGAGCACTCATTGTGGAAACCTTACCTCCTGCTCAAAAGACAGCGCGCCTGCGCCGGCGGTTGCGAACCCGTTCTCCTGCAGCCGCCGCGGCGATCCTGTGCGCGACCCTCGCCCTCCCCAGCGCCGCGGCGCGGACGGCCCCATTGAAGATCCTGCTTGCGGCGCCGGTCGCCCCGAGCGTGCAGACGTCGATGTCGGAAGCGCTGTGGCAAAGCCTCATCGCCGCGCGCATCGACGGGCAGGTCGTTCGCTTCAACCGAGGCCTGCCGAACCTCGACGACTGTCACAAGGCCAGTGCCGACTACCTCGTTACGGCGCCGTTCGAGCTGCGCCCGCGGCTGCCGGGCATGCCCAACGCCTCGGGCCGGACCGCCGCGCGGACGCACGTCGTCGTCACCAACTGCATCACGGGCGACGTCATCGGCGACCAGGTCGTCAATCTCGAAAGCGACCCGCCCTCGACGCTCTCGGCCGGCGACATCGACAGCGAACCGGCGATCGTATGGTCGAAATCGGTAACCGCGACGCTCGCACGGCACGCGCTCATTTTTCCGCGCTTCGCCCGCGTCGTGCACGTCACGCCGCCCTTTGCGCTGGTCGACATCGGCGGTCTGAGCGTCTCCGACGGGGAAGAGTTTCAGGTTTTCGCCTCGGCCGCCAGGCAGAAGAAGGGCCCAATCGAGCTGGTCGCCACCCAGACCATGGGCCGCTACGTTCAAGTGCTCTACGCGACGCTTTCCGGCGGACCGCTGCCTGCCGTCGGCGACTTGGTGGAACCGGCCCCCAAACCCACGCCGGTGCCCGCGGCGTCCGAATCTCGCCAGCCCGCGCCCCCGGCGACTCCCCTGCCGAGCACGTCCTAGGGTGCGCGATCGCCGGCCGCGTGAAGGCTGAGGATTACTTGCCGGGGTCGGGCGTCTCGCCGATGATCTCTTCGATTTGCTTGACCTGCTCGCCGAGGTTGGTGACTGCGACCACCTCATCGCCCTCGTCGAGGCGCTGCAGGCGCACGCCCTTGGTCGAGCGACCCGCTCGGCGAATCTGAGCGACCCGAATGCGGATGACCTGATTTCCCGAGGTAATCAACAGGATCTCGTCTTCGGGGCGCACCAGGATTTGATCGATCACAAAGCCGATGTCGCGTTCCTTGGCGAACGCCTTGACGCCCTTACCGCCACGCGAAGTGTGGCGGTACTCGTCGATCGGGGTGCGCTTCCCGAAGGCGCGCGAGGTGACGATGAGCACCTCGCGCCGATCGGGCTCCTCGACATCCATCGCCACGACGGAATCGCCCGGCCCAAGCGTGATGGCGCGGACCCCGCGCGCGTTTCGCCCCATCGGACGCACGTCTTTCTCGGAGAAGTGCACGGCCATGCCGTCGCGCGTCGCCAGGATGATGTCGCGCGAACCGTCGGAGAGGTCGACCGCGAGCAACTCGTCGCTTTCGTCGAGGTCGATCGCGTTGAGCCCGCTCTTACGAATGTTAACGAAATCGGCGAGCGACGTCTTCTTGATCACGCCGCGCCGAGTCACCATCACCAGATACTTGTCGTCCTCGAAGTTCGTGATCGGGAAGATGGCGGTGACGCTTTCGCCGGGCGGCAGGGTGAGCAGGTTGACGAGCGCCGTGCCGCGCGCCTGGCGGGTCGAGTCGGGAATTTCGTACGCGCGCAGCCGGTACGCACGTCCTTTGCTCGTAAAAAACAGCACGTGCTTGTGGGTTGAAGCCACGAAGAAGTTCTGAACGACGTCCTCGCGCCGGAGGTTCGCGATGCCGATCACGCCGCGCCCCCCGCGGTTCTGTGCGCGGAAGGTATCGACCGAAACCCGTTTGATGTATCCGCCGACGGTCGAGGTCACGACGACGGGCGTGTCGGGGATCATGTCCTCGATCGCGAATTCGTCTTCGAGAGGGACGATTGCGGTGCGGCGCTTGTCGCCAAAGCGCTTCTTAATGTCGAGCGCATCGGCCTTGACGATCTCGGCAACCCGGCGGGCGCTGCGCAGGATGTCTTCGAGCTCGGCGATGGTCTTGATCAACTCGGTGTACTCGTCCTCGATCTTTTGGCGCTCGAGACCGGTCAGCGTGCGCAGCCGCATGTCAAGGATCGCATTGGCCTGGACGACCGTAAGCTTGAAGTGCTGCATCAGCCGTTCGCGCGCGGTCTCGGTCGAGGGGCTTTCCCGGATGATGGTGATGACCCGGTCGATGTTGTCGAGGGCGATGCGGAAGCCCTCGAGGATGTGGGCCCGCTCGCGTGCCTTGCGCAGATCGTACTCGGTGCGCCGCCGGATAACGACTTTGCGGTGCGCGATGTAGTGCTCGAGCATCGCGCGCAGCGAAAGAACCTGGGGCTCCAGCACCTGCGGCGCTCCGGGAATGGTCGACGCGACGGGCAGCAGGGCCAGCATATTGAAGCCGAAGCTGCTTTGCAGNNTGCTTGTAGAGCTGGTTGAGCACGATGTTGGGCGTCGCCGAGCGATGCAGCTCGACGATCATGCGAATGCCCTTGCGGCTGGACTCGTTGCGGAAGCCGGAGATGCCGACGATGCGCTTCTCGTTGTAGGCTTCGGCGATCGCCTCTTCGATGCGCGCGGTCGTCACCTGGAAGGGGACTTCCGTAATGAGGATCCGATGCCGTCCCTTTTCCTCGACGATCTCGGCCTTGCCGCGCATGGCGATCGAACCGCGTCCGCTCTTATATGCGGCGCGGATAGCTTCGACGCCCAGCAGGACGCCGCCGGTCGGAAAGTCGGGCCCGCGCACGATATCGCAAATCGCATCGTCGTCCGCTTCCGGATCTTCGACGAGCTTGACGATCGCGTCGCAGATTTCGGCGACGTTGTGCGGTGGAATGTTGGTCGCCATGCCGACCGCGATGCCGCTCGAGCCGTTGATGAGGAGCTGCGGCAGGCGCGACGGAAGCACGACCGGCTCGGTCCCCTGGCTGTCGAAGTTCGGGATGAAATCGACCGTCTCTTTGTCGATGTCGACCAGCATCTCCATGGCGATCCGCGCCAGGCGCGACTCGGTATACCGATAGGCTGCCGGCGGATCCCCGTCGATCGAGCCGAAGTTGCCGTGCGGATCGATCAGCGGATAGCGTAGGGTGAAGTCCTGCGCCAAACGCACCAGCGCATCGTAGACGGACGAGTCGCCGTGCGGATGGAAGTTCTTCAGCACCTCGCCGATGACGCCGGCCGACTTGCGGTGCTGCTTATCGGGCGTGAGATTCATCTCGCGCATAGCGTAAAGGATGCGCCGCTGGACGGGCTTTAGGCCGTCGCGCACGTCGGGAAGGGCACGAGAGGCGATAACCGACATCGCATACGAGAGATATGACTCTCGCATCTCGTCCTCGACGTTGATTTGGGAGATTCGATCTTTATCCAATATACGTGTTTAGCACCACCGCGCCGAGCGCGGGCACTCGCAGGACTCGCGAGGAATGAGAGGGGCTACCGCGGCTGGGGTCGCGGCCGAACGACCGCGCCCATGATGAAGCCGATGATGCCGCCGACGATCGCCCCGATGATCCCGATGAAGGGAAGCTTGCTGCCGATTCCCCCGCCGTGTTGCCCGAACGACAGCACGCGCTCCGTCAGAAAGAACGCCTCGAGGAGCGAGGCGATGACGGCCGAAAAGATCCCCGTGACGACGCCTACCAGGACGTCGTTGGCTCTCCACCACATTGCTGACGGGTTCGCGATGTGGCACAAGAGTTCTT
Source organism: Candidatus Tityobacter terrigena (assembly GCA_003156715.1). Taxonomy (GTDB): domain Bacteria; phylum Vulcanimicrobiota; class Vulcanimicrobiia; order Vulcanimicrobiales; family Vulcanimicrobiaceae; genus Tityobacter; species Tityobacter terrigena. The sequence continues at coordinate 52,755 of PMHO01000063.1, forward strand.
CTCCGTGAAAACCGCCCTCATCGCTCACGATCTTGCGGCGTTCGAAGGAATCGCTGCCGAGTTCGCGGGTACGCTCCGCGCCGGCGACGTCGTGGCGCTCGTCGGTGAGCTCGGCAGCGGAAAGACGGCCTTCGTTCGCGCCGTCGTCCGGGCGCTGCTGGGCGACGACGTCGCAACGAGTCCGACCTTCACGTTTCGCCACCGCTACGCCGGGCCGCCACCCATCGAACACCTCGACCTTTATCGCATCGGCGACCCGGCGGAAGCCGTCGAACTCGGCCTCGAAGAGGCGTTCGAATCGAATGCCATCGTCCTGGTCGAATGGCCCGAGCGACTTCCCATGCTGCTTCCGGCCATCGCCGCTCGCGTGACGATCCACGGTTCCGGCGCCGCTCCGCGCCGGCTGGAAATCGAAGGCCCGTGCCGCGACTGATCCTCGGCCTCGAGGGGGCACTGGGCAGCTTCTCGGTCGCACTGGTCGCATCCGACGGACGTATGGAGCCCAGGGTCGCTTGTGCCGACCCGAGCGAAGCGCTCGAGCGCGGTTTGCGTTTGGTCGCGCAGGTGCTCGAGGGGATTTCGATTGCCGAGCTCGGCGCGGTCGCCGTCGGAACCGGGCCCGGACGGTTTACCGGCCTGCGCGTTGCGCTCGCGTTCGCCAAGAGCTTCGCCTTCGGCGCGGGCCTTTCGCTGACCGGCGTCAATTCCTACGACATCCTCGAACCCGAGAACGGACCCACCCCGAGCGCCGCCTTCGTCAGCGGACGGGCCGGCTTCGTGTGCGTGCGCCTACGTACTGCTGACGCCACGCTTGTACGCTGCGGAACACGAGCCGCGGTCGTGGAAACGATCGCCGCCGCGCTTGCGCCGGGCAGCATGCTTGCCATCACGGGTGCTACGGAGGGCGCGGCGGCGGGGCTTGGCGAACGCGGAATCATCGTGCGCTCGCCTTGCACCGCCCCTGTCCCCCCGGCGCTGGCCGTTGCTCTCCGGGCTGCACGGATCACGCCGGCCGCTAGCCCTCACGCCCTTCGAGCGGACTACGGTGAGGCGGTCCGCGCTATCGAGCGAAAGGTGCCGCCGCCGTCATAACCCGTGAAAGGCGACGTGCACACAACGTGAGAGCCGATCTGGATACGCGCACCGCTGGGCGCCCCGAACGTCTGGCAATCGCTCCGATGACGGCAACCGATATTCGCGCCGTCATGCGCATCGAGGCGCTCTCGTTTACGACTTCGTGGCCACCCAGCGCGTTTCAAAGCGAACTGGCGGACAACAAGCTCGCGCACTACTTCGTGGGCCGCCTGGGCGACCCGTTAAGCGGCGAGCTTGTGGCCTACGGCGGAATCTGGGTTATTCTGGAAGACTCGCACATTACGACCCTAGCCGTGCACCCCGACTGGCGCGCCAAGCGCTATGGCGAGGAGATGCTCGTGCACCTTCTGCACGAGGCGATCTCGCGCAAGGCATCGTGGATCACGCTCGAGGCGCGCGAATCGAACGTCGTCGCGCAAAACCTCTATCGGAAGTACGGTTTTACGACCGTATCGACGCGGCGCGCGTACTACAGCGACAACGGCGAGGATGCCGTGGTGATGTGGGCCGGCAACCTGCGCGGCGACTTGTACCGAAATCGCCTGGCGTCGCTGGAGCGAACGCTGTCGAATGAGATCGCCCGGCGGCGTTGAGCTATTACGAGCTTCGCCAAGCCGTTCGCGAGCAGCTTGGGCAAGAGCGGCGTTTCGAACACGTGGTGCGGGTGGCGCGTCTCGCCGAACGGCTTGCCATGCGACACGGTCAGCCGGCAGGCAAAGCCCGCCTGGCCGGAATGCTGCACGATCTCGCCCGTCTCTTTCCGGCGGATCGGTTGATCGCCGAGTGCGAGGCGCGCTGCATGGCGATCGACGGCTTCGAGCGCCGGCGCCCGGTCGTACTGCACGCGCGCCTCGGCGCCGAGCTCGCGCGCGAACGCTTCGGCGTCGACGACGAAGCGGTTCTCTCGGCCATTCGCAAGCACACCCTCGCCGACGCCGCCATGTCGCCCCTCGATGCGATCGTGTATCTGGCCGACGGCCTGGAGCCCGGCCGCCGGTTCGCCGAGCGCGGCGAACTCGAAGCCCTCGCCTTCGTTGACATCGATGCTGCGATGATCGCCGTGCTGACCTCGACGATCGCCCACCAGCTCGCGCGTTACGAGACCGCTCCGCAGACGAGCGCTGCGCTCGCATTCTACCAACGACGCTCCCACGAAAGGAGCTTGCTCTCTGCCTGAACTGCTCGACGTCGTGTGCGAAGCCGCACTCGACAAGAAAGCCGAAGACCTCCTGACCCTGCCCCTTGCAGGACGTACGATCGTCGCCGACTATTTCGTGATTGCCACCGGCCGATCGTCGATCCAAAATCGTTCGATCGCCGACGGCATTGCGGAGAAGGTTCGCGCGGCCGGATTCGGGGTTGCGCGCACGGAAGGCTACACCGATGCCGGTTGGATTTTGATCGACCTCGGAGCCGTGGTCGTGCACGTTTTTACGCCGGAGCAGCGTGCGTTCTACAACCTCGAGCGCTTGTGGGGCGCGAGTGCCGCGGCGCGCGCCCAAAGCTCGTGAAGCTTCAAACGCGCAAGGCTCGGCAGCGCCGCGAATTCTTCAAGCGCGCCGGCATTTGGGTGTTTTTGGTCTTCTTTGCGGTGAGCGTCCTCGGGGTGGCCTTGATCGCCGTCACCCGCTGACGGCTCCGCTAGCCCGCCCGGGCCGCTTTCGCAGCAGCGGCCCTCGGCGGGAAACTCTACCGGCGCCGTCGGGTATCGTAGGAGTGAGCTTATGAAGACCTTCTTGAGAACCACCGGTGTGCTCGCCGCGGCCGCAGTCGCCCTGGCCTTGACGTCCGGGCCCGCTGCCGCGCGCGACTCCTACGTCCAAGACGGGGCGGGCCTTTTCAGCGCCGCGACGGTCTCGGACCTCAATACGCAGATATCCGATTTCAACCATCAGACCGGAAAGGAAATCGTCGTCGTCACCGTGCCGTCGCTCGACGGGACGTTGAAGGACGTTGTGGAGCGCACGTTCGCGACGCAGCAGGTCAACGGCGTGCTGTTTTTCTTTGCGAAGGCCGAGAAACAGGATGTCGTCCTGGGCGACCGCGCCTCACAAGCGTTCTTCCCGAGCGGGACTTTTCAGACGATCCACGATGCGATGCGCGGGTATCTGCGCGACGGCGACTTCGACCAGGCCATCAAAGCCGGGGTTTCGCTCGTCGTCGACCAGTATCGCAGCCATGAAAGCTCCTTGGTTGGCGGCGCGCAACTGGCCCGCGCTCCCCATCGCTACGGGAGCATGAGACACTCGTCTTTAGGAGGCGGAATTTCGTTGTTTTGGTTTATCCTCGTCCTACTCGCCGGCTTTCTCATCATTCGCGCACTCTTTCGCGCGGTTGCCGGCCCGCGCATGATGCCGCCTGGGTACGGGCCCGGCGGTGCTCCCGGTCCGGGCTATGGCCCGGGATATGGTGGTTATGGTCCGGGTTACGGCTACGGCGGCGGCGGCGGCGGCGGCGGCTTCGNNTCAGCGGCCTGCTGGGTGGCCTTGGCGGCGCGTTCCTCGGTAACGAACTGTTCGGCAACCGCGGCGGGACGATGATCGATCCCGGCACGGCAGGTGTCGTCGGTGACGGCGGTGCCGCGCCCGACGCATCGGGCTGGCAGTCGGACGCAGGCCAAGCCGACACGGGCAACATGGGCGGCGGCGGCTGGGGCGATTCGGGCGGCGGTTTCGATTCGGGCGGCGGCTTCGACTCCGGCGGCGGCGGAGACATGGGCGGGGGCGGCGGCTGGTAGTTTGGCTTCAGAGGGCCCGCACGGCGCCGCGGCATCATGCCCGGCGCCGTTCTTATCGCACGACGAGATACGGCGAGATGTCCTGCAGGCGCGTATCGGTGATGCCGTTGACGTCGAGCAGATCGTCGACCGACGCGAAGGGCCCGTTGATCGCGCGGTAGGCCACGATGCGATCCGCCAAACTTGGGCCGATGCCCGGCAAACTCTCGAGCTGCGCTGCGTCGGCAGTGTTGAGGTCGACCGGCGGCGACTGCGAGATGTCGGAGACCGTCGCCTCCTGCATCGCGGAGGAAGGGTGTTTGCGCGCGTGCTTGCGCCTTTTATGGCGAGAATGGTGCCTTCCGCCGGGCGATGCACGCTGCACTGCGCCGGCGTTGCTCGCCGCCGCGACCTGCTCGATATCGGCGCTCGAGCCGCGCGCCGGCACGATGACTTCCTGCCCGTCTTCGAGGGGCTGTGCCAAGTTGACGGCAACGAGATCCCCCGCGGCGTTTGCGCCGCCCGCCGCATGCAGCGCATCGACGACCCGGGCACTGGCCGGAAGCCGGTACACGCCGCCGCGTGCGACCTCGCCCGCAACGTAGACGACCACCTCGCTGCGCGTAGGGCGCGTGCGAGAGCGGAGCGCACCGGCATCCCATCGAGCGGCGAATGCGTCGTTTGGTAGCGCCTCGAACGTTCGCGGTGCGGCGGCCTGCCGCGCGGCGACGGCGGAGAACCCTTCTTGCCCGCGGGCAGCAGGCCCGCGGTGCGGTAGAAGAAACGCGAAGCCGGCAGCTACCGCAACCGCCGCTCCGGTAAAGGCGAGACGCTTGTTCATGCCCGTCCATCACGCGCTGGGTGCGAGCCGGCAAGTCTGCTCCGCGCCGCACAGGCGATCTGCCCAAACGCCCGAACCGGGAGAAGCTATGGTTGAGGACCGGCCACACACCTACGACCACCGAATGGTCGAAGAGCGATGGCAAAAGGAATGGGAACGCAGCGGCATCTACCGTGCGCTCGACGACGATCCGCGCGAGAAATACTACGTGCTCGAGATGCTGCCGTATCCGTCGGGCGATCTGCACGTCGGGCACGCGAAGAATTATACGCTCGGGGACGCGGTCGCGCGTTCGATCCGGATGCTCGGCTACAACGTCGTGCACCCGATGGGCTTTGACGCGTTCGGCCTGCCCGCCGAGAACGCTGCGATACAGCGCGGCATCGACCCCAACTCGTGGACGCGGAAAAACATCGCCACCATGGAGCGCCACATCCGCTTGATGGGCACGGGCTACGACTGGACGCGCGAGATCGTCACCTGCGACCCGTCGTTCTACCGCTGGAACCAGTGGCTGTTCTTGCGTATGTACGAGGATGGCCTGGCCTACAAGCGCGAGGCTCCGGTCAATTGGTGTCCCAAGGATCAAACGGTGTTGGCCAACGAGCAGGTCGTCGACGGCCGCTGCTGGCGCTGCGGCACGCTGGTCGAGCGCCGCAACCTCTCGCAATGGTTCCTCAAAATCACCGCCTACGCCGACCGTCTGCTCGATTCGATCGACCGGCTCGACGGCTGGCCCGAGAAGGTGCGCGTCATGCAGCGCAACTGGATCGGGCGCAGCGAAGGCGTCACGTTTTCGTTCGAAGTCGAGGGTCTCGGCGACCGCGTCTCGGTCTACACGACGCGGCTCGACACGCTCTTCGGCGTCACCTATCTGGCGCTCGCGCCCGAGCATCCAATCGTCGCGCGGATCGTCGAGCGCTACCCAAAGAAGCGCGAGGCGATCGAGGCCTACGCCGCATCGGTACGCAATAAGTCCGAACTCGAACGCACGAGCCTCATGGAAAAGAGCGGCGTGCCGACCGGAGCGTACGCGCGCAACCCGCTTTCCAACGAGCGCATTCCGATTTGGATCACGAACTACGTCCTGGCCGAGTACGGCACGGGTGCGGTGATGGGCGTGCCCGCTCACGACGAGCGCGATTTCGAATTCGCGCGCAAGGCCGGCTTGCCGGTCGCGCGCGTCATCGAGCGCCCGGGCGAACTGCAGGAAGGGCCGATGGAGGCCGCTTTCATTGACGATGGGCGCCTGATTGCGAGCGGCGATTTCAGCGGCATGAACTCCGAACGGGCGCGCAAGGCGATCGGCGACCGCCTTGTGGCGCTCGGCATCGGCGAGTGGACCGTCAACTACCGCATTCGCGACTGGCTGATCTCGCGCCAGCGTTATTGGGGGACGCCGATCCCGATCGTCTACTGTCCCGATCATGGCGAGGTCGCCGTGCCGGACGAGCTTCTACCGGTCGTGCTTCCGCCCGACGTACCGATCACGGGTGAAGGCTCGCCGCTGGCGCGCGACGCCGCTTTCATGAACACGACGTGCCCGCGCTGCGGCGGCCCCGCACGCCGCGAAAGCGATACGATGGACACGTTCTTCGATTCGTCGTGGTACTTCTTGCGCTACCTCGATCCACGCGACGGGGGCAAGCCCTGGGACCCCGCCATCGCAAACGAGTGGATGAACGTCGATCAGTACATCGGCGGCTCCGAGCACGCCGTCCTGCACCTGCTGTATTCGCGCTTCTTCTACAAGTATTTCAGCGACAAGGGCTGGATTGCCGGCGACGACGAGCCCTTCGCGCGGCTCTTCAATCAGGGCGACGTGCTGCGCCACGGAGTTCGGATGAGCAAAAGCAGAGGCAACGTCGTCGGCATCGACGAGACGGTCGAGAAGCACGGCGTCGACGCCATGCGCCTATTCCTGATCAAGGCGACTCCGCCCGAGGATTCGATGGAGTGGACCGACGAGGGAATCGCGGGGCGCGTACGTTTTCTCGACCGTGTCTGGCGGGCGTGCGCTCCGGCTTTCGAGCAAGCCGCCGGCGTTTCGCTCGAGGCTTTGCCCGAAATGGGCGGCGACGAGCAACGCGAACTCGTCCGCGCCCTGCACGCTGCGCTGCGCTCGGCGCAAGAAGAGACGCTGACGCGCCGCTTTCACTTCAACACGACGCTCGCGCGTTTGGACGAAACGGTCAACGCCATGACCAAATTCGCGCAGCGCTCGCAAACCAGCGACCCCGCCTATCTCTACGCGGTCCACGCGCTGCCGATCGCGCTCGCCCCCTTTGCTCCGCACATTGCCGAAGAGCTGTGGTGGCGAATGGGACATCAGCGTTCGGTTCACCTCGAGCGCTGGATCGCGCCCTCAGAGCGTGCCCTAGCGGTCGACCGCATCGAGTTCGTCGTCCAAATCAATGGGAAGATCCGCGCACGCATTACGGCGGCTCCGGGAATCGACGAGGAAGCGGCCGCCGAGCTCGCGCTAGCCGAGCGTAACGTTACGGCGCATCTGGCCGGCAAGCAGATTCGCAAGCGCGTGTTCGTACCGGACAAGCTGCTCAGCTTCGTCGTCGGTTGACGGGATGGCGGTACTGCGCTCGTTTGCATACGGTTCCGTGGTGTCCACGTCGCTCGCGGTCGAAGCAGCCGTCGAGCGCGTCACGGCCCTGCTCGCGGAGGAAGGCTGGGGCGTCTTGTTCGATCTCGACATCCAAGCGACGCTAAGGGAAAAGATCGGCACCGATTTCCGCCCCTACCGGATCCTTGGCGCGTGCAATCCCGGGCTCGCACTCGAAGCTCTGGGCTACGAGGAACAACTCGGCCTGCTGATGCCGTGCAACCTCGTCGTCAGCCGCGACGACGAGGGCACCAAAGTTGCGGCGGTCAGCGCGCGCGAGCAGTTGCGATTCACCAACAACGGATTGCTGATGCCCGTCGGGGAGCTCGTCGACGAGCAGCTAGAGCGCGTACTGGCCCGCATGCCGGAATGAGCCCGATGGACGGTGCCTTCTACGAGCCGCTGGGGGACGGGCGCTTCGCCGCCCAGCCGGCGACGATGAGCCCGTGGGCCGCCGAGCTGCAGCACGGTGGGCCGCCGAGCGCGCTGCTGGCCTCCGAAGCGCAGCGCTGCTGCCGCGACGCGCCGATGCGCTTGACGCGCCTCGCGGTCGAGTTTCTCGGCCCCATTCCGCTTACGGAAGTCGTCGTGCGCACGCGGGTGATTCGCCCCGGCAAACAGATCCGTCTGATCGACGCCGTGCTCGAAGCCGGCGGTCGCGAGGTCGTCATCGCGCGCGCGTGGTTCATCGCCGTGCAAGCCCAAGCCGATCCCGTGCTTGCGGCGCTGCCGCGTCGCGCCCCGCTGCCGCCGCCGCTCCCGCCCGAGCAACCACAACGCCTCTTTCCCGGCATGAAAGGTTGGGCGTACGGCGAGGCGATCGAGTGGCGCTTCGTCGACGGATCGCTGGCCGGCGAGGGCCCCGCTAGCGTGTGGACGCGCGTGCGCATTCCGCTCGTCGCAGGCGAGCCGTTGGACGGACCGGCGCGCTTGTTTATCGTTGCCGATTCGGCCAACGGTCTCAGCCGCGAGCTTTCCTTCGAACGTTGGATGTTCGTCCCGCCGGCAATCACCGTGACGCTCGAACGTTACCCCTCCGGCGAATGGGTTTTCATGGACACCGTGTCGCAGATCAGCCCCGACGGCATCGGTCTGTGCACGGCATCGCTGGCCGATGAGTCCGGGCGTTTCGCTGTCGCGGCTCAGCCGCTGCTGGTTGCCAAGCGCCCGTGATCGCCGGCACGTTCTTATCAGCGCGACCGGCGTCGTAAGCTTGAGCCCGCCGATGCAGTACGTTGGGTCTAGGGCGACAAAGCCTCGCCGCGATAGCGTTCTCTAACGAAGCTGCTGCTACAGCCGCTCGAAGTCGGAACGAGTTCAAAAGTTCCGGCATCTTCAATGTTTGCATATTCGGCAAAGGAAAAGCCGCCTTTTACGTCCCCGTCCTTGAGCTCTCCTTGCAAATCGTAATAGAACGTGTCGGACTGGCTCGACAGGTCACCGAATGCATGTAGATTCTTACCGTGAAGGTAGTACGTACCGCTCAATCCAGTACCTTGCGCACCTGCCCAGCTACCGAAATTTCCTGACGAAGGTTCGCTGAAGTCCAGGCAAAGGTAACCTTCATTGCCGTAGATGTAACTGTGGACGTGATACGCATAGTATCCGCCGAAGCTGATTTTCTTGTCAGGGCTCCTTACGGAGACCGGATGAGAGGTTGCAGGTTGGGCGACCGCCTTGGGAGCGACCATTTGCGGGACCGTCATTGCCGCTGAGGCGGACGGCGCAACCAGCGCTGGCAACGAAGCGATGAAAAGCGCCGACAGCACGAACGACACGGCCTTGCGTACCCGAGTTGGCAACATGGCGGTTTCCTTTCTCGTTTCTGGCGTTCCAAATTAGACAGTCGAGCTAACTCTGAACCTGGGCCGGTTGAAGAAATGAAGAAAGCACGCTCATCCGTAGCGGAGGAGTTGACGCAATGTACGCTCTGAGCGACGAGCGAAGGGCGATTGATAGTGGGGCTGTGGCCCACAGGATACCCGAAAGCTTCCTCGCTTACAAGCCCCGGGGGGTGCCCGCGTTTGCCAACCGCGCCCTCTCGCGGCCGCGCGTGCGATGCGGCATATATGGAGAGCATCTCAATTGCCCTCTGGAGAAACCGCCACTCCGTAGACCGACGTCAATCCGTTCGTGATCGTCTTTACGAGCGTTCCCGCCGGATAGTCGTAGACCAGCAGGGCGTTCACTTCGGGATCGGCGACGTACAGGTGCTTGAACGACTTGTCGAGCGCGATGCGGAATGGATCCTCGAGGCCTTGGCTTATCGTCTGCGACGGTGACGTCGCGCCCGGCGGAAAGACCAGCACGCCCGGCAACGACTGGTCGGCCACGAGCAGATTGCCGCTGCCGTCGACGGCATCGCCGCCCGCGAAGGAGATCGGAAGACCGAGGTTCTTGCCGCTCGTCGAGCCGGGCGCATATTCGTTGACCTGCCCGCCGCTACTGTCGTTGTACGAAACATAGAGGTTGTCTTCGGCGTCGAGCGCGACGCCTTGCGGGTCGACGACGGAAATGGTCAGCTTCGAACGCGTGCTTCCCTTACGGTATTCGACCACCTTGTCTCCGGTCAAATCGGGAATGAACACGGTGCCGTCCGGGGCGACCGTGACGTTCGTCGGATAGGCGAGGCCCGTATATCGCAGGCTCCAGGTCGTACTCCCTTTCGGATACATCGTAACGGTGTAGTTCGTTACGTTGGAAACGAAGAAGTCGCCGTGCTTGTCGATGAAGCTTCCCTCGGGGCCGCTAATGCCGTCCAAGATCTGCCCGATCGGAGCCGGATTCGCTCCGGTCGAAGGATAGATCTGAACGACGTTGCTCGAGAAATCCGACACATAGATGAGTCCCTTCCCCGATTTTGCCGCCGGCGAGAGCCATCCACCCGCTCTGCGTGCGGGCTGCGCTTGCCCGAGCGGTGCGCGCGCTCGGGCCGCACGTTCGGCGTTCGAGCCTGACGAAGGCGTCAAGCCTCCGCTTTGCGTCGCCTGGCCGCCCGCACACGCGGTGCACGCGGCGAGCGCCACGATCCAAATGCCGGGATAGCGCCTTGGGGCGTCCTGCATGACGAATACTCCTTCGGCCCGCATCACAGCGGGGCAGCTGGATCGAGTGCTAGACCGTTCGGGCCGTCAATTCCGTCCGTGATCGTATCGACGAGCGTGCCGCTCGGATAGTCGTATACGTAGACGGCATTTCCGATCGCGTCGCCCGCGTAGACCTCGTTTTCCTTGCGATCGAGGCGGACCGGATCCGGATCGGTCATGTTTTGTCCGAAAACTTCCGAGGGCGAGGTCGCGCCCGGTGGAAACACGAGCACGCCAGGCAGCGTCTGGTCTGCCGTTACGATGTCTCCAGCTTTATCGAGGGTGATGCCGCCCGGACCCTTGGTGACGATGCCGAGATTGGTCCCCTCCGTGCTGTTGGGCGGAAACTCGATGATTTCGCCGTTGCTGAAGCTCGACGTATAGGTGGTGACATACACGTTTGCATTCGCGTCGATCGCGAGGTCGATCGGGTAGGCAATCTGGGAACTCCCGATCGTCAAGATCGGCGAATTCGTACCTTGCGGGAAAACCTCCACCGAAGCGGGGCTCAAGCTCGATACGTAGACGTTTTGCTTGCTGTCGACCGCGACGCCGGCCGGATACGACAATCCCGCGGAATACGTGAAGCTCGGCTTCTTGGTCCCCGGCGCGTATTCGGTCACCGTGTTCGCATTGGTGTTCGTCACGTAGAGGTTGCCTTGGCTATCCGTGTTGGCTCCCTCGGGCGTATCGATCCCATTCGTAATCTGGCCGATCGGGGCTTGGTTGTGACCCCTCGTGCAGTAGATGCTAACGTAGTTCAGCCGGTAGCTCGACACGTAGAGCTTGCGCGGGCACGCTTTTGCCGAAGGCGAAAGCCAGCCGGCTCCCCGCGCGAGCGGATGAGAAGCGGGTCGCAAAGCGTGCTGGAGCGATACGGCTACGGTCGAGATTCCAGTGCCGGCTCGCGAAACAATGGAAGCCGCGCCAAGGTCCGGCGGGGTTGTCCCTTGGGAACCGGATCCGCCCGAACAGCCGGCTGCGAAGAGGAGCGCACCCAACGCGGCAGCCAGAACGCGGGCGAGTGCGAAGGTTGAGCGATGCATGGTCTGTGCTCCCTCGACGGCGGTTTGGGCGCAAATCGCACTGAAGCCGGCAGGAAAGCCTGCGGCTGGTTATGCTTTATACGTCGAAGCTTTCGTAGGTGAGAATCGTGAGGCCGCCGGTCGCGAACTTGCCGGTGTCTTCGATGGCAGCAGCCCCTTCGGGTGATGCGGTTGCGCGACCGATCGCGTCGCTCGAGTCGAACTCGAGATCCGCCACGAGATGATAAGGGCTTGCGCCGCCTCCGGCCGCAGCCACCTCGCGGCTAAGGCTGTAACGCCGCAGGCCCGGAAGCTTCTTCGCAATCGGCACGTGCGTTGACTGATAATAGGCGTCGAATGCCGCCGTGTCTTTGGGCGGGTGATAGAGCACGAGTAAATGTGCGGCCATGATGATCTCCTCGTGTTTGGTGCGTCTGGTGAACGTCGCGTTGGTTTGATACGGTCGAGCGCGTTAGTGGGCGGCCCAGCCGCCATCGATCGAAATCGGCGATCCGGTGATCGAGCGGGCGGCGTCGCTGCACAGGAACGCGCAAAGCTGGGCGACTTCCTGCGGTTCGATGAACGTGGCGCTCGGCATGGCCTCGAGGAACGCGCGGCGCAGCGCTTCTTCCTCGGTGATACCTCCGCCATACGACTGCACGAGTTGCGCAGCTTGGTTCTTGACCAGGTCGGTTAGCACGGCGCCCGGGCAGACCGCGTTCACCGTGATGCGCAGCGGTGCGCCCTCGAGCGCCGCGGCCCGAGTGAGCCCGACGACGCCGTGCTTGGCGGCGACGTACGCCGGTTTGTACGGCGACGCGACCAGACCGTGCACGCTTGCGATGTTGACGATCCGCCCGCGCTTGCGCGCGACCATGTGCGGCCAGACAGCCTTGGTTGCATAAAAGACGCCGTCGAGATTGATCGACGTAACGAAGTCCCACTTGTCGTCCGGAAACTCCGCCAAGGGCGCGACGAATTGCACGCCGGCGTTGTTGATCAGATGGTCGATGGCGCCGAAATCCTGCGCCACCGCGTCGCACATGCGCGAGATCAGGTCGGATTTGCGGACGTCGACGGCATAACCGCGGGCCTTGACCCCGGTTTCGCGCGCGATGGCGCCGGCAGTGTTCCCGACCTCTGCACCGTCGAGGTCGAAGAGCGCGACATCCGACCCGGCGCGCGCGAGCTCGAGCGCGGCGGCCGCGCCGATGCCCCGGCTTGCGCCGGTGACCACGCTGACGCGCCCGGAAAGATCCAGAAACGTCGCCGCCATCAGAGCGCCGGACGCTTCACTTACCGGCAGCCCGTTCCGAGGCGACCTCGCGGAAGTACTCGACGGTGTTCTTCATGCCCTCGAGCAGCGAAGTCCGCGGCGTCCAACCGAGTTCCCTTCCGGCCAGCGACGAGTCAATCTGGGCGTCGCGCACGTCGCCCGGACGGCGGGGCAGCCGCTCGACCGGCGCCTCGAAGCCGGTCACCTCGACCAGCGCTCGATAGATCGCATTGACGCTCGTCTTGCGCCCCGTCCCGATCACGTACATTCCCCCGTTGCCGCCATCGAGGGCAAGCAGGTTGGCGTCGGCGACGTCGCCGACGTAGACGTAATCGCGAGTTTGCTCGCCATCCCAATAGATCTTCACGCCCTGCGCAGCCAGGAACCGGCCGATGAAGATCGATATCACGCCGGCCTCGCCGCTCGGGTCCTGGCGCGGCCCATACACGTTGCCGTAACGAAGCGCGGTGAACTCGAGCCCGTGCTGCGCCTTGTAGAAGCGCAGGTAGTGCTCGCCCACCATCTTGGTGATCGCATACGGCGATTCCGGGTGCTGCGGCGTCGCTTCGGTAATGGGAAGCTGCGCGGGCTCGCCGAAGGTCGCGCCGCTAGAGGCGAAGACGATCTTTTTGACGCCCGCTTTGACGCAGTTCTCGAGAACGTTGAGCAGCCCCAGCACGTTGACTTGCGCGTCGTACTGCGGGTCCCGGCTGCTGAACGCTACGCTATGCTGCGCGGCGTGGTGGCTGACCACGTCGGGAGCGAACTCGCGAAAGACACGCTCGAGCGACTCGTCGCGAATGTCGGCGTGAACGAAGCTGGCACGCTGCGGGATGTTGTCACGCCGGCCGCCGCCATGAGCCCACAAACTGTCGATGATGACGACTTCATGACCGCAAGCAAGATAACCCTCGACGATATGCGACCCGATGAACCCGGCGCCCCCGGTGACGATGATCCGCATGCAGCTCCCTTGACGGACGGCATCGCCGTCGCAATTCCCCTCTGTGAACCGAGCGACGCACTTTCCGGTGGCAGCAGCCTTCGTCGCGGGCGTTGCGGCCCGCGTCCGTCACGTCGCGCTCGCTCTGCTCGGCGTCGGCCTGGCAATCGGGACACGCGCGCTCGGCCCGGTCGTTCGCGCGAACGCACTGGAGGCCCTCGCTCCCGGCGTCTCTAGAATCGGAGCCGCTCAGCCCTCTGTCCGCGAGAACTCCTGCTGTCGGCGAGAACTCCTGTCGCTGCGCCGGGCACTCCGGCCAACAGTCTTCAGCTACGCGAATTCATCAAGCTTCTTGTGCCTCTTCCACCGCTCGAGCATGACGCTACGAACGATGGCAGGTCACGTTGAAGTCTGGCTTGGCCTGTGACATCGTCGAATACCCGTCGATGGTAAATGTGTTTTGATCGGTGCGTACGACTTCGACATGCCCGAGCTTCCCGTCGGCCGTGACGTTATCCACCCATTCTTCCGTGTTTCCGGTAAACGGTTTGGCGAACGAGACCGACCAACTCGGCTGGTTGTCGAGCTGGGTTTGCACGTAGCGATTGTTCTTCGCGTCAAACGTCGTGAGGATCGTAAGCTGGTACGGTGCGGTCATTTTGCCCTGTGGCGGCACGACGACCGAGTCACGCAGAATGCCATTCTCGATAACGTAGGTCGCGGTCGCGTTCGACGGAGCCTCGCCGGGGGCACCACCCGCCGTGCAGGCCCACGCGCCTACGTAGTATTGCATGGCGGCCATCCCGCCCGGGGTCTGAGCGCCGGCCGGCGCAACGGCCACAGCAACGAACGCAAACAGCGCAAGAAAACGCATCGGAACACCTCCTGCCTCAGCGTTCCGGGCGCAGATAAGGCCACCTTCCGCAACGCGAGTCGCGGAGCGAACAAAATCCGCCCGTCTTTTGCGAATCTTAGGCGGCAGTTTAGACGGATCGTGCAGATTGCTACGCTGCTTTGACTGCGCGGGTTGCCGGCTTTACCCGAAGCCGCTTACGAAGTACACCGAGGACGTCGGTCGGACGCGGCGCGCTCGGCGGCAATTGTGATTTGGCTACGCCCGGGGTTATGACGGCAAACGAACCATTGGTCGCATGAGTTTCTCCATGGCGATGACGTCGACAAACTGTCCATCGAGAATGCCCTGCTCGCGGAACACACCGACTTCCCGGTAACCCATCTTGCGATAAAGCCGTAGTCCAGCCTCGTTGATGCTGAGCGCAAAGAGCACGATCTTGTGAAAATTTTCGCGGCGCGCACATCCGTCAATCTCGGCTAGGAGGGCCGCCCCCACTCCGCTGCCCCGCGCCGCGCGTGCAACGTAGACCGAGAGGTCTGCGATTCCGGCATACGCGCAACGATGCGAATAGGGGTTAAGCGACGCCCAGCCGACGACTTCATCTGAACGCTTGGCGACGAGTATCACATAGCGCTCCGGGTGCGAATCAAACCAGCCGGCTATCTCGGTGTCGTCCTTAGGATCATTTTCGAGCGTAGCCAAGCGATCGGCGATACCCTCGTTGTAGATCGCGCGGATCGCGGGCAGGTCCGAACGCTCGGCCTCAGTGATGTCCAGCAATCGGTGCCCGAGGCTCAGATGCGCACTCATCACGCCGCGCAGCATGAACGCGTTGCGCCGTCCAGAGCGCAACAGGTTGTATCATCGTCATCGCGACCTTCCGCGTCCTCGTGAACGGTGTAGACTTCCCAACGCCGGCCCTCGGGATCGATCGCCCAAACCTTCGTCTGGTTGGCGTAGCAACACGTCTCCTCGCGTTCGACCGATGAAGTAAGCCCTGCCGCCGATAACCGCGCGATCGCGCGTTCGACGTCGCCCGTCGTCTCGACAAAGATGCCGTAGTGCGTGTCGGTCGTTGGTTGAACCGCTTCTCGCAGATCCAAGGCGAGCTCCAAGCTTGGTTCATCGGTAATGAACAG
Organism: Candidatus Tityobacter terrigena; assembly: GCA_003156715.1. GTDB lineage: Bacteria > Vulcanimicrobiota > Vulcanimicrobiia > Vulcanimicrobiales > Vulcanimicrobiaceae > Tityobacter > Tityobacter terrigena. The sequence continues at coordinate 68,349 of PMHO01000063.1, forward strand.
CGCGTAGCCCGTTAGATTCTTGGCCGGCTTCGCATCGAGCAACGACGAGTAGAATGCGACGCTCTTCTCGAGGTCTGCCGTCGCGAGGTTCAGGTGCATCTTCATGCGCGGAGCTTCTCCGGGATGACGCACGCAAGCGCTGCCTCAAGGCGAGCGCGCGCGCTTGGCGCGAGCGAGTAGTAACCCCATGTGCCGCGGCGCTCGGAAGTTACGAGCCCGGCGCCCTTGAGGAGTTTGAGATGGTGCGAGATGGTCGATTGGTTGAGCTCAAGCCCCGCGGTGAAGTCGCAAACACACACCTCGTGTTCCGCTCGCGCCAAGGTTGCCACGATCGCAGCCCGCGCCGGGTCTGCCAGGGCCTTGAATACCGCGGCTTCGGCACCGAGGTCCCGGTCATAAACCGTGGTTTCCGGGCAGCAGCGCTGCATCGCCATTCGTTGATTCTACCGACTGCATCGACAAATGTCAATCCAATCAAGGCCCGGCGGACGCTTTACGCTGCTCTTGGTAGACATTGACGCACGGCATCGCCGTCGCGATATCCCTCTGTGAACCGAGCAACGCTCATTCCGGTGGCGGCAGCCTTCGTCGCCGGCGTTGCTGCGGGTGTCCATAACCTCGCGCTCGCTCTGCTCGGCGTAGGCCTGGGCCTAGCAATCGGGACACGCGCGCTCGGCCCGGTCGTTTGCGCGAACGCACTGGGGGCCCTCGTCCTCGGCTTCATTGACGGCGAGCTCTTCGGACATCCGGCGCCGGCGCCGCTCGCGCACGTGCAAATGCTGCAGGCGACGGTCGTCGAGGCACTCGCGCGCGAACCTACTCGCAGCGAGCTGGTCGTCCGCATGGAGGACGGCTCGGGCGCGACCGTCAGCGTGCCGGATCCAGCGCCGGTCATCGGGGAACGGCTCGTGCTACGCGGTAAGTTGGAGGAACTCGAAGTAGCGCGCAATCCGGGCGAGCCTTCGCCGCGCGAGCTCGGCGCGGAACGCGGCATCGCCGCGCATCTGAGCCACGCGCGCATTCTCGCACGCGAGGGCGTCGATTCCGGCGACGCATCGCTTTGGATCGCGCGCATGCGCGCGTGGGCATCGGGCCGGCTGCACGACGAGTTGCCTGAGCCCGATGCAACGATCCTCGCCGGAGCGCTATGGGGTGAACGCGGAGCACTGCCGCCTGACCTGCGCGGCGAGTTTCAGGACACGGGGACGATGCATGTCCTGGTGACCGCCGGGTTGCATCTCGGCGTCGTCGCGTGGCTCGCCGTCGGGATGCTGAGTTGCCTCGGCTGCGGGCGAATCAGCGCATCGCTTGGAGCGATAGGCTTGGTGTGGTGCTACGCGTTGTTCAGCGGGGCGCATCTTCCCTCACTGCGCGCGGCGACGATGATCTCGTTCGCACTCGGTGCACGCGCTGCCGGGCGCGAGGCGTTCTCCTGGAACGCGCTGGCTGCGGCCGCGATCGTGGTCGCAGCGATCCGGCCGGCTTCGGTCACGTCGCTTTCGTTCGCACTGTCGTTTTCATGCGTCGGTGCGATCCTGCTCTTTGCCAAGCCGCTCGCGAATGCGCTCGAAAGCGTTCCGCTGCCGCACGCGGTTCGCGAAGCGGTGGCCTTGACGTTCGCGACCCAGATCGGTACGTGGCCGTTGACCGCTGCGGGCTTTCTTGTCTTTGCACCGTATGCGCCGCTCGCGAACGCCTGCGTCGTTCCGGTCGTCGGCGTCGCGATGCTGGCCGGTTTCGCCGAACTCGCGGCCGCGCCCGTGGCGCCGCTGGCGCACCTCTGCGCGAACGTTGAGACGTCGCTGCTGGACTGGATCGTGGGCGTCGTGCGCACCTGCGCTTCGCTGCCCGGCGCGCACGTCGTTATGACGCCGCCCCCGCCCTGGACGATCGCGTGCTACGATGCGGCCCTGGTGGGATCGGCAGCGCTCCTCGCGCGGGGAAGACGAGCCGGCGCCGCCGCGGTCTTCTGCGTCGCTTGCGCGCTGTGTCTTTGGCCGCCACGATCGGTTTCGCACGACCTCGTCATCACCGCAATCGATGTCGGTCAAGCCGACGCGCTGTTGGTTCGCACGCCGCGCGGCCATGCGTACCTCGTCGACGCCGGCGGACGGCTCGAACGCGGTCCGCAACTCGAGGGCGCCTCGAGTGCCGAGCAAATCGGCGAGCGCGTCGTCGTTCCGTTTCTGATTCGCGAAGGGATTCACCGGGTCGATGCGGTCGTTCTTTCACATCCGCATGGGGATCACGTAGGCGGGCTTCCCCCGGTCTTGCGCACGCTCGGCTCGGGCGCGTTCGCCGACAGCGGACAGGCCTATGCCGGGCATGCGTACCACGACGCGCTCGATGTCGCACACGAACGTGGGATTCCGATGCTCGAGCCGCGCGGCGGGGACGTGTGGCGAACCGACGACGGCGTCACCCTGCGTTTTTACGGACCGACGTACCCGTACATCAGCGGCTCGCGTAACGACATCAATAACAACTCGCTGGTGTTTCGGCTCGAATACGGCCGCTTCCGGATGCTGTTCACCGGCGACGCCGGCGCAGAAACGGAGGAGCGCTTGCTGGCGAGCGGAGCCGACCTTAGCGCCGACGTCCTGAAGGTCGGTCACCACGGCAGCGCCTACGGCACAACGCCGGCGTTCGTGCGCGCGGTTTCCCCAGGCGCCGCTGTGATTTCCGTCGGCCGCGACAACCTCTTCGGCCACCCCGCACCGGCAACGATCGCGACCCTCGAGCGCGCCGGTGCGCACGTCTACCGGACCGACGTCGACGGCGCGATCACGATCGGCAGCGACGGTTCGCGCTTCTCGGTCGAGCCGTATGTGATTGAGCGGGGCCGTTGATTCGAATGCCGAAGACGTCACGACTGCGGTACCAACGAGCCATGAGGAGTTGAGCGATGGACTCTAAGGAGCACACCCACGAACATAGCCACGCCGACGGAACGGATCACACCCATCCGCACGGGCATGTCGATCACGACCACGATCACGAGCACCCCGAGCACGAGCACAAGCACACGCATCCCGACGGAACGGCTCATAGCCATCCGCACGAGCACGTCAACGAGCACGAACACCAGCACTAAGACGGGCGAGGGAGAGTGTGGGACGCCAGAAGGGCTCTGGTTCGATGGGCCCGACGCGCTCGACCCGTCTCCCTCGATCGCTCGATGAGTGGTTTGGGTCGCGGCTCGCGCTTAGACCGGAGGCATCACCGAGCGAGCTCCTGGTCTCGTTGATTCACGGCGGCTTGCGCCTGCGCGAAGGCTACATGGCGATCCACCGGCGTCAGCTCGAGCACTACGCATCGAAGGGACTCAACGACGAGCTCTCGACGTACTTTGTATGTCTACTTGATACATTCGGGCCGGAGTACGTCGATCATCTCAAGCGCTGGATTGCGGCCGACGGCATAATCGTCCCGCCTAACCTCGGAGATATGCAACGGGATCGAACCTGAGTGCGGGCGGCCTCCGGATTGGCGAGGAGGATGACGCTACCGCGAGAGCCGCGCGTCGAGTTCGTCGTAGCGCCGAATCTTGTACACAACCGTCGACACGACCCAGCTCAAGATGAAGATGCCGATGATGACAAAGCCAAGCAGGCCGAAATTGTCGCTGAGATGACTTAAGCCGTCCCAGAAGGCTCCGACCAACTTGAATTGATTGCTTAGGACGCCCAGCGCCTCGATGGTTCCGACAAGGAGCGCCACGAGAACGGAGACGAGCGTGACGTTCATATTATAGTAGAGCTTGCGAATGGGCTGGACAAAGGCCCAGCCGTAGGCGCCCAGCATCAAAACGCCATCGCTCGTGTCGACGAGCGACATACCCACGGTAAAGAGAAGCGGAAAGATAAGAATGGCATAAATCGGTAATCCTCGGCCCGCCTCGATCGCTGCAATGCCCAGGAGTCCGACCTCGGTGGCCGTGTCAAATCCCAAGCCGAAGAGCAAGCCCAGCGGATACATCTGCCAGCTTTTCCGTATCAACCGCAGCAGCGGCTTACAGAACCGGCCGATGAGCCCACGTTGCGAGAGAAAGTCGTCTAACGACTGCGGGTCGTAGCCCTCGCCTGCGCGAAGGGCGCGAAAGGTGCGCAGAATCTCGACGAGGACCAGGATGTTGATCGCTGCGATGAGATAGAGAAAGAGTGCCGAAACCGACGTGCCGACGAGACCGCCCACGCTCTGAAGCCTCGGAAAGCTTTGCTTGATGCTCGTCGCCGTGAAGGCGATGAAGACGGAAAGCGCGACGACGATGGTCGAGTGACCGAGAGAAAAGAAAAACCCGACGGTAATGGGCCGCTTGCCCTCCTGCATCAACTTGCGCGTCACGTTATCGATGGCCGATATGTGGTCGGCGTCAACCGCATGCCGAAGCCCGAACGAATACGCCAGGAGTGCCGTTCCGATCAGCGCAGGCCGCGCCTGGAACGTCACCAAGGCAACGACCCAGCTAGCGATATTGGCGCCGATCAGCAGCGCGTACACAGCCGCGATTCGCATGCGGACGTCGCCCGCATTGTCGTCGAAGACCCGACGGAGTGCGCGTAGATCGAATCCAGTCGTTCGGTTCGGCCCCACAAGCGGGTCTTGGAAGTTGAGGAATGCAAACGCCTGCATTGCCACAATTCTGTCTACAATGACTACGAATTGCGAAGCCTTCAGAGCCGCGTAACGTACGTCAATCGAACGGTCCGCTTTTCGGCCGGATGGAAGACAAAATCGGGAACTCCGGCCGATCCCTTGAAGCCCGGCGAGCCGTCGATGTTGGCCCCGAGTGTCGGATTGATTGCCGGATTGGTCAGGTTCGCCGGATTCCTCGCATCGTAGGGAAGCCACGAGTTATAATAATACGTGACGTCCGGGACATCCGCGTTGAAGATGTTGAAGATATCTAGGGACAGATGCCGGCCCTTGTTGAATTTGGCCGTAAACTGGGTGTTCCAAAGCGTTGACGGGGGCGAAAGTGCGGTGCCCTGGGTGTCGAGCGTACGCGGCCCAAAATAGCGCATTCGGAGGCTCGCCGCGTAACTTGGTTTATCGACGGTCGCGCCCAGCGCAACCACACCGTTCAGCGATTCCGGAACACCGGTTCCTTGATGTGATGGGTCGTCAAGGAAACGAGCGGTAGACGTCGCCAGATCGGCGTCAAGCGTGAGCCACGTCCTCGGCGTAAAATAGTTTGCCAACTCGATCCCTTTACGCTGCGTCGGTCCCCCGAGCGACGTCGTCCCATGGTCGCCGTCGAAGATCAACTCGTTGGCCTGATACAGTTCCCAGAGCGACACCGTGCTCGTAAACCGCGGTATCGTGTATCGGTATCCGAGCTCCTCGCCGACCGAGCGGTTGAGGAGAGGGTTCCTCAAGACCGGCGCTCCGGTCGAGTCGAACGGTTCGTGGGTTTGGGGGTCGTCGACGTAGGTCACGCCTCGCACGTCGTTGGAGTGAAAGCTGCTACCGTAGTCGAGATAGAACTCGCTGCTCGGCGAAAAGGCATAGGCGACGTTCATCTTCGGGTCGACCATCGCTGCCCCACCGGTGCCGCTGTTGTTTGGGTCGTAGGCCACATCGCTAAACGTGTAGTAGTCTAGGCGCACGCCGGGCTCGAAGCGCAGTTTCGGTCCCACGCGCAGTTCCGACTGCACGTAAATATCCGAGCCGCGTTCGACGACGTGATCGTCGCTAAGGGTCCCGCCCGGCAGACGATTGCGATCCTCGTCGAGAAATAGGCCGAGCGTCGAGATGTTGTCATTGCGGGTGTCCGCGCCGATCGTCGTAATGCTGCCCGGCGTGACGAACGACCGCGACACATTGAATCCCGAAATGAAGCGCTTATCATACTGCTCGCGCTGGTCTCCGCACTGAAAATTGTATGGGACCGGCGTGAGCGAACCGGTCGCGGCGCCGCTGGGCGCCGTATAGGCCGGGCAGAACGACGAGTAATTGGGCGCGCGGAGCGCTCCGGCACCGTTCGGCACGCAGGTAGTGAATGCAGGGTTGCAGGTGATGGGGTTTGCCGTTTCGTTGTAGTAATTATTGGCGTCGTAAAGGTAGTAGGTAAAGTCCGAAAAGAGATCGAGAAAATAGTCGAC
>PMHO01000028.1:0-534 GCA_003156715.1 Candidatus Tityobacter terrigena
ACACGATCGAAGGCGGCATGCACCTGACCGGGTTCCGGACCGCGGTGTCCGGGAAGGTCAACGCATACGCCAAGAAGCGCGGCTTGTTGAAAGAGTCCGAAGGCACGCTCTCGACCGACGACTGCATGGAAGGCTTGACCGCCGTCGTCTCGGTCAAGCTCGAAGAGCCGCAGTTCGAGGGTCAGACGAAAACCAGGCTTGGCAACGCGAAGGTCCGCAGCATCGTCTACGGCTTGGTCAACGAGCGGCTCGATTTCTTCTTCGAAGAGAATCCAAAGTACGCTCGGGCCATCGTTGAAAAATGCATGCAGGCCTCCCGGGCGCGCGAGGCCGCAAAGAAAGCCCGCGACCTCTCGCGGCGCAAGAATGCACTCGACGGCAGCGGGCTGCCCGGCAAGCTCGTGGACTGCACGAACACCGATCCCAAGTTCAGCGAGCTGTTTCTGGTCGAAGGCGATTCGGCCGGCGGCACGGCCAAGATGGGGCGCGACTTCCGCTCGCAAGCGATCCTCCCGCTGCGCGGCAAGATCCTCA
>PMHO01000028.1:552-817 GCA_003156715.1 Candidatus Tityobacter terrigena
ATCGAGAAGGGCTTCGTCTACATCGCTCAGCCGCCGCTTTACGGCATCCGGCGCGGAAAGAACCAGCGCTACGCCTTTTCCGATCAGGAACTCAAAGAGCTGATCGGCGAGGCGGACGTCAAAGACTTCCAAGTCCAGCAGTACAAGGGTCTGGGCGAGATGGACGCCGACCAGTTGGCCGACACGACGATGGACGCCACGAGCCGCCGTCTCAAGCAAGTCGCGCTCGAGGACGTGGTCGCAGCCGACGACATGTTCACCACCC
>PMHO01000028.1:839-60113 GCA_003156715.1 Candidatus Tityobacter terrigena
TGCGAACACGAAGGCGGTGATTCTCGAACGCGGCGCTGCCGTGGTTCGTTGACCGGAACGTGGCTTTGCGGATTCGAAGGCCTCCCGCCATCGTCGTGGTGGCCCTTGCCATGGTGCTGCTCGCGGCCTTTTACCGTCCGCTTCTGCGCGCCGTCGTGGCGGGCGCGCTCGACATTGCGACCGGCGACCGTTTCGCCTTCGAGGTTCTCCAGCTTCGCGCCGACCGGCTGAGCGTCCGCGGACTTCACGTCCGCCGCGCCGGCGAACCCCTTCTCGACGTAGCCAGGCTCGATCTCGCGTACGATCCACGCGAGCTCTTACCCGGCAGCGCTCACCGTTTTGGCCTTCACCGCGTCGCCGTCGATGACGCGCGCCTTTGGATCGTACGCCGCCGCGACGGCAGCTTTACGGTCGCGAGCGCTTCCGCCGGAACGCCGCCCAACCCCGCGCGGGGACCTTCGCAGGCTGCGCCGCTCGCCTTCGACCTGCAACTGTCGCGGGGCAGCATCGTGGTGCTCGACCCCTGGCGCAAGATCGCCGCATCCCGTCGCCTCTCGCTCGACGCGCTCCGGCTCGATGCGCGCGTGGACACCGTCGGCCGCAGCGTCTATCGCGCCCGGGCCCTGGTCGCAGGTGACCCGGAGAGCGCTCTGTCCCTCGCCGGTACGGTCGATGCCGCGCGTGGATTTGCCATGCACCGCCTCACGGCGCGGCGCGTTCCGCTGGTCGCGATGCTGAACTATCTAATCAATTCACCGAAGGCCCAAGTGCGCTCGGGTGAGTTGCGCGATCTCGACGTGCGGGCGTACGCGCTTGGAGCCGGAGAGGCGTATCATCTGAGCGGCGGAGCCGCCCTTGTGGGCGGCGCGATGCGCATCCCCGGCCTCGTGCCCGCGGCGCAAGACATGCGCGGCAGGTTGAACGTCTTCGACGACGGCGTCGCGGCGCGATCGCTGGATGCGACCATCGGCGGCGCTCGGGTCCGTCTGGCGGGCGCGCTCTACGGTTGGCGCGACCCGGCCTTTCGGCTCGGAGTCACGGCGCGGCTTTCGCTCCCCACGGCCCGCCGGCTCTTTGCCTTCTCCCGGCGCTTGCCCGTCAGCGGTCCAGTGTTAACGGTCCGGACGCTGGTCGAGGGCGCGGTCGGAAGCCCCTTGGTCGACGTCACGCTCGCGGGGCCGCAAGCCGCTTACGGAAGCGTGCCGCTTGCGGCCCTGCGGGGCAACGTCGCCTATTACGCCAGCAGCGTCACGCTGGTGCAGGCGAGCGCCGGTTACGGTGCGGTCGATGTGGACGCGCGCGGCACGCTCGACATCGCCGAACACGACACGCCGCAGCTGGTCGTCGAGGCGCGCGCGCCGGCCGGAGCGCTCCCCTTCGTGGCGCAAGCGGCGCCGACGCTTGCGACCCGCGCGGTGGCGTTGCTGACCGGAACCGACCTCGCGCTCGATGCGCGCGGCGTGGTCAGCGGCTCGGCCCCCGGGGTGGTGCTGGGCACCCTCTTCCGCATCGATCGAACCGGCGACGGCGAGTTCGGCCCGCTGCACCTGCAAACGGCCGGCGGCGGCGACCTCGCAGCGGCCTACTATTTCGATCGCAGCGCGAGTCAGAGCGGCTTCTGGCTCGACGTGAACGGCCTGACCGCGAGCGAGGTAGCCGCGAATCCACGGCTACCGGCGCTCGAATGGCTGAGGCCGCCGCCTTTCGCGGGCTTGGTCGGCGGGTCGCTAGCCGGCGGCGGGACGCCCGCCAACTTCCGTCTGGCGGGCCGTCTCGCGGTGCATGACCTGCGCTTCGGGAGCATCGTCCTGGCCGCCGCGCAGGGCCAGGTGGCCGGAGCGCTGCGAGATCTGCGCCTCGGCGAGCTTCGCGCCGACGGGCCGTGGGGCGCGTTCTCCGGCAAAGGAGCCTATGCCGGCGGGCGCCTGACGCTTGCCGGCGGCTATCGCGGCAGCTTCGAGCGCCTGGCCTCGTTGACCGGCGATCTGCGCGCCCACGGGCCCGTCGACGGGCCGGTCGTGCTTGCGATTGACGGCCAGCGAACGCTCGTCCAGACCAGCGGCGCCACGACGTCCGGCGCGGCGGTGCGTGGCGTACCGGTCACGCGCCTGGCTGGGACGCTGGGAGTCGCGGGCGGCGAACTCGACGTCTACGCGGGGCAAGCCCGGGTCGCCGGGGGCGACCTCGCATTCGCCGGACGCGTCGGACGCGGTTCAAACGAACGCCTCGGCCTCAGTCTGGCCGGAGCCGACGCACGGCTCCTTCGCGGAGCGGGCTCACCGCTCGGCGCGGGCACCGTGTCGGTCCTGGGGTCGTTTGGTTATCGAGGCGCCGCTTCGCGCTTCGACGGCGGCGTCGCCGTCGGAAGCGGCCGCTACGCCGCCATGCCGGTGGCGGGCAACGGCGACGTTCACCTTTTGGGCTCGGGGGTCGGGTTCGACCGCACCCTCGCGCTCCTGGGAGAAAGCGCCGGCGCCGTGAGCGGGCGAGTGAGCGGCCTTGGTTCGGGTCAGGTCGGACTCGATCTCCAACTGAGCCTGCGCGACGTCGGTCTCTCGGCTCTGCTGGCCAGCGCCGCCCGTTCCGATGCGGACCTGACCGGGACCCTCGACGGCGACCTGCACCTCGGGGGCCGCAGTTCGCGCCCGACGGTGCGCGGCCGCGTCGAGCTGCCCGAAGGAAGTTACGACGGGCAACGCTTCGAGAGGTTCGCGGCGGACGTTTCGGCTGGCCCAACGGGCTTGAGCGCTGACCGCGGGTCGCTCGTGGTCGGATCGACCGGCGCGCGCTTCGCCGGCAGCGTCGTCGGGGACGATGCTTCCTTCCGGATCGATGCGCCGGCGGCGGATCTGGCCGACTTCGACGATCTTTTCGATGCCGGCGAGGCGCTGGCCGGGCGCGGCCACATGAGGGCCAGCTTCGAGCGGCGCGGGCGCGCGATTGCGACCCGGGCCGACATCGCCTTCGCGGCGCTGCGCTACCGAAATTTTGCCTTGGGCGACGCGACCGCACGCTGGCAGAGCAGCGGCTCGCGCGTCCAAGGTGCGGTGGCGTTCGGCGGCGCCTCCGGACGACTGCAGGGCGCCGGTTCGCTCGTCTTTGACGGCACCTCGCCGCTGCGCTCGCTGCTCGCGCGCTCGCGTTTCGACGGCACGGTCCAGCTCGCCGGGCTCGATCTGGCCGCCTGGCTTCCCGTCGTCGGGATCGAGTATCCACTCGCCGGCCGGGTCGATGCCGATGCGACCGTAGACGGACCGGTACGAAGTCCGGCCATCAAGACGACGGCGACGCTGCGCGACGGCCGGATCGGCAACCTGCCGGTCGACCTGCTGACCTTGACCGCCGCCTCGGATCGGCAACGGACACGCGTGACGAGCGCAGAGCTCGATCTGGCCGGGCTGACGGCAACGGGAACCGGCACCTTCGGATTGGGTGCGACCGATCCGATCGCGTTCGCGCTGCACGGGAGCACCCCCAACGTCGGAACGCTCGCAGCGCGCCTTTTCCCGAGCGCGCCGCCCCTCTCAGGTGCGGCTGACGTCGACGTGAAGGTGAACGGCACACGCTCCCAACCGCACCTGGCCGGCGGCTTCGACCTCGAAGCCGCGACGGTGCGAGGGCTTGCCGTGCGCCAGCTTCTGGGCCAGTTCAGTCTGCACGGGCACGACGTCGCGATCAGCGGCGCGGAGGCAGCCTTCACCAAGGGCACGGTCTACCTCGCCGGCTCCGTGCCCCTCACGGTCTCGCCTTTCGGCCTCGGCCCGGCCAGCGCTCCGCTTGACCTCGACGTCGCCGTACGCGGCGTCGACCTGAGCGACTTCGCTCCGCTGCTGCCGGGGGGTTCGCGGCTCGAAGGAGCACTCGACGGTCACCTTGTCCTCCGAGGGACGGCCGGCTCTCCCCAATTGGTCGGCCGGCTTGCCTTGCAGAAAGGGCTGTATGCGCCCGGCTTCGAGGCCGTGCCGCTGACCAACCTCAACGCAGAAGTGGCGTTCCTTGGAAATCAAGCAACGCTCGAGAGTCTGCGCGCCGAGGCGGGCGGCGGAACGCTAGAGGCCCACGGGCACATCCGCTTTGCGGACCTGGTGCGGCCTGGAGCCGACGCCGAGTACCAACTCGTATCAACGGCCTCGCATCTCTATTTCGATTTGCCGGCCTTCGGGCGCGGCCAAGTCGATGGGAAGATCGAGCTTAGCCACCAGCCCGGAAAGGCGCCGATGCTGGCCGGGGAGGCGACCCTAGCGGACGCAACCATCCCCTTCTCAGCATTCCTCTTTCCGGCTTCAAACGATCCCGCTCGCGGGGCTGCCGGCTCGACCGCTACCCCCGATCCGGCCCGCAACGTCGCCTTCAACCTTCGGCTGATTGCGGATCGCAACGTGCGGGTGCGCAGCGCCAACATCGACATCGGGGGCCGCGGAGCGCTGACCGTGGCGGGCACGCTAGCCGATCCGGTGCTCAGCGGCCAGTTCGACTCGACCGGCGGCACGCTGACCTACTTCAACACCGTCTTCCGCTTGCAGCGCGGATCCGTCGTCTTCACGCCCTCGGACGGCATCATTCCGAACCTCGACGTGCAGGCGACCACCCACGTCGTCAACCCCGACCCGAACCTCACGCGTAACCTGACGGGCAGCGCCGACATCGACCTCGCGATGGCGGGACCCGTCACGAATCTCAACATTCAGCTCTCATCGAACCCGGCCTACGACCGGGAGCAGATCCTTGGACTGCTCTTCAACGCGCCGGCGGTCGGGGCGACCAATCTCTTCGGCGGCACGACCTTGATGCCCGGACAACTCAGCCAACCAGCGCTGCCGCCCGGCGTTGCGGTCACGCGGCCGGGGACGGGCGAGATCACGGTCGGCCAGGAGGCATTCGGCCTGGTCAACGCTCAGTTCACGCGCACCCTGCTAGCACCGGTCGAGTCGCAGATCGGCGAAGCGCTCGGGCTGACAAACTTAGCGGTCAACGTCGATTACACGGGAGACGTCGGCGTGACGGCGCGCAAGCTGCTCGGCAAGGCGGTCGATGCGATCTACGGGCAGTCATTCTCGTACCCGTACCGCCAGACGTTCGGCTTCGAGGTCAAGCCCAGCCAAGCGATGGCGGCGCAGCTGACCTATTTTCAAACGCTCGGCGTGCAAACGCTGGGTGCGCAGAACCCGCTGCTCTTTGGCGCCGCCAACCAGCACCTCTACGTGCAGCCGCTCGGCGGGCAGTCGGGCTTTTCGTTCTCGGTGCAGCGGCTTTTCCCGTGAGTTTCCGTTCCGCCAAGCGCTCCTGCGCGCACGGCACGGGCCGCCGCGCGCCCGCTCCTGAAGGTTTGGTGAAGGTCCAAGGACCGCGGGGCGAGGGGGCGAACCTGGCGGCGCTGACAAAAAGAGAACCGCCGGGTCGACCTGCGCGCTGCCGCGCCGGTCGTTGCGCCCCAAAGCTCGGCGCACAGGAAGCTGCTGCATGATCGATCCTCCTCGCGCTGCGCGCCGGCATTGCGTCGTGCTCGTCGCGATCTTGAGTCTGGGCCTGCCCCTCGCCGCGCTCGCGCAAACGGCCCCGGTCGTCGTGAGCGTCGACGTTTCCGGCAACGCCCACGTGCCGACCGATCGGATCCTTTCGGTCGTGAAGATGAAGCCGGGGATGCCCTTCAACGAACAGACCGTGCGCGAGGACGTGCAGAGCATCTTCGACCTCGGCTACTTCGCCGATCAGGTGCCGCCGTTGATCCGCCAGCGCCCCGACGGTATCGCGATCACCTATCGCGTCATCGAGAACCCGGTCATCCAGCAGATTCAATTCACGGGAAACGATCACGTCCCGAGCGACACCTTGCTTGCCTTGATGGACACGGCCGTGGGACAGGTCCTCAACAGCAACACCCTCCATCAGGACGTGCTCAAGATCAATTCCTATTACGATAAGATCGGGTACAGCGGTCAGGTTCCCAATCACGTCCACGGGATCAAGATCGATGCCCAAACCGGCGTGCTCGCGCTCGACGTCCGCGAAGGCTTGACCGTTTCGGCGATCGAGATCACGGGCGACCCGCTGATCAAGAAGACCATCCTTGCGCAAGCGTTGACCCTCAAAGTAGGGCAGCCGTACTCGGAAGAAGCGCGCGACAAGGACTACGAGAACCTTAAGAAGGTGTACGAGAAGTACGACCTTCAGCTGGGCGACTTCGAAGCCGGAATCGATCCCACGACCGTCAACCTCGACAACGGCACGGCAGCCGTCAAGTATTCGATCTATGCCATGAAGGTGGGGGCCGTCCAAATCACCGGCAACACGATCACGAAGGACCGCGTCGTCCGCCGTCAGCTGCGCATGCGGCCGGGCGACTACGTGACCCAGAGCGGCTTACGGCGCGACTACGAGCGCCTCAACAACCTCGGCTTCTTCGAAAAAGTCGAGCTCAATCCGAAGCCTGGTCCCAATCCGAAGAAGCCGTACGAAGTGACGCTGGATTGGAACGTCAAGGAGCAGCGGACCGGGACCGCGCAGGTCGGCGCCGGCTATTCGGGCGGGCCCACCGGGCAAGGCCTAACCGGAACCCTGTCCTATGGGCAGAGCAATATCAACGGCACCGGCAATGGCGCACAGATTCGTTACGAGCGCGGCTCGCGGGTTGCCGACGCCTCGCTTTCATACACCGAGCCATACCTCGGCGACACGCCGAAAGCCGAGAAATACAGCCTGGCGGCGTCGATCTTCACATCGAAGCAGACCAACTACTACCAAGTCTACGGTTCGTCGGCGGCCTCGGCGCTGGGCACGAGCCCGATCATCTGCGGCATTGGCATTCCCTGTCCCCCGGTGAGCAGCAACGGGGGAACGGTCCCGGTGACGCTCGTTCCCAACTCGGACACGATCTCCGGCGTCGCAGCCACCTACGGGCAAGAAGCGACCGGTGCCTCGACCAATCTTGGGCGCCGCTTGAGCGACTACGTGACCGCTTCGGTCGGGGTGAACGTGCAGCGCCTTTCAACCGACGTGTCGGCGCCGGCGCCGTACTTCGTCCCCGGTGCACAAACCGTTTTTCAGGCGCCGCTCACGACGTCGCCGTTCGGCGTCGGTAACGAGAGCAGCACCCTTGGCGTCATCGCCTCGTCGATCGCTCCGACGAGCAATGGCGACGCCTACGATCTGCACAGCGTCTCGTTCGGGCTCGCCGACGATACGCGCGACGACGTCTTTAATCCGCGCCGCGGGGTAAACGCTTCGCTGACCGAAGAAATCAGCGACAAGAGCTTGGCATCGGACTTCACCTACACCATCACGACGCTCGACGTGGCTCGCTTCTTCCCTGTGTTCAAGGCCTCGACGCTCGGGTTTCACGCGCTGGCCGGCGACACGACCGGGGCCGTTCCGCCGAGCAAGCTGTTCGTCTTTTCCGACCAGCAGTTGCGCGGTTACAGCGAGGTGTTCTATGGAACCCAGGCCGTGCTGTTGCAGGCGGAACTGCGCGTCCCGGTAACGCCCGACCGGAAGTTCTCGATCGCCACGTTCTTCGACGACGGCATGTTGCGCATCCGCGGCGCCGCACCGATCCTCGACCAGTTCGGCAACGTGGTCGCGGACTACAACAACTGGCTTTATCACACCGATGCCGGCGTCGGCATCCGCTTCGACCTGCCGCAGCTCGGGTTCCGATCGATTCGGCTGGACTTTGCGCGCGGGCGCGGCGGCACGCACACGAGCTTCGGGATCGGGCAGAGTTTCTAGTGTCCGTCCGGTTTGCTCGCCGTTTTCGAACCCTCGGAGCGCTCGCAACGCTGGTCCTCGCCGGCCTTGCGTTCGCGCCGGAAACGCTGGCCGCCGACGTCACCGACATCGGGTTCGTCGATCAAGCGCAGATCGCGAGCATGCCGGCGTTCGTCGCTACCAACCGCGACTTGGGCGCCTACAAAGCGAAACTGGACAAGCAGTTCGCGGCCCAGATGCGCGGCGTGCGGGATCCGAACGTACAGGCGCGGATCGCGCAAGAGTTTCAGAACAAGCTGCTGCTCCGGCAGCGCGACCTGCTCGGTCCATTGCTGCAGCGGGCGCAGGTCGCGATCGCGGCGGTCGCGTCCAGTAAGAACCTTTCGGTCGTCGTCGACAAGCGCATCGTCATCTTGGGCGGTCAAGACGTCACCAGGAGCGTTATCGATCTGCTCAACGGTCCGGGTGACCCGGTCCCGCCGGTCAGCACGCCGCCCCCCTCCAACGTCGGTTTTGTCGATCAACAGCAGATCGACCAGATCCCCAAGATGAAAGCGGCCAACGACCAGTTCCTCAAATTCGAGAACGACCAGCAAACGGCAGCGCAACAGAAGCTGCGCGGCGCCAAGAGCGATGCCGACCGGCAGCAAATCCTCAGAGACATGCGTAAAACGATCACGGACAAGCAAAAGGACCTTATCGGGCCGCTCGTCGACCAAACGCGCGACGTCATCGCTTCAGTCGCGAAGAAGCGCGGGCTGCTCTTGGTGATCGATCGGGCCGATTTGATCTACGGCGGGACGGACATCACAAGCGATGTCACCGCCGCCCTCAAGTAGATGATGCGCCGCGCCGCGTATGGGCTCGGGTGTTTGCTGCTGTTCAGCGCGTGTGCGCGCGCGCCGCAGAGCCCGACTACACCGGTCCCAAAGAACGCCGGTCAAGTGGGTTACGTGCGCATGGACGATCTGGTCAAGCGCCACCCGCTCTACGGAGAGCTTGCGCGCCTCGACGACGATATGTTGGCCCTGCAGCTCAAGGCGGTCGGTCAAAGCGTGGCCGCTTCGCCGGAAGAGCTGCAGCGCGCAACCGTCGCGCTTCAGAAGGAGCTCGATGCGGCGAGCGATCGGACGCGGGCCGAGCTCAAGCGCAAGCAGGACGAATATACACAGCGCGAGCGGGCGGCGATCCAAGCGGCCGTAGCCGCCGCGGGCGTGGCGTCGGGGCCGGGCGGGGCGGGGATCGAGGCGCGCATGGCGACGACCGCTTCGGCCCAAGCCAAGGATGTGGCGGACACGGCCCAACGCAATTTCACAAGCTATCGCAAAGC
Organism: Candidatus Tityobacter terrigena; assembly: GCA_003156715.1. GTDB lineage: Bacteria > Vulcanimicrobiota > Vulcanimicrobiia > Vulcanimicrobiales > Vulcanimicrobiaceae > Tityobacter > Tityobacter terrigena. Next base: position 9,874 of record PMHO01000028.1, read on the forward strand.
ACTGCTCGATCAAGACCAACAAGCGTTTTCGGGACTGCAAAAATCGATCTCGGACCGGGCGCAGCGGACCTATCGCGCGAAGGTCGAGTTTTTCCAGAGGCAAGAGGGTGATTATGCGCTTTCGCTCGCTAGCGCCGATGCCTCAGACCGTCTGAGCCTGCGCACCAAGCTTTCGAACCTGGTGCTCAGCGACGCCGACCGTGAAGACACCAAGAAACAGTTGGACGCGCTCAACCAAAAAGAGACCGACGCGTTGGCAGCGATGAAGAACCGCGACCAAGCGGCGCTTGCCGTGCTGCAGAGCCGGCTGCGCGAAGAGTCGAGCGCCGAGCTGCAGCGGCGAGCGATCGATTTGCGAAAGCAAACGACCGCGAAGATTAACCAGCGTGAGGCTGAAACGCGCAAGGACGTCATCTCCCAGCTCGGACGGCTGCCGGCCCAAGCCCCGAGCGGCGCCGCAGTCCCGGCCGGTTTGCCGCCCGACTTGCGCGATAAGCTGGTGGCGTTGCACCAGAAGTATCAAGCCGATTTCACCAAGGACGCCAATCAAACGATTGCGGATTTCCAGAAGACCAAGCAAGACCTCACGCGTCGCTTCCAGGCGCTCCAAGGAGTCGACCAATCCGCGCAGAGCGGCGCCCGCAAGGAGCTCGACGCGTTGCAAAAACAGCGCTCGGATCTGTACGACTCGATGGTCGCGCAAATCGACCGCGAGGTCAAAATCATCGCTGCCAAACGCGGCATCGACGTGGTTTTCGGCGAGATCGTCGCGCCGGCCGACGGGGTCGACTTGACCGCCGACGCCGAGAAAGACATCGAGAGCCTGCACGAGTGAAGCGCCATCAGTTCGCAGCCGCCTTGCTCCTCGCGCTCACCGGATGCGCGCAACCGGGCAGTCAGATAGCGACCGTCGACATCGCCCGCATTCAAGCCAACTGGCCGAAGTTCATCAACTATCACAACCAGCTCGCCTCCGACGCGGAGGCGATCCAGCGCTCGAGCGGCTCGCCGCGCCAGAAACAGCAAGAGCTGGCGGCGCTCAATTCGCGCATGATCAGCATGCAGAACGAAATCACCGGAGACCTGACCGGCGCCGCACAGCAAGTGGCCAATAGCCGGCATTTCAATTTGATCGTGACGCGCCAGTACGTCGGCTACGGCGGCGTCGACATCACGAGCGACATCGAAAAGATCCTCAAGATCACCGAGTCGTCACCCGCCCCCTAGTGGGCCATCGTAGGCCGTTCGCGTCCGGGGCACGGTGGTGACGCTCGGGGAGTACGCCGCACGCCTGGGCGGAACCGTGCTGGGCGACCCGGCCACGCCGATCGAGCGCATCAGTGCGATCGACGACGTCGACGAAACGACCCTGACCTTCGCAACCGACGAGCGTTACCTGCGTAACGCGCTGGCATCGCGCGCCGCTGCCGTGCTGACCGAAGCGCGGCTCGCCGCGCGGGCGCCGGACCCCCGCAAGCCCTTGCTCTTGGTCGAATCGGCGCGGGCCGCGCTTGCAGCGCTGCTCGCCGACCTCGAGCCGCCGCGCTGCGCCGGTCCCTACCGCCACCCATCGGCGATCGTCGACGCCTCGGCGACGATCGAGCGCGACGTCTACATCGGAGCCCTGGCGATCGTTGCCGCCCGGGCCCGAATCGGGGCCGAGAGCGTCCTCATGGCGGGGGTAACGATCGGGGAAGACGCCCGCGCCGGACAACGCTGCACGTTCCACCCGCGCGCCATGCTGCTCGATCGATGCGTCGCCGGCGATCGAGTCGTGCTTCAGCCGGGCGCCGTCATCGGCAGCGACGGCTTCGGCTACGCCTTTTTCGATGGTCGCTTTGCCAAGATTCCGCAAATCGGCAATGTCGTGCTGGGCGACGACGTCGAGATCGGCGCCAACACGTGCGTCGATCGCGCGCAAACGGGCTCGACGACGATCGGCGAGGGCACCAAAATCGACAACCTCGTGCAAATCGGCCACAACTGCCGGATCGGGCGCCACTGTGGTTTCGCGGCGATGAGCGGACTGGCAGGCTCGACCAAAGTCGGCGACTATACGGTCGTTGGGGGTCAATGCGGCTTCCGCGGTCACATTTCGGTGGGTTCGCGGGTCAAGATTGCGGGGAACTCGATGGTGTGGGGCGACGTGCCCGACGGCGCTTTCATCAGCGGGCAGCCGGCGCGCGACCATCATAGCGAACTGCGCCAGCAGGTTCGCCTGCGGAACCTCGAAAAGCTCTACGAGCGAGTGAGCGCTTTGGAACGAAAGTGATGCAGCAACAACATACGCTCCGCGACGTGCTGGCATTCGAAGGCGTCGGCCTTCACACCGGCGCTCGAGCGAGCGTCAGCATCCGGCCTCAAGTGGCGGGCAGCGGTCTACGTTTTCGCGTGCTCGACGGGCCGACGTTTCCGGCCCACCCGCGCTACGTCGTCGAGACGCGCCGTTGCACGGTCCTGGGCTCGGGCGAACACCGCGTCTCGACCGTCGAGCACCTGCTGTCGGCCCTCTTTGCGATGGGCGTCGACAACGCGCTGATCGAGGTCGACGGACCCGAGATACCGGTGCTCGACGGAAGCTCGGCCGCCTTCGCCGAGGCGATCGCCAAAATGGGTTTGGCCAATCAGCACGCGCCGCGCCAGCTGATGGCGATCGACCGGCCGCTGTACTTTCGCGACGGGGACGCGGTCCTGATCGTCCTCCCGGCGCAGGAGTTCCGCGTGAAGTTTGCGGTCGACTACGCGCCGCCGATCGGCGCTCACTTTCTGGACATGCGCATCGATCCGGACATCTACATTCGCGAGATCGCACCGGCTCGCACCTTCGGCTACCTTCATGAAGTCGAGGCGCTGCTCAAAGCCGGATTGGCACGCGGCGGATCGCTCGACAACGCGCTCGTTTTTGCGCCGGACGGAGCGATGACGCCGCAGCGCTGGCCCAATGAGACCGTGCGCCATAAGGCACTGGACCTGATCGGTGACTTTGCACTGCTCGGCGCTTGGCCTCAGTTCGAAGTCGTCTCGATCAAGAGCGGTCACCGGCTGCACGCGCAGGCCGTAGGGGCGCTACGGGCAGCCTTCGCGCCGCCGCTCTCGGTGTTCGGAACGTGATCGCGCAAGCGGACCGAGTCGAGAACTCGATGGACATCGTGCGCATTATGAAGGTGCTTCCGCACCGTTACCCGATGCTGCTCATCGACCGCATCACGTACTTCGAGCCGATGAAGCGCGCGAGCGGCTATAAGAACTTGTCGATGAACGAGCACTTCTTCCAAGGGCACTTTCCGGGCTATCCGCTAATGCCTGGGGTGCTCGTAATCGAGGCGCTCGCGCAACTCGGGGGCACGATCATTCTGGGTCCCGACGACTTTCGGCGGCGGACCGCGTTTCTCACCGGAATCGACAAGGCGAAGTTTCGGCGCCCGGTCGTCCCGGGCGATCGCATCGACTTGGAGACGGTTCTCCTGCGGACGCGCTCGAGCGCCGGATGGGTCAGCGGCGAAGCCAGAGTCGACGGGAAACTGTGCTGCGCCGCCGAGTTGATGTTCGCGGTTTCGACGGTTGAGGACTTCGGCATGGACGCCACGATTCTGCACCAGTGAGCAGCCGCCGGGCTTGATCCATCCAACGGCCGTCGTCCATCCCACCGCGCAGATCGGCGCGGGCGCGGATATCGGGCCATTTTGCGTCGTCGGCGAGCATGTCGCGATCGGCGCGCGCACCAAGCTGCTCGCCCACGTCGTCATCAACGGGCATACCTCGGTCGGCGAAGATTGCGCGATCTATCCATTCACATCGATCGGCCTTCCCTCGCAAGACCGTAAATACAAGGGCGAGCACTCGTATACGAGCATCGGGGACCGTACGACTATCCGCGAGTACGTCTCGATCCACCGCGCTACGGGCGCGGGCGAGGCAACGACGGTCGGCAGCGACACGCTGCTGCTGGCCTACGTGCACGTTGCCCACAACTGCCGCATCGGCAACAACGTCACGATGTCGTCCACTTCGCAACTCGCCGGGCACGTGGTCATCGAAGACCACGCCAACGTGGGCGGCATGACGGGCGTCCATCAGTTCGTTCGCGTCGGCGAGTACGCGATGGTGGGCGGCATCTCGAAGGTTACGCGCGACGTTCCGCCCTATTTTTTGGTCGAAGGGAACCCGGCGCAGGCCTACGGGCTCAACAGCGTCGGGCTGCGTCGCGCCGAATTCGACGCGCAGACGCTTGCCGAGCTCAAGGAGTGCTACAAACTGATGTACCGCTCGGGACGCAACGTTTCGCAAGCGCTCGATGCGATGCGCGAGATCGTCAAAACATCGCAGGGCCGGCATTTGATCGCCTTCGTGGAGGCCGGCTCCGAACGCGGTATTTTGAAGTGAATCCGGGCGGCTTTGCGGCACGGGGACTGTTTCGCAGCCGACGCGGGTAGCGTCCGGGACGTTCGTGTAGGTGCGCGTGTTTTTCTCAACCGGCGAGGCATCGGGCGAGATGCTGGCTACGGCTCTGGCCGCGGGCATCGGAGCGCGCGTGCCTGCAGCCCGTTTCGAGGGGATCGGCAGCGAGCGCATGCGAGCGGCGGGCTTTGCGGTCACGCAAGAGACGCGCGGCTGGGCGAGCTTGGGTCCGCTCGAAGCACTCGCCAAGATTCTCCCACTGCTTGCCATCATGCTCCGGCACGCCGCGTGGTTGCGCCGGCGGCCGCCGGACTTGCTGGTCTTGGTCGATTTCGGAGCGTTCAATCTGCGCTTTGCGCGGACGCTGCGACGTATCGGCTACCGCGGGCCGATCCTGTATTTTTTCCCACCCGGCGCGTGGCTCGATCGGCCCAAACAAGCCCGCGCCGTAGCGGCGAACACGACGGCGCTGACGCCTTTCAAGCACCAACGGGACTTCTACCAAAGCCTCGGGCTGCCGATCGCATGGCTCGGCCATCCGCTCGTGTCGCTCGTGCCGCCGCGTACGCCGCGCATCGTGCCACCCTCCGACGCGGGCACGATCGCGCTTCTGCCCGGAAGCAGGCGTGGCGAGCTCGAACGTCATCTTGGGCCGCTCCTAGCGGCGGCGCAACTATTGCAGAGTCGCCGGCCCGGTGCGCAGATCGTCGTCAGCGCTGCCGACGCAGAGGCCGAAAAGACGATTCTCCAGCGGCTTGCCGGCTCGGGCCTCGCGGGCGCAACGGTCGTCCGCGGGGCGCGGCAAGCACTCGACGTGGCCGACGCGGCCTTTGTCGCCTCGGGGACTGCGGTCCTCGAAGCAGCCCTGCGCGAAGTGCCGACGGTCGCGCTCTATATCATTCGCCCCTCCCAGGTACCGATTGCGAAACGGGTGTGGCGCGGACCGTTCATCACCCTTCCGAACATTCTGCTGGGGCGGCCCGTCATCGCTGAGCTGCTGCAGGAAAATGCGGTCCCCGAACGCCTCGCGGCGGAGCTCGAAGCGCTTCTCGTAGATCCCTCCGAGCAGCTGCGCGCGATGCGCGAACTTCGAGCGGTTCTCGGGCCGGCCGATGCGCTCGAGCGCTGCGTCGCATTTGCGATCGATTTGGCCGGCGCGCAGGCCGGCGCCGTCTGCCGATGAGTTTGCGCGTCTATCACACCTCCGATCTTCACGACCACCGTGGGATCGCGACCCCCTTGCGCGCGCTGCGCGAGCACGCGCCGGGCTTCTTGTTCGATTCGGGAGACGCTCTGCGCGGCAGCCAAACGCTCTATCGCTCGCGCGAGCCGATCGTCGCGGAGCTCGCTGCCGCAGGCTACGACGCGCAAGCGATCGGAAACCGCGAGTTCCACTATCTCTTCGCTCTGCTAGCGAAGCGTGCGCGCATGATGCAGCACCCGCTCGTGTGCTCGAATTTGATCGACGTGCGGCGGCGGCCCTTGCCGTTTGCGCGAACGCTCGACTTCGCGGCGCAGGGCTTTCGGCTGCGCGTGTGTGCGCTGCTCGCGGTTCAGTATCCGGAACATTCACCGTGGGAGCGGATCTTCGGATGGCGTTTCCTCGATCCGGCCGGCGCTGCGCGAGCGATCGCTTCCGAGACGCCCGAGGATACGACGCTCGTCGTTCTCTCGCACTTGGGATTGCGCGTCGATCGCCAGCTCGCGCGAGCGGTCCCGCGGCTCGATCTGATCTTGGGCGGCCATAGCCACGATACGACCCCGGCGCCGGAGTGGATCGAGGGCGTACCGATCGTCCACGCCGGACCCTACGGCGCTTTCGTCTCGCGCAGCGAACTCGAGCTCGAGGGCGGGCGCGCCCGGCTGGCGCGCTTCGATCTGCTGCCGCTGCTCGGCGTCTAGCATGGAACGCATTCTCTTCGTCAGCAACGGTCATGGCGAAAGCGCCATCGCCGAACGCATCGGCAGCGAGGTACGGTCGCTCGCGCGCGGCCCGGTGCAGCTCGACCACCTTCCCCTGGTGGGCTCGGGGCTTGGAGAGCACGCATTGCGCGTCGTCGGCCCGCATCGCGCGATGCCCAGCGGTGGATTGGTCGCGATGGGCAACGTGCGAGCGCTGGTGACCGATCTGCGTGCGGGCTTCGTGGGTTTGCTCGGCGAGCAGATGCGCTTTCTGCGCGGCGCCGGTGCATCGCACGAGTGCGCGGTGGTCGTGGGCGACGCGTATGCGCTCGCACTGACGTTCTTGAGCGGGCTACCCGTCGCGTTCGTCGGCACGGCCAAAAGCGTGTACGTTGCACCGTACGGGCCGTTCGAACGCACGCTGCTGCGGCGCGCGCGCCGCGTCTTCGTGCGCGACCGGCCGACTGCCCAAAGCCTGCGAGCGGCCCGCATTGCGGCCGAGTCGCCCGGCAACGTGATCGTCGACTTGCTCGACGGCAACGGTTTGGCGCCGCCTCCTGGAAACTGGCTCGGAATTTTGCCGGGCAGTCGCGAGCACGCCTACCCCGATGCCGTGCGGCTGACGCGCGTCGTACGCGCCTTGAGCTTGCGGCACGGTCCCGTCGACGCGCTGCTTTCGGTCGCTCCAACGGTGGACGCGGCCCGGATGGTGCGTTCGCTCGCCGGCGACGGGTGGGAAGCCCACCAGCCGCCGTACGCCGGGGCGTTCGAGGTGCGCTCCGGTTTGGCCCGAGTGCTCGGCTGGAGCGGGAGCCTGGCTGCCATGCTGCGCGCCTGCCGGCTCGTACTCGGTCAAGCCGGGACCGCAAACGAGCAGGCGGCTGCCTGTGGGCTGCCGGTGGTGACGCTGGAGAGCGTGCGGCCGGAACCGGCCTTAGCCGGGGGAGACGGCTGGTACCGCATGCGGCAGCGCCGCTTGCTCGGCGATGCACTGGCGACGGTTCCGGCCGATCCGGATGCGGCTGCCGAAATCGTGGCGGGGATTCTGGCCGATCGGTCCCAATACGCGCGAATGCAGGCAGCCGGACGGGAGCGTATGGGCGGTCCCGGCGGCGCAGCGGCGATCGCACAAGCGGTTCTGGAGATGGCGTGAAGCGCGGCCCGTCCGACCGCGTGCTGGCGGTCGCACTCGCGGCGTTCTTCATCGTCGTGCAGTTCTACACGTCGCTCGCCTTGCTCTCGCCGACCCCGCCGGTGGGCTTCGTGTTCGCCTCGCCGGCGCTTGCCGTGGGCATGGTGGCCGTTCTCGCCGCCTCGGCGCTCGTCGCGCTTTGGGGCCTGCTCGCTCGCTCGCCAAACCGGCTCGCGCGGGCCTCCGGTCTGGGTTCCTCGTTCGCGATTCTCGCGGCCTGGATCGGACCGGCCCTGCTCAGCTCGCTCTTGGGGCTGGATCCGCGGGCGGGACTAGAGGTGGTCGGGGTCATGCTGCTTGGTGCGTGCTTCCATCTCGCCCTGCGCCGCTTCTACGGAATTCCGATCGTTGCAGCGACGGTCGTGGTTGCCTACCTCGTCACGGGGGCGCTGGCGGCGGCGCTCGGACTGGGGATGCTCGCCGCTCGGCGCCCGCCGCTGCTCTACGCACTGAACCACGGGCGGGCAGCGGGCGTCTTCGTGACCGCCAACCAGTTTGGGGCTTTCCTCATCCTTTTCGTTTTCGTCGCGCTCGGAGCCAGTCTCGCGGCGCGGTCGGCAGCGCTGCGCCGGCTCGGGCTTGTTTCGGCCGGGCTAGCCACCGCTGCGTTGGTGGCGACGGTCTCGCAAGGCGCCTGGATCGGGGCAGTCGCAGGCGCCGTCTTCCTCTGCGCCACGGTCGGCCTCCGGCGCTTGGCCGTGCTCAGCCTGATCGTGCTGATAGTCGGCGGTTCGGCTCTGGTCATGCTGCGCCCGGCGGCTCAGCACAACCCGGCCGACGCGTTCGACCGCTTGCGGACCGTCAGCGCGGGCCTACGCGTCGTGGAACTCTTTCCGCTGACCGGGGTAGGGCCGATGGCGTATTGGCGGGTGTATCCCGAAATCCGGCCGCCCAACGGTGGCCAGCCGGGAAGCTTCAGTGCCCTGCACCCGCACAACGTGTACGTCTCGCTGGCCGGCGAGACGGGACTCATCGGGTTTGCCGGGCTGCTCTACGGATGGTGGCGCTTCAGCTCGGCCGTTCGCGGCTCGCTCGAGCGGGCCGCCCCGCAGACTCGGCGCATCACGCTAGCGATTTGCGCCGGGTTGCTCGCAACGCTCGTTCAAGGGATGTTCGACACCATCGGAATCGTGGAGATCACCTTCGTCTGGATACCCTACACAGCGCTTGCGCTATCGGCGGCCGAGTTTGGATTGCCCTACGACCGGCCGGCCGGAGCGCCATGAGGCACACCCCGAGCCTGGCGTTTGCGGCGGCGCTTCTCTGTGCCGCCTGCAGCGGGCACGCGGCTGCGCCGCAGGCGACGCCGGCGGCCTCGAACGCACCCTTTGCGCCGCGCGCCGTCTCGCCTCCCCCGATCCGAATGCGCTCGCAGCGCATCGGCTCGCAGTACATTCACTTCACGGCCCAAAAGAAAAATCGTAAGGTCTACGTCGTGCGCGCCGATGACCAGCGCGGGGAGTACCTCGGGCAGGGCACCGGGCGAATCGACTTTACCAACCCGCACGTGGTTTTTTACCAGACCGACGGCCGCACGGTCGTGGCCGACGCTCCGCTTGGGACCGTCATCGAACGTGACAAGACGATGCTGATGAGCGGCGGGGTTCATGCCCGCACGCAGGACGGCAAGACGCTGAGCTGCGACCGGCTGAACTACGACGACGCAACGCAGATGCTGCACGGCGAGGGCAACGTCGTCATCACGGCTCCCGGCGGTGAAGAACTGCAGGGTGAACGGGTCGACGCCGATCTGCAGTTTTCAACGGTTCACGTGACCGGCGAACCGCGGAGCGCATCGTGAGCGGTGACGCTGCGGCGCAGCCCGTGGTCGACCCCGGCATCGATGGGGAACGGCGCATCCTCATGGAAGGCCTCGTGAAGCACTACGGTTCGCGCACCGTGGTCGACGGCGTGAGCGCGGCCGTGCGCACCGGTGAGATCGTTGGTTTACTCGGGCCCAACGGCGCCGGAAAAACGACGACGTTCTATATGGTCGTCGGGCTCGTAAAACCGGACGGCGGAAAGGTGACGCTGCACAACGGTGGTGTGGGCCTCGACCTTACCGGGTTGCCGATGTACCGCAGAGCTCGTTCGGGGATCGGTTACCTCGCGCAGGAGAATTCAATCTTTCGCAAGCTAACGGTCGGCGACAACATCCGCTTGATTTGGGAGATGCACGGCGTAACGCGCCGCGAGCAAGAGCGCCGCCTGCCCGAGTTGCTCGATGAGTTCGGGCTCACGCGACTGATCGATTCGCGCGCGGACTCCCTTTCGGGCGGCGAGCGCCGGCGGGTCGAAATCGCCCGCGCGCTTGCGACCGAACCCGCCTTCCTTTTGCTCGATGAGCCGTTCACGGGGATCGATCCGATCGCGGTTGCCGACATCCAGTTGCTGATTCGCCAGTTGCGCGGGCGCGGGCTCGGCATTCTCATAACCGACCATCAAGTCCGCGAAACGCTCGCGATCGTCGATCGGGCCTATATTCTCAACGAGGGGCGTATCGTCGTCTCCGGGAGCGCGCAGGAAGTACTCGAATCGCCTGCGGCGCGTCAGTTTTATCTCGGCGAGGGATTCCGGCTGTGAGCATCACCGGCGCCCTGCGTTCGAAACCGCTCGTGCGCGGCCTCCTCGAGCACCTTCGTCCGACGATCCTCGACCGTTACATGATCTCGGAGCTCGGCAACCCGTTCACCTTCGGGCTCTCGGCCTTTACGCTGATCTTCGCAGCCACCAACATCCTCGCAATCAGCCGTCTGGTCGCCGAAGAGCACGCGCCGCTGGGAGCTGCGGTCGAGTACTTCTTATGGCTCGTTCCGGAGATCGTGGTTACGGTCGTGCCGATGGCCATGCTGCTCGGCATGCTGCTCGCGCTGCAGCGCCTTTCCAGCGATAGCGAGATCACCGCTCTCAAAGCCGGCGGCATTGGTCTGGTACGGGCGGTGACGCCGCTGCTCATCGTCGGCTTTATCGTGTCCCTGATCGCGCTCGCACTGCAAGAGGGCGTCGTTCCGTACGCTAACGACCGCGCGGTTTTCCTGCGCGAAGAGGTGATCAAGCACGTCGGCGTCTTCGGCGGCGGCAGCCACACGGTGTTGACCTCGCTGCCGGGCGGCGGCCAACAGATGACCTACTTTCGCGGATACGATCAGGCCAGCCAGTCCCTGCTGTATGTCACGATCATCAAATACGGCGCGGACAACGAGCCCCAGCTCATCATTTTCAGCGACCGCGGCAAGTTCGTCGCGCCTACGTGGACGTTCCAGAACGCATCCGAGTACCAATTCGGCGCCGACGGATCCACCTACTATTCGCAGGATCCGCAGCTGCGGGTCGACATCGGCGAGAAGCCGAACCAGATCGCCGAGCGCGCGGCCGACAACAACCGGGAGAGCATGAGCCGCTCGCAAATACGGGAGATCATCGACTCGGGTCAACTCTCGTCCCAGGAGATACGCGCGTACCAAACGACGTACGAGGAGAAGCTGGCCCGCCCGTTCGCGACCTTCGTCTTCACACTGATTGCCGTGCCGTTCGGTCTGCGACCCTCGCGCGGCGGCGGGACGGGCCTCGGCTTTGGCCTCGCCGTCGCGATCGTTTTCGTGTATTTCGTGATCGCTTCGACGTTCTCGGCGGTCTTCACCGGCCTGCCCGCGAGTTTGCCCGGAGGCTACGCACTCTCGACGGCCGGCGCGTGGCTGCCCAATCTCATCTTTACCGGAATCGGGGCGGTCATGCTGCGCCGCGCGGCCGGCAGTTGAGGGTCACGGCCTAGGCATGGGGACGCTTGGCGGCATCCTCCTCGTGCTCGGCATCATCTCGCTGGCCGGCGTCATCGCGTACATCGGCGACCGCGTGGGTCACCAGGTGGGGCGCAAGCGCCTCACGCTTTTCGGCCTGCGTCCGAAGTACACCTCAACCATCGTAGCGGTCGCGACCGGGATGATGATTGCGCTCGTCGTGGTGGGGACGGCGCTGCTGGCTTCCGGCTATGCGCGGGCGGCCTTCTTCCGCCTCGGGGAAATCAACAACCGCGTCAACGAGCTCGAGGCGCAGGCCGAGGATCTGAACAAGCGCGTGCACGAGACCAACGTCGTCATCAACCGCGGCGACCTTTTGTACGGGCAATTCCTCCCGATCGCGCCGACCGAGTCGGCGGCGCAGCGCCTGACCAACCTCGAAACGTATTTCGACGCGGTCGTGGCGGCCGTGAACCGGCGCTACGTTCCGCTGCGGCTAAAGCCGTATCTCAAGAAGTCGAGCGATCCGGACGTAAGGCGCAAGCTCCAGGCGGTCCTCGACGACCCGAAGGTCCAAGGTTTTCTGTTGCGGGGACCGGTGCTGCTCATGCCGGTGGCCGATCAGAACCTCTTCGTAAACGACGAGATCCACTTCACCTTCGCGCCCTATGCAGACGAACTGCTCTTTACGGCGCATCAGCCGATCGTGAGCATCGAGGTCGATGGAGGCGTCTTGATCAATCCCGGGATCGCCTACGGGCAGGCGCTGGCGGCCGCCCAGGAGACGGCCGTCAAGGTGGGCATGCCGACCTGGTTTGCCCGGCCCCTTGCGGCTCTGACCGAGGCCCAGGTCGAACAAACCACCGACGAGATCCGCCGCGGTCGCGGAAAGTACTATATCGTCGCTCGCGCCGCGGTCGACGTCTTTCCGCACACGGGAGGTTTTCCGGTGGAGTTCGTCCTCAGCCGCACGCCAAAATGAATCCTCCGGCCGTCCTGGGGATCGACCCCGGGACCCGTAAATGCGGCTACGCCGTCGTAGTCGAGTCCAGGAGCGCGCCGCTCGAACTAGGGATCGTGCCGACCGACGAGCTCTCCGGGCGGCTGCGGGAACTCATGATGCGCTTCACCTTGCGGGCGATAGCGCTCGGCGGCGGGACGCACGCCGATGCGATCGCCACCGTTGTCGGGGGCCTCGGTCTGCCGGTCCGGGTCATCGACGAGCGTGAGACGACCCTGCTCGCGCGCCGCCGCTATTTCAGCGCCAACCCGCCGCGCGGGTGGCGGCGCTTCGTCCCGCGCGGGATGCTGCTGCCGCCGCGGCCGATCGACGATTTCGCCGCGCTGCTCATCGCGGAGCGTCTGCTCGATATCGAGCGTCCATGAGGCCAAGTACGGGGTTCGCCTACCCTACATTATAACCAGGGAAGGAGTAGCGTCGGGACGGTCGTAATCCGACCTCGGCAAGCGCTCAAAGGCGGTGTACTTTCGGCTCTCCGCGTCCTTGACGTGGGGGGCGTCGTTGCGGGACTCATTGGTGAAGGGAACTTCGAGGCTTCACCCTTCCGTCTCGTCCGGGAGCACGTCAAACTGGAGCGCCTGCGATGAAGCTCTCGCTTCTGCCCCTATTCCTGGAGGACTTATGAAGCGTCTCGCAAGCCTGGTCCTCGCCTCGGGCCTGCTGCTTGGTACGATGCTGGTTTTGGACCGGGCTGCTTTCGCGACTCCCTTTGCGGACGTGCCCGCGAACCATTGGGCCTATCAGTACATCCAGAGCTTGGCCGCCGACGGCATCATCGACGGCTATCCCGATGGAAAATTCAAAGGCGACCGGCCGCTGACGCGTTACGAGATGGCGGTCGTGGTGGCACGGGTGATCGCCAAGCTGCAGGAAAACCAGCAGCCCGGCGTCTCGAAAGCCGACCTCGACAAGCTGCAGAAGCTGATCGACGCGCTCAAGGACGAACTCGACGCCCTCGGCGTTCGCGTGACCAACCTCGAAGATGCCGTCGACGCGCTCGACAAACGCACCAAGTTCGCGCAGTCGCTCTCGATGCACGGAACGTTCCTACCCAACGTGACGCTGCGCGAGCGGCCCGGAATCGAGCAGACGATCACGAACGGCGACGCTTCGACCGTGACGACCTATTATGGCAACGCTGTGGCGCCGGGAAAGACGACCTCGATCGACCCGTTCGTCAACGCCTTCATCACGAGCGACGACAGCAACAGCCCGTTCACGCAGGCCGGCTCCGGCGTGTTCATCCGCCAGGACAGCCGTTTCTCACTGGACTACGCGGTCACGCCCAACTTGACCGTATCGCTGCCCGTTCACATCCTCAACTACGAGTATGGCGGCGACTTCACGCAGGACTCGCACTTCGACATCGAACCGAGCATCGACATCGGCCTCAATCAGGTCGGCGCCATCTCGAACCTCCACTTCAAGTTCGGCGAAATCAACGACATGGCTTCGTCGCGAACCGGGCTGACGTTCCGTGCACCGTTCGGCACCGACTACGGCTACCCGTACGAAGTTCCGTACCAGCCCTGGCAGAAGGGAGTCGAAGTCTCGGGAACGGTTGCGGAGGGCGCATTCGGCTCGACCGATTTCCGCGCGTCGTTCACGCGCGTCGACGACACGCTGCTCAACACGCAGACTGCCGTCACCGATCCGTCGATCGCCGCCTTTGGTTCGGACACGTACCTCTATCCCGTTGTGCCGCCGCAGGCCGGTTTCACGCAGTCGGGGCAGTCGCAAGCCTATCGCACCGATACGTTCAACGCGGGCTCCGGCACCCTGACGCAGGTCTTCCTGTCGCAGAAGGCGGTCGACGGCTCGGTCTACATCTCGTACTACGACGGGACGACCTTCAACCAGACAGGCGGCGTCGTCGGCGGCCCGTCGAATACGCTGCCCGCGTTCACCTATAACGACGCGTACAATTCGGTCGTGTTCACCTCGCCGCTGCCCGCAGGCTCAGTGGTGTCGATTACCTATCGCGGTTTGACCGCGACCAACAATACGAACTACCAGCGCTACATGACCAACGTGCGCCTGAACGAGAAGTTCAAGGGTGCCCTCGACGGGCTCGAGGTCGGCGGCAGCTTCAATCGCATCTACGATTTCGTCGACACGATGACTGACGGGACGTTGACCCAGGTCTTCCAGTCCTCGCCGACCGGTTACGGCCTGGTCAGCGACACCGTTTTCGGGGTCGACTTCCAGTACAAGGTGCCGTTCCAGATCGCAGGCCCGGGCTCAAATCCCGTGCTCTACGGCGAGACGGCCGCGAGCAAGTATACGCCCGACTACGAGAACGTGGCGCCGGTGGGCGACACGGCGGCCGTGGGCGGCGTCAAGGTGGCGTTCAACAAGGTCCAAGTCAACTTGCAGTACCAAAGCGTCGGGACCGATTTCTTCGACGGCGCGCCCTTCCGCTATTACGGCAATGCGCCCGCGCTCTTTGCCAACTACACGGGACCGTTCTTTCCCGATTTCTTCGGGTTCGGGAACAACCTAGGCATCAACCAGCAGTTCGACAACGCGTTCACACACATCGGCGCGACGGAAATCGGCGGCCCGACCTCGCTCAATCCCAACCTCACGTACGTCTACCCGATCTTCAATCCGTTCAAGGCCACGGGTCCGGAGTTCTATTCGGCCTTTGCGCCCAACACGGCCGGCCCCACGCTCTCGCTCAACGCACCGATCACGATCGGCGACATCACTTTCACCACGCGCGCACAGTACTCGCATTTGCAGGAGCTGCAGCCCGATGCGTACGGCGCCCTAACCTATGGGCCGGCCTACACCTCCAACGTGCGGATGCAGTACGATACCTGGACGCTGGGCACGCAGTTCTACTTACCGGTTTTTGGGCAGAAGCTCAACGGCAGCTTAAGTGGAAGCTACGAGACGCTCAAGCGAAACGACCTGACGCCGTATCAGTACGTGCCGTGGAATCCTGCCACGCAAACGCAGGATCCGACCGCGTATGCGGCGGCGTTAGCCGCCTTCGGGGCGGCGGGCAGTCCCGTTTCCTTCTATCCCAACTACGTCAACGTTCGGCACATCACGCTCAGCGCGGCGGCCTCGCTGCCGCTGACGAGGGATCTAGCGCTGGGCGGCACGTACTCGACGCAGCGTTACGGCGGATCGGACGGCACGACGGCCACCCAGAATATCTCCGAGCGCAAGGACTACTACACGGGCAGCTTGACCTATTCGATTCCGCGGACCAATTCGTCGATCTCGTTCGTGGCGCGAAACTACCGCTATGTCGACGATGTGGTTCCGAGCTTCAACTACAACGAGAACCGTCAAGACCTCAACTTCACGGTTCGCTTCTAGACCGGCTGCAGAAGGGCGGGCGGGGGGTTCGCGCCCCGGCCGCGTCTAATTCGCGCTCGTGCGGACGGCCGTTATCGTCGCGGGGTCGGTGCTTTTGGTCCTTCTGGGAGCGTTGCAGGGCTTCGCGACGGTCTTACTTCGCAATTCCGCCGAGCCGGGAGCATGGTCGCTTCGTCTGCCGCCGGCGCTCGCGGCGCGCGTCGAGAGCTTTGAGACAAATCTGCCCCTTCCGCCGGCGCTGCGGATCGTTCAGGCACGCCGCGCGCTCGAAGCCCATCAATACGATCTCGCGGCGCGCCGCATCGCGCGCCTTCCGGCCGGGAGCGACCGGGCGGCTTTGGCGGGGCGACTCTCCGAGGAGCGCGGCGACGAAACGACCGCCGTGCGGGACTACCTCGAAGCGGGCGATCTCAACGGGCTGGAGAGGCGAACCGACCGGCTCGAGGAGGCCGGCGATATCGCCGGGGCGCTGGCGCTGCAGCGGGCAACGGTCGATCGCCTCGCCGGCGACTTCACCCAGGGCGACGCCCTGGCGCAGGCTTACTACCGCTTGGGACGGCTCGAACAAGCGACGGCCTACGGTCTAACGCTCGGCTCGCAAGCACGTCACGACGAAGAGCTGCGCTCGTATGCAGCCTACAATAGCGCCGTAGCGCTCGCGCCGTTCGCGGAACGCTATTTGATCGCAGCGGGAAACCAGGAGCTCAATCTGGGCGAACTGGAACGGGCCCGCGAGTTCTTCAAGCGCGCTCAAGGGGCCGACCCGACCAGCGTTCAGGCCCTCGTCGGTTACGGCGACATCGCTTTTCGGGCCGGTGACGTCGTCACCGCCCGCTCGTGGCTTGCACGCGCACGCCGGATCGATCCCAAAGCCGATGCCGTTGAGCGGCTAGCGCACAAACTCGGCGACGAGTGAGGGTCGCGCTCGATGCTCAGCTTGCGCTGGGCACGGCGACCGGCATCGGTGAATACGTAACGGGGTTAGCACAGGCGTTGCGGCGGCGCGGCGCCGACATTTCCCTCTTGCAGTGCCCGCGCCTGGACCCGTGGCGCTTCGACCGGCGCGTGTTGTGGGACCAAGTGTTGCTTCCGATAGCCGCGCACCGGGCGCGGCCCGACGTCCTGCACTGCGCTTCGGGGACGATGCCGGCGCTCGCGCCGCGAGCGACGGTCGTCACCGTGCACGACATGGCGTGGCTGCGCGTGCAGCAGCACGCGCCTGCCTATGCGCGCGCATACTTCGGAGCGTTTCAACTCACGCGTTACCGCCGCGCCGCGCGGATCGTCGTCGACTCATCGTTTTCACGCGACGAGTTTCTGAGGCTCGCGGCAGTCGATCCGGCGCGCGTCGAGGTCGTCTATCCGGGGGTCGCCAGAGACATCTGCGCGCTCGTGCGCTGCCCGCAGAGCGAGCCGCTGGCGCTCGTCGTCGGCACGATCGAGCGACGGAAGAACCTCGAGGTCGTGGTGCGCGCCCTGCAATCGTTCCCGCGCATGCAGGTCGTTGCGTGCGGTCCGTTTACGCCGTACCGGGACGAGGTCGAGCGGCTTGCGCGCGCGTGCGGCGTCATCGAGCGTCTGCATATGCCCGGATACGTCGGCCGCAGCGAGTTGCTCGCGCTGTATTCGCGCGCGACGCTGGTCGCGATGCCGTCGCGCTATGAAGGCTTCGGCTACGGCGCCGCGCAGGCGCAGTGCGCGGGCGTGCCCTTGCTGGCCGCAAGCGGCTCGTCGCTGCCGGAAATCGTGGCCGGGGCGGCGCCGCTGCTCGCGCCCGACGACGTTACGGCTTGGGTCGAAGCATTGCGCGCGCTGCTCGCCGACCCGGGCGCCGCCGAAGCCCGTGCCGCCGCGGCCCGCCCCGCCGCGATCGCCCGCTTCGCTTGGGCGCGCGCCGCCGCCGCAATGGAAACGATCTACCGCGCCACCCTAGACGAACGACAAGAGCAGCAGCGTTCGAGTTAGACCCTAGCTCAGTAGACGAGCGAGTCGGGGGAACCGGGCGAGGGGCTACCGTCGTCGGGCGCGACGACGATGTGCAGCGGATACGAAGACCCGCCCTCGGGCATCGTTACGATGTCGGTGCGAACGAAGCCGAACGGCGGGATCGAAAACTGTCGTAGCTTGTAGAGCCCGAACGGCGCCATTCCGTGCGCTTGAACGAGTACCCGGTCGATGATGAACGTGCCGGTGGCGCGGCCGCCTCGCGGGTTTGCGTAGATCGCAATGTTTCGCGCGTGGCGGCGGTCGTAGTTGAACATGCGAATCGTCATGCTTTGCAACACGCCGTAATCGCCGGCCAGCGTTCGCCCTTGCACGAGGTTGGGCAACGGTATCTGCCCGACGGGAATCTCGAGGTCGGGACCTTCCGCGTCGTAAAGATAGTCGAAGAAGAACTCAGGCAGCTTGTAGATGCCGCGCGCGTGCGTATCGTCGCCGCCCAGTTGCGAGGACGTCGGGATGGAACCGTCGGCCGGATCGCTCGCATTTTGCGCCACCAGGGCCAGATGCAGCGGCGCCCCCGCGATCTCGTGCAGCTGCAGCAAGTTGCTCACGACGTTCCCGGCGGGAAGGGCTTGGTCGACGATCGTCGCCGTCTCGCCGCCCGCCACCGTGATCACCGAGCCTTCGTTCTGAGCGAGCCGCACCAGAAAGCGCTGGGTCGAAAGATGGCCAACCTCCATCTCATTTCCGCCTGGCCCGCCCGAGCCGCAGATCGTTTGCAGGAGGGCCGGCTCAGCCGATGGGTTGTGCACCTTGAGCAGGATGCGGCGATCGGGTTGACCCGGCGGATTGTAATGATAGTACAGGAAGCGCTCGGCCTGACTGCTCCTCAAGTCCGCTTCGAACAGGACGCCGTTTTCCTTGAGTGTTTCCGGAAAGTCGCTTACGAGCAGCGATGCCGGCCGTATGACCGGCTGGGCAAAGTTCTCGACCCGCACGCGGGTCGTTCCGGTTACCGAAAAAAGGCCTTCGCCCTGGATGATCAGCGGAACGTCGACCGTCGTGATGTCGTCGACGCGCAGCGGCGTGTTGAAGCCGATCGTGTCGGTGTTGCCGACAATGGTAGCGCCGGGTCGCAGATAGGCGCGCTTCATTGCGGCTTGCAGCGCCTGCTCCTTGATGAAGAGTGGGCTCGCCGGGTTGCCGGTAAGGCGGACTGAGGCGGCGTCGCTAACGGTCCCGGCCGGGTAGGCGACCCGAATCGGGACGTCGCGCGTGAGGCCGCGCGCGTCGCTAACCGTGAGGATCGTCGTTCCCAGGGCCTTGCCCGTCAGCGTGATCGTGCGCGCGTCTTGGTCGACCGTCGCCTCGGCGACTGCTGGGTCGGCCAAGGTGACGGTGATGCTCCCCAGCACTTGCATGACGTGCAGGAGCGCGGTCCCGCCCAGCACCACGCCGGCACTGGGTGGATCGACGATGATCGGCGGCTGCGTCGGGCTCGCCGTTGGAAGCGGACGCGCCGTTTCCCCGGGTGCGGGCGCGCCCGGTTCGCCCGCCGGCTGACCTGGACTAGTCGGGGCGGCCGGTCCGGTAGCCGCGGGTAATGGAGATGTTGCAGGTGCTGCGGGCGAACCGGTCGTCTGCGGGACGGCGGCGCCCGGGGTGGCCGAGGGCACCGGTGTCGACGGCTGCGCCCCGGCGCGAGCGAGCAGCAACCAGGGAAGTGCGATCAGCCCGACTGCGGCTAGGGCGCCGCCCAAGCGCCGCCCGATCAAGCTGCGTGGACGCAAATCACCGCCAGGCGCAGCTCCGCGCGGCGCTTGCGGCGCGAGCGGTCAGGCGATCTTCGCTTCGCGATTGACCGCCGATGCGAGCAGCGTCTTATAGCCGACGTTGGGGAAGAGCACGGTGACCAAATCCTTTTCGGCCCGCTCGACGGTTCCTTGTCCGAACTTCGGATGCGTGACGATGTCGGCGATCCGGAAGCCCGCGGTTGAGCTCGTGTGGGTAGACGGCTCGCTGCGCGCGGCGCGCAAACAGTTGTCGCATGCGCCGCACCCGCCGTGCTCGTAGTCTTCACCAAAGTAGTTCAGCACGAACTTGCGCCGGCAGGAACGCGTCTCGGCGTACTGCAGCATCATCGCGAGCTTGCTTTGATCGTACGCCTTCTTCGTATCGTAGTTGGTTAGGTTGAGGACCAGATCGCGATTCTTCGTTGCGTCTTCCGAAAGGCCGTAACGCGAGCGACTGCGCATCACGATGAACTGCGCCTTTTTCAAGAGCGCGAGCACGACTTTGAGCTTGGTGAGCGGAAGCTGCGAAATCTTGCGCAGGTCGGCGAGCGAAACGCCTTCCTTCTGGGAGTCGAAGTATTCGAGGGTGCCGAAGACTTTTTGCACGTCCTCGATGTCGGGATACTTGCCGGTCAAGAAGTAGGTCTGCACGCGCGTGTCGCTCATGCGGTAGAGCAGGATGCAGCGCGAGAGATCGCCGTCGCGGCCGGCGCGGCCGGCTTCCTGAGTATAGGCTTCGACCGAACCGGGCAGATCGTAGTGGACCACGAAGCGAATGTTCGGTTTGTCGATGCCAAGGCCGAAAGCGTTCGTTGCGACGACGGCGCGGATGGCCTCGCCCATGAACAGCTCGTGCACCGAAACACGGTCGTGCTTCTGCAGTTTCGAATGATAGACCGCAGCCGGTAAATCGAGTTGATCGTGCAAATAGCGCTGCACGTCGAGCGCGTTCTTGATCGTTGCCGTGTAGATGATGCCGGTTCCGTCGAGGCCGTTTTGGAAAAGCTCCTTGAGGCTCTTCAATTTGGCGGCCTCGCTTTCGGCCCGAATGACCTCGTAGCGCAGGTTCGGCCGGTCGAAGCCCTTGACGACGAGCCGCGCGTTCGGGATGCCGAGTTGAATGAGGATGTCCTCGCGCACCGCGGGCGTCGCGGTCGCGGTTAGCGCTAGCACGGTCGGATGCCGGAGCGCGTCGATCACTTGGCCCAGGGCCAAGTACGCCGGGCGGAAGTCATGGCCCCATTGGCTGATGCAGTGCGCTTCATCGACGACGAAGAGCGGGATCTCGATCGAACGCAGAACGTCGAGGAAGGTTTCGTCTTCCAGCTTTTCCGGGGTGACGAAAACGATCTTGATTTGACGGCTCTTGATGCGCTCGATCGCCGCCTGCTCTTGATCCTCACTCAGCGTCGAATTCAGCGCGACGATGTTGTGGAAGCCGAGATCGGCCAGCATATCGAGCTGATCTTTCATGAGAGCGATCAGCGGGCTGACGACGACCGTCGTCCCCGGTAAGAGAAAAGCCGGGAGTTGGTAGCAGAGGCTCTTGCCTGCACCGGTGGCCAGGATAGCGAGCACATCTTGGCCATCCATGACCCGCGCCACGACCTCTTCCTGCCCCTGATAAAATTGCTTGAAGCCGAACAGTCTGCGTAACGAGACGTCGAGCCCTTCTGTTAGGCTCACGGGCCGCGCCGTATTGATCTTCTTGACCCTGGCCACCCTTTTCTCCCGATAGTTTTCTACCGTCCCATCTTAACAACGACGGGACAGCCCTATCTGCTACAACGCTCTGTACCCCGCTTGCGGTTGCGCGAAACAGGTCCGACCCGAACGCCGGCTCGAAGCAGCGGGGGTGTCCCTGTATCGAACGTGGCGGCCGAGGTCTTTCGACGATCTCGTCGGGCAAGATGCGGTCGTGCGCACGCTTCGAACGGCGCTCGCATCCGGCAAAGTCGCGCACGCATACCTCTTTTCCGGTCCCCGCGGCAGTGGGAAGACATCGGCTGCGAAGATCCTGGCACGCTGCATCGACTGCGTGCTCGGTCCCACTCCGGAGCCGGATAACACCTGTGAAAACTGCCAGGCAATTCTAGCAGGGACCGCTCTCGACGTCATCGAGATCGACGCCGCCTCGAACCGCGGCATCGACGAAATTCGTGCGCTGCGCGACGCGGTCAAGTTCGCGCCGGCCGCCATGCGTGCCAAAGTCTTCATCATCGACGAAGCGCACATGCTGACGCGCGAAGGGGCCAACGCCTTTCTCAAGACCTTGGAAGAACCACCGGCGCATGCCGTTTTCATCTTGGCGACGACCGCTCCCGAAGCGCTGCCCCCGACCGTTCTCTCGCGCTGCCAGCGCTACGCATTCCGGCGCATTCCCGTCCCGACGATGATCGAGCGGATGCGCGCGATCGCCGCTGCCGAAGGGATCGCCATCGCGGACGACGCGTTGGGGGCGATTGCGTATCGGGCTGACGGCGGGCTTCGCGACGCCCTGACGATGTTGGAGCAGGTCGCCGCCTTTGCCGGCGGCGGCGAGCAGATCGAACCGATCAGCGCCGCGACCGTCGATGCCGCTTTCGGGGTCACCGGGCGAGCGTATGCGCGCCGGCTCGTCGAGGCAATCCTGGCGGGAGCGGCTCGCGAGAGCCTAGCGATCGTCGACGAGGCGAGCGACGCGGGCGGCGACATGTTCGGTCTTGCGCGTGGTGCGATCGCCGAATTCCGGAATCTGCTCGTCGCGCGCATCGACCCCGACCTGCTCCTGCGCGACCTGTCCGCCGACGATGCTGCCGCGACGGCCCGGCTCGCGGCAGCCACGCCCCAGCCGAAGGTCGTTCGGGCGCTTCGCCTGCTCGGTGATGCGCTTGCCGCCGGGCGCACCTCGGGCAACCCGCGCCTCGAGCTCGAAACGGCCGTCCTACGGCTGGTCGTCCAGCAAGAGGATGCGAGCCTCGACGCCCTGGCGACGCGCGTGGCCCTGCTTGAAACAGCGGCGACGGCTGTCGCGCCTTCCCAGGTCGGGACCGTTCCGCCCGCTCCGAGGCAATCGTCGGCGCCCCCGCCGGCAGCCGTTTCGGCAACGGCGCCGTCGCCGAAAGCAAGCCTCGAGCCGGCCCAGCCGGCGGCGTCGCGCGCGGGACCCGAATCGGAGCCGAAGCGCTTGACCCTGCAGCGCGTCCGCTCGCTCTGGGATCAGATCCGGCGCCGCGCCGAAGAGGAATATAAGCCGATTCGGGGCGCGCTGTCTCGCGCGACCGTCGACGCAGTCGAGGGCAACGTCCTGACGATCGGATTTCCCGACCGGACCGCGGCTGACAATATCGTGCGGCCGAAGATCGCCGTCATCGAGCGCGCTGCAAGCGAGGTGCTTGGGACCGCCGCGCGGGTCATTCTCAACGTCGGCGCCCAAGGCTCTGGGCCGGCGGTACTTTCGCGCAGCGCACACCGTTCGGCACCCCGCGGCGAAGAGCCCGACGGCGTCGAAGGTTCCGGCACGCCGGCGGCCGAGAGCGACGAAGATCTGCTCGCATATGCACGCCAGCGATTGGGAGGATCCCAAACCCGATGAATCAAGCGCAGATGATGGCGCAGGTCCGCAAGATGCAAGCAGAAATGCAGCGCGCTCAGGAAGAGCTGGCGGAGACGGTCGTGAGCGGCAGCGCGGGCGGCGGAGCGGTCAGCCTCGAGATGACCTGCGATTACCGCGTAAAGGCCGTGAAGCTCGCAAAAGAAGTGATCGATCCCGAGGACGCCGAGACGCTCGAGGACCTGATCGTGATCGCCGTCAACGACGCGGTTGCGAAGGCGCAAGAGACCTCGAACAGGCGCATGAGCGGTCTGACGGGCGGGCTTCGCATCCCCGGAATGATGTAAGGATGGCGTACCCGATCGAAAACGAGGCACGCTAGCCATCAACGTCCCCGCGGGCCCGGTCCAAAGCCTCATCGAGGAGTTTTCGAAACTGCCGACCGTCGGGCCGAAAACGGCAGCGCGCCTCGTCTTTCACTTGCTTAACCGTCCGCGCGCCGAGGCGCAGTCGCTGGCCGACGCGATCATCGCGGTCAAAGATCGCGTGCGTCTCTGTTCGCGCTGCTTTTCGCTGACCGAAGAAGATCCGTGTCTGATTTGCACCGATGTGCGGCGCGACGCGACGGTCTTGTGCGTGGTCGCCGAAGCGAAGGATATCTACGCGCTCGAGCGCACCTCGGCTTTTCGTGGGCGTTACCACGTGCTCGGCGGGTTGATCTCCCCGATGGATGGCATCGGGCCCGCGCAGCTGCGCGTCAAAGAGTTGATCGACCGAGTTGCACGCGAAGGGCCGCGCGAAGTACTCATTGCCACCAATCCCAACGCCGAAGGCGAGGCGACGGCGCTCTATCTATCGCGTTTGATATCGCCGAGCGGCGTCAGCGTCACGCGCCTCGCGTATGGTTTGCCGATCGGCGGCGACCTCGACTATGCCGACGAAGTGACGCTCGCCAAAGCGCTCGAAGGCCGCCGCGCGCTTTAATGGCCGCTATCGCGCAGGATCGAATCGTCGAGCTCAACGGCCGCCATCTGACGCTCGAGCAGATCGAAGCGATCGCGGTCGGCCTCGCGCGCGTAGCGGTAACGTCCGACGCGCAGGCGCGCGTTGCCGCGGCGCGCGCGAGCGTCGAGCGCCATTTCGAAGCCGGCGCGACCATTTATGGCGTCACGACCGGGTTCGGCCGGATGGCGAACGTCGTCATCGACCGAGCCGACGTCGACGCGCTTCAGCGCAACCTCGTACGCAGCCACGCCGCCGGAACGGGCGATCCGTTGCGCGAGGAGTTCGTTCGCGCGGCCGGCGTCCTGCGAGTCAGTTCGCTCGCGGCCGGGCACTCCGGAATCAAGCCGCACACGCTGCAGCTGCTGGTCGAGATCCTCAATCGCGGCGTTACCCCGGTCGTGCCCTGCCAGGGCTCGGTCGGCGCGAGCGGCGATCTCGCGCCGCTGGCACATATGACGCTGACGTTGATCGGTGAAGGCGAAGCGTTCTACGGCGGCGAGCGTATGCCGAGTACGCAGGCGTTGGCGCGCGCCGGCCTCGAGCCGATTGCGCTAGGCGCCAAAGAAGGGCTCTCGCTGATCAACGGCACCGAGGTAATGACCGGCATCGCGGTCCTCGCGCTGCTGCGAGCCGAGCGTTTGCTCGCGGCGGCCGACGTGATCGGCGCCCTCTCGATCGAGGCTTTCTTAGGAACGGATCACGTTTTCGACCGCCGCATCAATGCGCTGCGCCCGCATCCGGGACAAGCGCGCGTCGCGGAGCGTTTGCGCGCGCTGCTGGATGGTTCGCAGATCATGCAATCGCACCGCGACTGCGGGCGCGTGCAGGATCCGTACTCGTTTCGCTGCATTCCCGTCGTCCACGGCGCGGCCCGCGACGCGGCCGCGCACGTGCGGCGCGTTCTCGAGATCGAAGCGATTTCCGTGACCGACAATCCGCTCGTCTTTCCCGAGGACGACGAGTTCTTGACGGGCGGCAACTTTCACGGTCAGCCGGTCGGCGTCGTGTGCGACTTCCTCAAAGCAGTGATGGTCGAGGTCGCGAGCATCAGCGAGCGCCGGTCGTACTTGCTGCTCAACGGAGAGGAACGCGGCTTGCCGCTCTTCTTGTCGCATCGCCCAGGACTCGAATCGGGCCTCATGATCGTTCAGTACACCGCGGCTGCACTCGTGAGCGAGAGTAAAGGGCTCGCCTTCCCCTCGAGCGTCGATTCGATCCCGACCTCGGCCGGACAGGAGGATCACGTTTCGATGGGGACGATTGCCGCACGCACGCTCGATCGAATCCTTGACAACGTCGAAGGAGCGCTGGCCTGCGAGTTGCTGTGCGCGCTGGCCGCAACCGATTTTCGCCGGCCGCTGCGCAGCGCCGCCGGCACCGGACGTGCCTACGAGGCGGGGCGCGCCGCCATCGCGCCGCTCGAGACCGATCGAATACTAGCCCCCGACCTCGACCGGGCCCGCCATTTGATTCGCAGCGGCGCGCTCGTTGCGGCAAGCGCGATCGAGGACGGTTACTAGCCGGACGATTCCCGCGTTGCGTCGATCTTGAGGCTGACCTCGGGTTTGCTTCCGGAAGCAGGCACGTCCCCGGTGCCCTTCAGGGTCGAACCAATCAACTTCGCCGTGAAGTACGCGGCGCGCGCGTCCTTACCGGTAACGGTGAACGTCAGGTGCGCTTTTTTGCGCCCCTTCACTTTACCGGCGAGCGTCAAGTCGTCGACTTGCGACCCGAACGTGACCTCGAAGGGCCCGCTGATCTTTTTCCCGCTCTGAGAAATCGTGATCGTCAGCGTCCCGGACCTCGTGTGACCCGATTCGACCTCCGTAATGGTTCCGGTGTAGGTGCCGGCGACGTTAACGATGTCCGGATCCGAGTCGGCGAAATCGTCGACGCCCGCGGCAGGCGCGCGTTCGGCGCCGAGCGTAGAGGTTTGCGCCCGCCCCGGCGTCACGGCTCCGCTGGTTCCCGAACAAGCCGTCAACGATGCGGACAAGAGCGAAGCCAGGATTGCACACGCGACGCGCTTGCCAAGACCCTTCATAGCCGACCTCCTAAAAGGAAACGCCGCGGCGCGAAAAAGCCGCCGGCTGCAAAAACCCTGCGAGACTTCGAAGCGGCGCGACGGCACCCTCCGCTAAGGGCACCATGCGGCCGTATACGTCGGGAGGTCGTCGCCGCCCGGACCCGAACCGGGGGCGCAATGCTTGACGACGCCCGATTGATTCGAGCGACGCTCGCCCTTTGGTTGTGCTTGCTGACGGTAACGCCGGCCCTAGCGCAAACGAGGGCTTCGAGCTCGGCTCCGGCTTCCAGCTACGCCGCGATACTTCGTACGATCAATCCGCATCTCGCGCTGCAAACCAGCTTGACGTACGCGCGAGCCCTGCTCGAAGCGGCCGCGCGTTGGCACCTCGATCCCGCGCTCGTCATGGCGCTCGTCACGATCGAATCGCGCTGGAACCCGCATGCCGTATCGGTCGACGGCGCCGAGGGCCTCGGTCAACTCATTCCCAGCACCGCGCACCGCCTCGGCGTCGACCCCTTCTCAGTGCACGGCAACTTGCGCGGAACGACGGCTTATCTGCATCGTTTGCTGGGCCTCTTTCGCAGCGCGCGCGAGCCGATGCGCGAAGCGCTCGCCGGCTACAACCTAGGACCTTTGACGGTGCAACGCTACGGCGGTATGCCGCCGTACGCCTCGACGCAACGCTATGTCGGAAGCATCATGCGCGAGTGGAAGACGTTGCGCAAACGCGTGATCGCGCGTACCAAATCCCGTCCCCAGATCGCCGCCGTCCCGCCGCTCGACGACCCGGCCGGCGACCAGCGCTACTGGGGCTTATAGCCGTCGACCATCGGTAGGTCCAAGCCGCGTTCGCGGGCGCAATCGAGCGCTTCGGGGTAGCCGGCATCGGCATGGCGCATGACGCCGCTGGCCGGATCGTTCGTCAGCACCCGCCCAACGCGGCGCGCGGCGGCTTCGCTGCCGTCGCAGACGACGACCATGCCGGCGTGTTGCGAGAATCCGATGCCGGTGCCGCCGCCATGGTGAAACGAGACCCACGTTGCACCGCTCGCGGTGTTGAGCAGCGCGTTGAGAAGCGGCCAGTCGCTGACGGCGTCGGAGCCGTCACGCATCGCTTCCGTCTCGCGATTGGGGCTGGCCACCGAGCCCGAGTCGAGGTGGTCGCGCCCGATGACGACCGGCGCTTTCAATTCGCCGCGGGCGACCATCTCATTGAAGGCGAGGCCGACCCTTGCACGGTCACCCAGGCCAAGCCAGCAGATGCGCGCCGGCAAGCCTTGAAACGCGATGCGCTTGCGCGCGAGATCGAGCCAGTTGTGGAGGTGAGGGTCGTCCGGGATCAGTTCTTTCACCTTGGCATCGGTCGCGTAGATATCTTCCGGGTCGCCTGAAAGCGCCGCCCAGCGAAACGGTCCGACGCCGCGGCAGAAGAGCGGCCGGATGTAGGCGGGCACGAATCCCGGAAACGCAAACGCGTCCGTGACTCCTTCTTCGAACGCCATCTGTCTGATGTTATTGCCGTAGTCGACGGTCGGCACGCCGGCCTCGTGAAAGGCAAGCATCGCGCGCACGTGTTGCGCCATCGAGCGCTTGGCCGCGCGGACCGTGCCGCTGGGGTCGCTCGCACGGCGCTCCGCGGCTGCTTCGAGCGTCCAGCCGGCCGGCAGGTAGCCGTTGAGCGGGTCGTGCGCGCTCGTTTGGTCGGTGACGATGTCGGGCCGCACGCCGCGTCGCACGAGCTCGGGTAGGATTTCGGCGGCGTTGCCCAGCAGCCCGACGGAGAGCGCAGCGTTCCGTTCGCAGGCTTCGCGTACGAGCGCCAGCGCTTCGTCGAGGCTCTCGGTCTGACGATCGAGGTAGCGCGTTGCGATGCGCCGCGCGATGCGCGCCGGATCGCACTCGACGCAAAGGATCGATGCGCCGGCCATGCTGGCGGCGAGCGGCTGCGCGCCGCCCATGCCGCCCAGGCCCGCGGTCAAAACCCATTTACCGCCAAGCCCGCCGCCGTAGTGCCGGCGACCCATCTCGACGAAGGTCTCGTAGGTGCCTTGCACGATTCCCTGCGAACCGATGTAGATCCACGATCCCGCCGTCATCTGACCGTACATCATCAGCCCCTTACGGTCGAGCTCGTGAAAGTACTCGAGCGTGGCCCAGTGCGGAACGATGTTCGAGTTCGCAATCAGGACGCGCGGCGCATCGGGGTGCGTCTTGAAAACGCCGACGGGTTTGCCGCTCTGCACGAGCAGCGTCTCGTCGTCTTCGAGCCGCCGCAGCGTCTTGACGATCCTCTCGTAACACTCCCAGTTGCGTGCGGCTTTCCCGTTGCCGCCGTAGACGACCAAATCATCCGGCCGTTCGGCCACCTCGGGATCGAGGTTATTCATCAGCATGCGCAGCGGCGCTTCGGTTAGCCAGCTCTTGGCGGAACGGTCCGTTCCGCGCGGTGCGCGAATCGCCGCTCGCATTGCGGTCGCCATCATGTCCCTCCGGTGACGACGTGGCCGTTCTTCACGACGGTTGCACCCGGATTGACGCCGATGGCGTACGCCAGGTGCGCCGGGTGAGCCACGTCCCACACCACGAAATCTGCTTTTCGACGCGGCGCTAGCGTCCCTAGCGCGCCCTCGAGGCCGAGGGCCCGGGCGGCGCTCGCGGTAAAGCCGCGCAGCGCTTGCGCCGGCGTCATCCGCCACAGCGTGCAGGCCAAATTCATCGCGAGCAGGGGCGAGACGAGCGGCGACGTGCCGGGATTGCAATCGGTCGCAAGCGCGATCGGCACGCCCAGCTCCCGCAGCCGTTCGATCGGCGGCGGCGTTGAGTCGCGCAAGAAGTAATACGCACCCGGGAGCAGGACGGCGACTGTGCCTGCGGCGGCGAGCTCGGGCAGGTCGCTTTCGCGCGCATGTTCCAGATGATCGGCCGAAAGCGCGCGGTAGCGGGCGGCGAGTGCAGCTCCGCCGCCCGCGCTCAACTGGTCGGCGTGAATCTTGACGGGCAAGCCGAGCGCCTGCGCGGCGTCGAAGAAGCGGGCGGTTTGCGCTGATGAAAAGGCAATCGTTTCGCAGAATGCGTCGACCGCGTCGGCCAGGCCTTCGCGGACGACCGCCGGCAGCACGTCGCTGCACACGAACTCGACGTACGCGTCGGCATCGCCCTGCCACTCGGGGGCGAGCGCGTGGAGACCCAAGTACGTCGTGCGCACGTTCAGCGGATGACGCGCGCAAAGCGCACGGCCGACTCGCAGCAGGCGCAGCTCGGTTTCCTTGTCGAGGCCGTAGCCCGACTTAACCTCCAGGGTCGTCACGCCGTCGCGGCACATAGCCGCGACGCGTTTGTCGCTTGCGTCCGTCAGGGCGTCGTCGTTTGCCGCCCGGGTCGCGCGCACGGTGGAGAGGATGCCGCCCCCCGCCTGCGCAATCGCGGCGTAACCGGCGCCGTTTAAGCGCATTTCGAACTCGTGCGCGCGATCGCCGGCGTAGACGACGTGCGTGTGCGCGTCGATCAAACCCGGCGTGATACACCGGCCGGCAACGTCGTGCACGACGGAACCGGCCGCAAGCGAAGGAGGAAGCGCGGTGCGCGGTCCGAGCCAAACGATCGTATCGTCCCGCACGGCAATCGCCCCGTCTTCGATCGCCCCGTATTCGGCGCCGTCCATGGTGGCCAGAAACGCTCCGGTCCAGACCGCTTGAATTGTTTTTTCGCTCCTTTTGCGCTGCTGCCGGAAGGCTGGTCGCGCGACGTGCGCTTCGAGGTCGACGAGGCGGGAACGATCGCCCGCGTGGCCCCGAATTCGCCACGCGACGGCGCGACGCTGCTCGCCGGAGCGGCCGTTCCGGGAATGCCGAACGCGCACTCACACGTCTTCCAGCGCACGCTCGCCGGCCGCACCGAGGCCACCGCCGCCGACGATTCGTTTTGGGGCTGGCGCCGGGCGATGTATGCGTTCTTGGAGCACCTCGATCCCGATCTTTTCGAAGCGCTCGCGGCGGATGCGTACGTCGAGATGCTCAAGGCCGGCTACACGAGCGTCGCCGAGTTTCACTACCTGCACCACGGGCCCGGCGGCGTTCCGTACGCGCACCGTACAGAGATGTCCGAACGCGTGCTGGCGGGCGCGCGAGCGGCCGGAATCGGGCTGACGCTCCTGCCGGTCTTCTATCGGTACGGCGATTTTGGAACGACGCCGCCGGCCGGCGGACAGGCACGCTTCGTCAACGATCTCGATGGCTTCACGCAACTCTGGCGCGAGCTAGCCCGGATGGTGAGCGGTATGCCGCTCGTGCGCCTGGGCGCCGCGCCGCACTCGCTGCGCGCCGTCGCGGCCGAAGACCTGCCGCGGCTGCTGGCGGCCGTCGATGCGGGCGCCCCGGTTCACATCCACGTCAGCGAGCAGATGCGCGAGGTGCAAGCCTGTCGCGCCTACTACGGAACGACGCCGCTCGAGGTGCTCTCAAAGAGCGTCACGCTCGACGAGCGCTGGTCGCTGGTCCACGCGACTCATGCGACCCCGGCCGAACGCTCGCTCGTCGCCGCCGCGGGCTGCGTAGTCGTTCTCTGCCCGACGACCGAGGCGAACCTGGGCGACGGAATCTTTGCGGCCAGTGATTTTGTTGCTGGCGGCGGGCGAATCGCGATCGGATCTGATAGCAACGTCAGCCTCGACGTTGCCGAGGAGTTGCGCTGGTTGGAATACGGCCAGCGCCTTACGTTGCAGCGGCGCGGCGTGCTGCGCAGCCCCGGCCGCTCGCTTGCCGGCGGCTTGTTCGAGCGTTGTGCGAAGGGTGGCCGCCAGGCCTTAGCGCAACCGGTCGGAGCGTTCGCGCCGGGCTCGCGCGCGGATTTCGTCGTCCTCGAAGAAGGCGACGAACAGAACGGCCCCTCGATGAATCGCTATGTATTCAAGAGCGGCGCGTGGCGCGTGCGTGACGTCATCGTCGCCGGCGGTTATGTGGTACGTGACGGCCACCACGCGCAAGAGGAAGCCATTCGACGGCGCGCGTTGCGCGCCGCCGCGTCGATCGCCTAGCGAATTCGCGACCGCGCGTCTTCGCTTCTACCAGAAGATGCCGACGGTTGCGCCGACGGCGACGGTTCCGGGCACGATGACGGTGCAGTAGATGCCCATCTCGTTTTGCCGGTTTTGCACGATCTCGCGCAAGACGCGCGGGGTCGCTTCGCCGGTAACGACATCGTATGACGGCACCACGCAACGCTCGATCGGCGACACGACGCGAAGCTGCACGTCACCGATCTCGAGTCGCGCGCCGACCAAGGCCGCCTCGTTTTCGGCGAAGTCCGGCGTGCCGCGCACGAAGAAGTTCGGACGGAAACGCAACGGGTCGAGGTCCATGCCCACCAGCCGTTCCAACTCGCCCACCCATCGATCGAGAACGAGCGAGACGGGAAGGTCGTCGAAGTAGCGGCCCTCGTCCCCACGCTCTTCAAACCCAAGCTCGTGAGTCTTCTCGAGAGCGCGCACTGCTTCGACCGTTGCGAGCGTATGCAGCAGTGGATGCTCTTTGCCGCGAAACGCCTTCCCGCTGCGCGCGTGGTCCGCTTTCGTCACGAACAGCGCGCGCCGCCGGTCGCCCTCGAGCCCGTCGCGCTCGACGCGAACCGTTTCGAGCCGTTCGGCGCGCAAGCTCTTGACCGGATAGCGCCAGATGCACGCGATCGTTCCGAGCGGGCTGCGCCGATCCATCTCCGAACTACTGCGCTATCCCAAACGAACCCACCTTGGTCGCGCCTCGTGCCCGTCGTGCAAGTAAGAGGTGCGGTGGTTTCGAATGCAACGGCCAACGCATGGGGTTCGGTTCGCCGGCTGCCGAAAACGGTTGGCGTAGGCCGTTCCGGTCGAAGGAGACGTTTCGTGAATCCGACGCCGAGCCCATCGTCGACGCTCCGTCCGCTCGGGCTCGGGGAGATTCTGGACCGGGCCGTCAACCTCAGCGTCAAGTACGTCACGACCTTCGCGCTGATCTATGCTGCTTTCGCGGTGCCGATGGCGATTCTTCAATATCTCGGCTCGGGCGATCAGACTCGCAGCTTGACCGCATTAAGCGAGTTGCTTCGAGCGCAAGCGGCCGGAGGCAAAGCGGCGAGCCCGGCATCGCTCTCCAGCCTTCTTTCCAATTACCCGGTGCTTACGCCGGCACTCGGCCTCTTGTGGGCCGCATTTTTCTTCATCTATCCGCTGCCGAAGGCGGCGTTGATCGTCGCGACCTCGAGCGCATACCTGCGCGGGGCGGCTGATTTCGGCCAAGCCTATCGCACGGCGCTGCGCCGCTGGTTGCCGCTCATCGCGCTCAACGTGCTGTACGTTCTATGCGCTAGCGTGCTCTACGTCGTCTTTGTTTTCGCGGGCGTCGTCATCGTTCTCGCCTTGAGCGCGGTCACGGCGACGATGCACGCGCTCGGAGTCGCACTCAGCGTCGCAGTTCTGATCGCGCTCGTCGTATTCGCGTTCCTCTTCGCGCTCGTCGCGGTGCTCGCGTACGAAGTCTCGACGTTCACCTGCGTGCTGGAAGACGCATCGTTCCTGGGCGCTTTTGGGCGCGGCGTCGAGCGCGTTTTCCGCGGCGCCGGTTTGCGGCGTTCGCTCGTTGTCGGGCTGGCCTACATAGCCGTGGTTATCGCGATCACCGTCGTCGCAGCGATGGGAGCAGTCGTTCTCTTTAGTTTGCTGCACAGCCCGGTCGTTGACGCGATCTTCTCAACGCTCTTGTCGCTCGCCACCGCCGCATTCGTAACGGCATTCGTCGGCATCTTCTACTTTGATCTTCGGGTGCGCGGGGAAGGGTTCGATCTGCAACTCGCGGCGGGTACGATGGAGCCGGCAACCTTCACTTCAACGTGAATTGGCCGCACGGCGATCCCGATGCGGTGATGCGTGCGGTGCTAGCGCAACCGGCCTACCGCTTCATTCACGCTGCGCCCCTCGCCGCCGACAAGCCGTCGCTCTCGGCGCTGATTTTGAGCTGGATCGTCGAGCATGCGCGCGATCTGCTGCGCCCGCTTCGAGAGCCCATGGCCGGCGCGCTCCGGGCGGGCGGGCCGCTCGGCGTTATCATTTCCTTCGCACTGGTGGCGGGCGCACTGGCCGCACTCGGGTATGGCGTCTTCCGGCTTGCGCTCGCTTTTGCACGCCCGGCGCAAACGCGCGGCGCGTCGCACGGCTCGCCGATTGACGCCCTGCTTAGCGCCGCCCAGTGGCAGCGGCGCGCGGCCGAGGCCGCCGCGCGAATGGACTACGGCCGTGCGATTGCGGCGCTGTTTGGCGCCGCGCTCGCCGTGCTGGACGCGCACGGCCTCGTGCCGTTCGACGCGGCGCGAGCGCCCGGCGAATATTGTCGCCTCGTTCGCGCCCTTCGAGCGCCCGCCGCCGAGCCGTTCGAAGCGCTAACCGATCGCTTCGTCCATGCGATCTACGCGGCCGAGCCGGCTCACGCCGCCGACTTTGAGGCCGCGACGCGCGCCTATCGGAGCTTGGAGCCGTTGCTCGCTTGAGAAAGCAGCATCTGCCGCCGGTGGAGATCGCTGCGCTCGCGATCGCGGTTGCAATCCTGGTAACGATCGGCGTGCTCGGCCAGGATCGCGCCCAAGGCGGCGCCCCGGCCTTCGAGACGTACTCGAGTCTCGACGCTGCCGCGGGCGGCTATCGCGCGTGGTACGAGTTGCTCGGGCGCGAGGGGGTGCGGGTCGACCGCTTCGAGCGGCGCGCCGCTTTTCTCGACGGCACGATCGACACGCTCGTGTACGCGGAGCCCTTGCCGTTCGGGCCCCCGGCTGCCTCAAGCGAAGCCGATGCGCGCGCGCTCGAAACGTGGGTGCGCGACGGCGGGAGGCTGGTTTATCTCGGACACGACGCCGCCGCCGCACGCCGCGGAATTCTCAAGCTGCCGGGCACGGCCAAGGCGCACTCGGCAAGAGCGAGGGCACTCGATTCGAGGATTGTCGGCGTTGCGCCGGTCGAAAGCAGTTCACCGCTACGTTGGAAGCCTCGCCCGGGGCTCGCCGTTCTCGTGCGTGACCGGGCCGGCGCACTCGTCGTTCGTTACGCGTACGGCTCGGGGCAAGTGACCGCCGTCATCGATGAAGGGATCTTCGTGAACGCGCAAATCGGCAGGGGCGACGCGCCTCGCCTGGCGTTCGCGCTCGCGCGACCCGCTCGCTCGCGCGGCCTCGTCGCCTTCGACGAAGCCGTTCACGGCAGCCTGGCGGCGGAACGCTGGTGGTCGATCGTGCCACGCCCTTTTCTGGTTGCAATCGTCGTTGCGCTCTTCGTGTTCTTACTAGCGCTCGGCGGTGCGTGCGTCCGCCTCGGCCCTCCGCTCGTCCCGGTCGAACTACGCGCTCCAACCTCGGCCGAGTACATCGATTCGGTCGCCGCCCTGCTCGAGCGTGGAAAAGCCACCGGCGCCGCCGTGCACGACGCGGTGCGCTCGACGGCGCGTGCCGTGGCGCGCGCCGTTGGTTCGAGCGACGAGGCATCGCCGGCGGAAGTTGCGGCTCGGCTGAATCGCAGCGATCTGCGCGAAGCGTACCTAGCGATGAATGCCGCCGCGCAGGCACCGGTTCGGGATGACCCAGACATGGTTCGCACGATCGGTTTAGCGCAGCTCCTGCGAAAGGAGTTACGGCATGGCCGCCGGGGCAACTGATCTGGGCCGCCGGCTGCAAGCCGGCATCGAAGCGGTGATCGTCGGCAACGAACGCACCGCGTTCGGGTTTCTTCTCGCCCTGCTGGGCGGCGGACACATCTTGGTTGAAGGCGTTCCCGGCACCGCCAAAACGCTCTTCGTTCGCCTTCTGGCGGCGCTTGTTGGCGTGCCCTTTCGGCGCATCCAATTCACGCCGGACTTGATGCCGGCCGACGTCGTCGGCACCACGGTCTTCAATCCGCAGACGGCCGAGTTCACCTTGCGCAAGGGGCCGATCTTTACGAATCTGCTCTTGGCCGACGAGATCAACCGAACTCCGCCCAAGACGCAGTCGGCGTTGCTCGAGGCGATGGAGGAACGCCAGGTCACAATCGACGGCAACTCCGAAAAGCTCGAGGGGTTGTTCCTCGTATGCGCGACGCAAAATCCGATCGAGTTCGAGGGAACCTATCCGCTCCCCGAAGCGCAGCTGGACCGCTTTTTCGTGCGGGCACGCACGGCATATCCGACCCAAGCGCAGGAGCGCACGCTGCTCGCGCGCAGCGTCGAAGGCTTTGATGCGCACGACCTGGCAGCGGCCGGCGTAGCGCAGGTTGCAGGCATCGACGACGTGCTGGCAGCGCAGCGCGAGGTACGATCGATCTTCCTCTCCGAGGCGGTGCAAGGTTACCTGTATCACATCGTGGCACGGACGCGTTCGGCGAACGATCTCGCGCTAGGAGCGAGTCCGCGAGCCGGCATCGCGTTGCTGGTGGCCTCTCAGGCGGCGGCCGCAATCGACGGCCGCGATTTCGTCACGCCGGACGACGTCAAGGCGGTCGCGCCGCTCGTGCTTCCGCACCGCCTGATCGTTCGACCGGAGTCGCACGTCGAGGGAATCGACGCGGAAACGGTCGTGACGCGCATCCTGTCAGCCGTGGACGTGCCGAAGGAAACGGGCAAACGCTCTGGCTAGCGGCGGCGTGCGCGCGGTCGTACCGCCGATCTGGCTCTCGAGCCGCGGCGTTTGGATGCTGCTGTTTTTGTGCTTGCTGCTGGCGCTTTGCGGCTTCGTGGCGCGCCTGTTCGTACCGTTCGTCGCAGCGCTCGCGGCTTGCGTCGCGCTCGTCGCGGCCGACGCGGCGCTCGGCCCGTCGCGCCGCACGCTGCGGGTCGCACGCGAACCGGTCGGACACGCTGCCCTCCGGCGGCCATCGAAGGTGCGCTATCGCGTCGAGAACCGAGCCGACCTCGCCATCCGCCTGGGACTCATCGAAACTCCGGTCGCACGCATCGTGTTCGACCGCGACGTCGTCGAGGGGCGAGTGGCGGCACGCTCTGCAGCAACGCTCGAGTCCGGTTTTCTCGCACGGGAGCGCGGCGAAGCGCGCTTCGGAACCCTGTTCTACTGGGTCGAGAACGGCATCGGTTTGCTGCGCAGGCGCTACGCGGTCGACTCCGAGGAAATCGTGCGGGTCTTTCCCGACCTATCGGCGGTCGAGGGATATGGCCGGCTCGCGCGGCGCAGCACGCTCCTCGATGACGGACTGCGCAGGCTGCGCCTGCGCGGGGTGGGTAGTGAGTTCGAGAGCCTGCGCGACTACGGTCCGGGCGATGCTTTTCGAGACGTCGATTGGAAGGCGAGCGCTCGGCGCGGGCGCTTGATGGTCGCACAACATGAGATCGAGCGCAGTCAGCAGGTCATCGTGACCCTCGACTGCGGACGTTTGATGACGCCGCGCATCGGCTTGCAAAGCAAGTTCGACTATGCTTTGACGGCGGCGCTTTCGGTTGCGCGGATCGCACAGGCTGCGGGGGACAACGTCGGCTTGCATGCCTTTGGAGCCAAGACGGTTTTGTCGATCGCTCCCCGCCGCGGCCGGGCTCACGTGGACGCTCTTGCGCGCAGTGCCTACGACCTGCATCCGAAACTCGAGGAGCCGGACTACGAGAGCGCCTTTGCAACGCTAGCGCGCCGCTACGCCAAGCGCAGCCTGTTCGTCTTCTTTAGCGACATGTTCGACCCGGTGACGTCGGCCGCCGTGCTCTCGAGCCTGGCGCTGCTCGTCCCACGCCACGTCGTCATGTGCGTGCTGATGAATGACGCCGCGATCGCCCGAGCGCTCGCGGTTGCGCCGGCGACGGCGCGCGAGGCCTATCGCACGAGCGTAGCGATGACCCTCGACGACGAGCGCGGACGCTCTATCGCAACCCTGCGCTCCCTCGGAATCATCGTCGTCGACGTGCCGGCACCCGAACTGACTGTCGCGCTGCTCGACGCATACCTCGACGTCAAAGCGCGCGGGCTGCTTTAGAATGCGTCTCGTGTGCCTCTCGGACACGCACGGTCTGCACGCCGCTCTCCACGTTCCGGAAGGCGACGTGCTGGTGCATGCGGGAGACGTCAGCAAACACGGCACGCCCGAACAGATCGCCGACTTTGACCGCTGGCTCGGGACGCTTCCGCACGCGCGCAAAGTCGTCGTCGCCGGCAACCACGATTTCCTCTTCGAACGAAATCCCTCGCTCGCGCGCGAGCTCATCACCCACGCCGAATACCTGCAGGATCGAGCACTCGTCGTCGGCGGCGTCCGTTTCTACGGGACGCCCTGGCAGCCGCGCTTCTTCGACTGGGCTTTCAACCTCGACCGGGGCGAGCCGTTGCGCCATAAGTGGTCGCTCATACCGGCGGACGTCGACGTGCTGATCACCCACGGACCCCCCGAAGGCATCCTGGACCGAACGGTTAGGGGCGAGCGAGCCGGCGATCGCGATCTGCGCGAGCGCGTCGAGCAACTCGCACCGCGCGTTCACCTCTTCGGGCACATTCACGAAGCGTACGGAACGGCGCGGCTCGATGGATTGCGCACGCAATTCGTAAACGCCTCGATTTGCACGCTCGAGTACCGGCCTACGAACGCCCCGATCGTGGTCGACCTCTAGCCGCGCTTACGGGCGGCTAGCGCGTTACGTTAGCGGCCTCGGGCGCGCGACCGGCGAAGGTGAAGTACGCGATCAGGAGCAGCGCCGTTAGGGCGCCGACCGCAAAGCGGAACGGGATCGAGGTGCGCTGCGGCGTGAGGAAGCCTTCGATGATTCCGGCGATGACGAGCATTCCGGTAACGCCGACCATCAGAACCGCCGCGCGCCGGGCATTGGCTTTGAGCGCGTCGATGCGCCGCAGGCGCCCGGGAGCAACGACGCCTTTCGCAAGCAGCAGCCCCGCCGCGGCGGAAATCTGGATCGCGCTGAGCTCGAGGACGCCGTGCGGCGCAATCGTCGCCCAGAAGTCCGCTCCGAACCCGCGCGCGGCGAACATCGCGCCGAGGCCGCCGATCATGAGACCGTTGTTGAGCACGATCCACAGCGTCGCGATGCCGAGCGTCATCCCGCCCGCAAAGGCGATGGCGGCGACCTTGATGTTGTTGGCGATGATGAAGCTGGACACGGCGGGTGCGAACGTGCGGTTGAAGGCGAAGTTTGAATCGTGCAAGCTGTTTCGGACGACCGGAATCTCTTGCGCCGGCAGAAGGGCATAGACGTTCAGCGGGCGGCTCGCAACCAAGGCATACGAGACGATCCACGCTAGCACGAAGAGGCCGCTCACCGCGCCGATCGTCGCCCCCGAGCGGCGTACCTCGGCTGGAAAGCTCTGCGCGAAAAATTGGGCGACGAGCGCCCAGCCGCCGCGGGCCGATGAGGCGTAGACGTACGCGTGGGCGCGGGCGGTGAGGCGGTTCAGGTAAGCGCGCAGGTCGGCGCTATAGTCGCGGCTCTGGGCGGCTGCGAGGTCGGATGTCGTCGCCCGGTACAGCAGCGCCAGCTGCTGCAGTTGCTCGGCTTTGAAGCGTCGCAACCCGCGCTTATCGGCCTCGGAGAGCAGGCCCTCGAGCCGTTCCCA
Organism: Candidatus Tityobacter terrigena; assembly: GCA_003156715.1. GTDB lineage: Bacteria > Vulcanimicrobiota > Vulcanimicrobiia > Vulcanimicrobiales > Vulcanimicrobiaceae > Tityobacter > Tityobacter terrigena. The sequence goes on from PMHO01000028.1 coordinate 48,306, forward strand.
ACCCTCTTCGCGCCGGGACACGAACGTTCTCTCGCGCACTCTGGCGCATTTACGCAGGACCCAAACCGAGCCTTCCCGCAGGCTGCGGCTTACGATGGAGCGCAGCGTCGAAGTGGCCACAGGCGAGAGCGTCGCCTTTCGCTACGAGCTGGCGGGATTGGGAAGCCGTTTTATCGCAGTCGTCCTCGACAACGCAATTCAAGTCACGCTTGCCGTACCCGTGGTCCTGCTCCTCGTTTGGTGGGGAGCATCGCCAGCGCGGCCAACCGGCGCAATTCATCCGGCTTGGGCCGAAAAGCTCGCCGAGATCGTGGCCGCTTCGCTGATCGGTCTTGGAGTCGTTTTCTTTTTCATGCTCTTCTTCGGCTACTTCGCTCTGTTCGAGTGGCTTTGGGAAGGGCAGACGCCCGGCAAGCGACTACTCGGGATTCGCGTCGTGCGCGATGGCGGCTTTCCGCTGGACTTCATGAGCGCGGTCGTCCGCAACCTCATCCGCATCGTCGAGGTCGCGCTCGGCTACTACGCCGTCTCGGCGCTGTGCACGCTCCTCTCGCCGCGCAACCGGCGCCTGGGAGACATGGCGGCCGGAACGCTCGTCGTGCGCGAGGGGCGCTACGAACGGGCCCCGCGTATTCGACGCCGGGCGGGGCGTGCGGACGAGCCGCTCGTTGCGGAGTTGACGGCGTCCGAGCGCGAGCTCGTCCGGAGCTACGCTGCGCGCCGCAGCGCGCTCACCGCCCGCGCGCGCCGCGATCTATCCGCCCAAATCGCCGCTAGCGTCCGCCCCAAACTCACCGCCTCGTTCGAGCACCTGAGCGACGACGATTTGCTGGTGCACCTCGCCGAAACCGCACTTGACGGTTCGTGAAGTCCTGATTTTCCTCAGGCCGTCGTTGCCGCGCCTAGGCCTGAGCAAATCAGAACTTCACGGGTTCTTTTTGCTCATTCTCGTGTAGAGGTCGCGTGCGAACTGCATGGCGTGGCGCTTCTTTTCGTCGTACAGCTGGGCTGCTTGCGCGGCGGTCATGTGACTGCCGTGCTCGTAGTAGACCGTGACTCCTTCGCCGACGACGATCGTGCCGGCATAGGCGATGGCGCCTTTGATCGCGACGCCGGCTACCGGAATGAAACCGGAAACTTCGCGCGCGAGCGCGCGCCAGCCGAGGCCGCCGCCGACGACCGGCAGCAACTCCCAGACGCGCGCGACGTCGGGATCCTTGCCGTAGGCCGCGCCGATCTGCAACATCAGCACGATCTGGATTCCGGTGATCGCGACGATGTCTCCGGCCGACGCCATCGCTCCCAGCACGATGCCGAGCATGGGCACGTTGTCGACCATGGCGCTCGCGGCGGCCACCTTGAGCGCCGACGAGGCCGCGTCGCGCGTCAATTTTCCGGCGACCGATTCGCGCAACACCGGCAGGCGGCGGCCGACGGCCACCTCGATGCCTTTACAGCGCTCGATCAGATGCGCAAAGAACTTGACGCGCAACGATTCTCGATCGATGCGCGGCACGGCGTACTCGGCGACGGCGCCGCGCAGCGGCGCGGAAGGCGGGAAGGCGGGCGCCGCAGCGGGATCGACCGTCAACGCGAAGATGGGAAGGCGCAGCCGCTCGAGCAGATCCATACGGGCTCCGGCGAGATCGCCGGGGCGCCCGAGAAAGATGACGCAACGAGCGTCGGGCGCGGGAACCGTCGGACGGCGGAGCGGATCGATCGTCTCGATCGTCGATGGTGCGTCGCTAGGAACGTTCGCATCCGGTTCGCTGTGCAAGAAGAGCGCCCGCAGTTCGGCAACCAGCCCCGGATCGCCGCACAACAGAAAGCGAAAAGGCTTGCGTGCTTCGGTATGGAGCGCCGTTGCGCGAACGCTCTTGCGGGCCAGGGTCAGTAGATCTGCCGCGCCGATCGACACTGTTCTGATCATCCTTACGACGTGTGGCCGTGAGCCTCTTTCGCCGGATCGTCGGTATAGTCGAGATAGATGAGGCCGAGGAAGATCTCTAGCGTCTGACCGTGCATGCCGCGCGCGTTCGCCACGTCGACCAGCTGCTTGCCGGAGGCCTTGGCCTCATCGACGACCGCTTGCGGCGTGGTGTTCGTGTCGGCCGCGACGATCGAGGCGGTCGCAACCTCGCCGGGCGTCAAACCGCTGTGGAGCATTGCGTCGTAGGCGAGCCCGGAGTTGTGGACCTTCTGGTCGAGCGCCGCTTGAAGCGTTGAGAAGCGATCCTGCGGGTAACCGACTCCGAGCATCGTGATCCTCGTCTGCAACTGGCGCGAGCGCGCCATGTTGAAGAGCTGTTCGGCCTGAGATCCGGCGATGGCAGCCTTGGCCAGGCCGTCGCTGGCCTTCTGCATCATCGGAATGAGCGAGTTGTAGTCGCTCACCGAAATATCGCCGCTGAAGTCGAACGAAGAGCGCCCGAGCCGCTTGATGAAGTTGTCCAGATCGCCGAGCGAAACGTCGAGGACGGCGAGCGACGAGCGCGCCGCGTCGAGAGAGCGCACGATATCGCTATCGGCCAGCTGCAAATCGTCGAACATGCGCGGATAGCTCGGCAAGATCGAGAGCGACTGCGCCGGGACCGGGTCGAGCGCGAGCGGCGCGCTCAGTTCCTTGAGGATGTCGGAGTTCTCGCGCACTAAGCCGCTTTCGCGGTTCTTCTCCATCGTGCCGACCTGCGCGATTGCAAGTCGAGACTTCTCGAAGGAAGCGTCGATCTCGCGCCCCATCGCTTCGAGGTTCTTGATAACCGCCTCGAGCCGGCCGCCGTGCCGAATCGCGACGCGGCTGAAATCGGGTACGCCGTAGGAGATGTCCTGAATGCGCGCGTCGATTGCCTTCACCTGGTCGCGGCCGGCGTCGCGCCGGGTCGCGATCGTCGCGTCGGCTGCCACGTCGCGGCTTTGCGCGTCAGCCAGCTGCTGGCGCAGGGGCGCGAGATTCGGATGCGTCAGCGTGAACTTCGCTTCGCTCTCGCGCAGCTCTTTGATGTTGGAGAGCGCCGCGGTGCGCGTTTCGGGCGTACCGTTTTGGGCTGCCTCGGCGAGCGTCTGTTCGCTCTTCGAGGTCTGACCCAGGGCTATCTGCGTTCGCCCCATGTGCAGTAAGGCGACTGGGTTGCCGGGGTCCGCCTTGAGCACTTGCGCGAACTTCATAGTCGCGATGTTGTATCGCCCGGTTTGCTCGTCGTGCAGGCCCTGCACCAAGATTTGATCGGTCGTGCGCTTCTGCGGATCGAGTTCGTCGTAGCCGACGAGATGCGAAACGCGGTCCGGAAAGCCCGGATGGTCTTCGAGGTACTTGTTCACCAAGCTATCGTGCTCGTCGTGCGCGGCACCCATGTGGTTCATGAACGAAACCATCGCATCGGGGTCGAAGCCGGCACGCGACATGAGCAGAAGGCCGTATTGATCGGCTTGCAGCTCGTCCGCGCGCGACTGCTTGGCGATAATGCCCGCCTCGGCAAGCGAGCCGAAGTTATAGATGAACGGTGAGAAGATCGAAGCGATGCCGAAGAGCAGATCGAGCGCTTGCGCCTTGGCGGGCAGCGTCACCGTATGGCGCCGCTCGTTGTGGCCCGTCTCGTGCCCGATCACGCCGGCCAACTCGTCATCCGACTGCACGAAATCGAGCAGGCCCTCGTCGACGTAGACGTAGCCTCCGCCGACGGTGAACGAGTTGACGACCTGCGAGTCGAGAATCTTGATGTTGTAGGGGACGTCCTTGCGCGCGACCTGGCCCCACAGTTTATTGGCGACGCCGTTGACCCACTCGTTGAGCAGCGGATCCGCGACAACGTTGTACTGCGATAGGACTTGCTTGTCGATTTCCCGGCCTTGGAGGATTTCTTTTTCCGTCGAAACCGCTCCGGCCGGAACGGGCGAGATGCTCGCGCACAGGATCGCGAGCATCGAGGTTGCATGAACAAGACGGCGGACGAGCACGATAGCGCACCTCTACGGACGTTCGTGGCGATTCGTTCGACGCGCCGCCCGCGGGACATTCCCGCGCTCGCGCCCGTGCCGCGTGCCGGGCGGCCTGTCGATTCCCGGTGAATTGCTGTGAGTAAGCGCAGAATACTGTGAGCCGGATGTGGATGCCGGAAGGTCGGCGCCGGCCGACGCGGCAACCAGGGCGCTCAATGGCTCAAGAACGACCGCGTCTTCGCGCGGTAACGTGCTAGCGTTGCTTCGCGGAACGGCCGCCGGGCTCGAATTCGTGTTCGGAGAAGGCTCGTTTAGCGACGCCTGGTCCGACATGCGCGAGCGCTTGGGCGAGCGTCCCGACTTCTATCGAGGCAGCCGAGCGACCGTCGTTTTCGAAGGTGATCCGCCGGAGGCCGCGAGCTTTCTAGCCTTCGCCGCAGCGATTTGGGAGCACGGCATCGAGTTGCGCGGCCTCTACGGTTCCGAGGCGTTCGTCGACTTCGCGGCGCGGCAGTCGCTTGAGTACCTCGGTCCGGCCCCACGGCCGCGCGTTGCCAGCTTCGAGCGCAAGCGAGCGGCCAAGGCCGGTTCGCTGACCGACGCGGCGCTTTCGCTCGACGCGGACTTTGCCGGAGCGCGAGCCGACATCGCGCGCCGGCGCGCGCGGGGCGAGCCATCCGTTCCCAAGCCCGTCTTCGGGCCGGGCGCGGGTCCCGCGACCGCCTCGCCGGTGGCGGCGGCCCTTCCCTCGGGCCCACACACCATGTACCACCGCGGCACGCTGCGCGGCGGCCAAAGTCTGCAGCAGCTCGGCAACATCGTCGTCATCGGGGACGTCAATCCGGGTGCGGAGCTGGTCGCAAGCGGCGACGTCGTCGTCTTCGGAGCGCTGCGCGGTACGGCACACGCCGGCGCCCAGGGCGACAGCGGCGCTCGCGTTTTTGCGCTCGAGCTCGCGCCGACGCAACTGCGCATCGGCACGCTGATTGCCGCCGAAGGGCAACCTGTTCGGGACAAAGAGCCGGAGGTCGCCTTCGTCGATGGCGATCGTATCGCGATCGCGCCCTATGCCAAGCTCGGAGCGAACCGGTGAGCGCGCGGCGGATCGTCGTGACTTCGGGCAAGGGCGGCGTCGGCAAAACGACGACCACCGCCAACCTGGGCGCGACGCTGGCGCGGCGCGGACACCGCGTCGTGCTGGTCGACACCGACATCGGCCTGCGCAAGCTCGACCTCGTCCTTGGCCTAGAGAAGCGCATCGTCTTCGATTTGGTCGAGGTCGTCGAAGGACGCTGCCAGCTTCGCCAGGCATTGATTCGCGACAAGCGCTTCGAGTCGTTGAACGTCTTGCCGGCCGCGCAGACGCGCGAGAAGACCGCCGTCTCCGAGGAACAGATGGCGCAGATCATCGAGGAGCTCGCCGCTACGGCCGACTACGTGCTCATCGACTGCCCGGCCGGGATCGAGCACGGTTTTCGAAGCGCCGTCGCGGGCGCGCGCGAAGCGATCGTCGTAACGACGCCTGAGGTGAGCGCGATTCGCGATGCGGACCGCGTCGTCGGAAAGCTCGTGCAGCGCAACTTGCCCCTGCGGCTGATCGTCAACCGCATTCGGCCGGAGATGGTCAAGAGCGGCGACATGCTCTCGGTCGACGACGTCTGCGGAGTACTATCTCTCGAGTTGCTCGGCATGCTGCCCGACGACGAAGAGATCATCGACGCGACCAATCGTGGGGAACCGCTGGCACTCGATCCCAGCAAACGTCTGGCCGTGCTGTACGAGAAGATCGCACGCCGGCTCGATGGTGAGATCGTTCCTTTCACGAGTTTTGAACCGCCTGGTTTGCTCAACCGTTTCTTCGCCATGTGGAAGGCAGGTTAGTGGCCTTGCAAGAGTTGCGGGAAGTGCAACCCGAACCGCTCGTTCCGCCGATCGCTCGGGCTGCAGGGCGCGCGATCGTGATTACGTCGGGCAAAGGCGGCGTCGGGAAGACGACGACGACGGCCAACGTCGGCGCGGCGCTAGCCGCGCGCGGCAAGGACGTGGTGCTAGTCGACGCGGACGTCGGCTTGCGCAATCTGGATATCGTGCTCGGATTGGAGAACCGGGTTCGCTACCATCTGCTCGACGTGCTCGAGAAGAAGGTCGAGCTCGAAACGGCGTTGATTCGCGACAAACGCAACGAGCGGCTGCACTTGCTCGCGGCGGCTCAGTCGCGCGAGAAAGAGGACGTTGACACCGATGCGATGCGCGCGCTGATCGATCGGCTGCGCGCGCAGTTCGAATTCGTCTTGATCGACTGCCCGGCCGGCATCGAAATGGGGTTCAAGAATGCGATCGCGGGCGCGCAGCACGCGATCGTCGTGTGCACGCCCGAAGTCGCGGCCGTGCGTGACGCCGACCGCGTGGTCGGCCTGCTGCCAGCCGACTGGCGGCCCGAACTCATCATCAACCGGTTGCGGCCGGCGCTGGTGAACAAAGGCAAGATGCTCTCGGTCGAGGACGTCGATGCGATCCTGCGGCTTCCCTTGCTCGGCGTGATCGCCGACGAACCGGCCGTGATCGTCTCGACCAACCGTGGCGAGCCCTTGGCACTCGATCCCAGTTCGAAGACGGGCGCCGCCTACCGGGCCATCGCCGCACGTCTGGCGGGTGAAGACGTCCCGTTGCCGGTTCCCCGCCCCGAGCCCCGGCTGCTGGCCAAGCTCGGGGCCTTGTTCAGCCGTTCCGCCGGAGGGCGCGCCTGAGACATGGTCATGTTCGATTTCTTCAAATCGCTCTTCCGTAAAGAAGGCTCGAGCGCAACGGCTAAGGAGCGGCTGCGGCTGGTTCTCCTTTCCGACCACCTTTCGCTCGCGCCGCACGTCGTCGAAGCGCTCAAGTCGGACCTGCTGGCGGTGCTTTCGCGCTACGTCGAGATCGATGCGGCGCTGGCCGACGTCACCTTCGAACAGCGCGAGCACGAAGTAGCCATGCTGGCTAGCGTTCCCATCCTGCGGCTGCGCGACGAAGCCGCGCTCGCGTTGCCCGACGCGAGCCTGCCCGAGATGGATTCCCCGGCCTCGCCGGAGGCCGTACCGGCGGGTGCCGTCGAAACGNNGCGGTGCCCGAATCGCCCAAAGCCGAGCCGGTTGCGAAGCCGGCGCCCTCGGAGCCGGAGCGGTCCGGCGCCAACGGGTCCAGTTCGCGTCGCCGGCGGCGCCGGAAGGCGGCCAAGAAGGGGCAAGTCCTCGCTCTTGCGGCGGCTTCGAGCGGGCCACCCGCGCAAGGGTTACCGCTCGCCTCACACCCCTGAAAGCATCGTCCCCACATGCAACGATTGTCCGAGAAGGAATTTCTGGAACGGTTCCCCCTTCGCGAGCCGTCGAACGAGATGGGCGGGGTGGCCCCGGGCGAGCTCAGCGTCGGGCAGGATACGTGCATCAGCGGCATCGTCGAAGGCGACGTCTTCGTTTCCGGCGGCTTGCACCTGGTGGTCGACGGGATCGTCGAGGGCGACGTGCACGTCGACGCGGGCGCGGTCGCCTACGTGCACGGGACGGTCGAAGGCGATCTGATCGTTCAGGGCGCCGCCTTCGTTGACGGCGTCATCGAAGGCGATATCCGGGGCGCACGGGACTCGGCCGTCTACGCCGCCCGCGAGGGATGGGTCACCGCGTAGCGGATCTTGGAGCGTCCCTGGTACCAGTCGTTCAATTGGGTGCTGGCGGCGACCACCGTGTTGCTAGCCTCGCTCGGCGTCGTCGTCATTCAGTCGGCGACCCTCCACGATCCCGACGCTTCGGGCGAATGGCGCAAACAGCTCATCTACGTCGCCATCGGCACACCGGTGATGATACTGTTTGCGTCGATCGACTACCACCGCTGGCAGCGTTCGGCGACGTCGCTTTACGTGCTCAACCTCTTGCTGCTGGGTCTGGTAATGCGAGGCGGACACAGCGCTCTAGGCGCGCAGCGCTGGATCACGCTCGGACCGCTTGGAACCTTTCAGCCCTCGGAGCCGGCCAAGTTGATCTTAGCGATCGTCATCGCCGCGCTGCTGGCGCGAAAGACCGACGTCCGCTGGAAAGAGATGGCGGAAGTCCTCGCAGCGGTCGCCGTGCCGGCGGTACTGATCTTGAAGCAGCCGGATCTCGGCACGACGCTCGTCGTGCTCGCCATTCTCTGCGCCGAGCTCTTCTTCGGCGTCGCCAAAACGCGCTATTTTGCGGCTTTCGCCGGGCTGACGGCGGCTTGCGGCGCGATCGCGATCGGCACGAACCTGCTGCTGCGGCCCTTTCAACGCCGCCGGCTGCTGGCATTCTTGCATCCCGACGCCGATCCGCAGGGCGCCGGATGGAGCTTGAACCAATCCAAGATCGCGGTCGGCAGCGGCGAGCTCTTCGGCAAAGGCTTGTACCACGGCACGCAAACGCAATTGAACTTCGTGCCCGAACACTCGCGCGATTTCATCTTCACGGTCGTCGGCGAGGAACTGGGATTCCTCGGTTCGCTGACCCTTCTTGGACTGTATGCGATCATTCTTTTCGGCGCGGTGCGCGCGGCGTTCGTCGCGCGCGACCGCTTCGGCCTGTTGCTCTCGGTCGGCATCGTCGCCATGCTGACCTTTCATATCACCGTCAATATCGGGATGACGGTGGGCATCATGCCGATCACGGGCATTCCGCTGCCGCTGCTGTCGTATGGCGGGAGTGCCATCCTGACCGATTTTGCCGCCATCGGCGTGCTGCTGAACGTGCACCTGCAGCGCGACAAATTGGTGTTCTGATGGCGGCTCGCAGAGGCAGGTGCTATGTCCGCTGAGGCGCCGCAGGTCGTCCCGCTGCAAGCGCGGCACGCTGCGGCGTTGGGTGAAATGATCGAGGAACTCCAGGCCGCGGGCGAGCCGTTCGAGCGGTATCGCGAGCGGCTCGGCTTCGATTGGGAGGGCGCGGCCGGCTACATCGCCTTCTGGAGCCGGCTGTGGGACGGCCCATGGCCCGAACGGGGTCTGGTGCAAAGCGAGTTCTACGTGTTGATGCGCGGCGATCGGATGCTGGGCGAGTTCGCCCTGCGGCTCGCGCTCGATGCCGGACTCGAGCGCGAAGGGGGAAACGTGGGCTATCGCGTGCGCCCAAGCGAGCGCGGTCGCGGCCACGCGACGCGCATGCTGCGCTTCGCGCTCGGCCGCCTAGGCGAACTCGGCTTCGCGCGAGCGCTCTTGACGGTGCGCACGACCAACGCCGCCTCGTTGCGGGTCGTTGCCAAGTGCGGCGGGCGCTTCGTCGACGAAGTCGAGTTGCCGAGCGGCGAGCTCAACCGCCGCTTCTGGGTCCCGACCTTTCCGTTCCCGGAATAAGCAGGCTATCCGGCGGCCTCCGGGCGAGGCGAGAGGACACCCGCGGCCGGCCGTGAAAGGAGAGCCATCCGATTTCAAAGTTTTTGCGTGCGTGCCGCGGCTTTTGGTCGCCGGCGTGACCGCAGTCAAGTCGTATCGGATGGAAGCCTCGCTCGAGCCGTCGTCGCCAGGGCGCTCCCGCGCAACCGTGCGGCTGCCGCCGTCGACGAGCGCTGCAACCGGGCAAGCCGCCGCAGAGGCCGGCATAACTGAAAATACGCGCGGGCCTTCGGGCCCCGCCCAACCGAAAGGCAATCCATAAGTGCCAACTGATATCCTCATATCGAGCGACCCGTGGGAAAACCGGGTTGCGGTCCTTGAGGACGGCCAGCTCGCTGAAATCTATTTCGAACGCGAAGAGCGGGTCATCGGCTCCATCTACAAGGGCAAAGTCATGAACGTGCTCCCGGGAATGGGAGCGAGCTTCGTCGACATCGGACTGGGACGCAACGCGTTCCTCTACGTCGACGACATCAACAAGACGCCGCTGAACATCGGCGACGTCGAGATCACCCAGGGCCGCTCGGGGTATTCGATCAGCGAGAAGGTCGAGCGCGGCGAAGACGTGCTCGTACAGATCGTCAAGGAACCGCGCGGTCTCAAGGGCGCGCGCATCTCGACGAACATCTCGCTCCCGGGACGCTATTTAATCCTGATGCCGACCGGCAAGTACTCCGGCGTCTCGCGCAAGATCGAAAGCGCCGAGGAACGTAACCGGCTCAAAGCGATCATGAAACTGATTCGCCCCGAGGGCATGGCCACGGTCGTGCGCACGGCGGCCGCCGGCGTCAGCCAAGCCGAACTGATAGCCGACCTGGGCGTGCTGATCCGCATGTGGCACGGCATCCTCGAAAGCTACAAGCGTGCCGCTGCGCCGGCGCTCATCCACAAGGACATGAATCTCGTCTATAAGGCGGCGCGCGATTTCATTACGCCGGAGGTCAACCGCGTGTTGATCGACGACGCCGAAGAGTACGAAAAAGTGCGCGACTTCATGCGTTTGCTCGGACCGCAGTACGTCGATCGCATCGGACACTACAACAGCGGCCGGTCGCTCTTCAAAGATTTCAAAGTCGACGAAGAAGTTCAAAAACTGCTGCGGCCCAAAGTGAATTTGCCCTCCGGCGGCTCGATCGTAATCGAATCGACCGAAGCGCTGACCGTGATCGACGTTAACAGCGGTAAGTTCACCGGCGGGCGCAACTTGGAAGACACGATCGTCAAGACCAACGTCGAAGCGGCCGCCGAGATCGCGCGACAAGTGCGCTTGCGCGACATCGGCGGGATCATCGTCTGCGACTTCATCGATATGTCGAGCGAAGGCGCGCGCAACAAAGTGATCGCGACGCTCGAAGGCGGCCTGCGCAAGGACCGCACGCGCACCACGATCCAGTCGTTCTCGGCGCTCGGCCTCTTAGAGTTTACGCGCAAACGCGTCGGCAAAGATCTGTCCGCGCAACTGCGCGCGCCTTGTCCCACCTGCAACGGCCTGGGTGGAGTGATGTCGCCCGAAACCGTCGCAATCGAAACGTTGCGCGACGTGCGCCGCTTCGATCACGATCACTTTAACGGCAAAGGGAAGCACCACCCGGTCGAAGTGATCTTGGCGCCGACCGTCGGCGCGCAGCTCGACTACTGGTATCAGGACGAGTTGCACGCGCTCGAGGAAGAGCTGCAGACCAAGATCGCAGTGCGCGTCGACCTGGCGCTGCACCCCGAGCGCACGCGGCTCGTGCTGCTCGATGACGATAAGGACGTGACCGCGCCGCCGCAAAACGTGCGGGTCGGTGACGAGATCGAGGTCGACCTGCTCAACGTGCGCGTCCCGGTCGCAACGTCGGCGTTGGCGGTGGTCGGCGACCGGCTGGTCGAGGTTGAGAACGCCGCGGGCGCGATCGGTCAAAGCGTCAAGATCAAAGTCCTCGACATCGACGAGGATGGAACGATCTTAGCCGAACCGCGGACGCCGCTGGCTGCAGCCGCGGTCGACGGCAAGAAGCGGCGCCGGCGCGGGGGCCGCGTCCGTCGCAAAGAACTCACCCCGGCCGAGCAGGAAGAGCAGCTTCGAGAGCTGGCCGAGGAGGCCGCTCGTGGCCTCGGCGGCCGCCCGGCGCTGGGCATCTCCACGAGTGCCGAGGCTGAGGCCGAGGATGCCGTCGAGCGCGCCCACCCGGCCGCCGCACCACCTCTGGCCACGGTCACTCCGCTGCGTTCGGTCCCGGATTTCGCCCAGGCGACTCCCGGCGAGGAACGCGTCTACGCGACATACGGGGGAGATGAAGGTCGCCGTCGCCGTCGCCGGCGCGGCGCAGGATCTCGCGCATGTCACCGGTCCCGGCCAGGGCGGTGAGTCCGGACCGCTGCTCCAGCGCGGTGGCGACCTCGTGCGGGGAAAGATGCTCGTGCTCTTCAAGCCAGAGCACCAGGCCGGGGTCGACGGTGCCCGAGCGAGTCGCCATGACCAGCCCCTCCAGCGGGGTGAAGCCCATGGTGGT
>PMHO01000030.1 GCA_003156715.1 Candidatus Tityobacter terrigena
AGGCATTCCCGGTCAACTTCGGAACCGGCTTCACAACGCACGAAGTGCAGGTCGACGGCGGTATCGTGAGCGTTACCGTCGGCGGTCGCGGCCCGGTCGTGCTCCTGTTACACGGCTACGGCGAGGATTCTCGTATGTGGAAGCCGCTGGCGATTGCGTTAGCGCCGCAGTTCACGGTCGTAGCGCCGGATCTCCCCGGAATCGGGAACTCGTCGATTCCATCGAGCGGGATCGACATGAAAACATCGGCCCGACGAGTCCGCGACGCGGTTCGTTCGCTTGGGTATTCGAAGGTTCGCGTCGTCGGTCATGACATCGGGCTGATGGTCGCGTACGCGTACGCGGCGATGTACCCAAGAGAAGTCGAGCGACTCGCGCTGTTGGACGCGTTCTTACCGGGAGTAGCAGGCTGGGAGCCAATCTACGACAACCCCAGTCTGTGGCACTTTCGATTCCACGGCCCCACCCCGCTCGCACTAGTTTCGGGTCGCGAGCGTACGTACTTCGACTATTTTTGGAACGACTTCGCGGCCGACGCACATCATTCGATACGCGAAGTCCAACGACGTGAATACGCCTCGGCATACGCACGGCCTGGGCGCATGGCCGCGGGGTGGGCCTACTTCGTCTCGTTTCCCAAGACGGCGACCGATTTCGCGAAGCTCGCGACGGTACGGCTGACAATGCCGGTGTTGTCGATCGGCGGAGAGAAGTCCCTTGGCCTGCAGCTCGGTGCACAGGCCAAGCTGATCTCGCCTGACGCCGCGGTCATCGTGCTCAAGAACGCCGGCCATTGGATCATGGAGGAGCAGCCGACCGAAACGATGTCTGCGATCAGGCAATTCCTCGAAAGGACATAAACCATGAAAACGATCGTCCTGATCCACGGGTTGTTCTTGAGCTGGTCGAGCTGGGAGAAGTGGGTCGAGCGCTACTCGGCTCGCGGATTCAAGGTAGTAGCGCCGGGCTGGCCCGGACTCGAGGGCAGCGTCGAAGAGCTCCGCGCCGATCCCACGCCGTTCACCAAACTCGACATCAAGACCGTCGTCGATTACTACGACGATATGCTGCGGCACATGGAGGCGCCTCCGATCGTGATCGGCCATTCGTTCGGCGGTCTGTTCGCGCAGTTGTTGGCTTACCGCGGGCTCGCCTCCGCCGCCGTGGGTCTGGATCCCGGCGCGCCGGCGGGTGTGCTCAATCTCCCGTTTTCCACCCTCAAAGCGAGCGCGCCGGTGCTCGCGAACCCGCTCAACATCGGAAAGGCGACAATGCTCACTCCCGAGCAATTTCACTACGCGTTTACGAACACGGTCACGCCGGAGGAATCGAAAGCGCTCTACGACCGGTATGCGGTTCCGTGCGTAAATCGCGTCCTGTTCGAGGGAGCGTTCGAGAACTTCGTTCCGCATTCGCCGGCGAGGATCGACGTCAAAGCCGATCGGCCGCCTATCCTGCTAATCGCCGGCGGCGAAGATCATCTCGTGACACCCGATTACACCCGCGCCAACTTCAAACTGATCGACCAATCCCCGGCAATCACCGCATTCAAGGAATTCCCGGGCCGTCCGCATTTCACAGGCGGCGTCGACGGCTGGGAAGCGGTCGCGGATTACGCGCTCGACTGGGCGCTCAACCACGTTGCGACGGCCAACCTCTAGGGAATCCAAGGCTAACCAGGATGAAAAAGCCGGCGCCGGAACCTTCGGAAAGAGCGCCAGCGGAAAGCAGGTCGTCCCAGCTGCGAATGCGATGCATACGGGCTTTGTGGCGCGCGCTGCCGCAGCGTCGATCGTGGCGTCCCCACGCGTCGACCGGCCGCTTTCCCAACGGCCGCGCCCGATTTCATCAAGCATCATTGAACGGCTAAACCAACTGGGCCATGTAACTTGTTCGTATGGGCGCGACATTTCCGTTCGCATCGGCGGCATAGACGTTTACCGAGTATTCCATTGTGGCGTAGATGTCTCGATGCGAGCCTATGGCGGTGCCGCCGGGGTTAGCGATCTCCGTGTTAGAGCCGGTAATGGTTCGGATAGGCGCAACGTCGCCGTTTGTATTCGCTGAGTAGATATTGATACTTTTACCTACGTAGTTTTCAACTTAGATGTTGCCTCCATGCGCAGTGAGATGATCGGGAAAATTGAGTCCAGTCGACGATCCGCTAATGATTTGAAGTCATAATTCGCAACGTAGATGTTGCCTGTGGCGTCGAGCGCTACGCCGACCGGACCCGTTAGTTCAGTATTCGAACCGCTGATAGTGCGAATTGGCGCGGCATTCCCACTCGCGCCGGCAGCATAAACGCTTAAGGCGTTTGAGCCATAGTCGACGGCATAGATGTTGGCGCTGGAGTCTAGAGGGATTCCATACGGAGTGCTGAGCTGCGTACGCGAGCCTTTAATCTGCTCGACGGGCGCGAAATAGGCGATTGGTCATATCGAGACTCCAACGTAGCTTGAATGCCGAATGCCGCAGAGTTTGGCACCATCTCGCCCTCTTCGGCTCTCGGGCCTTGGCAATCGAGCCATGTTCCCCGCGCCGCTCACGGCGGAAGAGCCACAAGCAAAATTTGTGTCGTGCTCATCGCGTTGAGAGTTCGACGTAGGCGCGGCGACCCGGCGCGGGATAGCCAAAGACGGGCGCATACTGCGTGTTGCCTAGGTTGAGGCCGCGCACGGTCAGGATGGCGTGCGGCGCCAGGCGGTAGCGTATGTACGCGTCGACGGTATTATAGGAGTCATAGATCGCCGTGAGGGGTGAGACGTTCTGTGCGTCGTCGCCGTCGTCGCCGACCACGAGCCAATTGAGCCCGTAGGCAAACTTGGTGTTCCCGAAAGGATGGGTTAGGGCGAGCGTCATTTGGCCTACGGGATCGTGCGGCAAGCGCGCGCCGGTCACCTGATCGAACGCCAGGTAAAGGTCGGTGTAGCCGGCCTCGATTGCGAGGCCGCGAAGAGGATGCATCGTAGCGGTGAAGGCGATTCCTGCGGTCGAGGCACGCTGAACGTTTTCGGGGATATAGAACGGCGCCTCCGAGACGATGAAATTCGAGCCGTTTCGATCGAACCAGCCGGCCGAAAGGGTGGACGGGCCCGTTTCGAGCGCGATCGTCACATCGGCAGTTTGGGCTTTTTCGGGCAGCAGGTTCGGATTCGAATAGCCGGGATAGTAGAGATCGTCGAGCGTCGGTACGATAAACGATTCGCCGACGTTGCCGGAAAAGCGCAGGTCCCCCGCTCCGATGATGCCCCCGAAGGAGGGTGCCAGCAACGACCCCTGCGGCGAGTCGTTCTCGCCACGAAGTCCAGCCGTGAAGTGGCTCCCTGCGAAGGGCGAGGCACCGATTTGGAAGTACGCAGCGCTCTGCGCTTGCGCCGCGCCGAGCGCCGAGGGAGGAACCGGTGGGGGACTCGGTTGTGGGATTCCGGGAAATGTGAAAACGCCGCTCGAGCGCGAGAGGTCGATGCCGACCGTCGCGTCGAGCGACTTCCCGGAAATGACGTCTTTGAGCGAAACTTGGCTGCGACCGGTAAAAACATCGCTTTCGCCTCCGTTCTCAATCGGATCGTTGTAGGCGAGCCGCGTCTGAGAGCCGACGACACTGAGCGTTATGCGCGAAGCCGTCGAATCGTGTTCGATTTCAAAGAGGCCGCTGTCGTACGACGTGTCTTGCGTTCCTGTCGTCGAGGGATAATCGAGGCTTCCCGGGACGCCGATGTCGGTCGCCGAGGCGTCGGCTCGTCCCCGCACGACGAAGCCATTCGGCAGAGGAACGTTGAAATTCAGCCGCCCGGCGCTCGAGTCGCCGTAGGAGTAATCCCGTATCCCACCGGGATACGTCGCGCTTGGACCGTAAGCGAAGGTCGGATACGGATAGTCGCTCGTTGCGACGTGCCGCTCGAGCGTAATGCCGATGTTCGAGGTTCCGAAACCTGCACGCAAGTCGCGGTCGCCGTACGATCCGGTCGAGGCTTCGAGGTATTCGCCTCGAGGAACTGAGGTGATGATGTTGATGACGCCTCCCGAAGCGCTCGTTCCGTAGAGCGTCGACGATCCGCTTTCGACGATTTCGATGCGGCTCACGCCGATCGTCGAAAATTGGCCAAGTTGCACTGCTCCGGTTGTCGGGTCGGTCACGGGGAAGCCGTCGACGAGTACGAGCGTCTGTCCGGGCAACGAGCCGCGAATGCCGTAATCGGCTTGCGCGCCGAATGCGCCGTACGGAAAGATGTTGACGCCCGGCACGCCGACTAAGGCGTCTGCAACGGTCTGGGAGCCGAGCGCGTCGATACGCGCGCGATCGACGACGAACGTTGGCTTGGAATCCTGGCCTATCGGCTCCGTTTTTCGATCCGCAGTCGAGACGCTTCCGATCTGTTGGAGCGTCGCGCCCGGAGTGGCTGAAGGAGTAGGAGAGGGCGCGGGAGGTGCCGCGACGCCGGCTCGCGGCCCTAGAACGAGAAGCGCGGCACAAATGGCGCCGGTCAAAGCGAGTTTCAACACGTTAGTCCAACCTTTACGCGAGGTGGCAAGTAACGCGTCCGGCGGAGTATCCTGACTCGCGGATCTTGGCCCCGTGCTCGAAATCTTCCAGCCGTCGAGCGGCAGTGGTTCCGAGCGGCTCCCCGCTTACAGTGGCGCGACCGTCCCGGTTTCTCACCGGGTTCCTCGCGCGCGAACGCTACGGGTTACATACGTGGCGCTGGATTACTCTCCTGTGTCACCGCGATTCGTCAGGGAGTGCCTTGCGCCGGCCTCGATCGATCACCGAGTCGAGCGCGCCGTACGTGCCTCCGTTGCGCGTTCCATGACGACGATGCCGAGATAGGTAAGCCCAAGGAGTGCGAAGCCCAGGAGATTTGCAAACGCTACTTGGGCGACGATGGGAGGCGAGAACGTGCCCAACGATCGTTCCGTCACAAACGTGTAAGCAGCCAATACCATCTGGTTCGCAGCGAACGCGGCGACGAGCGCAAACGAGGTTCGCGCGATGCGGCTAGCCCAGAACGCCGCCAGCGTTGCGATAAAGAACACCGGGCCCCAGAGGAAGGTCGAAAGCGTCTCGGGATAGTGAAGGAGGCCAAACCCGGCTGCCTGATTCGCGATCACGGCCCCCAGCAGGACGAGTATCGCATTGCGCCAAGGGAGGGTCCGCGAGGCGAGCACCGCCATCGCTGCGAACGGCGTTATGCAGGCGAGCGTCAGTGCCATTACGCCTCCCGCCATGACCAAAACGGCTTGCCACACGAAGCGCGACTCGGTGGATTGCAACGAGAGCGTCTTGGGAACCAAAGCTTTCAACGATCGAACGAACATCGACGGCCAACCCTTTCGCGCTTAGCGGATGGGTTCACGTTCGCGCCGAGCCATCCTTCCGGCGGCGATGTCCGGCGCGAGGGGACCGAGGAGGCGCGGTATGTCGATTGCGGCACGAACGTGCGCCGCAACCCGATCGATACGGATCTCGCGTTGGGACTCAAGTGGTGCGAGGGTCTTCGCGGGTGAGAGTCCGCGCGCTGCTCGGGCGGCTTGGATGAACGCGTGGCGGAAAGCATCGCCGTCGAAAATCCCGTGCAGGTATGTCCCGTTGACGCGCCCATCAGCGGATCGAGCGCCATCGTCCACGTCATTACCGTCACTCCGCCGAATCGTCGCGAACGCCGGCGCTCCGTTCTCGCCGGACGTTTCACCCATGTGTATTTCGTAGCCGCGTACCGGCACGCCGGCTGCCTCCGCTCCGAAAAGCGGCCCGTAAACGAACCCGCACGCCGCTTTCGTGACCTTCTCGCGAGCGAAGGTCGTGTCGAGCGGAAGCAGGGCGAGCCCTTCGACAGCGCCTCCGCCTTCGACGCCTAGCGGGTCATCGATGGTGCGGCCGAGGATTTGAAGTCCGCCGCAGATCCCAAAGACGAGCGGCGCGCTTCGGATCTCTGCGTCGAATTCGTGTCTCCTCAGCCATTGTCGTGCGTCGAGCGTGCGCTTCGTTCCGGGCAGCACGACGACATCGGCTCCACGCAGTGCTAACGGCCCGGCCGCGAAGACGAGTTCGACCTCCGCTTCGTCGCAGAGCGGCGCGAAGTCGGTGGCGTTCGCAAGCTTCGGGAGCACGATCACGGCGATGCGCAAGCGCCGGGAAGGCTCCTCGCCGTCGCGCCAAACGGGCCTTTGGGCAACCCGCTCGACCTCGAAGCCGACGCTATCTTCTTCGTCGAGCCCGATGCCCGGCAAATAGGGAACGACGCCGAAGCACGGGATGCCCACCCGTCTCTCGAATTCGCCGACGCCGGGCAGCAGCAGTGACAGATCACCGCGAAATTTGTTGATGACGAATCCCGCAATTCGGGCGCGCTCTTCCGGCTCGAGTAGCTCGAGTGTTCCGAGAATCGATGCAAAGACGCCGCCGCGGTCGATGTCTCCAACGAGGATACATCGCGCCTCGGCTGCCGCCGCCATGCGCATGTTCGCGATGTCGCCATCGCGCAGATTGAATTCCGCCGGCGACCCCGCGCCTTCGAGGATGATGATTTCGTTAACGTCCGCCAAGCGCCGGAATGCGGCCATCACGAGCGGGAACAACTCGAGCGTGCGGCGCCGGTGATAATCGCTTGCCGTCGCGTCGCCCCACACCCGGCCGAGGACGACGATCTGAGCCCCGGTGTCCGAACTCGGCTTGATGAGGATGGGGTTCATGTCGACGCTGGCGGGGATTCCCGCGGCCTCGGCCTGGAGAGCCTGGGCGCGGCCGATCTCGAACCCTTCAGGCGTCGCAGCCGAGTTAAGCGACATGTTCTGCGCTTTAAACGGCGCGACGCGCAATCCGTCGTCGCGCAGAATGCGGCAGAGCGCGGCCGTCACGAGCGATTTCCCGACGTGCGAGGCGGTCCCGAGGATCATGAGGGCGCGCGCCCCGCGAATCTCAGCCGGCAACGGATTCGAGTCGCCCGTTGCCTCCATGCCGTTTTAAGTGCGGGGCTTCCGGGCCATGCCGGCCGCGAACGCGATGATCGCCGGTTCGAGAGCGAAGACTAAGAACCCGTATACGTCGCCGGTCAGACCTGCTCCGAGTCGCGACGCCGCGCGTCGGGCAACGATCGATGACGCAACGAGCGAAGCCGGGATCAGCGCCCAGACGCCAGGGCCGATCGAGTTTGCAAGTACGATCAATGCGCCCGCCTCGAGGATCAGCGCAGTCAGCGGCGGCTTTGATTCGAAGGCGCGCGAGGCTACGCCGGCTCGACCGTACGGAAACCGCAAGGCGTTCGCGACGGCGGCGAGCCGGGCGAGCGCCCCGGAGAACGCGAGGATCGCGGGGAGCTTGGACGGCCTGCACGTCGCAAGCGCCGCCAGCGAAAAGGCGCTCGCGAGCATCGCCGCAGCGACCGCATACGTGCCGTGCCGCGGATCCTTCATGATCTCCAAGCGGCGCTCCACGGACGCGGTCGCGAAAACGGCGTCGCTGCAGTCAAGAAATCCATCAAGATGAATCGCCCCCGAAAGGACGATGGGCGCCCCGAAAGCCGTTGCGATGACGAACGGCCGCGGAACGATGAGCGAGACGATCCACGCGGACAAGCCGGAAAGCGCGCCGATCGAAGCGCCGACGAGCGGCAATGCCGCAAGAGCCGCCGCATCGGGCGCGGGCAGGAGCGCTTCGCGCTGCACCGGGAGAATCGAGAAATAGCCAAACGCGACTCCGAGAGCTCGCCGTACGCGCTTCACGTGATGCGTGTTGCGACGCTCGCTTCGGCGAAGGTCTTCATCTCGGAAATCATTCGAGTCGCCGACTCGATCAAGGGTAACGCGAGGGCCGCACCCGTGCCCTCGCCGAGTCGCAACTCGAGGTCCAACAACGGCTCGAGTTCGAGGGCCGCGAGAGCGATGCGATGGCCGGGCTCCTGCGAGCGATGCGCTGCGACGAAATAGCCTTGCGACTGCGGCGCGATTTCCCGCGCGAGCAGCGCGGAAGCCGACGTGATGAAACCATCTAGGATGACGGCCGTGCGCCTCCGCGCGGCGGCCAGGATGACCCCGGTCAACCCGACGATTTCAAATCCCCCGACCTCTCGGGCGACCGTCCGCCAATCTCGGGTTCGGCAACGTGCGAGTGCCATTCGTAAGACTGCGGCCTTTCGCGCGAGTCCCGCGTCGTCGACGCCGGTTCCGCGCCCGGTGACGCTGTCGATCGGGGAATCCGTCAAGGCCGCTACGATCGCGGATGCGCTCGTGCTGTTCGAAATGCCCATTTCGCCGACGGCGAGGACGTCGTATCGATGAGGCCAGATGTTTTCCTCGAAGACGGCAATGCCCGCTGCGAGAGCCGCATCGACCTGCTGCGCCGTCATGGCCGGCTCGCGGGCGAGGTTTCCGGTACCCGACCCGATGCGAAAGTTCAGAAGGGCAGGGTCCTCAATCCGCGGCTCGCGCGTTCCGAAGTCGACGATGTAGATATCCGCTCGAACGGAGCGGCAGAAAGCATTGATCGCAGCGTGGCCGCCAAGAAACCCCGCGATCATCTGCAGGGTGACCTCAGCCGGATAGGCGCTAACGCCCTCGAGGCTGACACCGTGATCGGCCGCGCCAACGAGCACGGCCTTCCGCGTATAGGCTCGCGCCGGAATGGCGCCCGCCATCGCGCTCAACTTGACGGCGAGGGACTCGATGCGTCCGAGCGACCCCAGCGGCTTCGTCAAATTGTCGATCCGTTCGCGGGCAAGCGCAGCCACGGCGTCATCGACCGCGACGATAGCCTTTGCGCAAGAGTCGACGCTCGCTGCCGGCGCATCGAGGTCCACGCTACGGGGTTCGCGCAACCGGCTCGCCGATCGCTCGCAGATCGATTGCAATGCCGTCGATCGTGAGGTACGCCCGCTCGGCATGAGCCGCGACCTCTTGCTGCAGTCTCCCGAGCACGTCCCGAAAGATGCGGCCGGAGCGGTGTTCGGGCACGATCCCCCAGCCTGTTTCTTCTCCGACCACGACAATCAACTTAGCGGGCGATGCGAGGAGCGCCCGCACCAATAAGGCGCAGTCGTGTTCGGCAGCGGTTTCGAGAGCGCTGGGTTGGTCGAGGAGTTCGGGATGTGCCCCCGACATGCGATCGGCGAGCCACGTTCCGAGGGAATCGACCAGAAGGACGCCGTTATCTGGAGGGTTTTTCAGAACCTCGTAGAGGTCGATGTTGCTGCCCGAGGCAGTCTCGACGACGTTCCAATGTTGCGGCCGCCGGCGCCGATGATGTTCGAGTCTCGCGCTCCATTCCGAGTCGTTTGCGTCGGCGGCTGCAGTTGCGACATAGGTGACGCCGACGGCCGCCTCGCCGGCGAGCCGTTCTGCGAAGCGGCTTTTCCCGGACCGAACGGGGCCCGTGACGAGAATGAGGTTTGAACTCACGGTAACAAGCGACCGGAGGGCATTGCCGAAGGATCTTCAGGCCAGATACGGTCTGACGCTTGTCCGAGACCGGCCATATCGGTTCGGGGGCCCATACGGGCCTTTTTGCGGCAAGAAGTACGAGATCCCATGCCGCCTGCCGCACATGGTTGCCGTTCCGCATCATTGGGCGAACGAGTACTCGGCGCGTGCCGGCGAGAAGGGTCGGCGGGCATATAACTTTGGGTATACGCGAAAAGCCGCGGAAGGGAGCGGGCATTGGGATCTGGCCCGGTGAGGGGACGTGGATAAGACGAAGCCCGCGCGTGCGCAAGCCTCGATTGCAACGCGCAAGGGCGACGGGGGCCTCACGCGCCTTGGCGGCGGCGAAATCATCTCAAAGGCCGACGCGCGCGTCGAAGCCTACGGTGCAATCGACGAACTCAATAGCGCAATCGGCTTCGCGCGCTCGCATTGCGCCGATCCCGAGGTCCGGAGCGAAATTCGTGCGATCCAGCGCGAACTCTTCGCCGTCGGTTCTGCGGTTTCAACACGGGCCGAGGCGAAGGATCCAATCCCAGAAATCACCAAAGCGATGGTCAATCGGCTTGACAAACTGATCGAGCGATTCGAAGCCGAGCCGGGGATCTTGCGCGACTGGTCGATTCCGGGGGAATTCGGCGGGTCGGCGGCATTCGACGTCGCCCGCACCGTCTGCCGGCGGGCGGAACGCGCAAACGTGCGCTATGTATCCGGCGGCGGAATCATCCAACCGACCGTCCTCGAATATCTCAATCGGCTCTCTGACGTGCTTTGGCTCTGCGCCCGCGTGATCGAAGCCCGCAACGGCGTCGATGCGCGCTTGCGTGACGACGACCATCCGGGCTCTCCTTGGTCGCGCGCGTGGTGACCACGTTCGACATAGCGAGGCCTTCCGGATCGAGTCTCAAGAACGAATGAGCGAGTTCTCGGATGCGGAACGGAATGCGCTCTACCGCGCCATAGCCCTCCGGCGCGACGTCCGCGCGGAGTTCTTGCCGGACCCGGTCGGCGACGACGTGCTCCTGCGCGTTCTTTCGGCCGCGCATCAAGCACCCTCGGTCGGCTTGGCGCAGCCGTGGCGCTTTATCGTCGTGCGCGACTTCGCCAAACGGCGCGCCGTCAACGATGCTTTTCAACGCGCAAATGCGCTGGCCGCAGCCGGTTACGACGACGCGACTGCGAAAGAGTATCGTGCTTTGCGCCTCGCTGGAATTCTCGAAGCTCCCATAAACATCTGCGTAACCTGTGACGAGCTGCCGGCGCGCGGCCGAGGCCTCGGGCGACAGACGATGCCGGAGGCGCCGCGGTATTCGACGGTGTGCGCGATTCAAAATCTTTGGCTCGCGGCACGCGTCGAGGGCCTCGGTGTGGGTTGGGTTAGCATCCTCGATCCGGCGGAGTTGCGCGCATTGTTCGGCATTCCCGAAGCGGTGGCCGTTATTGCGTACCTCTGCCTAGGTCGAGTCTCCGAGTTCGCGGCGGTTGCAGACCTCGAGCGGGACCGTTGGGAAGCCCGCGTTGCCCTCGAGGACGTGATCGACTACGAACGCTATGGCGGCGCATGAGGACCGGGTGAAAGCGATCGAGCGACTGCGAGTGTGTATGGTTTGCGGCTACCGCCCTACACCAAGCGGCGGCGGCACGGAGAAGCACGTGTGCGAGCTAACGAATGGCCTGCTGGCGCGAGGGGTTCAGGTCGATATCGTTTGCGAGGATCGGTCGTTTCTGCCCGACAAGGCCAACCCTCTTGCAGATCACATCGTCGGAGTACCGCCCGACTCGCTTCACGAGCGCGGCGCGGTCGAACACTTCCAAGAAAAGTCGAGACGGTTTTGCGAGATGATCGACTCGGCGCGATACGATCTCGTCCACTTCCACGGGCAGTACGGCTTTCACACCGCTTTGCGCTGGACGCAGCTGGCGCGCCGCCCGCTGCTCGTGTCCACGTTCCATCTAACGGCGCTCGGTCCGGTCGAACGCTACCGGCAACTCGGTCTTCCCGAGCCGGAGGAGGCTCCGGTCGATCGGGCTGCGGCCCTCATGGAGGAGGCCACGGGCTACCTCTCCGATCGCTGCATCGCCGTCTCTCGCGGTGTTGCCCGCGAGATCACCGAACTTTACAGCGTGCCGTCGGCCCGCGTTGAGGTCATCTACAACTGGTACGACCCTAGCATTTTCCGCCCATTCGACCGCGACGTTGCCCGACGTCGGCTCCAGCTCGCGGCCGATGACCGCTATCTGCTCTACGTCGGGCATTTTAGGATGTCCCGTGGCAGGATCTTAGCGAAAGTTCTGCAGCTTCTTCCGCGTGACGTCACGCTGCTGGTCGTGCACCACGAAGAAGACGAGGCCATCGTTGCGGAGTTTGGCAGCCGGGTGCAGTTTACCGGCCATGTCCAGCCGCAAGCCATGGCGCTGTACTATTCGGCGGCCGATTTGCTCTGCTTTCCCACGCTTTACGGCGGCTTTGGTCTGGTTCTCGTGGAAGCAATGGCATGCGGCTGCCCACCGGTGGTCTTCGACTACCCGGCAATGAACGAGCTGGTCACCGAGGAGAGCGGCTATCTCGTAGCGGAGCCGACACCTGCGGCCTACGCAGCTACGATCGAACGGGCCCTAAGGGACGGCAGGAAGAAAGCTGCGGCGGCGAGAGCTCGAGCGCGAGCTTTCAATATGGAGACCCAAATCGACTCTGTGCTCGCCCTGTACCAGGAACTCCTGTGGCGCGGTTCGCGGAGCGTCTACAGTGCATAGTTGGGCGGTAGAACGCAGGTTGCGCTAAATCCAGTGCGGCAAGTGTTGCAGGGTATACTGGATGTCGCGGTTGCGGTCACGGATCTTCTTGGCGGGTACGCCTGCGACGAGCGTGTAGGGGTCGACGTTTCGATTGACCAGCGCGGCCGCAGCGACATACGCGCCCTCACCGATCGTTACGCCGGGGAGAATCGTCGTGCGCATGGCAATCCAGGCGTTGTCTTCGATAACGAGCTTGCCGAGAAGGCCTTCGGCCGTCGGCGAATCGACTAAATGATGACCCCCTATCGTGAGCACGTGCCCCGCGATGTTCACGTTACGTCCAATCGTGAGAGTCCCGCGGCCGTCCAATGTGGTAAACGGTCCAATGATACAGTTGGGCCCGACCGTTATGTTGCGCGCTTCGAGGACAAATGCATGCATCATGATGTTGGTCGTAGGATCGACCTTCATCCCCGCGTGGCGGTAGAGCGGCATGCGGATCTCGGGGAATGGAATCTTGTTGACAAACGTGTTCAGCAGGTAGTCGATGAACATCGGATCTTCAATAAGCGGCAGCTTAGCGGTCAACGTCCGTGCGGCTTCTTCGACGATATTCCGCCGCGCTAGGAGTGCACTCGCGCTTCCCAGAGCATCGCTCAAACCGGCAAGTACCTTGCGGGCACGATCTTGAGGGTCTTTCATGGCGTCCTCCTCGCGGCTGCTGGTGTTGCGGGCCTATCCTTACCCCAAAAGCATGTTTTCCATACGAAGACTTTCTCTTGCACGGCGCTGAGTTGTCCCGGTAACGTGTACCTGCTGCCCAACGCAGGCGGACCCACAACGCATCGATGAATTGCGAAAGTATTTACTCGCTGCCGCTCTTGGACCAAGAAGGTTGTCGACGTCCAGTGCAAAACGAGTCTAACCGCGACGGTGCGTTTCGCGACGCGGCTGCTCGCGGTCGTCGACGACGCGCGAGGAGGAGGACATAGTGTTCATCGCTCACAGCCGCCTGGCGACAGTGCGCCTAGCGCGCCGAACCCCGGGGACATACTCGCCGGTCGCAATGCTTTGCTTCGGGGCGTTGGGCGATGCCGCCCGTCACTAGCGATCGCAGCGCCGCCGCGCTGATCGCCCGGTTCTTGCGAGCGCGCGGCGTCGACCGCGTCTTTGCGCTATGCGGCGGACACATCATGCCGATTTGGATGCGGGTCGCAGACGAAGGCATCCGCATCATCGACGTCCGCGACGAACGCGCGGCCGTGTATATGGCGCACGCTCATGCGGAGCTGACCGGCAGCCTCGGGGTCGCTCTGATCACTGCGGGTCCGGGCGTGACTAACGCGATGACTGGGATCGCGAACGCGCACGTCGCGCGCTCGCCGATCCTAATTCTCTCCGGGTTACCGCCGCAGCCGCAAGAGAACCGCGGCGCGCTCCAGGACGTCGTACACACCGCTTTCGTCGCGCCGCTCACACGCTACGCGCGCACCGTGCGCGATCCGTCGCTAGTTCTGGCGGAACTCGCCGAAGCGGCCAATCGAGCCCAAGGCGCAGCCGGAGGCGAACCGGGGCCGGCGTACCTCGATTTTCCAGTCGACACGCAGCGCGCCGACGCGCCTGAGGCGCTGGTACTCCCGGAATTCTTCGCGAGCCCACCGCGCGTGGCGACGTTGCCCGATCCCGAACGCATCGCCGCTGCGGTCGAGTTATTGTGGTCGGCGCGCCGTCCGCTCGTGATCACCGGCCGCGGAGCGCGCGGTGCCGATCGTGTTCTCGTGCGGTTCCTTGACGCGCTCGGCGCGCTGCATCTCGACACCGGTGAAAGCCGCGGCCTCGTGCCCGATAACCATCCCTCGGTCGTGTCCGCCGTTCGCGGCGCCGTCATGGGCGACGCTGATTTGGTGCTCACCCTCGGTCGACGGCTCGATTTCCAACTCGCCTATGGGTCGCCCGCCGTATACGGGGCGGCGCGTTTCGTTCGCATCGCCGACGTCGCATCCGAGCTGCGCGACAACCGGCCCGGGGAGATCGGTATCTTCGGCAGTATCGCGCCCACGCTCGAGGCGCTGCTGCACGCTGCCGGCGATCGCGTGCCGGGGACCGACCGCGCGTGGGCTACGCGGCATCGCGCGGCCCACGAGGAGCGCGCAACGCGCTTCATCACGATGCTCCGCGAAGCCCCGGACGGTTCCGATGGCCGGATGCATCCGAATCGGTTGCTAGCCGCGCTCCGTGACGCCCTGCCGCCCGAATCGATCGCGGTGGTCGACGGCGGAGATTTCTTGAGCTTCGCGCGAGTCGCGATCGCAGCGCAGACGATGCTCGATCCCGGGTCCCTCGGCTGCATCGGCATTGGAACACCCTTCGGGATCGGCGCCGCCCTCGCGTGCCCCGACCGCCCGGTCGCGGTGCTGACCGGTGACGGCGCGTTCGGTTTCAACGCGATGGAGCTCGATACCGCGGTGCGGCATCGCGTGCCGATCCTGGTCGTCATCGCCAACAACGGCTCGTGGGCGATTGAGGTGCACGATCAACGCGAGACGCACGGCCGTGTGGTCGGAACCGAGTTGCGATTCTCGGATTATGCCGGCATGGCGCGCGCCCTGGGGATGCACGCGCAACGCGTCGAACGCGCAGCGGAACTCCCTGCCGCGATCGCCGATGCGCTCGCAAAGCGCCCGGCGTTGCTCGACGTCGTCGTCACACCGGAAGCCGTCTCGGCCGACGGTAAGAGCGGACTCGCATGGGTTCCCCATCTACAACCGCTAGAGGCCTGGGATGAAGCCGAACGCCGCTTCCGCGCCAGTGCTGGAGTGGTCGCAACCGCCGGAGTTTAGGTGTCTTATTAGTCCCTCTGCGCCCGCAAGAAAGGCCCTTAACCGTATGTCCAAAGCGGTTCAGCTCTCCGCGTACGGCGGAGTCGACCAACTCAGGATCGTCGACGTCCCTAAGCCGGAACCGGTGGTGGGTGAGGTCGTTGTACGCGTCGTTGCCGCAGGCACGAACCCAGGTGAGATTTCGATTCGAGAAGGGCTGCTCAAAGATATGTTTCCGATGGACTTCCCTTTCGGGCAAGGCACGGATTTCGCGGGGCATATCGATGCCGTTGGCGTGGGCGTCACGGAGTTTGCGCCTGGCGACGAGGTGCTCGGCTGGACGGAACGGCGCGCGGCGCAGGCTGAGTACGTCGCGAGCAGCCCATCGCGACTAACCTCGAAACCGGCAGCGCTCGATTGGTTCCGCGCCGGAANNGCGGCGCTGCAGGCGGCGTCGGGTCGCTTGCGGTCCAACTCGCGCGTCGCGCAGGCGCGCGCGTCATCGGTATCGCGAGCGACGTAAATGCACCGTTTTTGCGCTCCGTCGGCGTCGAACCAGTCGCGTACGGGGAGGGCCTCGCGGAACGATTGCGGGCGCTCGTCCCGAAAGGGCTCAGCGCCTTCATCGATCTCTTTGGCGGCGGTTACGTCGAGCTCGNNAGAAGTACGGCGTCAAGACGGATGGGTCGTCCGCAGCAGCGTCGCGTGAGACTCTCGCGTCTGTCGCGAACCTCATTGCATGGGGCGAGATCGTCATGCCCTTGACGGCTATCTATCCCTTTGCTTCGCTTCGCGACGCCTATACCGAACTCGCGCGTCGCAAGGCCCGCGGCAAGATCGTGCTCGCTTTCGATGCGAGGATCACCGAGCCGCTTCGGGCGCCCAAACCGAAGGCCTAGGAAAGACTGACGGCGGGCGGCTCGTCCGCGACGGCAGGCCGACGCGCCGAAAGGCAATTGAAGGTAAGGATTATTGGGCAAGGCATAACGAAGACGAACGTTAACCTCCGAAATCTTCAAAAATTTCGGTGACTCGCCCTTTGTCGATCGTAAACTGGAGTGAAGTCGGCTCGCCTTCTCGCCTTCGTAAGTAGACGTAACGCTGGAGCCCGCATCCGTGGACGATCTTCGGCGCACCGAGTAAACCTACGACGGTAGCGGAGCTCGTACCGAGTTTGATTCCCGAAGCAGTGTGGAGATCGCNNCAATTCGTGCCGGGGGACGCCGGGTGGTGGGGGGCCGCTCACTCGCAGCGTAAACGTCCCCTCAGAGTCTGTGTTGGGGTAGTGGAGCGCGAAGCGGCTCGCGGGATCGTAGAAGTACCCCCTAGTCCGTGCAGTGACGCGATCGAACAGTACACCGCCCGAATCGCGCTTGACTAAAGGCGCCGCGTCGGCCCAAAGCCGGTCGAATGCGGCGCATCTGCCGGCGCTGAACCAGCGAGCGACTGGATCGATGTTATTGGCTTGAACCGAAAACGGCGAACCTGCCACCGGCGTGAGCTCGCCGGTTGTGGGGTCGATACGATAGGCAGAGATCGTGGGCGCGGCGGCGCGGTCGCCGGGGTNNCGAACTTGCCGGTTGGATCGATGCTAACCCCGTCGGCGAAAGTGCCCGCGCGAAGAGCGAGCTTCCGACCCGGCACTGCTTTTAACACACCGGTAGCGGCGTCGATCGTGTAAGCGTAGAGGCGGCCGTCATCAAAGGCGTACGCAAACTTGCCGTTCGGATCGAGCGCAAATCCGCTTAGACTGAGCTCATTGAAGAGACCCAAGCGCACGTGCGCGGGGGGCGCTAGCCTGCCGGTTGTCGCGTCGATCGCGTAGACGTAGACGCAGCAGGCGTTCGTCACGTAAAGGAACTTGCCTTTTGGATCGACGCTCGCACTACTGAGCGCACCCGGATTGTTACTATTCTGGCCCGCTTCTAGCGGCCGGTCCGTAAGTTTGAGCGCGCCGCCCGGGTCGATCGCATAAGAGGCGACCGTATTACTGAAGGAATTGAGGACGTAAGCGAACCTGTCCCCGGGATCGAGTGCAATGGAAGTGGTTCCGAAGCCATCGGACGGGCCTCGGGCAAAAGGTGACCCCCGAAGATGCGCCAGAGCTCCGCTTGCTGCGTCGATCGAGAATGCAGAAACGCCCGCGTTGGATACGACATACGCGTACTTGCCTGCGGGGTCAACGGTGATGCTATTGGGGCCGAAAGCGCTGTAGTCCACCGTGAATGGGGAACCCACCACGGGCGTCAACGCGCCGGTGGTCGCGTTAACCTCGTAGGCGGAAACGCTATTGGAGCCTTTGTTGACCACATATGCAAAGCGTCCCTCAGCGAGCGTTTCGGCGCTTGGGTCTCGGCCCGCCGCAAACGGTGAACCCGCGGCTAATGTGAGGGCGCCGGTCGCCGCGTTGATTTTGTAAACGGAAACGCTATTCGAGCCACGGATGTCACCCACAACTGCGAAGTAGGGGACGATCAAGACGACAGGCGCGTTACGCGCAACAGCCGCGCCAACTCCGCTTCGTGAGCAGCCGCCCAATACGAACGCAAGCGCGCCCAGCGCTGCCGCGAGGCTTCTCATGAGCACATTCTCCTTAAGGCACAGCACTCTAATCCAAGCGCCCCGGAACGTCATGCACTCGAATCCGACGCGAGCCCCGCTGCATGTAGCCGGGTCGAGTTCAACGACGGCCGTTTCACCGTCGGCACCGACCTTCGCTCAGTCTGCCAGCACCTCGAAGACAGTCCCGTCATCGTTCGCACCACCGTCCCGCGTCGTGCCGTAGAGCTTGCGTTTAACGGCGACTAGGCCGGCCACCGGATTCGCACCGTCGCCGTAGGGGTAGGAGCCTTCGAAACTGTAAACCACGCCCTCGTCACCGGATGTGCTCACTTCGTAGACGGTCCCATCGCCGACTATACCGCCGCTTGTGCCACCGCCGCTTCCGCCGCCACCTGCTGTCGTGCCATAGAGCGTACCGTTCACGTCGACTAGACCCGCAGATGGGTACGCGCCGTCATCTCCGCCCGCGAAGCTATATAATACGCGATGCTTCCCGGAGGCGTCGACCACGAAGACGGTCCCCTCGTTGTTCATCCCGCCCTGGTACGTCGTGCTGTAGAACTTGTCGCCGACCGCGATCAAGGGTGCCATCGCGAGTGCGCCATCTTTGCCACCCTTGAACCGGTAGAGTACGTGCTCCTCGCCGGACGTATTCACTTTGAAAACCGCCGCGAGCGTGGTGCCGTAAAGCACCCCTTTGACGGCGATTAGATCCGCCATCGGGATCGCACTGTCGTTCCCGCCTTTGAAGCGGTAGAGAACGCGTTCCTTGCCGGAGGTAGTGACCTCGAATACGGTCCCGAGCCCTTTTACGCCGAGCGAACCGCCATACTGGCTTTCACCGCCGTAAGCGGTCGTGCCATAGAGCTTACCGTTCATGGCGATCAAGCCTGCAAACGGTTCCGCACCATCCCGGCCACCCTTGAAACTGTAAAGCACGCGTTCCGTACCGGACGGGCTCACTTCGAAAACGGTCCNNAGGTGGTGCCGTATAGCGTCCCGTCGACGACAAGGAGCCCCGCCCGCGGATATGCGCCGTCCTCCCCGCCTTCGAAGCTGTAAAGGACGCGTTCTTTTCCTGAGGCGTCCACCTCAAAGACGATCCCGTCGTCGCTCGCGCCGCCCACGNNTCGTCGTGCCATAGAGCAGGCCGTTCAAGGCGATCAGGCCCGCATAGGGTTTCGCACCGTCCCGGCCACCTTCGAAGCTGTAGAGCAACTGAGCAGTTCGATGGGGCGACAATCGCTCTTGCGCGCGGTGTACAAATCGCTGCGCTGCGGTCGAGGCGGATGCGACATCGTTCGATCGATAAGGCTGAAGCGGCACGGTGCCGACGGTCCCCTTTGAACAACCGGCAAGGACGACGCTGCAAAGAATGAGCTGCAAGATCCGCACGGCGTGGCTCAGAAAGCTCCGGCTTAGCTCGCGAGNNCATCACGGCGTCAACTCGAAAACGGCGCCGTTATTGGTCGCACCCCCGCCTAACGTTGTGCCGTAGAGCTTCTCGTTCATGACAATCAGGCGTGCCTGCGAACCTGCAACTTCCTGCACGAGCGCGTGTTGCTGCCCGGAGGTGCTAATCTCGAAGACGTCATTGCGCGTCGTGCCGTAAAGCTTGTCGTTCAGAGCCAGCAAACCCCCAATGGGCTGGTTGTCGACACCGCCTATAGGGAACGAGTAAAGCACACGTTCGTCGCCCGACCGGTTCACCTCATAAACGACCCCGGCGCCAACCGCGGGCTCGCCACAGCCTGACGGTGAACCTGTGCCGCCCTCTAACGTCGTACCGTAGAAGAAACCGTTCAGCGCAGTTACACCATCTTGCGGAATTGCACCGTCCGCCGGGCAGCCCGCAAAGCTGTGGAGCACGCGTTCTTCGCCGGACGCGGTCACCTCGAAGACGGTCCCAAGGTTGTGGCTTCCCCCTGAGGTCGTGCTGCCGTAAAGCTTGCCGGTTGCGGCGATCAGGCTCGCCATTGGGTGCGCGCCGTCTCCCGGCTGACCTCCGAAGCGATAGATCACGCGTTCGCTGCCGGAAGTGGTCACCTCGAAGACGGTGCCGTCGCCGTCGGTTGGAGCTCCCTTCACGCAGCAGCCGCCGCTTAGCGTGGTGCCATAAAGGATACCGTGCACGGCGACAAGTCCGCCGAAGGGATTCGAGCCGTCCTTTCCTCCTTTGAAGTGGTATAAGACTCGCTCTTTGCCGGACAAATTGAGTTCGAAGACCGTCCCGTTGCCGCAGAGCGGCCAAGAGCCTTCGAAACAGTCCTCCTGCGGTTCATCGAAGGTCGTGGTGCCATAAAGCCTCCCATTCATGACGGTCAGGGCTCCTACCGGACTCGCGCCGTCACGACCGCCTTTGAAGCTATAGAGAACGCTTTCATGGCCGGTCGCATCGATCTCGAAGACTGTCCCGTAGCCGTTGCGGCTCTGTGCGCCGTATTCGCCGCCTGCAGACGTCGTGCCGTAAAGGACGCCGTTCATGGCGACCAGGGCCGCCTCTGGCGTTGAGCCGTCCGGACTACCGTAGAAGCCGTACAGCAGCCGAAAGTGGTGATCCGCACGCGTTTGCCACGCCGATAAAGTCTCCGAACGCTGGACTGCCTTCAAGGATGTTGGACCGTCGTTCGATTCGTACGCCTGAAACGGTTGGGAGCCGGCCGCCCACCTCGAGCAACCAGCGAGGGCGATACCGCAGACGAACAAGTGGAAGATTCGCATGACGTTATCCAAAAACACCTTTACGAACGAGGTGCTGCGGCCCCGCTTTTCTGGTCACGGCGACAAACGGGAATCTCAGATGTTCCCGAAACGTCGAGCAACTTCGGGGTTGGATGGGGTTCACCACGCCGCGATACCGTGGGGTCGCGCGAATCCCTGGCGCCCGCTTGACAGCCAGCCACCTTCGCGCTAGTGTTAGTCATACGACTAAACCACTTGACTGAGAGGTTGATTATGGCGATCGATA